>NC_005027.1:5768525-6457050 GCF_000196115.1 Rhodopirellula baltica SH 1
GCACCTCTCCTGAAACGAAGTTTCGGGGGAGGTCATGCGGTGCCGTTTAGGTGTACGTGAGGGAGGGGGCCGAGCATGGAAAGCGTCGCGTATTGCCCTCCCCCGGAAATCTCCCTGAACGCTCGCTTTCCGACCCCTCCCGCTGTGCGGGCGGGGTTCTCAAGGAGTTACTGGCAAAGTAATTAGGAACTGCACAACCTCCTGCGTTCAGGAGGGTGATTTCAACCTTGCGAGCACGGCACTTGAAAACCGCACGACCTCCTCGCGGACGGGTTGGGAGCGTCCTGCAATTGGCAGTTCCGTCGACTGTGCCACGGTGGCGGGCTGTCACGGGTGAGCTTCTGCGATGACGACGCGATGGTCTTTTTTGGCGTAAGTCCCTTTGAGTCAATGTCTTGCGTCGCGTTTTGGATTGCGCGGCACAGCGATTGCTTATTGGGCGGCTTCAACGAACAAAGCTGCCATTTTGGTTGGCCGTGACGTTGGACCGTTTGCGAGATCGGTCTGATCAGTCAGCCAATACAGGTCAGCCCCACCACACATTTCCCCCACATCTCGACTCAATACCACGAAAGGTGTCACGGACATGGCTGCAGCCACCAAGAGTGCAACCAAAATTCGTTTGCAACCCCTCGGCGAACGCATCGTTGTTCAGCGTGAGGAAAGCGAAACCACGACTGCCGGCGGCATCGTGCTTCCCGATTCGGCCAAGGAAAAACCCGCTCGCGGAACCGTTGTGGCCTTGGGCACCGGCAAATTGCTGGACGACGGCAGTCGAGCTGACTTCCAACTTGCCGCTGGCGACCGCGTGTTGTTCAGCAGCTATGCCGGCGAAACTGTGGAAGTTGATGACACCGAATACCTGCTCATGCGAGAAGACGACGTTCTGGCCGTGATCGAGTGATCCACGCCGATGGTTTCCATCACGTCGTTCTGAAACCCATCTCTGCACACCTCTAAAATAATAGACCACCATGCCAAAAATCATTGCGTTTGACCAAGAAGCACGCGAAGCCATTCGCCGCGGCGTGTCCAAACTCGCTCGCACCGTGAAAGTCACTTTGGGCCCCAAGGGTCGCAACGTGATTTTGCAAAAGAGCTTCGGCAGCCCCACCGTGACCAAAGACGGCGTGACCGTTGCTAAGGAAATCGAACTGGAAGACCCCTATGAAAACATGGGTGCGTCGATGGTTCGCGAAGTCGCCAGCAAGACCAGCGACGTTGCTGGTGACGGAACGACGACCGCAACCGTGATGGCCGAAGCGATCTTCAACGAAGGCCTTAAAGCCGTTGTCGCTGGCGTCAACCCAATTCAAATGAAGAGCGGCATCGAAACCGCTGTCTCGGACATCACCGAGCAACTTCACAGCATGGCGGTCAAGGTCAAAGACCAAGAAGCCATGGCCAACGTCGCGACCATCGCCAGCAACAACGACCGTGAAATCGGAACGTTGCTCGCCGACGCGATGAGCAAGGTCGGAAAAGACGGCGTCATCACCGTCGACGAAGGCAAAAGCCTGCAGACCGAACAAGAATGGGTCGAAGGCATGCAGTTCGACCGCGGCTACTTGTCGCCTTACTTCGTGACCGACTCGACCAGCATGGAAGTCGTTCTCGAAGACGCTTACGTCTTGGTCTTCGAAAAGAAGATCAGCAACATCAAAGACATGGTGCCGTTGCTCGAAAAAGTCGTTCAGCAAGGCAAGCCTTTGTTGATCATCGCCGAAGACGTCGACGGTGAAGCACTCGCAACGCTCGTCATCAACCGTCTGCGTGGCACGTTCACCGTGTGTGCTGTGAAGGCACCTGGTTACGGCGATCGTCGCAAAGCCATGATGGAAGACATCGCGATTTTGACCGGTGGTCAAGCGATCTTCGAAGCTCTTGGCGTCAAGCTGGAAAGCGTCGACCTGCCACAACTCGGTCGTGCCAAGAAGATCATCGTCGACAAAGACAACACGACAGTCATCGAAGGTGGCGGCAAGAGCGCTGACATCAAGGCTCGCATCGACCAAATCCGTCGCGAAATCGAACTCAGCACCAGCGATTACGATCGCGAGAAATTGGAAGAGCGTTTGGCCAAGTTGGCTGGCGGTGTTGCCAAGGTGAACGTCGGTGCGGCAACCGAAAGCGAAATGAAAGAGAAGAAGGCTCGCGTCGAAGATGCGTTGCACGCGACTCGTGCAGCCGTCGAAGAAGGCATTCTGCCCGGCGGTGGCGTTGCTTTGCTGCGTGCCAGTGGCAAAGTCAAAGCTGCCGACACTCTGACCGATGACCAACTGGTTGGTTACAACATCGTTCTGCGTGCTTGCCGTGCTCCGTTGACCATGATCAGCGAAAACGCTGGCCAAGACGGTGGCATCGTCTGCGAAAAAGTTTTGGCGATGAAGGGCAACGAAGGCTACAACGCATTGACCGACGTTTACGAAGACTTGGTCAAGTCGGGCGTGATCGACCCAACCAAGGTGACTCGCACCGCACTGGGCAACGCCGCCAGCGTCGCAACCTTGTTGCTTACCAGCGACGCGTTGGTTGCAGAGAAGCCAGAAAAGAGTGGCAAAGCCGGTCACGGTGGCGACCACGACATGTATTGATCCAGTCGGGCCGAACGTTCGTTTCAGCCCTCTGTGTTCCAGACATCAAACCCTTCGCTGTTCTTCGGCGAAGGGTTTTTTGTTGGTTTCATGATCTCATCCAGCCATTGCCTCGACAAACAACATCATCGAGCTTCGGCGGCTATGTTTGGGTGTGAAATTGTCTGTGTGTTCCTCGTCCCACATCACTCATGTTCGTCAACAAAACTAAGTTGCCGCATCTTCTGTTGCCGGAGCACTACAGCAGCCAATCGCAATATGAAGTCGAGATGGAAGCGATGTTCCGGCCTCAGTGGCATTGGGTGGGATCGTTGCATGATGCTCCCGGCGATGGGGACTTCTTCACTCGTGAGCTGTTTGGCGTTCCCATTTTGGTGCGGAATCATCAGGGTGCTTATCACTGCTTTCTCAATGTGTGTCCTCACCGGCACAGCACGTTGTCGAGTGAATGCAGTGGAAACAGCCCCACTTTGAAGTGCCAATATCACGGATGGGGATTCAATGTGGACGGTTCGAGCGGTCGCATTCCGGATGCAAAGAATTTCCGGCCGATGAGCGGCGGACCGGAGTGTCTGAAAAAGTTTGCGCTCGCCGTCCACGGACCCTTGATATTCGTATCGCTCGATCCGAGTTGTCCTCCACTGACGGAACAGTTCGCTCCGTTTGCTTCGGTGACGGACGAGTTCTCAAGTGATCGCTGGGCTCATGCTGAAACTTGGCACTACGATTTTCCAGCGAACTGGAAAGTGGTGGCGGAAAACACCGTCGAGTCGTATCACCTGGAATCCGTGCACACGGATAGCTTTCGTTTCGAACCGGAAGATGCGATTGAACACGAGATTCACGATGGTGGCACGATCATGCGGGCAACCATCAAGTCCTCGCCATGGTCGACGCGGTTTTCTAATTGGGTGACAACACAGATTCAGCCTGGATGTTCTCCGCAATACCGTATGCACCATCTCTTTCCCCATCTGTTTTTGATGCGGACCGACGTGATGCTTCAGGTGATGGTGTTGATGCCGACATCCCCGACAACTTGTCGGGTGACCGTTTCAGTCTTCGTGCTTCGGCGTGAACACGAAACGATATGGTCAAAATGGCTAACTCGATTCTGGGGTCGCGTCAAAACATCGGCGGTCAAGAAAATCTTGGCTGAGGATGCGTCGCTTTATCCTGGAATTCAGACCGGAATGGAGCACAGTCCGTTCAAGGGCTGCGTCAGCACTCGGGAAGAACTCGTGCATGCGTTGCAAAACCATGTGGCCGAGAAGTGTGGCCTGCGATCGGAGGCGTCCCGTGATGAAGTGCCCGTCCGAGTGGACGCGCCGGTCAGCAACGAAGGTGGGCGATGAGTCAGTCGCCAGCGGCGACGGTTCGCTACGTGTTGATCGGCTATGTGCTGATTCCGTTGGCGATCAACGTTGCAATCAATGTTTTGCTGGGATGGTTGCTGTTTCTGGATCAAGAATCGATTCCGGTGTGGGGATTCCCGCAAAGCGTTGCGATGGAAGTTGTTGGCACCGGCTTTCTGTTGCCGTTGATCACGGCGATGATCAGCTCTCGAATTCTTATCCGGCATCTTCACTCGGGGATGGTGCAGCCGATCCTCGAAGTGGAATCAAACTCTGGGATCGTGTCGCGATTGGTGAGTTGGGTGGGCCGGATTTTGCGAGACGCATCGTTTGGCGGTTGTTTGTCGTTTTCCGTGGTGACATTTCCCTTTTTGACGATCCCCACATTCCTTGGGTTGCTTGGCTTCCATGACGATTCAGTGAGCCCGTTCACGTTGATTGCCGTGAAGGCCGTCTACGCGGGTTTGTGTGGTCTGGTGGTGACTCCACTGATTGCAGCCGGCTTGCTTCGAGGGGCCAACCATTCACCGGAGTGAAGCCGGGCCGATTCTTGCTCGCGGTTGGTTTCGTTTTGCCTGCGGATCCGTAACAAGTGAATTCGCCGAATCGGAGTCGATTTTGGTTCGGCTTTGGCCGATGAGTGGTGAGTTGAGCGTCTGGGGATTTGCCGCCGCGGTGGCTGTTCTTTGATCGACTTGATGCTGCCCTTTGGGGCATGTCCGAGGGCAGAAGGTCCGATGAGCGTGGTCCTGGGCTGATTCCGCCTCCGCGAAATTCGCGGAAACCCGTGAATTCCTTGGGAAGACACGATCGGAAGAAGCCCGTCGGGGTTGCAAATTTTCGCTCTGAGCCGTACTTTTTGCCTTCCTTTCCCGCCCCGCCTGCGTTTTGGCAGGGCGTATCCTTTACCCAGTTCACTGCATTTTGGGGCGAAGGGCACCGAATTCACGCGTTTTGCGTCGTTTTCACCGCTCTGGGGCTGCTGTTTTCCTGCTTGTTGGAAAGCCAGTTCTCCGAACCCGCAATGGACCAAATCCCGGAGATGCCGCGAATATGCGCGGCAAAGATTCTGATGGCGAATGAAATTGTCAAAGAGATGATTGAAGCTGGTGTCCACTTTGGTCACCGCACCAGTCTCTGGAATCCGAAGATGGCTCCTTACATCTTCGGCAAGAAAAACCAAATCCACATCCTCGACATTCGCGAAACGCTTCGCGGTCTGCTTCGAGCGAAGAAGTATTTGTCGCAAGTTGCCGCTGGCGGCAGCTTGATCCTGTTCGTCGGCACCAAGCGTCAGGCTGGTGAAGCCGTCGAAGAGCAGTCGCTGCGTTGCGGCATGCCTTTCGTCAGCGAGCGTTGGCTCGGTGGCACGCTGACCAACTTCCGCACCATTCGTAGCCGACTGGGCCGTTTGGAAGAGCTGGAAGCACTGCGTGCAGGCGATGGCATCAACGACTACAGCAAGAAAATGCAATCGTCGTTGAACCGCGAATATCGCAAGATGTATCGCAACCTGAACGGTCTGCGAACGATGAACCGTTTGCCAGAAGTCATGTTCATCGTCGACCCAGGCAAAGAACGCAACGCGGTTCGCGAAGCAAAACGATTGGGCATCACAACCGTTGCTCTGATCGATACCGACAGCGACCCAAGCCAAATCGATTTGCCGATTCCAGGCAACGATGACGGGATCCGCAGCGTTGAAATGATCATGCGTGAATTGGCCGACGCCGTGATCGCTGGCAAGGGACAAACCCAAACCGAAGCGGCACCAAACGCACAAGCTGCTCCTGAAGCCGCCGCGCCAGCAGAACAACCTGCTGAAGAAGCTGCCGCCGCGTCAAGCGAAGGCTGATCTCGACCCCAACATTCACTGAATTCAATCAACGATTAGGAAACAGAAACATGACGACGATTTCCGCTAAGGCGGTGAGCGAACTTCGCAAGTCCACCGGCGCTGGGATGATGGACTGCAAGAAGGCACTGGAAGAATCCGGTGGCGACTTGGACGGCGCAATGGACTACCTCCGCAAGAAAGGCCAAAAGGTCGCCGCGAAACGTGCGGACCGCGAAGCTTCCGAAGGCGTCGTGGCTGCTGTGGTCGAAGGCAACAAAGGTCTGCTTCTGTCGCTTGGTTGCGAAACCGATTTCGTTGCTAAGAACGAAGCGTTCATCGAGTTGACGAATACCATCGCCAAGATGGCTTTCGATGCTGACTGCAAAACCATCGACGACGTCAACGCACTCGAAATTGACGGGACGACTGTCAAGGAACGTTTGGTCAACGAAACCGGCAAGGTCGGCGAAAAGATCGAAGTGACGAACCTGGAAGTCGTTGAAGGCGAAAACCTGGCTTCGTACATCCACGCGGGTGCGAAGATCGGCGTTTTGGTTTCGTACAAAGATGGAGCAAAAGACGACGCGGATCAGTTCTTCCGCGGCGTGTCGATGCACATCGCTGCTATGAAACCTTCGATCCTTCACCCCAACGAATTCGACGAAGAGTTCGTGCAGAAGGAAACCGAAGCACTTCAGGCTCAGATCAACGCTGAGAATGAGTTGAACGAGAAGGAGAATCTCGGCAAGCCGATGAAGAACGTTCCTCAGTTCGCTAGCCGTCGCCAATTGACTCCCGAAGTTTTGGCTGCGACTGAAGAAGCGATCAAGGAAGAATTGAAAGCCGAAGGCAAGCCCGAGAAGATCTGGGACAAAATCGTTCCTGGGAAGCTCGAGCGTTTCATCGCTGACAACACTTTGCTCGATCAAGAGCGTTGCTTGTTGAGCCAGTTCTACGCCTTGGATGACACCAAGACCGTGGAAGCCGCGATCAAAGAATTCCACCCCGAAGCTGAAGTGGTGGCCTTCAAACGTATCTCCGTCAACTGATCGTTGAACCGAGAATCAGAGATACAAAACGCCTTGCTCATGGCTTTCATGAGCAAGGCGTTTTTTTGTGATCCACCCGTAGCCGGATTCGCCAGAATTCGGATGCGTCGACAAACACATCCGTAGCCGGATTCGCCGGAATTCGGGCTCCTCTATAAATCCAACGTCTGCAACAACGACATCGTGGCAACGCCATAGAACGTGTATTCGACGTCCGGAGTTTGGTCGAGGGCGAAGCCGACGAAGCCGCCGTCGCGCTGCATCGACTCGGCATAGCTTTGCAGTCGCGGCGCATCCAAACGCGAAGCGGCGCCCAGGTCGACCAGCGTGATCAATCCAGTGCAGGAACTCAGCAGGTCCGCAAACGGGATTCGAGTGTTCGCGGCCAGCCCGCCTTCGTCGCCCTGCATCTCAAGCAGGAATTCGATCGTGTCGGTTTGTTCGGTTGCATCCAGATGCCCGAGTGTCTTCAGCGATCCAATTGCCGCGGCCGTCGGGTTCACGCCTGCTCGTTTCGCAACACGAATCTCTCGGTAGCCGCCGTCCGGCTGGTTCTGGCTGACTAAGAATCGCAACACGCCTTCCACATCCGGAACGGGAACTTCCATCAGTTCATGGCACAGGACTGACAAGAACGTTTGATAGGTGCTTCCCGCCCGGCCTTCGGGTGTTTTCGCGAACCCGCCATCTTCGGTGCGAAGCTTGGCCAGCAGCGCGGCGACGTTGTCCCGCCATTGGTGGTCTTCATCGGAGATCACAACGACGCCCGATGCCATTTCGAGGATGGCGGCGGCAAAGATCAGCGACATCAGGTCGACAATGGAGTCACGTTTCTGCATCCGTTGTCGCAGGAAGCGGCCCGCGGATTCGGCTGTTTCGACGTCCAGTTCTCCGAGCACCCACAGTGTTCGCAATGCGAAGCTGGTGTAGTAGGGATCGCTTTCGCCTTCGCGACCGGCGAATCCACCATCGTCGCGTTGACAGTTCTTCAGCCAGTTGGCGTGGCGAGAACGGAATTCAGGAGTCAAGCGGCTTGCACCGACGGACAAACGAAGCGTCAGTTCTTGCAGATAGCCACTCAAATCAAATTGCCAACAAGATGTCCAGCATTTCCGCTGCGGTTGAAATCACACGCGAGGAAGCTTGGAACGCGCGTTGGTAAGAGATCATCTTAATCGACTCTTCGTCGATGTTCACACCGGTGATCGCAAGGTGTTGGCTTTGTAGCGATGCATACAAATCGTTCAGCCCATCGGTCGCACTTTTTTGCACACTGATTTCGCGTCCCAACGTCGAAATGGCCTGTTCGTGCATCCCACGAATGGAGCGGTTGCCGAGTTCGTCGAGTGGTTCATCAACGATATCCAACAGGTTGTACAGCGTGTTGGTGTCGGCGTTGATGCCGCCATTGGAAATTGCCAGCAAGTCGATGTCGTCTTTCACGACGGAGTTCACGGCGATGTCGACCGCCGATGAACCGGTGAAGAACGTGTTCAACCCAGCCGCGGCGAGGAAGCCACTAGTGTCTTCACCAAAGGTGAACTTGGATGTCGCCGAATCACTATCGATTCGAACTCGCCCGTCGCCCGAGATCGACGCGGTCACGCCTTCGACCGCATTGATGTCTGCAACGATCGATGAGATGGTCGAGTCATCGATTGTTCCCAGGTTTCGAACGTTGATCCGTGTGGTGCTGATCAATTCGCCGCTGGTGTCGACGATGTTGAAATCGAAGCTGCCGTTGTTCGGTTCAAATGGCAGTTCTGCGGCGTTCAGGGGAACACCCGGTTCGCTGGTGTTGCTCGATACCAAGGATGAAAATCCCGTGCGGCCTTGGCCTTGTGAGTGAACGCTGTTGACTCCACGGATCAATGCGGCCGCCATCTGATCCAGGTTCTCGACGTAATCGCCAAAGACGCCGCCTCGAGCTTCGATGGCGGCTCCGAGTTTCCCGCCTTTCGCTTTGAGTGGTGCATCGGTATCCACAATTCGAACTTCCAATCCACCCGCGTCCTCGTCGTAAGCCGAGTAGACCTCGCGCCGATTGCCATCGGCGATCAGGTAGTCCCCGCCGACGAAAACGCTGACGTTCCCCGATGCCTGTTCTTGGAAGTTGATGTTGACGTAACTGGCCAGTTCTTCGAGGTCGCGATAGCGTTGGTCGCGAAGACCGGTTGCATCGCTTCCGAGTGTCCCACCGCCTTCGATGGTAGCGATCTCGACGTTGAGCTGTGCGATTCGTTCTGTCAGTCGGTTGATCTGTGTGGCGGCTTCGTCCACTTCCGCGTTCCAGCCGTCTTGCAGTTCGCCGGCTCTGGTCCGGATTTGTTTCATACTGGTGGCGAGAGCTTCGCCTTGGATGATCACAAATTCACGGGTGGCCGCGTCATTGGGTTGGGTCGACAGATCGTGCAGTGCGTTGTTGAAGAGGCTGAATTGCTCGTTCAACCCGCCGCCATCTAGGTCGGTGATCAGCGTTTCAAGCTGACCGTAGGCCGAACTGAGCGAGTCCGCACCGGCCGCCGCGGTCTTGGCGTTGAACATCCGCTCGGCCAACTGCTGGTCGATGACCTGCACGACACCGGTGGCGCGAACACCATGACCTTGGATCAAGTTGCCCTGGCGATACGCCACTGCGGGCGTCTGCTCGAGACGCTGGCGGATATAGCCTTCGGTGTTGGCGTTGGCGATGTTGTTGCCAACGACTTGCAGTCCAATCTGAGCCGCGTCGAGCGCGCCCTTCGATTGTTGAATGGTGCCGAACAGCCCCATGGTCGTCTCGCGAAAGTGTGAAGCCGAGCGATCGTGCGCGCACACGTGTATTCGTTGAATCGGCACACGCGGTCGTCAAACTTGACCCAATCGGCTCAACAGTAAACAAAGCCTTCGCGTGGGTAGCGGCCGTGGCTGGCGATGTGGCCATGGTCCACGCGATTCCAGCCAAACCATGCACCCACTCCCGCCAGGACGGCGTCCAAAGCGTCTCCACCAGGATTGCTCAAGATCACCCGCCGCCGATGAGCTGATATTTGAATGATCTCTCGAAGCCCTCGGAGAATCAGTTGGCGGTTTCGAAGATGGACCGCGTCGATTGGCTTGTTCCCGGTTTGTTTGTATCGCTGGTGAGGCAGCTGCATTCGTTTCAAGGTCGACGAAGGGCAAGCCTCGACCACGATGCTGCGGATGGCTGTGGGAGCTTTGCCAGTCATCGAACGGGCGAGCTTGTTCACCTGGAATGGCATGACGGCGGACGTGGGTGAGTCTTTGATTGGCAGCAAGACGTCTCGCATGCCGTGAAACGTTTGGTAGATGATTCGGTAGTGATAGCAGTCAAATGGCGTTTGCGTTTCGCGATCGGTTTCACGACGAATGTGAATCGCACCGCATCTCTGGCGAGCCAGCTCGACCAGCGACCGGCCATAGCTTTTCGCGTCGCCTGAGTGCATCGCGACATGGTTCAGCTGATCGTCCCAGCTTCCCAGTTCCAGTTCGACGGGCAATCCAAATGGGAAATCCATTCCCCACAGAGCGTCCTCGCTGGCCACGATCCGATTTGTCAGCCACTGGTAGACGCACTCACGTTGGTCCTGCCCGGCGACCCGCCCGAGTGGTTGAAGATCCACCAGTTCCAGCGGCGGCGAAGTGGAGTCGCTGGACGAAACCTGAATTTCTGCGATCCAGGCGTTCTTTCCCGCCAAGGCTGCACCGCTGAAGTCGACGCCGAACACGGTTTGGAAGCAAACCTTGGCCCCAGAAGTGCAAAACATCGCTCCGTACGCGTCTCGCTTCACGTTGACCAAGTTTTGTTCTCCAGTGACAATTCGGTTACGGAAGTCTTCGAACCCATTTCGTTTTTCCCGCTGAAACTACCTCATGAGTACCGCCCCGTCGCAGCAACACGCCTCCGCCCAAGTTCCCGATCCCCGCGGGCGATTTGGCGATTTTGGTGGCCGTTTCGTTCCCGAGACACTCACGCGGGCACTCGATGAGCTTTCCGAAGAGTACGAGAAGGCCAAGCGGGACCCGGAATTCCAGCGTGAATTGGATGGATTGCTGAAGACCTTCGTCGGTCGCCCCAGCCCGCTGTATCACGCCAAACGGTTGTCGTCGGCGGTTGGTGGAGCCCAAATTTGGTTGAAACGCGAAGACCTCAACCACACCGGTGCTCACAAAATCAACAACACGATCGGGCAAGCGTTGCTGACGTTGCGAATGGGGAAAACCCGAGTGATCGCCGAAACGGGTGCCGGACAACACGGCGTGGCGTCGGCGACCGCTTGTGCGCACTTTGGTCTGCCCTGCACCGTTTACATGGGTGCGGAAGACATCCGGCGGCAGAAACCCAATGTGTTCAGCATGAAGTTGCTCGGTGCCAATATCTCGGCCGTCGAGTCCGGTTCGCGGACGCTGCGTGATGCCGTCAACGAAGCGATGCGAGACTGGATGTCTTCGGTTGAGGACACCCACTACATCATCGGCAGCGTGATCGGTCCGCACCCATTCCCGATGATGGTTCGCGATTTCCAATCGGTGATCGGTCGCGAAACCCGCGAGCAGTGCCGAGACACATTTGGGCGTTTGCCTGATTGCGTCGTCGCATGCGTCGGCGGTGGCAGCAACGCGGCCGGCATGTTCTATCCGTTTGTGGAAGACGAAGGTGTTCGAATGGTCGGTGTCGAAGCCGGCGGTCGATCAGCAACGCCCGGCGATCACGCGTCGCCATTGTCTTATGGAAACCCCGGTGTCTTGCACGGCAGTTACAGCTATGTGATGCAAGACGAGGATGGGCAAACGTGCGACGTCCATTCGATGAGCGCAGGGTTGGACTATCCCGGTGTTGGTCCAGAACACAGTTATTGGAAAGACACCAAACGCGTTGACTACATCGATTGTCGTGACGACGAGGCGTTGACCGCGTTTGAACGATTGGCATCCAGCGAAGGTATTCTCGCGGCACTTGAAACCTCACATGCGGTGGCCAAAGCCATCGAGATCGCGGGCAAGATGTCGGACCAAGAACACTTGGTGATTTGCTTGTCCGGCCGAGGCGACAAGGACTCGATGGAAATCGCTCGTCTTCGCGGCGAAGAGTGGTGAACCACTGAACCTCGTTGGTATTGGGGCGGTGATGCAGGCCTCGTGCTGACCCCTTGCCCACTCCATCTGCCCGTTTGACTCTTCTTCTCTGATTGTATGTCTGCCCAAGACCGTACCCTGGATCACTACCAGGAATTGATGACCATCAACGCGACTTCGCATGTGTTGCGAACCGGCCGTGAGCTCGGTTTGTTCGACGCGTTATTAGAAGGCCAAAAAACACTTGAAGTGTTAGCCGAACGAACCGGTTTGCCCGAGTCGCGATTGTTGCTGTTGCTGCGACCGCTGACATCAGTGGGCATCATCGAGAAGTACGCAGAGGACTACGCGATCTCTTCGGTGGCTCGATTGTTGTGCCAATACGACGCGGACCTGGGTGATGCGGTTTGGAAGAACGCTTCGGCAGCGTTGAAATCAGAATCGCAATCGTCGGTCGATACCGACGTGCCGCAAAGCCGATTTGATTCGATTGCTGCGACTCAGTGGGTGCACACTCCCGCGGCGATGCAGGCTGCTGAGATCTTGGACTTTGGTCCAACACCGGCAGAAGACGGCAGCGAGGAAGGGGAAGGCACGGTCTTAAGTTCTGAAGAATCAGAACCCCAAACCTTGCTCGACCTGGGATGTGGTTCGGCGGTTTGGAGCTGTGCGGCGGCTCATCGCGACCCGCAACTTCGTGTCACGTTGGTCGATCACCCCGGCGCTTTGGAAGCCGCCATGGCAACGGCCAATTCGATTGAATTGGGCGATCGCTTTGAATCTATCGAAGGCGACGCGCTCACAGCCGAACTTCCTGAGGGGCAGTTCGATCATGTTTTGATCGCTCAACGACTCAACAGCTACTCGCCTGATCAAATTCGTTTGATGTTGCAACGAGCGACATCCGCGGTGAAGCCGGGCGGTCGAGTGATCGTGATTGATTCATTCGAAGGACCGAACCGCCCAAGTCTGGCTGAGTCGATCGAAGCGTTGCGGATTGGGATCGAAACCGAAGGTGGTGCGGTACCCGAGCTGAAAGAGGCTCAGGAGCGAATGAAAGACGCCGGACTGGAGTCGATCCAGTTCACCTTCATCGCCGCCAGTCGTGTTGGTTTGGGACTGATGACCGGAATCAAGCCGTGATGGTTTCCAAGCCTTCGTCGCGAGGCACAAATACGTCGATCGGATCAGATCTGGGTGACGATCCTTGGTCGTGGTGGCGAGACCGAATGCCGGTGACCAAGCATTGGGCCTACTTTGATCATGCGGCCGTGGCTCCGATCAGTCAGCCCGCTGCGGAAGCCCTTCGTTCGTTCGCTGACGTTGCGGCGTCGCACGGGGACGTCCACTGGATGGATTGGTCCAACGCCGTCAATCAATTGCGAGACTTGACGTCGGATTTGATTCATTGCGAGAAGGAAGAAGTCACTTTGGTTCCCAACACCACCACGGGGATCAATTTGGTTGCCGAAGGATTGGATTGGAAACCCGGTGACAACATGGTTGTTCCGGAGGGCGAGTTTCCTAGCAACCTGTATCCGTGGCTGAACCAGCAATCTCGCGGCGTCGAGATTCGAATCGTTCCGCGTCGCGATGGACGCGTCGAAGTCGCTGACTTGATGGCTCAAGTCGATGATCGCACGCGATTGATCTCGGTCAGTTGGGTTGGTTACGCCAGCGGCTTTCGGGTGGATCTGGGTCACTTGGTGAAAGAAGCACATTCACGTGGTGTGCTCGTGTTCCTCGATGCGATCCAGGGTTTGGGCATGTACCCGCTCGACATGCGGAGTTGCGATGTCGACTTCGTTGCCGCGGATGGGCACAAGTGGTTGCTGGGACCCGAAGGAGCTGGGGTGGCGGTGATTCGTCAACGTCATCTGAATTCGCTTCGGTGTCCGACCGTGGGATGGAAGAGTGTTGAAAACGCTCACCTGTTCTCAGGATCCAAATTTGAGTTGCGTGAGGACGCATCTCGTTTCGAGGGCGGTTCGCTGAACCAATCGGGGATGATCGCGTTTGCGGCCAGTTTGCAAATGTTTACGGCGGTGTCGCAGCGATTCGGCGCCGATGCGATCGGAAATCGCGTTTTGGAACGTGCTCAGCGTCTTCGCTCGATGCTGACGCAGGCTGGTGCGAAGTTGCTGTTTGGGCCGTGGGATGAGACGCCTCACGCCAGTGCGATCACAACCTTCGAAGTGCCGGGGGAATCGCCCGATGATTTCCGCACTCGGGCACTCGATGCGGGCGTGGTGATCAGTTGTCGCGGTGGCGGCATTCGGGCTAGCGTTCATGTCTATAATGACGACGCGGATTTGCAACGATTGACCGATTTGGTCGCCTCGTCCCCCGCTGTTTCCTCTTCCAATCCAGCGCGGAGCTGATCTGTTTTGACTCTGAATTCCTCCCACACCGACGCTGGCGGGTTGTCGCATTCCATTGCGGTGTACACCGGGTCGTTCGATCCTGTCACGCTTGGGCATTTGCACATCATCGAGCGTGCTTCAAAGCTATTCGACACGTTGGTGGTCGGGATCGGCATCAATGCCGACAAGAAGTCTTTGTTCAACCCGGAAGAGCGCATTGAATTGGTGCAAACCATTTCAAATCACCTGCCCAATGTCCGTGTTCAAACCTTCGATGGTTTGGCGGTCGATTTTGTTCGTTCACTGGGGGCCGGCGTCATGGTGCGCGGTATCCGCCCGCTTACCGACATCGCTGGTGAGTTCACGATGATGATGGCCAATCGCCAGTTGGATGCGGATATCGAAACCGTGTTCTTGATGGCCGACGAACGGTTCGCGCACGTCAGTTCATCGTTGTTGAAACAGATTGCTGCACTCAGTGAGAACGACGATCACTTGGCGAAGTTTGTGCCTCGTCCCATCATTCCATCACTGCGGGCCAAGCTGGCTGCTCCATCCGTGTGATAGTTCCGGGGATCCAATTGATGTCCGGAAAATCAACACACTCAAAGTTGTCCCCGCCAACTCGCGCCCGGCAAGTTCGCACAGCGATGTCAGAGCAGTTGCCGCCATGGGGTGTTTTGGTGTTGGAGAGTCATCATGCTCCCGACTTTTCGATGCAATGGCGTGAGCACGCATTTGTCAAAATCGTTTACTTCCTCAGTGGCGCGGGGATGTTTCATTTGGATGAGCATGGCATTGAGTTCTCAGCGGGCGATGTATTTGTAATAGCACCGCATCAGCGGAATCGAATTTGCGATGGCGAAGGAACGCCGTCCAGTTTGTATGTCGGCTGCATCTGCGAGAACGTACTGAAGGCGGAGCCCGTCACCGCCGAAAAGATTGCTTCGGGCAAGCTGTCGGGCGGGAGTCGGCAAACGCATTTTGTCGCTTCAACGTTGCGGCGGATGGTTTACACGCAAGACTTGTCGTCGGCCTCGTGTGGCGTCGACATGATGATTGATGCTTGGCGTTTGCTTCGAGGCGTGACCGATTTCGATTGCAATCGAAAGGAAGGCAACGATGTGGCGGATCTCGAGCCGAACGGTGTTGCCCAGACGTCTGATGTGGAGGTCGTCCAGCAATACATCGATGAGTTGCAGACATCATTCTTGGAAGCAACCACGATCGATGCCGCCGCAAACCAACTCAATTTGTCTCGCCGCACCTTCACCCATCTTTTTCGTGAATTAACGGGCACCACTTGGTTGCGGCGAGTGCGAGAACTCGGAATCGAACACGCCAAAAAACTGTTGCAAGAAACCGATTTGCCGATCGCGTCGGTTGCCTTCGAATCCGGTTTCGCTGACCTGTCGACCTTCTATCGAAGATTCACATCCATGGTCGGCCAGTCACCAGCCGCCTATCGCCAGCAGACTAATACAGATGTCTGAGACCGAAATTTGAGGCGGCTTCCGTCTATTGTTGGGAAGACTTCTCGCCGCATGATCGACGACGGCCACGTCCGGGGCGGCATTGTGTTGTTCTGCAACGTTCGCAGCGTTTCCACTTCGAGCTAAACAGCGAGCGAAGTTCAAGTGTTGGAAGGTAAGTGTGGCATAGGCTTCTGGGCTGTGTTCCGCGCAATCACAGGCTGGAAGCCTTTTTGTACCCCACATCTTTTGGGAGCCGCTTGCGTTAGGAATACAGACGTTTTGAAGCCAAGCATCCCTTGCCCAAAAACCATTAGTGTTCGATCAGCGGAGATTAGTGTTCCCTTGGTCGCTCTGGCGGAACACTAATCCACTCTGATCGGACACTAATCTTTGGTGTTTCGAGATGTGGGGTATAAAAAGGCTGGAAGCCTACGCCACTTGTTTTCCGCTCCGTCCTAAGGACGTCGGCTCATCCCGAGGCGAATTTGCGTGAACGGCTTCAGAAGAGTTGTTGTTGATAATTCGGAGGCGAAGCCTCGAAACAATCACGGTGAGAACACGTCAAACAGCGTGTCGGGAGGCGAGAGACTCTCGTCTGGCTTTTTCGGCGATGCTTTGGGGGACGCCTTTTTCCGCGCAGGTCTCTTCTTTGGTTTTGGATCTGAAGTGGCCGGTCTAGCGGATGACCCGGATGCGGTTGAGCTGGCTTCTCCTAGCCGGTGAACGTGGTAGCCGTCATCGGGAAGCGTTTCGGACGCCAAGTCGACCAAGTGATCGTGGTGCGTGAACAAGATGACTTGGGTGGTGGTGGAGAGTTCCGAGAACACCTTCAGTGCCGCTGCGGCGCGGCGATCGTCGAGCTGGATCAAGCAATCGTCGATGATCAGCGGGATTGCATTGGCGTGGGCCAACTGGTGTTTTAGCGACGCCAAACGCAACGCCAGATACAAGGCATCCGCAGTTCCCGTGCTCATGCGGTTGGCCGGCACGTCGATTCCATCTCGTACGCCAAAGAGCGATGGTTTGTCGCCTTCTCCGTAGTCGACTCGCAACGATTGATATTCGTCACAGGTCAGTGTCGCGAAAAAGGATTCTGCCTCGCGCAGCACTGGTTCTTGGTTTTGATTGCGATAATGTTCCATGGCCCGTTGCAAGATCGCCGCCGCCAATCGCAGACGGATGTACTCTTCCGATTCCCGCTGGAGTTTTCCAAGTGAGAATTGCATTTGCTGCGAGAGTTTGGACGCCTCACTGCTTCCGTTGATGGCGTCCAGTCTTTGATTCAGACTCCAAAGCTCTTTTTGAGACGCCGAGAGTCTTTCGTCCAGTTCGCTTTTCTTGTCAGTCAGCTGCTTAAGTTCTTCGGCGATCATCGCCGGTTGTTGACCCTGCAAGGATTCGATGAACGATTCGCGATCCTGGCCGCTTGCCCAATGATCGAGTTGAGATTGCAGGTCCTCAACCTTGGACTGCGCGAGGATGCGGCGACGGCTGCGTTCTTCCACGTCGCCCAGTTCTTCCGGAGCAGAACAATGAGCTTCATCGAAAAGTTGTTGTTGCGTGATTGCGAGTCGCTCCAACTGCTCGTTGGCATCCGCGAGTTCACGTTCGCGTTGGCTGAGCTGCTGTTGAACTTCGTCTCGAGCGCTGCGAGCACGTTGTTCCCGTTGCAAACGCTCGTGCGCCGAGTTAATCGTCTCAGCCAGTTCGGTCAAGCCGGCGGTGTCGCCTGAAGGAATGGTCGAGGAGTTTGCGACAACGTCCGGTGAGTCCAACGAATCACGCAGCCGGATCGCTCGTCGGACAAAGGCATCGGTTTCTTTGCTAATCGATGCGATGCGAAGCGAGATGTCGTCCCGTTGCTTCTTTTGACCGATCAACTGTGTGATCGAGTCCATCATCGACAATGCGTCTTGCGGAGCGGGTTTGGTTGTCAGTTTGAGCGATGCCGTCAGTTCGTCCCACTGTTGGTCCCAAGAATCCAGGGCACTCTGTCGACGTTGCAGTTTGGATTCTAAGCCGGGAATCTCAGTTCGGCATTCGTTGCGTTTGTTTTCACGCTGTTCGCGAAGTTTGAGTTGTTGAGCGTGCTCTGCACGTTGGGTCAACGCCACGTCATGCAATCGCGAAAGATTGGTGCTGGTTTGTTCTAGTGAATCCTTTGATGAGTTGTCGGAGCCTACCATCTCCAACGCTTGTTGCAGACGTGAAATGGCTTGTCGCAGTTGAGCGTGTGATTGATCACGTTCGGCGATTGCGGTTTGCAACTCGGCAAAGTGTTCAATCAATTTTTGGTGATCGGAAATCCAGCTCCGCATGGTGTCGGGATCACTTGCTGGGACGCCAGCCGCTTGCCAGATGGATTGCCAGTTTTCTTGGGCTTGGGCCAGTGATGCTTGCGCGGTGGCAAGCACGGAGTCGTGCTCGGACAATTGCCGACGCAGTTGGTCCAGGTTGTTCTGAGCAGCTTGTCGTCGATAGATCGACTGGTGTTGCGACTGGAAAATGTCCGCGATCGAATCGGCGCGATGGATCGCCAGTTCGGCTGCGGCAAGCTGCGCGGCCCATTGGTCGGCGGAGGTTGTGCCCGCGTCTTGCTTCATTGCATCAATGATTTTATCGCGATGCTGGCGGGCGTCGCGAAGATCTTCGGGCGTGGGAAGGTCGCCTGCGTCCGCGTTCAGCGAGGCGATTTTTTCTTCCGCGTTAGCGAGTGTTTGTTGAAGTTCCTGGCCACGTTGCTGGCACAACATGACTTCTTTGCCAGCCCGATCGAGGTCCTGCGTCAAATCCGTCAATTGCGACTGCGTTGGCAGCGAAAGTTCCACAGCGGACTGAATCGCGTCGTCATCGCTGGATGGATCCAGTTTCAATCGACGATGAATGGTCTGGCATTCGCGAGCCAGTTTTTCGACTTGCGATTGTTCTCGGCGTGCCGCTTCGATCCAGCGTTCGGGGGCACCCATTTCATCGAGGGTGCGGTCGAGCAATTGGAACTGCGTTGGTGTTTTAGATTCGGCCAACGCTTCCTCGGCCAACGTCAGTTCCCGTTTGGCTTGGTCGAGCTGATCCGAGGCGTCATCGCGTTGTTGGACCAGTTTTTCGTATTCGCTCGCCAGTCGTTGAATCTTGGCTCGTTGTGACTCACTGATTTGCAGCGAGTCGACTTGTTGCATCAACGCATCGGGATCAGTTACCTGTTGGTCAAATTCCTGCGGGACTTCACCGAAAGCGAGGTCATGGAGTTGCGAACGCATCTCTCGTTCAAGGACCGCCAGTGATTGTCGCAGGGTTTCCTTTTCTCCCTCGGCTTTTTCTCGCCCTGGGAGTTCTCGATAAAGCGTGACGATTTCGCTCTCGAACAGTCCGATGGATTCATCGTGTCCGAGTTGTTTCAGTTGCTCGGTAAGAGCGGCATGGTTTTGTTGCAGAGTTTGCAGCAAACGGATGGTCGATTTTTGTTCTTGTTCCCATTCGCGTCGTCGATCTGGGAAGTCATCCGAAAGCATGGGGGCGTCTTGCACGCTAGACAATTCTTGCGTCGCCGTTTTCCAGCGTGGGATCAACGGCAAGGCTTGTTCGGCCGATTTCAGTTGAGCGATTTGTTGGGCGAGTGATTGGGATTCTTCTCGCCAACTTTGGATTTGGGTTTCCTTTTCGGCCAGTTGCTTTTGCAAGTCTGCGAATTCAGCCGGTGGGACTTGCGCTTCGCGTAGCCGACGACGCATCTCGTCGAGTTCTTGCAGACTGTTGTTGATCGTGGGCGTTTTGCCAGTGCGTTTGAAGCGTTCGCTGGCTTCGGAGTCGAGCTGTTCATAGATTTCGCGAAGGCGTCCGATGCCGGCTCCCGCCGAGAATAGGATTTCGCCGAGTTCGCCTTCGCCTCGTAGGATTTGTTCGCCGCCAAGCAACAATTCTTCGTGCGACAAACCAAATCGCGAGCGAAAGGTGGCTTCGTCGATTCCGCCGAGCATCTGTGCTAATTCGGAGTCGGCGATTTCAGCTTGGTCGTCCGCTCCACGCAGCGTGTTTTTGCGACCACGACGCCGAATGCACTCGAGAACTTTTTGAGTGCCGGTTCCATCACTGGAAAATGATGTTAGACGCCCGCCAACGCGGAGTTTTGCCGCCGGATGCAGGAAGGCATCGTCGGCGCGAGTGGCCATTCCAAACAACCAAGACGAGATGGCGCGCAGGCTGGTTGATTTACCCGATTCGTTGGGGCCGACGATCAGGTGGAACCGGTTTGGGCCGGCGGAAAGATCGAGGCTGCGGTTGGTGATGTGACCAAAGGCGATCAGGTCCAAGCGTTCGATGATCATCGTTTGCCTCCTTGCAGTCGGGCGAGCAGTTCTGTCGTTGCTGCTTCGATCCATTCATGACGTTCTTCCGTGTTGTCCAAGCGGATTGGGGCTTGGTCGCCGCTGAACTCGGTTGGCAGCTTTTTCAGCAGAGGCGAAAGTTCGTTGGCCATCCATTCTGAGTCGCCTCCACTTGATTTGAGCTCTTCGACGACGGACAGGATGCTTTGCAGCGGGCCTTCTTGATTCGCATCGTGTTGTTCGGTGTTGGAACGATCGGCTTCGGCCGAGGTTTTGATCTTCAATCGTTCCAGCCAAACCTGTCCGTGGCCGTGAGTGACGGAAGTGGCTCGCAGCGACGCTTCCAGGTTGGATTGTTCACGCATCCATTGGTGATGCAGGCGTGATTCGCCCGACAAGATGACTCGGGTGACAAGCAACCGGTCCTCCGCCAGTTGAAGTTGGTCGTTCATCCAGTCTTCGTAGGCGTCCATCAATTCATCGGTGTGTGACCATTCGCCCGCGTTGGCATCGAACGTTTCGAAGCGAACGACGTCGAGTGGGACGAACCGACGTTGGGTTTGGTTGCGAGCGTCGACGTCGACCAAGATGCAACCTTTCGGTCCCGATTCGCGAATGTGTCGGCCTTGGATGTTGCCGCTGAAGACAACCGGTGCGGTGCCTTTGATTTGATGTTCGCCGCGCAAGTGGATGTGGCCGAGTGCCCAGTAGTCGTAGCCTTTGTCGGCCAGTTGTTGCGGGGAACAGGGAGCGTAGGGATCGTGACCGTCCAAGCCCGACAAACCGGTGTGCAGGATGCCGAGGTTGAACATGCCGCCGATCGGTGAGGGGTATTCAGCGGCCATGTCACCGGTTTCGGCTCGCTTGGCATAGGATCGGCCGTGGATCACGATGCCGAGGTCTTCGAGAACTCGTTGGTCGACTTTCTTTTCGCTGAGCAGAATGTCGGAGCCGTCGGGGTTCTTTGGCAGCGGCAGGTTCGACGTCATTTTGTTGGCGGCGTCGTGGTTGCCACGGATGACGGCGACGTGAATTTTTTCGTTGACCAAGCGGGTGGCTTGTTTGACAAAGAACAAACCGGTGTTTTGATCGGGCCAATCCCCGTCGTAGAGGTCGCCCGCGATGACGACCAAGTCGACTTGTTCTTCAATCGCCAAGTCCGTCATGTTTTCGAGTGCCCGCCGGGATGCCTCGCGAATTTCGTCGACGGGAGCGTCTTCGTAGGCGTCGAGTTTCTGCAGGGGGCTGTCCAGATGAATGTCGGCGGCGTGAAGGATGCGGCGGTGACTCAAAGGGCTTCCTGCGGGCGGGGTGAGTGGCGGGCGAGTTGGGGACGACGACGTCGTGTCAGACGGCTAGACTGAACGTCATGATAACGCACCATGTTCGAATCGGCTTCGCGGGGGAAATCTATCTGGCTCGTGCCGAGCGACGGATCGAACGTGGCCGACGTGTGTTGGTGCGGACACCACGTGGCGTGGAATTGGCCGAAGTGTTGTCGGTTTGCGACGATGACGGCACGCCAACCACGCTAGAGATTCTCCGGCCGACCACGCACAACGACGATCTTCTGATCGAGCGTTTGCAGCGGCACAAGGTTCGCGCGGTTCGGGAATGCCAAGCGATTTTGGCGGAAAGTGAATCGTCAGCGGTGTTGCTGGACGTCGACCAATTGTTCGACGGCGGGACGCTGGTGCTGCACTTTTTAGGGGAACCGGATGCTCTTGGCCGCGAGCTGACCGATGCGATCGTTCGCCGCTACGAATCCGAAGTCAAGAGCATCGAGCTGAGTGATTTGATGCAGACCGGGTGTGGCCCGGGATGCGGCACCGCCGACGCCGGTGGATGCGGCGGCGGGTGTTCATCGTGCAGCGGTTGTGGCATCGCTTCAGCGAGACAAAAACAACCGCTTGGATAGGACACGTGGGGCTCGGATCTCAAGTGCGACTTGATCGTCTTCGTCCGGATCGCCATTGCCCGGCACACTGTCGACGTCGAACTGATCGGTTTGCGTGACTTCGGCGTTCAACGTTTTTAACCCGCGAGTGTCGACGCGTGCGGTCAAAACCAATTGAACGCTTGCACCGGACGCCAAGGGGCCGATGTTCCACTGACCCGTCGCGGGGTCGTAAGATCCTTGTTGTGGTGAAGCTGGCGGAACCAACGTCAATCCATCGGGGAGCAACGATTCGACGACGACGCCGGTAGCATCTGAAACACCGTCGGCGTTGGCCGCGGTCAACGTGATCGTGATGATGTCATCGACCTCGGGTTCCAAGTTGTCCACCGCAGCGGTGACGCTGATGTCGACGACTTGAGGAGTGACCTCGACCGACGCGAGATCGTCTTCATCACCATTGGCATTGCCCGGCGTGCTGTCAGGGTCGATTTGATCGGACTGGATGATTTCGGCGACGTTGGTCACTGAACCGGACTGTTCGACGATGGCATTGATTTGCAAGGTCGCGGATTGGTTGGGTTCCAATCGTGCGAGTGTCCAAAGTCCCGTTAGGGCATCGAAGGTGCCTTGCGTTGGCGTTGCATCTTGGAAGTTCAATGTGCGCGGCAAAATGTCACGAACCACCACGTTGGTCGCTGGATCGTTGTTCGCGTTCGTGATGGTGACCAAGTACTGAATCGTGTCGCCGCGATTGGGGTTGAAAATGTCGACGGATTTGGTCAACGAAAGATCGGCACGGGCGATCATCAGAATCGCCGAGTCAGCATCGTCTTCGTTGACGTCACCGTTTCCAAACACGCTGTTGCGGTCAGGTTGGTCGGCGGAGATGACTTCCGCAAAGTTGGTGATGCCATCGCGAAGGATGTCGTCGGTGACCGCGTCTCGGTTTACCGACGCGTTCAGTGTCAGCGTGACCGACTCGTTGCTGGGGATGCTTGGGATCGACCAAGTGCCCGACTGTGGGTTGTAGCCTCCGTTCGCGGTCGATGACGAAACAAAGATCAGCCCGGCGGGCAGCGAGTCAGCGATCTCGACATTGGTGGCTGTCGTTGGGCCGGTGTTGGAAACGGTCAATTCAAATTCGACCGGATCGTCCAAGTCAAAACGGGTGCCGTCAACGGTTTTGCTGAGAGCCAAATCGATCAATTGTGCTTGGACGTCCACCGAGGCTCGGTCGTCTTCGGCTGGGTCGGTATCGCCATTGCCCGGTGTGCTGTCGGGGTCGCGTTGGTCGCTGGCCATGATCTCCGCCACGTTGGTTTGCAACGATTCGGAGTTCACATTCGCGGTCAAAGTCAGGGTCGCGGTCTGCCCTGATTCCAGTTCGTCGATCATCCAAATTTCGGTGACGGGCGAGTAGGTGCCGTCGGATGTGGTTTGGTCGGTGAGGTCCATTCCGGCGGGCAAAAAGTCTCGGACTCGAATTCCGGTGGCTGGGTCAGGGCCGCTGTTGCGAACGGTGATTGTGAAGGTGACCTCATCGCCAAAGTTGGGCGAGGCGTTGTCGACGGTCTTGGTCAGTGAAAGGTCGGCGTTGGCGAGGGTGACGATTGCCGCGGCGGTGTCGTCTTCGCCATCATCCAGTCCACTGTCAGGGACACTGTCCCGGTCTGCTTGATCGGCCGCGATCACTTCGGCACGGTTTTCCAGCGTTTCGACATCGCCGATCGTGCCGGTCAATTCCAGCGTGGTTTCTTCGCCAGACGCCAAATTACCGACGGTCCAAAGTCCGTTTGCGGAATTGAACGCACCGGCGGGTGAAGAGGATGTGAAGGTGTAACCATCGGGCAATGAGTCACGAACGATGATTCCTGTCGCATCGTCGGGTCCATCATTGCGAAGCGTCAGCGTGAAGGTGACTTCGCCGTTGATGGCGGGGCGTTGAGGGGAAGCGGTTTGTGTGAGGGAGAGATCGATGACCGGCGTGGTGATGCTCGCGCTGGCTTGGTCATCTTCTGCCGCGACGTTGTTGTCGGGCGTCGAGTCGATGTCGTCTTGATCAACCGAAGCGACTTCGGCGGTGTTGGTTTGCGTTCCGACTTGATCGACAATCGCGAACAGCGTCAATGTCGCGGTGGCGTCGTCGGCCAACGAGTCGATGGTCCACTCGCCCGTGTCGGAATCGTAGGAACCGTCGCTGAGCGAATTCGATTCGTAAGTCATTCCCGCGGGAAGCAAGTCGCGGACGACGATGTTGGTCGCTGTGTCTCTTGTGGTCGCGGTTTCGCCATCGTTGGTCAATGTGATCGTGAAAGCGACGCGATCACCAACGTTGGGGGCCGGGTTGTCGACGGTCTTTTCCAGCGACAAGTCGATGAACTCGACGCGGGCGGTCACGCTGGCTTGATCGTCTTCGTCGGGTTCGTTGTTGTCAGGCGTGCTGTCCGAGTCGACTTGTCCCGCCGCGATGACTTCGGTGCGGTTGGTGATCGTCGGTGAGTCGGCCGTCACGTTGTTGTTGACGCGAGCATTGATGGTCAACGTGGCGGAGCCGGATGGGGCCAACTCGCCGACTGTCCAGCGACCGCTGGACGAATTGAAGCTGCCGGTCGTCGGTGTGGCATCGATGAAGGTCAGCCCGGCGGGCAAGTTTTCTTCGACGATGACTCCGGTGGCGGTGTCCAAGCCTTCATTGCGGACGACGATTTCGTACTGGATCGTTTCGCCCAATCGGGGCGTGGGATTGTCGACGGTTTTGAACAGTTCCAGATCGATCTGTTCGGCCTGCACGCTGGCGTCCGCTTGGTCATCTTCGTCGATCAATCCGTTGCCCGGCGTGCTGTCAGGATCGGGAAGCGTGGCTTGAATGATCTCGGCCGAGTTGGTCAGTGTGCCTCGTGAAAGCGTTGTCGCGACAATTTCGAGTGTTGCGAATGAGGGGGCTGCGGTACCAGAATCAGCGTCCAGTTCCGGGACGGTCCAGCGGCCAGTGGTTTCATCGTAGTCGCCGATCGAAGCGGTGGCTTCGACGAATTCCAATCCCGCGGGCAGCGTGTCCAAAACGATGAACTGCCCTGAGGGATCTCCGCTGTCGTGGCGAGCTGTGATGGTGAAGGTCACATTTTCGCCGACGTCTGCATTGGCGTTGTCAACGGTTTTGGTGAGCGACAAATCGGCTTGCGCGGGAGTGATGACGCTGGACGCTTGGTCGTCTTCGCTGGCGTCTTGGTTGTCAGGCGTGCTGTCGGGATCGAACTGGGCCGCCTGGGTGATTTCCGCGGTGTTGGTGATGGAAGCGAACAGATCGCTGCGGCCAGGATCCAGAATCGCGGTGAGGGTCAGCGTTTCGCTCGCTCCTGCGGCCAGCGAATCGACCGTCCATGTTCCAGTCGCGTCGACATGGGTGCCCGCGGTGACTTGTGCATCTTGAAGAATCAACCCGGCCGGCAGCAGGTCGGTGACTTGGATGTTGGTCGCCGTTGTGATGGGAATCGCTGCGCTGGTTTCGGCATTGGACAACGTGATCGTGTAGGTGATCGAGTCGCCAGGTTCGGGACGCGACGGGGTGACGGTCTTGGTCAGTTGCAAATCGATCGCGTTGGGCGTCAAGGTCGCCGCATCGGTGTCGTCTTCGGTCGAAGGACCCGCACCAGGGGTGCTGTCCGGGTCGCTCTGGTCCGACGCCGTGATGGTGGCCGAGTTGGTTTTGATCCCGAGGCTGTCGACGCGAGCAATGATTTGCAGGGTTGGCATCGCCGGGATCGGGTTGCCAGGGTTGGGAGCGGTCACGTCGCCAACGGTCCAAAGTCCCGTGTCTGGATCGTACGTTCCCGAGGAGGTCACATCGCTGATGTAAGTCAAACCGCTTGGGAGGCTGTCCTGGACTCGTACGCCGGTCGCGTTGTTGGGACCTTCGTTGTCGACTGTGATTGTGAAGGTCACGTTCTCGCCGACCGTGGGGGACTCGTTTGAGACGGTCTTCGTCAGCGAAAGGTCTGCGACGGGTGTTTGGATGAGGACTTCGTCTTGGTCGTCCTCATCAATCAAGTCATTGTTAGGAGTGCTGTCGCGATCTGTTTGGGCGACCGCCAAGACTTCCGCCACATTGGTGAAGTCGCCCGCTTGGTCAACTCGCGCGACCAATTGCAGTGTTGCCAGTCCGCCGACATCGAGCGATGGGATCGACCACCGATTCGTTGTTGTGTTGAAGGAGGTGCCGGCGCTGGGCGTGTTGCTGACCAGCGACAATCCCGCAGGCAATCGGTCTTCGATCAAGATGCCGGTTGCGGTGCTGAGCGTCGCGTCGGTGGCCGTGTCGAGCGATGAGTTCTGCAGTGTGAGAGTGAATGTGATCTCGTCACCAACGTTGGGTTGGCTGTCGGAAACCGCTTTGGACAATTGCAAGTCAACTCGTGTCGCGGTCACGGTCGCCGCGTCTTGATCGTCGTCGGCCAGCACGTTGTTGTCGCGAGGACTGTCTGCGTCGAGTTGCTCCGCCGCCGTGATTTCCGCGACGTTGGTTTGTGGATCCAAGCTGTCCAGTTGCCCGGTCAGACGCAGCGTTGCCGTCGCTCCCACGGCGAGATTTGGGATGGTCCAAAGTCCCGTGCCGGGGGTGAAGGTTCCCGTGGAGGTTGTTCCGGTCGTGTTGATGATTCCCGCGGGGATGCGGTCGGTCACAACGATACCGGTTGCTGGATCGGGGCCGTTGTTTGTGACCACCACATCGAACACCACATTCTGGTTCAATGTTGGTTCCGTGGTGATCAACGTCTTGGTCAATTCCAAGTCCGCTTCGCCCGCGTTGTCGATGTTCTGGATGATAATGGTGGGGCCAACGGTGCCAAGCAAATCCGCGATCGCGTCGTAGTCGGGGCCGCCGCTGACTTCGAGTTCAATCGCACCGATTTGAGTCAGGTCCGCACCGCTTCCGCTGACTGCTTGGAAGTCACTGAACGGGATGTACTCCACCGAGGTGGGCTGCGTTGGCAGAGCGGGGATGGTCAGCGTGGCTTGGCTGACCAGAGTCCTGCTGCCCGCGATTCCGTCGTCGCTATAAAGCCGGATCACAGCCGTGCCACTGGTCACCGATCCAATGACAAATCGCAATCCAGTCGCGGAACCACCGCTGGTCAGATCGATCGCTCCCAAGCCATCGTCGTCGACGGTTGCGGCGTCATCGTCGGCACCGTCCCAGATGACCGAGCGGCTTCCGTCGGCGAATCCGTTGGCATCGAAGCTGAGCAAGTTGGGCGAGACGGCTTGGTTGACGCCAATGGCAACCGTTCCAATGTCGCCCGTGCCGCCTTGAGTCTTGTCGACGATCAAATCTCGCGAACCGCCGATGGCTTCGGCGGCGGCTTGCGAGGACGTCACCGGGGTCCCATCGGTGACCGTGTCTTCGACGCTTTGAGTGGTTTGGAACGAGTCGATAGTTTGAAAGGCTTGCCCGGCAACCTGGGTCGAGTTGACGGTGATCAACGGCGAGATCTGTTGCTGCAGCGTGCGACCGTTGACGGTTTGAGCGGGCTGGAAAACGAAGTACGAACCCGCGGTGACGCCGGTGAACTGATAGTTGCCGCTGGGATCCGCCATGGCCATGTTGACTTCAACGTCCCCCGTATCGGGCTCAAACACCCCATCGCCATCATCGCGGAACAGATCCAGAGCAACGTCTTCGAAATCGCCTCCAATGAAGCTATCCGTGACTTGCCCACGGATCGTCACCAAATCAGAAGCCACCGCCAACAACCGCCGACTTTCAAGTGACTCCAGCAGTAACCGACGTCTGCCTCTGCGAGTGCACTTTGGGGCACTGTCGTTCATCCGTGAATAGCGGCTTGGGAATCTCATCGTCAATGCTTTTCTGGGGGATCTGCAAGCTGTGTGTGACACCACACGACGAATAGAGAAGATAAGAGGCCTGGGTGAAGCGGGGAAGATATGGCAGCTGGTTGTCTGCTCATCTCACGGCTGGCGATGAGCCACCAGTGGTCAATCAGGAAACGTCTGATCGAGGTATTTGCGAGCAATCTGACGATGCGTAATCAATTCTTCATGGGAGAATTGGCGAGGATCTCCCTGTCGGCTTCTCGTCCCGATGATTTGAAAATGGGGCTTCAGAAGCGATATTCCGACCTGAAGGCCAAAGAATGTGGGGTCTAAGTCCGCTTCGTTCGGAATGAGGATCGCTTGCTCTCGCAAGTAGTCTGCGATGGCAATGACTCGTGGACGAAAGATGGGGTTCGACACATCACGACCATCAAAACTCATTGGACTGCTCGTCTGGATGTCGCACAGCTCCAACAGCGTGGGCAGGAGATCAGCGTGACTCGTCGCTTCTCGGACCTTCTTTGTGGGAACGTTTCTGCCGACGATGATTGCTGGGGTTTGGGTTTGCGAAGCAGACAAGCGTGTTCCGTGACCGATTGTTCCGTCATCTAAAAACGATTCGCCATGATCGCCAACGATGGCCACGATTCGGTTGGGGTGTTTCAACAGTGGAGCAATCAGATGATCAACTGTCCGGGCTGAATTGCGGTAGCGATTCCAGATCAATTCTCGGTTGGCGGGTCCGAAAGGAATGGAATAATTACTAGATGCGGCAGGCTGATCCTGCTGGAGGAGGGGATTGATCTCAAATGGGGCATGAGTCGCATACAGGTAAAGCACGGCTAACCGTGGCCGCCGATCAGCATGATCGGCTAGGAATTCTTCGCTCGCCTGAATCGCCCGGCGATCTGATCTCAGACCGTCATAAGAACTCACTTCAAAGGCGTCGTAGACATCTTTTCGAACGAAAGCATCCATTTGGAATGCGGCCCAATCATTCGCGGCGCCGAAGAAACCGCATTCGTAACCAGATTGGTGAAACAAACGATTCATTGCTGGTGCGTATCTCACATCCGACCGGTAGAACCAGATTGCATCCAAGCCGTTGAACAGCGAGAACAGACCTAGGGAGCTCGCGTTGCCACCAGAGAAATGCCGCTGCATCCAAAGACCATTCTCTGCGGCGGCGTTTACATTCGGCATCACATCTGAATCAATCAATTCTGGCCGAAGAGATTCCACCACGATGAAAAGAATATCAGGGCGTTGTTTTGGTTCATTTGTTGCCACATTCAGACGGAACGCTTGCGTACGACGACGGATCGAAGCATTCGTCAACTTCAGGGAAGTGCTTTCTTTCGCGAGAAGCGTTGGCCTATCACTTCTTTTTGAAGCGGGCCAGCCGATGACACTCAATGCATGTCGCGAGGGCTCCGCTCGCATTTCAGATTGGACAGTCGCCCAGAACATCCACGCGGGGGCTGCAAGCAAAGTAATCGCCCCAAGCCAGGCGAGTGAAGCTCCCAATGAACTCAGGCTATTTCCGGCATCGCTGCATCGCCTCGCAATCCTTCGAGTTGCAATTCGTCCGACCTGAGTCAATAGGAGAAGCGTGGCAAATCCAATCCCAAATCGGATGACCATACCCAGGTGCACGTAGGGAAGCAGACTGAGCGACTTTTCATAAAGAAGACGAAGGACTTCGAATGAAGCGACATGCATGCCGGTCCATTGATGAACAATCAGATCTACCATGATCCAATACCACCAGCCCGTCATCATTGCGCAAGCCCACCGCTCGCATCGCAATACATTGCCGACGGTGAACAAGACGGCTAAAGGCAGGAATGCTTGAAACAGCCTCCAAGTCGCAACCAGGAAGCCAACAGGTTTTTCGGCTTGAAGGACTTCATCGAACGAGTGCCAGCAAAGCGTCATGCTGATTGCCAGTCCAACGAATTGAGCCCAAAGCAAGCTTCGCCAACGCCATTCTGTCGATGGTTCGCGTGAACTGAAGGAGCGAGTTCTCGTCATTTCACCTGAGCTCCGTTGCGCAATGAGAAAATTGGCGAAGAACGAACTTCCCTTAAACGGACTCTGATTGAATTTGAAACTAGCTGTCGATAGGGGGCTCGATGTTTTTGAGCTCGGTACCTTACCAGGAAAAGACCGAATCGATTCGACGGGATGGTTGCGACGGCGTCATTCTTCGCGATGCCACTGCCGTCGCAGATGAAACCACCCAACCGTCGAGAGTGGAAGGTAGACAATTCCCTGCATGAATAGAAAAGCTAGACTTACGCCGATCGCACCATAGTAAATACCTGCCCACCAGATGAGCAGACCGCTGATACAACATGCTATCAAACTCAGTGTCAAATAAGGTGACTTGCCATGAGCATGGAGGTAGAGCCACTGAAATTCGAACACCAATGCCGTCCATAATCCAATGATGAGCAATGTTGTCGGAAGTACGGGAAGAAAACGATGTGCGTAGCGGAAGTCAAAGTAGTCCAGTCCAGCCACCCCTAAAACAAACACGCAGCCAAGTAGAGCGAGCAAGCTAGCTGCGATCTTTCCAACTCGAAAGTAAATTCGATCCAGCTCTTTGTAGTTTCGCTCTGCGATCAAAACGCCAAATCGAGGGACGCGAGTTCGCACCCAGGACGAACAGGCCATTCGCATTGATTGCAAAATATTCCAGGTCAATCCAAATTGGCCAGCAATGACAGCGTCTTGGTACCGGAACAAAACCGGAAGCATCACATCAGCATTGAAGTAGTTGAAGAAACCTTTCAGCATCAATTTCGACTGGAATGGCCAGACCTCTTTCCGCCAGGCAACCCGTTCCCCAGTAGGGCGTTTAGCGAAAGTGGCGAAAAAGCGAGGGTATTTGCCCAACATCCAACCGATTTCACAGAGCAAGCGTACTGCTGTTGCTATTGCCGGAATCCATAAAGCGGCACCAAGCGGTATGGCAATCCAAACGACGAGACTGCCTGCAATGCCACGGACCAAATTGAGTTTGTGTATTTCGCGAACCTGATCGCATCCTTCCAGTACAGCCAGAAATGGAATAAGAGCGAACGCGATCGAAGATAGCCCCACCAGCGTCAACCATGGACCCCGCCAAGTGATTGTTTGAGCCGACGGATCATCGGCGAAGAACCATAACCCAAAGAAGCTTGCAATTGCGGCGAAGAGAGTTGCAAGGATTACCTGCACCACCACCGAAATTCGCATCAAGTGAGTCAGTCGTGAAACCGCATCAGGCTTTCCAACCAGTCGATTGCTGTTGTCCAGATCAAGCTGACTCCAAAGATGGCTGGTCATGGTCACGATGGTTTGAGGAAACGCCAGCTCGAAGAACATTTGAAGGCCGATCACGGACCAAAAAGTCACATAGAAACCCTGTACCTCAGGCGTGAAGAACTGAACCACCAGCCAAAGTGTCACCGGTCCAGACACGAATTGCCAATACCGTGTTGCGACCGCATAAAACGTCGCCCGGTCGACCTCCAGTCGATTCACCATTCGACGCGGCCAGGAGCGTCGTTCTGGAGGAGTGCTATCGCTCATTGCAGTTCACCCGTCAGCGAACGATTTTGAAGCCGAGTGCTAAATCGAAAGAGTGGCACTCGGAGGGCCTTCGTTAAAATGAAGGGATTGCGAAATGGAAGCCAGTTCGACGCGTGAAGATACAGCAACAAAGACTGCGAATTAGCTGCTACTGGGTATGTCGATGGAAACAAGAGTTTTCCGGGAATGTGAAAATTTATGGACGGGATGTGGTTCGCCTATAGATGGTCAACGATCAGTGCCGCGACTTCCTTCGGAATCTATCTGTTGCCTAACTCGGCACTCTCGATGGAAAGTTTGGCAAGTTCTTCCCCGACGAATTCGATATGCCTGACATCACCGCTGCAGCTGTATTCAAACAGCGGAGCCAAATTTAAATGAGCTTCTGTGCCGACTTCGGAGTTGATGGCGACTGAATGTGGAACACGAATGTCAAATTCTCCGTTCACCACGAGGTTCAGTTTGACGGTTTGTCTCTCTGCAATTTTTAAGCGAAGGATGGGGTAGCTGGTTGGGTTCCATGGGCCAGTCAGAGTGCGGAGTTGCAAGGAACCGCCCGCTTTTGCGGTGGTCAGCGAAAGATGTGAATTGGGTGGTGAGTTTTGGTCGTGCTGAAAGTCACCGTCCTTGGCCGAAGGCGTTTTATCCAGGATTTCAACATCAACCGGTGCAAACGCGATCTCTCGTAGAAGTTCGTTGACTTGGAGTTGCTTAAAGAACGAAGGAGAGATTGATTCACGAAGCGTTGCATCGGAAGCGTCTTCGTCGTACCGTCCGTTTAATGGTAAACACCTGATGGTGCGAGGTTTGGATTCGAGCATCGGCATCAGCATTCGAAGCGAAGGTCGTTCGCCCCATGGAAACGCTAGTTCCGGAAGTGCATGTGCGATGGCATCTCCCGAGAAATTTGGAAGGCGCAGATTCTCGGTCGAGTTTTGCTCCAGAACTGCGATTACCTCAGAGCGCAATCGGCCAATGGCGTTTCGCTCACGTATCTGTTCACGGAGCTTGCTGTTTCGGCACACATCGCGATCTAAGAACGGTAGCTCGGCACGAGCACCCAACTCAATCGCTCCGTGTGTCAAAAGAGCGATCGCAAGAATACTGAACACCATCCGGACGAGTCGCCAGTGAGAACGGCTATTGGTTGATGTTGCATTCCACAAACCTTGGATGCAAAAGCTTGCAATCAGGCATAGCCAAACATAAGCAGGTCCAAGATATTTCGAAGCGACAATGTAATTGATTCCCGGAATGGGGCGGCCTAAACACACCATGGCCGTGATTCCTAAGAGAACCAATACCAACGCCACAGCTGTCGCTTTCAGTTCCCGTTTTAGACCGTGGATGCCGAAAGCGAAAATCGTTCCAGCTGCAACCAGAAACAAAAGCAAGGACGGCACTAGCAGACCAACTTTGTCGAAGTGGTGCGGTAGCGGAACAAGCACGGTTGCGATCAGTGTTGATACAAAAACAAAGAGTTGTTGGACGAACCCGCCGAGAGTGAGCGGGTTATCCGTCAGAGTCAGAAACTCATTGTTTCCAGGAAGTGAATACGCGTAGCGATACACAGCCATCGAAAGTGCCACCACGCCAATGACTGCGAAGGTGAGTGAACGTCCGTCTCGAACAGTGTCACGTACGGGGTGAGTACTGCGTCTTGAATACAAGCGGAGCGCGGCGAAGACCAGGACAGCACATGGAACCCAGTAACCGCTCGGGTTCATCAAACAGGCTATCAATACCGCAAACACACAACCGGCGAAGTATCCAGGGCGTTGTGTCTTCTCCCAACGGATCCAGCACCAGCAGCTCAACAAGCCGCAGGTGGTGATCTGCATGTATTTCTGAAGGATGTACGATCCTGCGGTGAATTCGCCCCAAAGAGACCAGTTGATGCACAAAAACAGAAAAGCGAGCGTGCCGATTCGATTGATCGAGCATTCTCTGGCAAGAATACAGCCTGCGTAAAGCATCAACGAAAAAGAAGCGATGACACCCAAGTTGTATGCGAATGGATTGGTGCCGAACATCTCGTACAATACCGAAAACTCCAATCGGAGCAGCGGAAGTACGTGGTCGTTGTGCGTCGACAACAGAGAGCCCGGGAAATCTCCGTCGCGAGCGACTTCAACCATGGAGTAGTCATCGCTTTCAAAGAATCCCCAGAACAAAGTCCGCCAATCGTAAGTCAATACCGCGATGACGGCGCACCCTGCCCAAAACAGGTGTTCTGGGACCGACAGGCTCGCGTAAGGTTGAGGTCTAGGCTGGTCGTCAATGGTTGCGGCAAGCCAGGAATGCAGGCGGAGGTCGTAGAAAGATTTTGCGCGAGCTCCCAGTATCCAGCTAGCTGCTGACGCGATCAGTCCGATGGCACAAAAGGGAAGCAGTAGCTCTCGCAGTTTGGCAGCCAAAACACGAGCTGTTTCTCCGTCACCGATGGTGACCGCCTTTTCAACTAATTCTGCTGGAACGAGCCAAAGGATGCCCGATGCAATCGCGAGAAAACCAATCGCCAGCGAAAGCCAGGGAAAGGAGGAGGGCCCATCACCCCGTTGTTTATTGCACAAAATGCCGTGTCCTTTCGATTCGGTCATCGTTTTGGCGTGAGACGTCTATTCAAGGTGCATGACGGTCCGGGGGATGTCATTTGCTCGGGTCCCCGCTTCGATGGCATCCGCCGGAGTCGGCGGGGCTTTGCGGCCGGCAGAAAAGCACCCTTTTCGTTGCAAAAAAAGACGTCCGTACGTTATACTCGGTGCATCGATGAAACTCACTCGGTCAGGTTTTTAACGGCTCTGCCGACCCATCGAAAGGACGTGAACCCGGTCCATTCCGGCTTCACGCTGATCGAAAATGAGCGTTCCACTTTGTTCCATTCACTGTGTCCAAGGCGAGAACGCTAGAGAAAATCGGTCTGGGCCCGAACGGCCGGGCACAAAATGATGCTCTCGCTCAATGAATTGGGTAAGAAATCACGTCCATCGTCTGCCACCACACGAACGCTCAAAGGCTTTAGATGATACTTAAGACCCTTCTTTGGGCATTTGCGAGTCTCGCTGCGATTTGTATTCATACGAACACGGCTCTCGCGTACACCCCGTTTGACACGAAAGTTGTCAACATGGTCGACCGGGGGTTGGTTTACCTTGAGAACGCCGACCCCAAGGACTATCACTACGGCACGAGTGGATTTGCTGGTGGGTTAGGGGAGCGCGCCCTGGTCGCTTACACCCACTTCAAAGTGAAACACGATCCTAACGCGCGTGTCGTCCAGCAAGGCATCGCGGCGGTCAAGACGATGGTTGGGGTGATCCGCAGTGGAAAACGCAATGTTCCCGGGATCAGTTTTGAGGTGTATTCCACAGCCGTCGCCGTCATGTTGCTCGCTGAGGTAGACAAAGAGAAATACAAATCGGAGCTCAAAACTCTGCAAGGATTTTTGTACGAACTGCAGTACCCCAACGGTGCATTCAGCTACATCGGCCACAAAACGGGGGATATTTCTCAGACGCAATACGGTGTTCTCGCCATTTGGACATTGGACCACGCTGGGATTCCGCTCGACTACAAACGCGTCGCGGCGTGCGCGAAATGGTTGATTCGAGTCCAAGACCCTAGCGGTGGTTGGCCTTACCAAGCGGAGGATCCCGGTGCAGGAAGGCCGAACATTCGGCAGAAAGACGTGTACCCTGCGATGGCCTATGCCGGTGGGAGTAGCATCCTGATCGCTGGTGATGCGCTGCGTCTGTGGGGTGATACGAGCCGCTCGGACATGTCGGCTTTCCCAGGTGCGCCAAAGGCGATCAAGCTATACGTGCCAGATGCAAACAGCGAACGGCGGAAGGGAGCGACAGTGAATAGCGAAAAGGTCATCGGTGCGATCAAGGCTTCCGATCGATATTTGGCAAATACCGAATACAAGCGAGCCGCGAAAGATTACTACTACTACCAGCTCTACACCCAAGAGCGTTACGAGAGCTTCAAGGAAATCGCACTCGGTTTGAAGCCTGACGAGAGTCCCAGTTGGTACAACCAGGGTGTCGACGAGTTGATCGGCTATCAAGACCCCAAGTCGGGCGGATGGGGTGTTGAGGACCATGACCACTCCGGGTCGGTTGCGGGGACTTGTTTCGCGATTTTGTTTCTGATTCGGAGTACCCAGAGAAGTATTGCGGCAGCCAGTAGTGGTACTCTTGCTGGTGGGCAGGGTTTGCCAAAAGACACAACCAAGATTCGTCGCGAAGGTTCTCAGATCAAGGGTGAGCCTGTTGGCGCGTCGGTGTTGGATTTGTTGTCGGCTCTTGAAGACGATGGCAACGAAGCTCTAGAGGGAAAGTCGTTGCCCGAGAATATGCAACTGGCAACCGATCCCAAGGAATTACGTGCTCAGCTTGATCGATTGGAGCGGTTGGTTCGCGGCAGTCAGTCCTACCAAGCTCGCCGAGTCGCAGCCCGATTGTTGGGCAAAAGCGATGACATGCGGGTGGTGCCAGCACTCATCTACGCCCTCAGTGATCCTGACTTGGCGGTTCGTCGGTACGCGAGAGACGGCTTGCGATTCATCAGTCGGAGATTTGAGGGATTCGAAATGCCTGACAAGCCGACCGAAGGTGAGCTACGAAAAGCAGAGAGAGCTTGGATGGATTGGTACCTTACTGTTAACCCGAAGCATATCTTCGTTGATCAGTGAGTCACTTAAGAGGTGAGCCAGCTGTCAGGTGTTTTTGCCAGTGGTTGCGGGCACAATGGGTTCGTTAGCGATCGAGCAACGAATCCAGTTGGCGAAATTGGATGCAATCAGATCAGCACTGTGATGTTGATCAAGGTAGTCGTCCACTTTCTCCCAGTTGATCGCATCGCTCTTTAGTTGCTCGGTGATGCGTTGTGCTAGTAGTTCAACGAAGTCGTTGCAATCTACTCCCGCGCCCGATCGTGACAAGAAGTTGTCGTGATCAGACAATGCAACAATGGGCGTGTGGGAGGCGGCCGATTGCAACAAGACGTTTGGGAAACCTTCGTGTTCAAGACTTCCCGTTGACACGAACAACTTGGCCGCAGCAAAGACCATCGGCATTTGGGCGAAGGGAACTCGGTCGATCAGCTCAACGTTCCTGGGGGCTTCGCGGCGAACGCATTTTTCAATATCAGGGTCAAATGGATTGACGATCATTTTGAATGACACATGCGGCAGCTTATTGGCGGCTTCCAGCATAAGCAAAGGACGCTTGTGGAAATCGTCGTAGCGACCAATCCAGAGCACGTCGAAGGGATTTCGAAATGATTTGGGAGCGGGATTGGTGAAAGGCGGTTGCCAGTCTTTGCGAACAATTGGATTTCGGGCCAATAGTCCTTCGCGATGAAACATCTGTCTCAGTCGGTTGAGTTGCCATTGGCTTTGGCAAACAACTTGGTCCGATCGCATAAGCGCATAGCGACGGGCGGAGGATGGTTCGCCGCATTCGTTTCGGTATTCTGAGTCGGTTGCCAATCCGTCCTCCAATCCAGCATTGGATCGAATGCAGACGAAACTTGGCGTTTGTTCGATTGCTGCGGTTGCCACCACCCGTGAACTTGAAGAGTTGACTCCAAAACTGATCCAGGCGTCGATCGATCGGTCGGTCAACCGAGGGTCGGGATGGCTGTCGATTGGGTCGCGAGACCGAAATGGTCGCGTCATCGCAAGAAATGGAATTTGCCACAGCAAGTGCGGTGAGAAGCGTTTGATGCGTTTCGATTCGGTGTCGATGCATTCTCCCACCGCATGACGAATCGCACGAAACCGATTGACGCTAATTTCGAGCTTCACGCCCTCTACTTCAGTGGGCCAATCCATGGTGCCGTTGCGTGGGCGATCGGCTTCCAGAAAGCAGACGGGCTGGATATCTGGTTGTCGAGCAAGGTGTTGAGCGAGCGTCCACATTGCCGTCTCAAGTCCACCGAATGTCTCGCCGTACCTCTTCAGTGAGGGCCGTTCGGTGGTTGCTGTTTCTGCGACGTCGCCAACAGCATGGGGAAACGTTGTAGGCGGGACGATGGCCGGTAGAGCGTGCCAAGCGACCAGGCCAACGCGAAAAGGCTTGGGATTCATGAACGGGCGATTCGCCAATTTTGCAAAGCGACGATAAACTGAAGTGAAAACAAACCGCCGCGAAAGCCGACCGTCGAATGATTGAGAAAGACGCCACGCCAGTATCCGCCCCCACGCGAACCGTGCCGCCGCTTCGGATTGGTGATTTGGTCATTGACCCGCCGATTTTGCAGGCACCCATGGCTGGGTTCACCAACGCTGCGTTTCGCCACATTGTACGTCAATTTGGCGGTGCCGGGCTGTTGGCGACCGAAATGGTCAACGCTCGTGGGTTCGTTTGGCTGGACGAAAATGAAGCCGAGCACCCCGATCGATTGTGGGGGGTGGCGGATGAACCCCGGCCGCTGGCGGTTCAAATTTGGGACAACGATCCGGAGACCATGGCCAAGGTCGGTCGCCGGTTGGCGGAAGAGTATCGCGTCAGCGTGGTTGATATCAATTTTGGGTGCCCGGTTCGGCAAGTCACTGAAAAGGCTCACAGCGGAAGCTACTTGCTGCGGGAACCCAACCGGATGCACGCGATCATTTCGCGATTGGTTCAGGTTTGTGCCCCGACGCCGGTGACGGCGAAAATCCGCTTGGGGTGCAGTCGCGAAAATATCAACTGCAACGAGATCGCTCGGGTGGTCGAGGAGGCTGGTGCGGCGGCGCTCACCGTGCATGGTCGGACGGCAGCGGACATGTTCCGAGGCAATGCGGATTGGGAACGGATCAGCGAGATCAAATCGCACCTTCGCAACATTCCGTTGATCGGAAACGGTGATTTGGATAGTGCGGAGAAAGTGGTCGCTGCATTCGATCAGTACGATGTCGATGCGGTCATGATCGCTCGCGCGTGCCTGGGGCGGCCATGGTTGTTTGCCCAAGCCGCCGCGGCGCTGCGAGGCGAACCGATCCCGCCCGAGCCGACTTTGCCGGAGCAGCGCGATGTGATGCTGAAGCATTATCAATTGGTGGTGGACCGCTTTGGCGACGAAAAGGGAACCGTACTGATGCGGAAGTACGCGTGTTGCTACGCCCAAGGCAAGCACGGAGCCCGTTATTTCCGGACTCACGTTGCCAAGGTTTCCACGCCGGAGGAATTTCACTCGGTTGTCGAAGAGTATTTCCCGCTGCACGATCCCAAGGCAGCGAAGGACACCGAGAGTGTTTCGAGCGCTGCGGGTTCGTAGCGAAGTCATGTTCCCCCCGTCGTGCTCGTGCTCAGGTCGTAGACCGGTGCTCGTGCTCGTAATCGAAAAAAAGAGCTGACGAGCTGACGAGCTGACGAGCTGACGAGCTGACGAGCGACGAGCGACGAGCACGAGCACGAGCACGAGCACGAGCACGAGCACGAGAGCGAGAGCGAGAGCGAGAGGTGATTTGTTTTGATTCTTTTGGAAAGGCGAGGCACTTCGATGGGGGAACCGCAATTCGATCACGAGCGGCTGGATGTCTACCGGGTGGCAGTGGATTATGTTTCTTCGGCTTTCGTAGTGTCCGATTCACTGAGTGGTCTTCATCGTCACGCTCGCGATCAATGGCTGCGGGCCGCGCAGTCCATTCCGCTGAACATTGCCGAAGGGAATGGCAAGCGAAGCCTGCGGGATCGAGCCCGGTTTCTCGACATTGCCCGCGGTTCGGCGCTGGAGTGTTCGGCAATCCAAGATGTCTTGGTCGCAACCGGTGGCATCACATCCATTCGCAGCGAGGAACTCAAGCTTCCACTCGTTCGTGTCGTCGCGATGCTCACTCGAATGGCGATGAAGTTCGGCGAAGTTTCCGAAGATGGGGCGGACTACGACATTTGATTCCGTCTCGCTCGTAACAGCTCCTGCGGCATCGAGCCTCGTGCTCAGGTCGTGCTCGTGCTCAGGTCGTAGACCGGTGCTCGTGCTCGTCATCGAAACAAGCGAGTGGCGAACGACGTTTGATCCCGTCGCGATTGTGCTTCCCGTCGTGCTCGTGCTCAGGTCGTAGACCGGTGCTCGTACTCGTAATCGAAAAAAAGAACTGACGAACTGACGAACTGACGAACTGACGAACTGACGAACTGACGAACTGACGAACTGACGAACTGACGAACTGACGAACTGACGAACTGACGAACTGACGAACTGACGAACTGACGAACTGACGAACTGACGAACTGACGAACTGACGAACTGACGAACTGACGAACTGACGAGCTGACGAGCTGACGAGCGACGAGCACGAGCACGAGCACGGAAGCTAGAAGCTAGAAGCTAGAAGCTAGAAGCTAGAAGCTAGAAGCTAGAAGCTAGAAGCTAGAAGCTGCTCGACGTAGTTCGGGAAACCTTGCATGGTTTCGGGTGGCTCGCCGGGGCCGATGACCAGCGGGCCATCGCTGTGGTTTGCTATGAGGACGCCGTGGCTGCCGCGAACGAGTTTTGGGTCCAGTGGGATCACATCCATCTTGTAGCGGAGACCGGCTTTCTTTTGAGCCAGTCGTGCGGCTGCGCGAAGCTTGCTGGTCATGAACAGCTCGCACGGGTCGTAGCCCGGCTTGCGATGGATGTCGACCGTTCTCGCGAAGTCCGGGGCGTTGGCATCGTCGAGCCAGTAGTAGTATGTGAACCAGGCGTTGGGTTCGGCCAAGGCGATCAGTTCGCCGCTTCGTGGATGGTCCAGTTGCAGGTCGCCGGGCGAAACGACCGATGCGATGCCGGGTGTTTCTTCCAGCGTTTTGCGAACGGTGGGGATCAGTTCGGGGTGGCGGACGTAGACATGGGCCAGTTGATGATCCGCGACCGCGAAGGCGTCGCTTTCGCCTGGCAACATGATTTCGCCGAAGGGACCGCGACGGACTTTCAGCCAGTCGTTGCGGCGGAGGACTTGGTTGATTCCGATCGGCGTGTCGACGGGGACCAAGCCGTACTCGCTGACGACGACAACTCGAGCTCCGATCTCGCCGGCGGCCTCGATGACTTTGGCAGCGGCGGCGTCGACCTCCGCCACTCGGGCTGGATCGTGATCGGGCAAGCGTTGAAAATCGTAATCCAGGTGCGGCAAGTAGCACAGTGTCAGTTGCGGTTGTTTCTCACGCATGACCAGTGCGGTGGCTTTGGCGATCCAGTCGCTCGACGCGATGCCCGCTGCGGGGCCCCAGAAACCGAAGAACGGGAACGGGCCGAGTTTCTCGGTCAGGTTGCAGCCTGACCAATCCAGGATGTCAAAGACTTTGCTGCCGTCGCATCCATAGTGAGGTTTGGGAGTGGCCCCGTACTTGGCGGTGGTGGATTGGTTGAACCACCAAAACATTTTGGCGGTTTCGTAGCGGTCGTAAAAAACGTCGCCTTGGACCAGCGTGCGGGTTTGCTGCCAGAAACGGATTTCCTGGGTGTCGCGGTATAGCCAACCGTTGCCGACGATGCCGTGATCTCGTGGTGACAGTCCGGTCAGCATGGTCGCTTGGCTGGTGCAGGTCACGGCCGGGACGGGGCTGGTCCAAGCCCGGTGATTTCCCATTGCGGCGAGGTTGGGAGCGTGGCGAAGCAGTTTTGGGGTCAGTCCAACGACGTTCAGAATGCAGAGTTTTGTCACGTAAGGCTACTTTTTTGCGAGTTCAGCCGCTTTCGAGTGTTTCTTGGCACATCCCTGGTGACAAACCCCCGACGCGTTTGCGAAGGATTCACTATCCTATGGCCCATCTCCCCATCATTTTGGTTCGAATCAGTCCTTCGTACAGGAGTCTTCATGTTGTTGTCAAAGCTCGCTCGTTTCAGCTTGCTAAGAATCGCCACCTTGGTTGTTGTCCTTTTCGGGACGGGGGGAGTGGCTGCATTCGCGCAAGAAGAAGTGACCTCAGAGGAGGTGGCGGAGGAGTCGGTTGTTGAACCGGCGTTGGGGCTGGACCAGCAGGTCGATCATTTTTTCAGGCCAATTGCCGACACGTGGGGAAGCGTTGTTTTCTTCAGTGTGGAGTTGCCGGGGGTTGGTCCCCTGCCGCTCGTGCTGATCTTGCTCGTTGGCGGAGCGTTGTTCTTCACGATCGTGTTTGGGTTCATCAACCTGCGATTGTTTCCTTTGGCGATCGAGGTGGTCAGCGGGAAGTTCGACGAAATTGAGAAACAAGGCCAAGACATCCCGAAGGGAGTCGAGGTCATGGAGGTAGACGGTGACCTGGTCGACACCATTCGCGACGAGGGCGAAGGCGAGGTTTCGCACTTCCAAGCTCTGGCGACCGCGGTTTCGGGAACGGTTGGTTTGGGGAACATCGCTGGAGTCGCCGTTGCGGTTGCTGCGGGTGGGCCTGGCGCGACGTTTTGGATGGTTGTTTGCGGTTTGTTGGGCATGTCGACCAAGTTTGTCGAATGCACTTTGGGTGTGAAGTACCGCGACGTGGATGCCAATGGTGTGGTGCACGGCGGACCGATGTACTACCTCAAGAAAGGTCTTGCGGAGCGTGGGATGGCGCCCGTTGGAAAGGTCTTGGGCGTGCTTTTTGCCGTGTTCTGCGTGGGCGGATCGTTTGGTGGTGGCAACGCGTTTCAGTCCAATCAAGCGGCCCAGCAAATCAAGTCCTTGCTGGGGCTGCCCGACACGGGGTCTTCAGGAACGATCATTGGTTTGGTGATGGCGGTTTTGGTCGCGATCGTGATCATCGGCGGCATCAAACGAATCGCGAAGGTGACCGAGAAGGTCGTGCCGCTGATGGCATTGATGTACGTGATCGCCGCACTCGGGATCATCTTAATGCACATTCAAAGCGTGCCTTGGGCGATCGGCCAAGTCATCTCCGGAGCGTTTTCGCTGGAGGCTGGCTTTGGTGGTTTGTTGGGCGTGATGGTGCAAGGTTTCCGTCGAGCCGCATTTTCGAACGAAGCCGGAGCGGGTTCTGCCGCGATTGCTCACTCGGCCGTGAAGACGCGTTTTCCCGCTTCGGAAGGCATCGTCGCGTTGCTGGAGCCATTCATTGATACGGTCGTGATCTGCACGATGACCGCGATTGTGATCGTTCTTTTCAACGCCGACAATTCGTTTGCCTGGGGGCAAGTCGACTCGGCAACCAGCACCGTGTTGATCGATGGTGCTCGAATGGGCGGGGTGGATTTGACCTCGGCCGCGTTTGACAGCGTGTTGCCGGGATTCCGTTACTTGCTGACGATCGCGATCATCCTGTTCGCGTTTTCAACCATGATTTCGTGGTCGTACTACGGTCTGCAATCGTGGAAGTATCTGTTCGGACGCAGCACGGCGGCTGACTTGTCCTACAAATTGCTGTTTTGCTTGGTCGTGGTGATTGGAGCAGCCGTTTCGCTGGGTTCGGTCATCGAATTTTCTGACGCGATGATTTTCGCAATGGTCTTTCCCAACATGATTGGGCTGTTCCTGCTGTTCCCGAAGGTTCGCGAGGAACTGAGTGCCTACTTGGAAGCCATCGGCCGAAAATAGTCCGTTTGGGTAGCCGGTAAGAGCTCGCCGCTGAAATCCTTCGGCGGCGCCGGCGGCAGGGCAAGAACCAGCTCGGGAACGCGCTGGATTCGGGCACGCATTGATCCGGCAAGGTTCCGGACGCGTGTTTGGCTCGATGAGGTGATCGGCCGCGAATCAGAGGCTCTTTCGTCGGTCGGGTGATTCCGGCGACGAAAGGCAAGAAAGATGGAAGTGGTTAGAGGCGGGCTCGAACCGCCGACACCGGCCTTTTCAGGGCCGTGCTCTACCAACTGAGCTATCTAACCGAGATTTTGAGGCGTATTGCCCCGGAAATGTTGCCTTTTGCTTGCTTCAAAAGAGCAAGTTCCTCGGCGACAAGTAAGGAAAGTACGCTATGATGGGTGTTGTCGTCAATCGGCCTCTTCAAAACACTTTTCCTGGCCAACGAATTGGTCGTTCCTTGCTCAAGGATTGATACATGGCTTCTTCCGATCAGAACGTGATCGACGAACCACAGATCGACGAAAATTCAAACTCCACGAGCAATGGCGGTGCGTCGCAAGGGGTGGGTTCTGCCGGCACGGATGGCATGACGGAGATTCAGAAGCAGCGATTGGAAGAACGCGAACGTTTGCGGACCAGCAAGTTCGACGTGGTGACTTCGCTGTTCATGTCGCTGATTCTGTTTATCGGCGCCTTTGTTCTGATGTTGTTCATCGTCTGGCTGACGATGCGAATGCCAGAAAGAGTCAAGTCATTCCCGCCGATCGAAGAAAACGCGGCCGGTCGTGCCGACAACGCCGAAGGTTTCGAACGCGACTTTGAACCGCCGGGAGCGGAAGAAGTCGAAGAGTTGATGGAGCCGACCCTCCAGGACACGATCGAAGCGGTGACCGATGCGGTCAGCAGCGTCGCCGGTGCTCTGGACACCATGAACACGAGCGCGACAGCCAGCACCGCGGGCACGGGAAAGGGAGACAGCCGTCCACCTGGTCCCGAGGGTGAAGGCGAAGACATCATTCCACGATTTGAACGTTGGCAATTGAACTTTTCGGCCAAGGGGTTGAAGCCATACGCCAGCCAGTTGGACTACTACAAAATCGAGCTCGGGGCGATCGGCGGTTCCGTTCAGGGCGTCGATTACGCGAGCAATTTGGCGAGCAAACCAAAATCGCGGCACGTCGACGACAGTGAATCAGAAAAGCGTCTGTACTTCATGTGGACGACACCCAGCCCCCTGATGCAGTTCGACCGAACTCTGCTGACTCAGGCCGGAATCAATGTCACCGGTCGCCAGATGTTGAAGTTCATTCCGGAACAGTTGGAAAATGAACTGGCCCATATCGAGCTCGAATACGCCAGAGAAAAGGGACATCCAAGCGTCGTTTCGATCGCCAAAACGATCTTCCAAAGCACCGCGAGCGGAAGCGGGTACCAATTCGAAGTCGTGGATCAGCGATATCGCAAAGGCAAATGACGTGAAATTTCCAAACGGGTGACCACAATGGAGTGCAGCGACCCTGGTCGTCTTCACCTCCCAACGAATCTTTGTCGGCTCCGATCCGGTCGCACGACCAACACGAGCCTGATTGAAACCACACCCAACCAAGTCCAGTACGCGAGACAAAGCGGGCTGGCACCAGACCAAGTTGTCTCCTCAGCGGGACGCCCAACCGAATCCAAACAAACAACCGTATCACTCTGAAAGTACTTAGGACAAAACGTTGTTGCTCGCTGAAACTTCGCTGTACGAAATTATCTCCAACTCAACGTACCTGGCTCTTGCTGCCGTTGCGCTTTGGGGGCTGTATCAGATCGTGATCGTCTGGACTCGCGTCGGCCAAAAACGATTCAAGACGGAAGAACAACAAGACGCGTTCATGGATGACGTCGAGCAAATGCTGCGTGCGGGCGACTATGAAGGCGTGCACGAGTACTGCGACGGAGACGTGCGTGCGATTCCACAAATGATCGATATGGCCGTCGTCAATCGCGACGAAGGATTCAAACGTGCCAAGCAAATCATGATGGACCGTTTTCAACGCGACGTGATGAGCGATCTTGAGTACCGGCTTAGCTGGGTCAGCACGGTTATCAAAAGTGCTCCCATGATCGGGCTGTTCGGGACGGTGTTCGGGATGATGGGGGCGTTTAAAACGCTCGCAACGGCTGAGCAAGTCGAACCTTCCGCTCTGGCCGGCGATATTCAGGTTGCACTGGTGACGACGGCCAGTGGATTGGCAATCGCGATTCCACTGATGTTGTTGGTCGCCACCGTGATGATTCGGATCGCGAAAATGGAAGACTTGTTGGGCTCTGGTCTGCAGCGATTCTTCGAAGCCTTCAAGGTTGGTTTGGCCAAGTCTCAAGGCGCGGCAACCAAAAATGGTGCCTCCTCTAACGCCGAAGCGATTGCTGCTGGAGTGCGATAATGAGTCAAGGATTCATTGACGACGATGATGATGACGACGAACCAGCGATGCCTCGGAAGAAGCGTCCCGAGGAGGAGATGGACATCACTCCGATGATCGACATCACATTCCTATTGCTGATCTTCTTTGTGGTTGCATCCAAAATGGATCCGACCCAAACCGGCAAGATTCCTGAGGCGACCAACGGTTTGGCGATCTCAGCGAAGGATTCGGCCGTCATTTTCATTGAACCCGCCGGCGGTGATTCACCCGCGATTTTGCGTCGTTACGACGGTAGTGAATTCAGTAAAGACGAAGAGACCGCGACCAGTGAGATCGTTGAATACGTCACTGGCGAATTGGAGAAGTCCATCGGGACAAACAAGAACCAAGTGATGTTGCTCGGGGACGCGGAGGTGAAGGTGTCCGAGGTCACCAGAGTCCAGAAGATCATTGGCGACGCGTTTCAAGATTTAGAATTCACTTACATCGCCGTCAAAGAACAGTAAGCAACGAGCTGGGAAAAGGTGTCAGGTACCTTTTTTCATTCGTTCCTAACCCGCATCCGTTTTGAGTGACAAACATGTCAATCCAATTTGAGTGCCCTTCCTGCGGTGAGTCACGTCTCGTGAACGAACGCTTGGGCGGACGAAAAATTCGGTGCCCAGGTTGTGACTCACCTATCACGATCCCGGAGGCGCCCGCTGTCGTCGAAGCCGAACCGGTGGAGGTTGAGCCAATCGAGGCTGAACCGGTGGCGGTCGAAGCGATCCCAGCGGAGCCAGTTGTGGATGCGGAGCCTGAGTTGGTGGCTGTCGGGAGTGCTGCTTCCAAAGCTCATGCCGCGATGGGCGATGTTGCTGCGGCGGCTGACTCGGTCGAACCCGCCGCGTTCAGTTTGGATGACGATGATGACGATGCCCTGCCGCCGCGGAAGAAACGCGATGACGGCGAGTTGGACATGACACCGATGGTCGATGTGACGTTCTTGCTGCTGATCTTCTTCATGGTCACGGCGAGCTTCTCGCTGCAAAAGTCGATCCAGATGCCTCGCCAGCAATCCGAGCTGCCCAGCACGAACAACGATCCTGAAGAAACCGACGAAAAAGACCCTGTCGAACTCGAGATCGACGAGAACGGCGGCTTCCTCGTTCTTGCTCCTGAATGGGAAAAAGAAACACCTGGTAAACAGAACTTGATCAGTGCCCTGAAAGAGGCGGTGGGCGACAATCGCGATGGCATGCAGTTGAACATCAAGGTTCACGAAAATGCCAAGCTGCAGTTTCTGGTCGATGGCATGGACGCTGGAACGATTGCTGGTTTTGCGGCCTTGCAGGTCACGGAAGTCGACGGTTTTGACTGATCCTTTTCTAGACGCTCGTCCCCCTCATCGCACGCTGACAATGTCCCCGCGTCAGCAGTTGTGATTCCTTGCCTCTTGTCTTTTCTATCCACCAACAGAACCCACCGGCTCGATGGTCGGCGGTTTCACATTCATCAACATGCTTGCAAACGAACTGATTGACCAACTGGAACGGCGGGGTCTCTTGGACCAAGAGATCATTGAGGCGTTGCGAGAACAAATGTCTCAAGGTGGCTCGCGCGTGACGCCCGAAGCGGTGGCCAAGTTGTTGGTCGACAATGGGCAACTGACACGATTCCAAGCGACCAAGCTGATCGGGGAACTGCGCAGCGAATCATACGATTCCGAAGCTGCGGAAGTGATCGAAGGCGAAGAAGATTTGACGGCGCAATTGATCGACGATGAAGAGGTTGCCGAAGCCGTTATCGAAGACGACGACCCATTTGGTGACAATCCGGTCGAAGTCGAAGCCATTGAGGCAGAACCCGTCGAAGTGGTCGCCGAGGCGGAAGTCATGGGGGATGCGATGGACGGAGCGCCGTCTCGCGGTCGCCCGTCTGCTCGAGTGAAGAAGCCAGAGACCAAGTCCACGTGGGACTCGTTCAAGATCTATGGCTACTTGGGAATCATCGGATTCTTGATCATCGCCGGCGGTGTGCTCTGGTTTGTGCTTTCCAAGGGTAACGCGGACGAGTTCATTGCGTTGGCAAACAAGCAGTACGACAGCCAAAGTTATCAACCCGCCCAAGACGCCTACATCGCTTACCTCGATCAGTTTGGTGAAAACAGCCAGTACTCCTCGCTGGCGCGAACACGAATCACGATGTGCGAATTGTTTCGTGCCGAGCAAATGACTGACCCCGTTGCCGGTTTGGAAATGGCAAAGGAGAAGCTCCCAACGATCATCAATGAAGAGGCGATGAACGATGAACGCGGCAACCTAGCTGGCTTCCTCGTCGATGTCGCTGAGAACATCGCGAGAGAAGCCGAGGCGGCAAAAGAAACCGAAGAGAAACGGCGCCTGCTTGAGCGACTCGATGAGCAGCAAACGCTGATCGACAACCCGAACTACATGTTGTCGACAATGAAGACAACGTTGTCGGGTCGTTTGTTGCAATTGAGTGAAGCACGCAACCGCGTCAAACGAGAAATTGATCGCAACGTTCGTTTGGATGCGACTGAAGCTGCCATGCAATCCGCATTGGCGGAGAAAAAGACAAAGGAAGCTTACGACGAACGCGACTCGTTGCTTCGTGATTTTCCTGAACTGGCCAAAGATCCGCGTTTGGTGACATTGATTGAAGAAGCGAGCGACATTCAACAAACGTTGGTCAAGCCATCGGCAAAGACTCCGAAGATCACGAACGAACCGGCCAGTGACGCCGCAGTGAAGTCCATTGTGCTGACAACACGTCAGGGTGATTCCATTCCGGGCGTGGAAGAGGAAGTCTTTTTTCTGCGTGCCGGTGGATCGGTATTAGCGTTCGCGGTCGACGACGGTCGTTTGTTGTGGCGTGATTACACCGGGCAAGGCGAAGATTACACGCCGCTGCGTTTGGACGATGGCACCGCAGTCCTTTTGTCTGACATGGCCAACGACGAAATTCGTCGCTGTCGCGGAGAAGACGGCGAAGTCGAATGGCGTGCGAAATTTGGCGAGCCGTTTGTTGAACCTGTTTCGGGACGCGATTCCATCTTGGTGACCATGGATTCGGGCACGTTGGTTTCCTTGGATTCGGATTCGGGCGATGTCAAATGGTCGACGGATTTGTCGCAGGAGTTATCGACGCCCGCGGGACTCGATGACACGCTGAATCGAATTTATATCCCCGGCAGTCACAGCAACCTGTATGTGCTCAACGCACGCGATGGCAAGTGCATCGAAAGCTTGTATCTCGAACACGACGAAGGAACGATTGCGGTCGCTCCTGTGTCATTGTTGGGGCACGTGTTTGTGATCGAAAACGCCGGTAGCGACTACGCTCAGGTTCACGTGCTGAAAGTCGACGAAAACGGCGAAAACATCAAGATCGCTCAAAGTCCTTTCCGCTTGGATGGCAATGTTGTCGTACCTCCGATTGTTCAAAACCGTCGATTGATCGTATTGACCGATCGTGGCCAAGTTGCGGTGTACGACATTGAGCCCACATCTGAAAAAGAGCAGGTCTCGCTGATCGCTCAGCAAGTTGCCGCGTATGACAAACCCACGCTGACTCGTATGGCGGTCGGTCGCAGTCAAATGTGGATCACCGGAACGCGAATCGGTCGTTATGAATTGCAAATCAACACGGGCCGCGTCGTTTACGATTGGGGCAAGAACGAAGGTGACACCTTCATCGGCCAACCATTGTCGCTTGAGGATGTTCTCGTTCACGCTCGCGTGTTGAAAGGCACCTCCGCGATTCGTGTGACGGCGGCGGAACCTAAGACGGGACGCGAATTGTGGCGGACCGATGTCGGAACACCAATCGCCATGATCACGCGCGCTCCCGAAAGTGGTTTTCATGCGGTCACCAGCCAAGGTGCACTGTTCGAGTTGACGGCGGAATCGCTCTCGGAGGGTTCAACGCAAGGCCCGATCGAAAACCCAGGTGCCAACGGAATCTCGATGAGTTTCCAAAACCCCATTGTGGTGGATGACGTTCGGCGCATGCTGCTGAATCAATCTCAGAAGGGTGAAGCGTTGATCTATGACCCTACCCGCCGAAGTGAAAAACTACGCAAGGTGACGTTCCAGTTGACCGGGCCCAAGCCGACCGGAGTGGCAACGTTCAGTGGCGGTGGTTTGTTCTTGCCGCTTGATACCGGGCGTGCTGTGTTGATGGATTGGCAAACCGGAAGCGTCAAAGGGGCTCCGTTCCAACCGGCCAGCGACCCCACCGCCACGGTTCAGTGGACCAACCCAATCAAGAGTGCCGCTGACCCCGATCAAGTGTTGATCGCAGACAGTCGGAAGAAGCTTTATCGATTGCGAGTCGGCGACCAGATTCGAGAGTTATCGAGCGTTGACTTGGAGTCGCCTTTCTTGGGCACCGTGGCCGGCATCGAATCGAGCTTGCTCGGCAGTGTCAGTGGTCCCGCATCGGATTACTTGGTCGGACACGATCAAACGGGGCTCGAACAAACGTTCAAGAAGGTCTTGGACGGACGGATCGTTTGGGGCCCCATCGCTGCTCCGTCGGATTCCAATGGTGAGATCGCATTGTTGATCACAGACGACCAAGTGTTGCGAGGTTTCAGTGCATCTGGTGAACCTCTCTTCCAAACGCAAATGCCAGAAGGCGGCTTGTTGGTCGACCAAGTCGTTTCGACCGGTGGTCGTTGGGTTCTGACCGGCAAAGATGGTTGGTTGACCGCGGTCGATCCCGCCTCCGGCAATGTGGTTGGCACTACCCTCTTGGGCCAACCTTTGTCGGCCGGCCCGTTGCCTGTTGGCGATAAGTTGCTGGTCCCGGGCACGGAAGGTGTCGTCTACATCACGAACATTCCCGGTGACGCCTGATATCCATGCAATTCCAGTCCTTGATGAATTCCAACGTGTTGCATTTTCGACGACCTCGCTGCATTCCACGCGTCGCTCAGATAGCTTTTCTGGCGGTGGTTCTTTTCGTCGTGTGCACGTCCAGTGCGCACGCCCAATTGCTGAACTATGCCGAGTCCGGTCGTCCGGAAGCTCCCGGTTTGGAACTGCTGCAGGAAGAACCTCACGACCTGATTTACTTCACGCAGAAGTCCGGCGGCGGTTGGGTCAAGACTCGGTTGTTGGATCTACCTAGACGCGAGATCCCAGCCTCGCCGACTGGATCGCTGAAGTTCAGCATCGTCGGTGTGGAGCAACAAGAATTTGTTGCGAAGTGGACCGACATCGAGAACATCGATTTCTGGGAAAAACGTCTCGAACGAGAAACGGCCGAACGAATCAAGGCAGGTGACTTCGTCGGTGCTTACCCGTTTCTGTCGGTGTTGATTCGTGACTACCCGGCTCGGCCCGGCTTGAGACAGCTGCGGACGGAGTTCCTGTGGCGAGATGCGGGGCGACGAGCAAAGAATGGTGAGTACGGTGCGTCACTGGCGATGTTGGAAGAACTGCGTCGCTATGCACCAGAGTACAAGACGCAAACGGTTTTGACCGCAATCGGCGCGTTGACGGATCAGCTGATGGAGCAACTCGTCAGCGACGGAAAGTTGGAGTTGGGACAGCAGTTGCTAACGCGGTTGGAAAAGGAATATCGCGGCCAGGATTTGTCATCGATCAAGAAATGGAATGCTCGATTCCTATCGATGGCGGAAGACAAACGCGACCAGGCTTTGGCAGCACTAGAAGCCAAGAAATATCGCGAAGCACGCAAGTTCTCGCGTGAGAGTATCTTCCTCAAACCGGACATCGAAGGCGGCACGGAACTGGTTCGCAAAGTCGATCAGATCTACCCGTTGGTGAACGTCGGAGTTTTGCAAACCGCAACCGTTTTGGATCCAACTCGTTTAGATAACTGGGCCGCGCGTCGCGCCGGACGGTTGCTGTACCGCGTGTTGTTCGAGATGCAGGGAGCAGGTCCCGAGGGCGGCGAGTACGAATTCATTTTCGGTGACACGGAACAGAGTCCTGACCGTCAACGGTTTTCGATGTTTTTGGAACCCGAACGATTGCCGGAACCTCTCAATCAAGTCGATGGCTTCTATCTGGCCGATGTTTTGGCGGACCGAGTCAAATCAGAATCGCCGACTTACTTCTCGCCTTGGGCCGCCGCGGTTCAGGCCATCGGGCTGGACGGTCCCAAACGAATCGATTGCATCTTACGGCGTCCCAACGTGCTTCCATCAGCATTGATTCAGGTCACCGTTGATGGATCTTGGTTTGGCGGCGAGCCAGGTTCTCCCACCGGTGACTATCGCCGCGACGTCGTCGAAGGCGACGTGGTGCGTTATGTCCTCAAGGGAGAGCCTCGCACCGAATTGCAGCCACGCGAGATTGTTGAGATTCGAACGGAATCCGCAGCCGACGGCGTGAGCAAATTGTTGCAAGGCGAGGTCGACGTGCTGGACCAATTGTTCCCCGCTGATGCGGTGCGGTTGTCCAGCAATCGAAAGGTTCGTGTCGTCAAATATCCGCTTCCCAGCGTGCACATGCTGGTTCCGTGCAGCGACCACGAGTATCTGGCCGACAAGACATTCCGGCGTGCGTTGGTGTATGGAACCAACCGGGAAGACATCTTGAATGGTGAATTGCTGGAAAGCTTGGAAGTCCCTGGATGTCGCGTTTTGTCAGGGCCATTTCCCGCGGGACTCGAAGACAATGACCCGCTTGGTTACGCCTATGATCAATCCATTGCACCGCGGAATTACGAGCCCCGTTTGGCGAAGCTCCTGATGACGATGACCGCCAAGCAAATGGAATCCGAAGCGTCACGGAAAAAAGAAAAGCCACCTGAGCTAAAACCAATTCGTCTGGCGTTTCCACCGGAGAACCTTTCTCGAATCGCTTGCGAAGCCATTCGCAGCCAATGGCAATTGTTGGGATTGGAAATCGAGTTGGTTGAGTTGCCCGTCGGTCGCGCGTTTCCGGATCCGGGGACCGCCGACATTGCGTATGTGTCGGCCGCGGTATGGGAGCCCATCATTGACGCTCGTCGCGTGCTCGGTCCCGAAGGCATGGCTGGCAGCACCGATCAATTGGTTGGACTTGGTTTGCGACGTTTAGAAGAGTCTAAGAACTGGCGAGATGCTCGAGACCGATTGTTGGATTTGCATGCGATCGCTCACCACGAACTGCCTGTGCTGCCGTTGTGGCAATTGGTCGATTCGTACGCCTACAGTCGAGACTTGCTGGGCGTGGGGTCTGACATCGTGTCGCTGTATCAGAACGCTGAAAAATGGCGGTTGAGTCAATGAGTATCGCAACATCGTTTTCTAATTCCGGTCCGCTGCTTCGATATGCGACCACTCTGATCGCCTTGTTCATCGCACTGGGGCCATCTGCGCGTGGGCAAGAGCCAAATGGCGATGCTGCTGTCCAAACGGATCCAGCGTCGGAGACTGATCCTGGCGCGGAAGTCGAGACCAAAGAGGTTCAACCATTCGATTTCGATCCATATCGAACATTGATTTGGGTTGCGTCAGACTCTCCTCGTGTTTGTGCCGACACATTGCGAGATGATTTGCAGAAGGTCCTCGATCGCGATTTTCATGCGGTATGGCGAACGAAGATCGAAGACGCGCCCATGTCAGTGGCTTCGATGGCAATGCGAGTGTTATCCGAAGTCAACTTCGATACGTTAGCCGCCACGGATCCGGTGATTGCCGTCAAAAGGTCTCACGGTGATGCCGTCCGAATTCGTTTCGCAGGTGATGTGGGCCGTTACGCGTCTAGCATTTTGACCACGACGGGCCGCATGGAAGAGATCAACGCTCGATTGGCTGGTGATCCAGATTCTCCAAAGAATGCTTGGCTGAGAATCCTGCATGCGATCGAGGGCGATGCCGTCGCACTGAAGGACGCGTGGGCGAAAGAAGACACCGAGGCCATCTTGGTCTCGCGCGGCATGGCGGAAACTCTGACCGAACCAGAAGCCAAGATCATTGTTCCGCCAATTACCGGTCAGGTCATCGATGCCGCGGAAGCCTATGACAAAATCTTTATCGTTCGCATTCGAACGGCAACCTCACCGATGAAAGTCGAAAGCGTTGAGTTCGATACTCTGATGCGGTATTTCGGCGACACATCACGAGCCACCGTTTCCAGTTTCAATCTATTGCCTGAAGTTGTCGGCGCAACGCTGCGAGATGTCTTTGCTCCCGTGGCCCGGATCGATGACGCGGGAAAGAGCAATGCAGTTGGATTGGTGCGAGCGTCGGGATTGGTGACTGACAAGAATTCACCGGCACTGGTCGACGTAGGCGACGTGTTGGTGCCGATGGTTCGCAAAGATGATCGCAACGGCAATCCGATTTCGATTGGGCCGCTCGACTGGGCCTACTTGCTCGCCAAAGAGTTGGACGGGCGCCGCGTCAAAATGGATTTTCATGCGGGGCGAGCGGGTGGACTGCAGGGTCGAAAGAACGCACGCACCCACCGAGTCGGGCTCCGTATCCGACCGCGAAAAGATCAGACGCTGTTGCGTTTGCATGCCAAGGGTGACCCGAATCAGCCGCTGATTGGATACGAGATTTACGAAAAGGAACTCGAAGGCAAAAGCATGACATTCATTGGCCGTACCGATTGGAACGGTCGCTTGGATGTTGAACCGACCGACGAACAGCCTCTACGATTGTTGTACGTCAAAAACGGCGGCGCCGTGTTGGCTCGATTGCCGATGGTTCCCGGTCATCACGAAAAGATGGTTGCCGATCTCGGTGGCGACGACATGCGTTTGCAAGCTGAGTCATACATCCGTGGCGTCCAAAATTCGATCATCGACCTTCTGGCAATTCGCGAATTGTTCAAAGCTCGAATCATGATGCGACTCGAACGGGGTGATTTAGAACCAGCCGAAGAGTTGTTGGAAGTTTTGCGAAATCAACCGACCAACGAACGTCTCGCCAACGACATGGGCAAGCGTCAGTCTGAGTTCATCAAAGCGATCGGGAAGAATGCCAATCAACAACGCAAAGTGGATGAGATGTTCAGCGTGACACGTGAAATGCTGACCAAACACATCAATCCAAAGTTGGTGCGGGACTTGGAAGAGGCGGTGATTGTGGCGAAAGAAAACGGGGGCAAATTGCCACCGAAGTCAGACGAGGAAACCGACGGGGCGTGATCAAGTCGCCTCGGTTTCGTACCGCAACCGAAAGTCATCTTCGCTGAGGACTTCGACCCCAAGTGATTCGGCTTTCGTGAGTTTGCTGCCCGCCTTCTCGCCCGCGATCAGGAAATCGGTTTTCTTGCTCACGCTGCTCGCAGCACGCCCACCGAGTTCCTCGATGCGGGCTTTGATCTCATCGCGAGTGTAGTGCTGCAACGTTCCCGTCGCGACGATGTTCTTGCCCGCCAGTGGCAGGTTTGCTTCTTCGTCAGGTGTTGCGACCGGTTCCGTTTCGGACATTGTGACGCCCACGGCATCCAAATCACTGAGCGTTTGTGAGCCCGATTCGCTGTGGATAAATTTGACCAAGCTTTCAGCGATTCGATCGCCGATCTCATGGATCGCCGCCAGGTCTTCTGCCTTTGCCGAACGCAGTAGATCAAGATTCCAAAACTTCGCCGTGATAAGCTTGGCGACTCGTGGTCCGATGTGACGGATGCTGATCGATGACAGCACGCGAGCCAACCCGCGGGTGCGGCTTTCGTTGATGCCGGCGACAAGGCTCTCGGCGTTCTTACGGCCGAACTGCACCTCGATCATCTCATCGCCTTTGCCCTTTCTCAACCGCGGCCAAGTCAATTCGGCGAGTTCATCCACATTCAATCGGTAAAGGTCGGCGTAGTTTTCGACCAACTCTTTTTGCAGCAGCAGATCGACGACTTCTTCACCCAGGCCATCGATGTCCATGCCGGTTCGACTGCCAAAGTAGACCAATCGTTGCCGAAGTTGAGCGGGACACGCCGGGTTAGTGCAACGGATGTAAACGCCGCCTTCGTCACGAGTCAGTACTTCATCGCACTGTGGGCAGTGGGTTGGGAATTCGAACTTAGGAAGTGGTTTGGTGCGAGCATGTTTCTCGACTCGCACGACCTTGGGAATGATTTTGCCGGCCTTCTCGACGACCACGGTATCTCCGACGCGAACGTCCAATCGTTCGATCTCGTCAGCGTTGTGCAGGGAGGCTCGCGAGACGGTGGTGTCGGCGATGTCGACCGGCGTCAGGTAAGCAACTGGCGTGATTGTGCCCGTCTTGCCGACTTGCACATCGATCGCCTCAAGTGTGGTGATGGCTTCATAGCGTTCGAATTTGTAAGCTATTACCCAGCGTGGGCTCTTGCTGCGGACACCCAGTTTTTCGCGCTGCTCGAACGAGTCGACTTTGAACACGATGCCGTCGATTTCAAACGGCAGATCAGGCATCTCCAATTCGAGTTTCGCGATCGCTTGAAGTGCATCCTCTTTGTTTTCAAAGCGAACAACATCCGGTGCGATCGGGATTCCTAACGCCTGAACATGTTGCAGGAACGTCATGTGGTCAGATGCTCGAACGCCGACTAATTCGCCGCTGCCATGACAGAAGAATCGGATGTTGCGTGAGGCTGCGATTTTGGGATCGAGCAAGCGAATCGTTCCCGCAGTGACGTTGCGGGTGTTCTTGAACGGTTCGTGACCGGCATCGGTTTGACGGACATTGAGGTCCGCTAGATCCGCGTCGGTCATGTACAGTTCGCCGCGTACTTCCAGAACTTCGGGAACGTTGCCGCCGGCAACTTCCGGATGTGCAAGTGCGGCATCGGCGATCGATCGGGGCAATTCGCGGATGGTGCGAACGTTGTGTGTGATGTCATCGCCGACTTGCCCGTTGCCTCGTGTGAGTGCCAGTGTCAATTCACCGTTCTCGTAGCGAATGGAACCGGCGACACCGTCGATCTTGTACTCCATTGTCCACGCAACCGATTCGCCTTCGAGCGATTTCTCAATTCGCTCCATCGCCGCGGCCAATTCTTCGCGACTGTAGGTGTTGTCGATCGACAACATGGGAACGCGGTGCGGAACCTGAACCAATTGGTCCACAACATCGCCGCCGACCAATTGTGTTGGCGAATCGGGCCGGCGGAGGTCCGGGTGATCGTTTTCGAGTTGCGTAAGCTCGGCCAGCAATTGATCGTATTGCAGGTCGGTGATCTCGGGTGCCGCATCGTCGTAGTACAGGCGATTGTGGCGATTAATTTCGTCGACGAGTTGTTGCACGCGGCTGGCAATGGAATCGGAGGCCACGAAACGATCCTGGGGCATGAGAAATTCATCAACGCTCTCGGCAGACCGAGATGGTCATCCATTGTCCGTCTGGTCACCGCTGATTCCAGACCCCTTTGTTTGCTCTTGGAAATTCCCGTCCGATCCGTGGTGTATGGGCACGTTCGCCAGACCGTGAATCACGAAAAAACGGAGCCCACCCGCAGCGAATTGAAATCGCTGGCAAGTCTGGCTCCGTGATGAACTGCGGTTCGATCGGACTTATCGCGAGTCCATTTGACTACTCGGCGGTGCCGGCAGCTGCATCGATGCCTTCTTTGGCTTTCTCGCCACCTTGGTCGATGGCACCATCAACGGTTTCTTTGGCAGCTTCAGGAACCATGTCTGTGGTCGCGTCTTTCGCGGAACCAGCAGCGGAATCGACGCCCGCTTTGGCTTGGTCAGCGATTCCGGCAGCGGTGTCCGAGCCTTTTTCGCATCCGCTCAAAACAGCAACAAACGCGAGGGCGAGCAACAATTGGGTGAGCTTCGTGAACATCAATTTGATCCTAGAAAAATGGACTGGGCGAATCCCGACAAAATGAGTGATCCCCCCTACGAAGGCAACCCTATCCCAATCGCGTTGGAACACAAGTGGACCGGGCAATGCCGACTCTTATTCGGCGTTCATTCCTCCAAAGATGCGCACACCAATTGCTTGTCATTTCTGGCAAAGATACAGCGGTTAGCGTATGCGGGATGAGACCAGGTGACACCGTTGCGGCGTGGCAGTTGAACAGTGGTTGTGTCAAGCAAATGTGTTTGGCTGAGCGGTTGATATCCTTCTGGCGTCAAATGTGCGATCGTTAGTTGACCTTGATCGTTGAACATCCAATCCGTTTGCGATCCCGCTTGTTGATGGACCACAGTGTGGATCGTGCCCCAGCGATTTCGCGGAACCGCGGTGGTGTCTTCCCATACCCGTTCGCCGGTCTCTGCATCGAGGCACCGCAGTTCGCCATAGCTGTCGACACCGTAGACGTATCCGTCACGCATGACCGGTGTGCTGATGATTGATTGCAAAGCACGTGTGTTCTTTTCGTCGACACCGACTCGATGCCACTTTTTCTTCGCGGTTGGTTCGGTCGCGGACAACTCGACCATCATCGAACCATCGTAGAACGAAGTCACAAACAAAAGGTTGTCATTGACGACGGGTGTGGCGACTCCAATCGGCATACGAGACGGAGGGAACGGGATGCTCCAGAACACATCGCCGGTCGAAGGAGACAATCCGCTGATGCTGTCTCCCGTCCAGCAGACGACGACATCTTTGCCGCCTTGTTGAATCAGGATCGGAGCGGAATAGCAGGCACGTTCATCAAGCGAACGCCATACTTCTTTGCCGGTTGCCAAATCAAATCCAACCACGCACGCCCCGTCCGAACCCCCGACGATCTGGATCACAATGGGCTGATCGGTGTCGCCGACAACTACAAGAGGAGCACCAGTGATGCCCCAAGCTGGCATGTCGATATCGTATTCCTGATGCAGATCGTGTTTCCAAAGAATGTTTCCATTGGCAGCATCGAGACAATGAAAATGTCCCATTGAACCCACCGCCAATGCCTTTCCTTCATGAACAGTGACGCTGGCACGCGGACCGGCTCGATAGCCGATTTCGTAAGCGGCTGGATAAGACTGTTCCCAGATCAGACTGCCATCTGATTCTGCGAAGCACAGCACACGTTCGATTTCATTGGGCTCCGATTGACGGTCGGTGACATAGACGCGTCCGTCAGCCACGGTCGGTCCGCTGTAGCCTGAACCGATTGCTACCGACCATTTCAGCGGAAGTTGGCCTTCAGGCAGCTCAGTTACGATCCCGGTCTCGGTCCAATTGCCATCGCGATCAGTGCCTCGCCATTGAGGCCAATCCTCTGCGATCGCGTTGCCGCCAAAAATCAGCAAAGTTCCGAGCAACAACAATCGTTTTGCCGACCGGCCACAAATGCCTGACGAGAATAGAGCACTTCGAATCAAACGTCGGATAGCCATCGGAAGTTCCTGATCGGAAAAAGAGTACGGAACGTGGAAGTCTAATGCGTCCGCGAGGACGTTACGAGTTGCTGTATTTTGCCTGGGTTCGCTGTTTTGTCGCTCTCCGCGGCGTGAAACACGATCGCTGTGGCGATCAAACTCAAATTTCCGTATTGAAACGGTGTCCGTTCTCCGCCGACGGCCAAATCTTTCCGGCGGTTTCGCCGCCATACTGATTGCACGCAGTGGTCCCGATGAGCCACCCACTGAGATCGACGTCTCGTTCCACTCATTCGCAAATGCGAATTTCGCTGGCTCATGCCACGGCATCGGCAATTGATATCGATCGCTCCATCGGCAGGCGGTGGACCGTTTTGCTGTGGTTTATCTGCTGCATATTGGTGTGGCTCACCATCAGCATCGCAGACGCGCAAGAGATTGTTTGGACGACTCCCAAGCCGCCTCCCTTCACTTCATCAAACGTCACGTCTTCGACTGTCATTTCGTCGAGTCCTGGTTGGGCAACCCAAACCGAATCAGTCAGCGCGAGCCCGGGTTACACCGAACACGGACACTCCGAAACTTCGACGCGAGGACGTTTGTCGCCTCCCGAGTTCACCTCCAACAACGCGTTCACTTCCGGCAATCCGTCCAGTTCGTTCGCTGATTCGCGGTCGTCGCGGTTGGGCGATTCGCAGCTGCAAACTCGGCCCGTCGAAAAAAGGTACACAGCGTCGTCTGAAGCATCGCCTCTGAATCTCAACCGACAAGCCCGCACAGCGTCGGGATGGTCCCGCACCGATTCAGATTGGGCCCGCACCACGTCGGAGTGGGATGGCGCAGATGCCACGGAAGCAAAAACGGTGAGCTATCCGTTGCTGCCACGCCAACGCGGAGAGTCCGACGAGTGGCGACAATCGCCCTACGCCGACATGCATGTGCGAGCCGCTCAGCAATCCGAAATGCGATTCCGCTCGCTCGCTCAAACATCAGATCCCATTGCGGCGGACATCGCAAATCAAAACGTGGATTTGGTTCAGCAATGGATCGAACTTGCAACGAGTTACAACCAACTAGCGACTCGCCTTTACGATGCCAAGGATCAACTCGATGCGACGCGTTCGGACTACGAAGACGTCCATCAAAAGCTCACTCGCCACGGTTTGACACCGACCATTGGTTTGTTGCTTCGCCACAAAAAGGATCAGCTGGATCAGTGGCAAATTGAAAACAGCCAGACGGCTTTGGCCAGCGAAGCACTTGGGAAGGCGAGACAAAAACAATTGGAACTCGACCTGATCCGGTTGGATGGTTCGGATCCGGAGCAGCAAGCGGCGCAAGTTCTTGGTGATGTTGGTTACGACGCAAACCGCTATGGCGATCCGCTGCGTTTGCAAGTGGAGGAATTGCTGCGTCAACGAGCTGCGTGGATTCGCTCGCTGCAGGTCGGTTATCAGGATCAGCAGCAAAAGATCAGTGAATTGGATTCTATCGCGACCGCATCGCAGTCATTGGCAACCGACTACCGAATGCTGATCGATCGGCATGTCATGTGGATTCGCAGTGATGAGCCAATCGGACTGCGTGACGCTCGCAATCTGAAAGGCGGCATGGCGGCCTTGTTTGACTCCAATCGAAGTGCCGACTTTGGCCCGACCTTTGAGCGGAAAATCTCTGCCAATCCAGTGGGTGCGATTGGTTTGCTCGTCGGAATCGTCTTGATATTGGTGCTTCGTTGGATCGCGAAGTCTTGGTTGGTCGCCATCGGAAGCCGTAGGAGAATGCGGAAGGCATCGCCGAATAAGCGGAAGCTTTACGCCGGTGTGCTCACGGTTTTGGTCGCCGCTGGGATTCCCGCGGTCCTGTTCTGGATTGGTCGATGGTTGGGAACCGGTGTGGTGTCCGAAGCAACATTGCATGCTGCGAGTGCCTTTTGTGCAGGCAGTTTGGTAGCGTGGTTGATCGAAGTCCCACGGCAATGGCTGCGGGCGGACGGGTACTTGGATCAGCATGTCGACATCGAGTTGTCGCGTCGCCCACGAGCGATGAAGTACCTGACCATCATTGGGATGGGATTGGTCATCGCTGCGTACACCATCACATTGATGAGCCAAATCGATCACGGGATGTGGCGTGGTTCCGTCGCTCGAGTGGGATTCATTCTGGCGATGTTGCTGGTTGGATGGACGATGCATTTGGCGTTGCGACCGGTCGGGGGTTTTCTGGAACCGTTGATTGAAAAGTATTGCGGTAGCGTCATCCATCGCGGTCGATTCCTGATGTATTTCGCTGGCATCGGTTTGCCGTTGTTTTTGATTGGTTTGTCTGCACTTGGGTACAGCGTCACGACGCACGAGATCATTCAGCGGATCATCTTCACGGCCGCAACCTTGATGTCTGCGTCGATTCTTTGGGCCGGTGTGAAGTATGTGTCCGCCGAACTTTGGCATCTGCTGACCGGGACGCGTGGATCCACTCAAGAGCCAGGTGACAGTGAGGAACTTGAAACGGGACGCGTCGCTGGTGCACTCGGCGAACACTTTCTAGAGCTCAAACACCACCTCGCGTTTCTGTGTCAGTGTGCATTGGCCTTGGGGGCAATCGTTTGCTTTGGATGGCTTTGGATCGATGTGTTTCCAAATGTGCGGATGGGTAACCCGGTTCTATGGACGGTCGAGGACACTGTTCAGCAGGCAAGCGTCAACACGACCGGACAAACTATTATGCAGTCCGTGGTCGAAACGACGCCTGTTACCGCGATGAATCTGTTGCTTGCTGCGGGAACACTTTTCGTCGCCTTTCAGCTGGCAAAGCTGTTGCCTGCCCTGTTCGATGCACTCGTGTTGCAACGGGTTTCGTTCGACGAAGGCATGGAACATTTCACGTTGGTGCTGGGAAGATTCCTGCTGTTCAGTGTTGGATGTTTCATCGCCTGCAAATGGATCGGAGTTCGCTGGCACACGATCCAGTGGTTGGCGGTTGGATTGATGATCGGCTTGGGCTTTGGTTTGCAAGACATGGTCCGAAACCTGTTTGGCGGGTTCATTGTGTTGTTTGAAAAGCCCGCCAGATTGGGTGACCTGATTACAGTCGGGAACTTCACTGGACGCGTCGCGGCGCAGCGTCTGCGAACGACGGTGTTGTCCGACGATGATGGTCGAGAAGTGATCATTCCCAACAAGAATTTCGTCAGCGACGACGTGGTCAACTGGATGGGGGCGGGACGTCTGTGCGTGATTCCCATGGAGGTTGCCGTCACGCGAGACGAGCGGCCAGCGGACCTGTGCCGGACGTTGCAGGAATTGATGATCGAGCAGCCGGACGTGCTGCTGACTCCGGCGCCCCAGGCAACGTTGGTCTGCGTCGGCCAGCGATCCCAACGGATTGAAGTGCGTGCTTGGATCGAACAGGGGCAGAACGCTGAACGCTATCGTGACCAGTTGTTGAAGCTCGTTCGACGCCATTTGCTCGAACGAAACTTGCTGGCGCAAAACCAACCATCTCAACCGGAGATGCGAGATGTGTTGACCAAGCAAGACGATTCGGAAGACTTCTTCGACGACGACTTTGGTCGACCTCGAATTTCCGACGCGATCCGCAAACGCAAACGGCGGGCGTAACAAGTGACATGAGCCTGGCGGGATTGGCTCAGTCCGGAACATCAATGATGTGATCGGTAACGAAGTGAGATGGCGCATGACTTGCTTAGGTCGATGCGCTAATTGGAGAAACTTTTCTTCCCACTTCGAAATCGAAAGGTCATAAATGTTCTATCACGATGGTGGCAAGCTTCAGTATCCCGTTCGCGTTGAGAAACCAAGTCCACTCTTTGCCAAAGCTCTTCAGCAAGCCATTGGCGGTGTCCAGGGCGAAGTTCGCGTTTGCTTGCAATATCTATTTCAAGCTTGGGGCGCACGTGGTCCGGCAAAGTATCGAGACATGTTGCTCGAAACGGGGACGGAAGAAATGGCGCACATTGAAATGTTGGCAACCGCTGTTGCATTGAACCTGGAAGGTGCACCGCTGGAACAAGAAGAAGCGGCGAAAGACCCGGTGGTGATGGCGGCAATGGGCGGCATGAACATCCAACATGCGATCGGTACCTGCATGGCCGCGATGCCGGTCGACAGCGAAGGTGTGCCGTTCAATTGCAGTCATGTGTATGCCAGCGGAAACGTTGCCGCGGACATGCTGGCCAACGCGACTGCTGAATCCACGGGACGCATGCTCGCGGTCCAGCTATGGAAAATGACTGACGATCCCGGCATGAAAGACATGTTGAGCTACATGATCGCTCGCGACACCATGCACCAAAATCAATGGCTCGCGGCTTGGGAAGAGTTGGGCGGTCCCGAAAATCATCCGATCCCGAACTCGTTCCCGCAAGAAAACGAGAACAGTGACTACGCGTACGCGTTCATGTCCTTTGGCATTGGTGATGACTTCGAAACCCCGCGGGGTGAATGGACCAAGGGCAAATCGTTTGACGGAAAAGGTTCCAACTCCGTGGTCAGAATGCGACCACTGGGTGACAAGCCACAGTTGGGAGCGGCTTCTCCGAAGACCGCGGCCCAAAAAGGTCAAATGAAGAAATGAGAATGTGCTTCCACCCTTGGTCGACTGAATTGAAGGAGACATCATGAAAAGTAGTATGAAACGACGTGAAGCGGTTGGCACATTGCTCACCGGAGGCGTCGGCGGCCTCGCTGGCATCCTTGCAAACCGTCCGGTGCAAGCTTCTGACGGAAGTGCTTCGGTAACCGATGTGTTCTGTTCGGAATTGACGCTTTCACCGCAGAAAACGTCTGAAACGAAAGCGGTGAATCAGTTGCGGGAATTCGTGCCGACCCGCGTTCGTTCTGGACATGTGTTCTGCACGCTGACCTCCCAGGATGCGAAGAACCCGGCGATCACATCGGTGTACGCCGCACCGGTCGTCCGAGACGGTCAACCTGGCGCAGAGATCACGATTCATTTTTTGGGGCAACCTCGAAGTGACGTGAACCTGAGCCTCTTGCATGTGGGTGTGTCGGCCTGATTCGAACACGCTATTGCCTCGTCAACTCGCTCGCCCGCCACGATTGTTCTCGGTCGTGGCGGGCTTTTTCTTACGAAGGTCGACAGGAATGATCGGGTGCGACGAAGTGAGCCGTTTGGGCGTTAGCCCCGGTTCTACGTGGGAGCAACGACGCTACTCCTTAAATCAGATGCTGAAAGACTCCTGCCGAACTGCTTAGCAGCATGTTGATTTAGTCGTATACCGAGTGACAACAATTAGCCGATGGGCGTTAGTCCCGGTTGGCGTCTGACTAACCGCCGCTAACGCGGTACGGCTCATTAAATCAACAGCCCGCTAGGCGTTTTGCATTATGGCAACGTTGATCGCTGCTGATTCGAATCATCGGCGCGGGAGTTGCTAAGCAAAGCGTGAACAAAAAATACGATGTTAGCGGTGTGGCGCAAGCCGCCCGGTGAGGTTCCGGAGGGCTCGCGCCCTTCCGCTACGTCGCTTGTTGTTCACGTGGTCCTAAGTCAGTCAAGCGTCTGGCGACTCACAACATGTTCATGGACTCTCGCCTAGGTTTGCAGATTGTTGGCTATCACTCGGGTCTTCCGTTGATGTCATTTTCGATTCGGCGGGGCAATCACATCGAAAAGGAACTGGATAGATGAAAGCGGTTTGCTGGCACGGTCGAAATGACATTCGCGTAGACAACGTTGACGACCCAAAGATTTTGGACCCTCGCGACGCGATCATTCGCATCACGGCCTCCGGGATTTGCGGTTCGGATTTGCATCTGATGGCCGGTGCCGCTCCCGCGATGGAAGCCGGCGATATCATCGGGCATGAGCCGATGGGCGAAGTCGTCGAGGTCGGAAATGCCGTGAGCAACTTAAGCGTCGGCGACCGAGTCGTGGTTCCGTTCACGATTTCTTGTGGCGAATGCTTCTTTTGTCAAAGCACGTTGTATTCATTGTGCGATCAGTCCAATCGCAATGCGGAACAGGCGGAGAAGATCATGGGGCATTCGCCCGCCGGCTTGTTTGGATACACACACATGCTTGGTGGATACGCGGGTGGACAGGCGGAATATCTTCGCGTGCCGTATGCAGACGTTGGTCCGATCAAAGTTCCCGATGGATTGCCGGATGAACAGGTCGTTTTCTTATCGGATATTTTTCCGACCGGTTACATGGCGGCCGAGAACTGCGAGATCACACCCAACGACACGGTTGCGGTTTGGGGCTGTGGTCCCGTTGGGCAATTCGCGATCCAGAGTGCATGGATGCTCGGTGCTAAACGAGTCATCGCGATCGACAATGTGCCCGAACGATTGGAAATGGCTCGGTCGGTTTCCAAGGCGGAAGTCATCGACTACGAAAAATCGGATGTGTACGAGACTCTGCAGGAATGGACAAAGGGACGAGGACCCGATTGCTGCATCGATGCGGTCGGTGCGGAGAATCACGCAGCAGGAAACTTGCAGTCCGTGTTGGACGATGCCAAGACAGCGTTGCATCTCGGATCGGATCGGCCGCACGTGCTGAACGAGATCTTCAAATGCTGTCGCAAAGGCGGCCGAGTGTCCGTGCCTGGTGTCTACTTCAGCAGCGTGAACTTGCAGTGGGGAACCGCGATGAACAAAGCCCTGCAGATTCGTTTGGGCCAGACTCACATGCAGCGCTACCTCACGCCGTTGATGGAAAAGATCACCGATGGCGAGATCGATCCATCGTTCGTGATCACTCACGTCGAGCCCTTGGACAACGCCCCGGAAGCGTACAAGAAGTTCCGAGACAAAGAAGACGGCTGCATCAAGGTCGTCTTGAAGCCATGAAGATGCAGGCATTTTAATAAGTTCTCTGCTCACCCGACACCGAGGTGTGAAATCAATGACGCATCGAATATTGTGCCTTCAATAATCAGCAATGACGAATGTTTTGGGTCGATATGTTGCGTCTAAATGCCAGGGTATTCATGAAGAAAGAGCTGTCGTTCCTCTGTAGTCAGAGTTTGTTGTTGCTTGCCGTCGGATGTACACCATCAGCATCTGATCTTGAAACACCACAAACTCCGGCGGTGGTCATTGATCAAGCTGGGAACGTTGAGGACGCAGTTGCTTGCATTTTCAGACAGCGAATCGAAACCATTCGAGGCGACGTCACAGCAGGAACCGCCTTTTCAGCTAAGCTGCCGCAGTCCGATCGCAAGGTGATCGTCACTGCAATTCATTTGCTGGGTCCGGCAGGTGGATTGTCGTCGCAAGTGTCGGCGGTAGAGATTTCGAACGTCGTGGAAACGGTCTCGATTTTTCGAATTGCAGGTGACGAACAGGAACAAAGTTTTCCAGCGATGCCATATCAACTTGCAGGTGCTGCTCCATTCCCTGAAAGTTCGACGAATGGTGATGTGCTCGTCTTTGCTGTTCCAGATGGAACGGCTTTGGACGCAATCGAGTTTTCTACGGAGGCTCTTCAGCCTGTTGATCCGGTATGGTTGGCAGCGCACGTGATTGGCGGGGCGCCCGATGGTCAGTTTCTTCATCAGGGACGATTCCTTGGAATCGACGACGACGGCTATTTCGAAATGGAGTTTTTGAACGCGCAGTTGGATTTGCGAGCAACCAGCGGTGCACCAATCGTCAATAACAGCGGGTATGTTGTGGCTGTGAATCTGGCTGGGATGGAGGTGGAAGGTGCTCTTTGCGGATATGGCAACCCTGTCACGCGATTTGTGCCTGGACTGGACGAGGCCATGCCCGATGAATGATCTCGTGTACCATCGGAGTCAGTCAATTCACTCGCCTTTTAAAATTTTGCCCATGTTTCGGTTCACGCTGGTTGCCTTCCTTGTGGTTTTGGGCACCGCCTGCAGTGGCGACGAACCAGTTGTGTCGAAGCGAGAGAAGCTTGCTGGGCGTGTTGCGAGTCTCGTCGTCGATGGTTGGCGACGCGACGTCGAAGCGGCAACTCAAAATGTGATCGAGTCTGTTCTGCCCAAGGCGATGCGAAAGCGATTGGAGTCCAGTGAGGGTGAATTCAAGAACAGCTTCGATTGGAAGCAGGTTGAAACCTATGTCGCAGATGAGTATTTAGCAAAATTTGACAACGTAGAGCTCGGGGAAATTCATGCGTTCTATTCGTCCGCAACAGGTGGCAAATTCCTTGCGGAACAAACTGATCTGAAAAACAAGGTCCTACGCCGGGTAGCACTTGCGAAGCTCGAGTTGCCGTTGATTCTGCGAACAAAATCCAATGTTTCCAGTGTCGTCGAAGGCGCTACGGGGCCTTTGAAGAAATTGCTGGAAGACGCTATTCAGTCCCCACCAATTTCGCCAGAACATTTGGTCGGAACATGGTATACCGACGATATGGATGAGCAAGGTAACGGATACCGGGGTTGGCACAAGAAAAGTCTGTCGGGGTCCAACGCGTTGCATGGCGTGCAGATCAACCATGCATCCAAAGAATTCATGAGTTTCAGCGATGAGGGCGTTTGGGTCCTCCAAGGAAAATTGTTGGCGGAAACTAACTTCAACTATGCAGAAGAGAGTCAGCTGATAGTTATCGAATCGGTCACCGCGGATGAGTTGAAGTATCGGTTCGTCGAGTTGAATGCTGAGCCATCAGAATGGCCGTTGATCGTTGACACAAAGAAAGAGATCACGCTTCCCGAGAAGCCGACCGGTTACAAGGACCCATTCGAGTGAACGATTGGCAACAGTCGAAACATCTTTCAAGAGAAATTGTCGTTTCGTTCTCAGGCGTGCCTTCAATTCGGCTCTGGCTTGAGGCCGTGCTTCTTCGCGAATTCGATCAATCCCGGGGCCAGTGAAGCGGTTGTTCCTGAGAGTATGTCAGCCCAATCTTCGATCGGATCCATCGCGTCTTCGAGTTCACTTCGAGTTTCGTAGTCATCTCGCTTGGTTCGGTTGACGATGCTGTCGTAGTAGCGCTTCAATTTCCTTGCCAACTGATTGGCCTCTTTGATCTCCGGGGCAGTTGCTGCTTCCACTAAATGTTCGTGGGTACCAGACTGCGAATCCAAAGGCCACAACCATCAGCTACAAGCACATTAAAGAGACGCTGAAGCGAGAGTACAGCATCGAGTGCAAGAGCATTGCCAACTTCTTTGTCGGCATGTTGGATGGATACGAGACAGAGGGTGGAAATCGCAACAAGTCGATTGTTCTGCCCAAGGGGTGAGGGCCGCCTGCCATTGGCAGCATTTTGGCGGTCTTTACCGGTCAGAGAGAATTTTGGCCGGTTTTTGGCGAAAGCCAGAATCGCGAAAACCTGCAAATAACGCCATCTCCCTAAGCGGAGAAATGGGGTAGTACACCCGGCGGGGCTCGAACCCACAACCTTCGGCTTCGGAGGCAGCCCGCGAAGTAGCCTCGAATCACACTTTTGCTTATAAGGCTTGAGAGGATTCTATGCCAAAATTTACCGGGTGCAAGTAAGAGCAGTTTGATGCAGTAAATAGCGAACGTTTCGGGTATTTCGATTTCGCTAGCGGGTAAATACCCGGTGGGTGTTTGGGGCTCGATGGATCCCAGATCCAGGAATGGATGCGAGTCGACTCCGATATTGAGAGGCTCTTTGGGGCGGAGTGAAGTCGCTAGTCTCGTGGGAGTTTGCAACGTGCTTTTGAGATCGGAGAGCGGTTAAAACATTGGTGCGACGCAATGTTTCGTTCTGTGAGTGGGGAATTTCCCCACCTGCACGCCTGGCTGTTCATGGTTTTCATCGAAACCATCTCAGCCCCCCGGGTGTTGATGCAAACACGCGGGATGATCTTCGCCTGTTTTTCCATGTTTGGACGGCACGAAGGCTCCTTCTCGATGCCATGGGAGACCGTAAAACATTGGGTTTTTGACAAGTGGACAGGTCGTTCAGTCCAGCATTCAGAGGAGCTTCCAAAGTGAAGGCTCTCTTCATCCACACGGGAGTGTGGCCGGTCGTCAGGTGGTCAGGTGGTGCAACGTTTTCGTGAAGGCTTTTAATGAGTGCGAAGGGCTTCGACGCCTATGCAGTTCGAAGTTTCTCGAACGACGCCGCCAACCTCGCAACGCTGTATGCGCTTCGGTGGCAAGAACGTCGACTGGTGTTGTTCCGTCGGCGATTGGATTGGCGTAACCCGAGTTCGACAGACGCGTTACCGCTCGTTTAGCTTGACAACCCGAAAGGCTCTGACTCTCGCATTCTCTTCGCGATCAAGACTCTTTGTGTCTGTGAGTACATTGACACCCGGCGTGACCTTACGACTCTCGTTGGAATAGTCGATGCGATGGCCGTCAGCATCAAGCCATTCAACTTCCACGTAACAATCGACACTCTTGTTTGAGTTGTTGACGACATCGACCCGCCAGCTTCGATGAACGTATCTTCTCGTTCTTTTTCCGATCTTGTCTCTGCATTCAGCGATGCCGAGCACCATGTCGCTCGCTTTCCGGCCATTGACTTCTGTGACGCGAAAGGAATGCACGCGGTCGTTCTCTTCACGGTCGAAAATTTCGATGTCTGATATTGCGTTGACACCTGGCGCCAACGTCCTGGCTTCATTCGCGTATTTGACACGAAACCCATCCGCGTCCAGCCACTCGACCTCGAGATAGGCCTTCACATTCGCGTCAAGATGGTTCTCGACGTCGACACGCCATGACCGGTAAATGTAGTTTGAAGTGCGTTTTGCGATTTTTTGGTTGAAGGAAACCACGTCTAGGATTGGCTCTGCAGGTGCGACCTGTGCATGCGTTGTTGCTGTAGGCGCTTCGGTGATTTCATCTGGGGTGGGGTCGATGGCAGATACAGCATCGATGATGACGTTTGGAGCGACTTCCGGAGATTGTTTGTTGCTGACGAACGCTACCGGCGCAATTGGATCAGAGTCTGCTTCTTTGCCGCTGGTCAAGAAGTACGTTCCGCATACACCGAGAGCGATGGAGCCGGTGCAAGCCAAGACAGTGAAGACGGTTGATTTCATCGTGTGCCCTTCGAGTCGCAATGTAGATCTGGTTCAACAAAGCTTAGAACGCGAAGATGTCTGGGGAGATCGTGTTGTACCGAATGGGGGTTCCTGGCTTCGTTTTGCAGCGCTGGTGTAGCGGGCTTGCGGGTTGGAGCGATCGAATCGATCAAAAGCTCAGGATGCAACGGTCGTTGTACCGAGGTAAGTGGGGAATTCCCCACCCAGGATTCTGCTCGTTCAGGCTGAAGTCCAAGCTCGGTAAGAGAGTCGCCGGCTGATCTTCCTGCGATTGTGAAGCCACCTGTGTGGGATTACGCACTCGAACCACCTGCCACTGCGATCTCTCAAGAGACTTTGGTCTGCATACGTCCCACGTGACTTCGGAAATCACTGTGCACGTAAGAGAAAGTTAGCGCGCCCAGCCTAGTTGCAAAAAAGGCAGCTTTGATTGCGACGCTATCCAGGATCGACATGTGGGGCTGGCAAGGAGGACGTGCCTTTGCGCACGGTTTGGTACACGAAGTCGATTGAACAGGAGAAAACCCCGGATCGCCGCGGGCCGAAGAATCCCGTTGCCTAGAATGGATACCTCCCCCTTGTGAGACTATCTTGTTGAGTTTGAGCGTTCGGTCATGGATGGTCGAAGCAAGCTGGCTGAAAAGCAGCTGCTCGAAATGGATGCCGCAGACCCCGCGACAATGCGATCCGAATCTGGATTCGTATGAAACATTCGCTCATCGAAGGGCCGTATTTGTTCAACCCGGCCCTTTTGCCAGGCGATCAGTGAGCACTTTCAATTTGAGAACTGTCAGTGAACAAAATGAAACGCAAGTTCAAAAAGAATCAGCGCCCTCGATCACTGGTCGAGAGGGAAGATCAACTGAAGAGAGACGCTGTTTTCACGGCGACTCATGAGTCTGCTCATGCAGTGCTCGCAGTCGTCGGAGAGGCGGATGAGGTCTATTGCCGTATTAGTTACCGAGAGGTCGACCTACGAGAGGAGTTAGCGTTCACAGGTCAGTGTATCTGGCATGGACTTGATCCGAGGTGGTTGCCCTTTGTTGGTGTAGCTGGTGCATTAGCGCAAGGAAGGCTCCGAAACGGTTCGATTGAGCTGCAGTTCAGTCGGAAGATTTGTGATGGACGGTTTCCTTTGAGCCCATCGGACAAGGCTCATGCCGGACTCGTGACACTACCCTTACTTTCCGCTACAGGAGATCTCATTGAACAGTTCTGGTCGGAGATCACAACACTGGCATCGCACGTTGCACGCCATCCACGTGACGGAGACTCATGGAGTACAAGCCGCGAAATGATCCTTGACCTATGTCCAAATCTTCCAATTGGGCTGCACGCACCGAAACTGGTTGGTGAGGATCAAGCAAATTAGCTACGCGATGGAAACGCCGGATTGCGTTGTTTTCGACGAGTGCTCAATCGAAAAGGAACTTCAGATCATGGTATTTGCGTCACTTCGATCGGATGAACATTTCGAGGATTGATGATTTGTCCGGATGAACGCGAGTGAGTCTGAAAAATTGATTTGCAAACAGCTGATGTCGCCTACTATTTCGTCTCGCTCGGATATGGGTCATTGCTGAAAAATTTCAATCGCGTTTTGCCTGAGCTCTCAAAGTTGCTGGAGTTGAAAATGATCGCGGTTGGACTTCGGCCCGGAAGCAAGAGCGTCATTTGGTAGTCGTCGAAGGCCGCGTTGGATCTGCTGATGCTACCTGGCAATTCCTCAGCGACGCCTCCCCATTCATACAGTCCAAGCAAGCTCTTGCTCTGTTGTCGCCAAAGCGTGATTCGCGCAGGCACAGGTATTGAATCTCCGAGGCCGATCTCGCCATCAACGATCTCGATTGAGTCGCGTTGGTCAGCCCACGGCTCCGGCCATTTCGAGGTCGTCTCTTTCCATTGTTTTCTAGTTTCTTTCAAGATCTTGTGCAGCCAGTGTCGGCCGTTTGCAGAAAGCTGCTTGTCTTTGGCTTTGTCAATGAGCTTCTGAATGGAATCGTCGTCTCCTAGCCGAGCCACGGCCATGCCATACCGAAAGTGGCTAGCGATTTGATCGTTGTCACCGCCACAGTGATCAAGAACGAGTCTTAGATAGCTGTCCAGCCACGCACGTTGCCGCCTTTCAAGGAGGACGCCTTTCCATGCTTTGCGCACCGCAGGCTCAGGGTCTTCAGAGAATCCCAATTCACGAATGGTGCTGTCATCAAATTGGAGCGGCAGCCAAGCTGCCGCTTCCGCAGCCCTCTTTCGTAGCTCAATGTCGTCAATCCTGCTCCAAAGTGAACATGTTTGAAATAGAAAATTACCTGCAATTTCAGAGCAAGCGCGGTACGCGGAGCGACGTACTTGGTAAGCAGGGTCCGTCATGAGCTCAAAAAAGATCCCTACGCTTGAAGCCTCCAGGCCGTTGTTTTGTAGTGTGCAAGATCGAACAGATTCGCTGTACGCGTATTTTGTCTCTGGCAACCAGTCTTGCCATTCAGTACTGGCTGCCAATCCAATCAGGGCTGTTGGTGCGACGTTGGAAAGCAGCTTGAATAGCCCGGATTCGGATGTCCGGTCTGTGTTGTATTTGGTAAGTCGGCTGGCTAGGGCTTCTCCAATTGAAGGTAGACAGTTTTTTCCGACAGCCTTCAAACCTGCTGTAAGCTGATAAACTGTTTCAGGCTGGCCTTGGTTTAGGCAATCGACAACGCACTTCTCGTATCCCATTTGATTCGACGCGAAGAGCATTCCGATTAGATAGCCCTGCCATCCTTCAGTCTCGGTGGCGTCTTTTATTCGCAGTTTCTCACCCTGAACTTCAATGCCAAGTCTGAGATGGAGCAATTGTTCAACATCGCGTGAAAGCCAGCCTCGTTTCAGAATGCAATCCCAGGCCTGCCAGCTCAGACGAGGTTCATCGGCTTTCGCGATTTCAACAACACCCCCCCGCCATTGTTCTGTTTCAGGAACATCAATCGCGCCGATCGCTTCCAACGCATCTCCACGAGAGAAGCTTTGGAGATCGCCATCACTGGCAAATGACCAAAGGGAAGACACAAATCGAGCAGGTACAAAGCCATTTTTTGCCAAGGAGCAAAATGCTGATATTGCAGCATCTCGTTGGCATTCCTTTTCAGCTGTTTTCGAAACATGAAGAAGTGTTTCGATGACATCCTCGTCGCCCTCCCGTATACGACAGAATGCAAGATCAACAATTGCGGCAACCGTTGACAAAAGCGCATAGCCGTTATGGGAGAATCCAAATTGAAGAATTGCTTCAAACGCCGAACGACTGTTGCTGCTGCGAACGAGATCGACGATCCCCTTCTGTCGGAAAACGTGCTGGTCTCCCGTCTGGTCGATATTTTCGGCACTTTTGACTGCTTGAAGAATCGTATCGGGAACTGCATTGATCTGAAAGCAAGCAAGAGTTGCTGCTGACTCGGATGAGGCAAAAGCATTAGTTTCGCCCAGAATGACGTCATGGATTAGGTTGTCTGACCAGCGATGTCCAAACGTTGCAAGGATGTCGAGAGATTCCTTTTTAAGGCTCTGTTTGATCGTGTGAAAGTTTCCGGTGTTTTCCGTGTTAAGTCGCGCAAGCGATTCAAGAACTCGCACCAAGGTGTCTGTCCTTGATGAACGCCAATTCTCAAGATGAATTGGCTTCAGCAAGTCCCGCAGGCGACTCAGAAGAATGTAGTTTCGTGTTGTATCCTGTGGGGCATCGTTGCATTCAAGCACGAAATCAAAATAGTCCGTGACAACTTGGGATGATGCACAGCGGTAACCATACTCGCCAGAACGAGTAACTATTTTGTGCTCTTCACGAATGAGATTCCAGATGCGATCGTTAGCTGGAGTGTTGGCATCACATCGGTCAACAGCACGAGTTGCAACGCTAATCGCGAGTGATAGGTCCCGGTCGGGCTCGTTCTCCGAATTAGCCAGGGCGATTTCTAGCAACCACTCTGCCAACTCGATGTATTCAGGTCCGACCAGTTCTTGTATTGCTAGGGTTACTACATCATCAATCTGATCCTGCTCCAATTTTCGTGTCACGATTTCCAGAATCCGCTCCCGGTCTGACTTTTTCGGACCGAGCGAGATCAATGTAGAGACTGCAGCGTCTGAGTGCTGGGATTCTCGATCGGCAATGTTCCATAGCAAATCAACGAGTGAGCTCTCTCGATATCCAATTCGAGAGATAATCCACAGAATTTCTTGGTGTGGATTCGTTCGTAGGCGTTTCTCTAGTTCTGACATGACCCCCTTGCGGATCGGAATCATTAGTTCTGCAGGGAAACCATACAGCCAATCATACAGATACTGCCTCGCTCGAAAACTATCCATCTCGCGCAAGTCGAAATCGCCACCACCAGCGTCGTTTGCAGGCGAACACAACGGGACGATCTGGGCTAGTGCGAATTCAGCTAGTCTGTCTGTATCTAGGGAGCTGAACTCCCGTATTAAGTCGATGGCGTTGCGTCGAAGAAACCATAGATTGGAAGAATCGAGGGTTGCCGATGCTTCGGAAATTGCATGCAAGACCTTCTCGACTGATTCGATCGTGGTTGCATCTTGAAGCATCGCGTAGATTCGAGACTGTTCATCTGCCGCTCTTCCTGGAGTATTTGGCGAGGTCATATTTCTTCTCTCTCTTGGAGGTATTCCAAGAACCAGGGGTACTCCCAAATCCAGTCCCTCGAAACAGAACGTTGGCGAATGAGGCCAGCGGAGCAAGCCTCATTGAATAACGCGACTGCAGTTTGCAACGAACATCCAGAATCTGTTGCGGGTGTTATCCAGTGGTCCCGGTATTTGCGGGGCGTCAATGGAGGTTCCTGTGACGATCTTGCGGCACTTACAAGTATTATGAGCAAGTCATAACGTCGCAAAGTAGCAGGAATTCTGCGGTTGCACTTTAAGCGAAAACGATTGAAATAGTGCTCCGACATGAGTTGCAAGCTCCCTTCACCGCCGGTCAAGAAGAGCCGTTGTTTTTCGAGAGGTAATTCGGTGAATATTCCCCATAGTACAGGGCGGTATAGAAGTTTCAGATGAGTCGAGTTGGCAGAAATGCGGTTTTCGGCAAGCACACTGGATTCACCACCGACGTCGAACTGTATGCGATTCTCGATCAGTTCACGAACGCCGGGATCTATGATGGTAGCGGCGAGTTCCGCCATTTCCATTGGGGTGAACGTCTCTATATCGAAAGTGTGTTTGGTTTCGCCTTCTGTGCAATGCTTATGATTGAAGATGTCCTCCCAGTCGTCGTTTTCCCGACAAGTTACAAGTAGAGTTGTATCCCAGTCGCCATCCAAACGCTCATTGAGAGAACGCAATGCAAGTGCCTGGATGAAGTTGCTTGCATTGGCTGGAAGTGCGTCGAGTCCGTTTCGCTCATCTGCACCATCAATGCACACTGCAAGCCTGGGAGTCTTCGGGTACGCGACACTCAGTCGTGCCAAAGAACGATCCAACGATGAGCCGTCTTCAGTAAGGCGTTGATTTCGCCATGCAGCAATTTTCTCGATCAGTCTCGATTCGGTAATCTCGTAGGCATGCTCGACAATGCAGAATCCTGGCGGGTTCACGTTGTCTTCAGTGATAGCTGCGGCGGCATCAAAGAGGGCAACCGATTTCCCCAGACCACCCTTTCCCGTCAGCAATACGATGGGGAACTGGCAAACTGCATTTACAATGTCCGCGACTACGCTACGCGGCATTGTCGAGGCCCCTCTGGTTTCTAATTCTCGACGTTCATTGATGTTTTTCTCTCTTACAAGACGAGAGCTTGTATCAAGAAGGCGATAGGGCGACGGAATGCCAGTCAAAGCTTTGAAACAATCTACAGCTGATACTTCGCGTCTACCGCTTCTGCCAGACGTTTGGAGTAGAAGCCCGAGTAGTTCGTTCACTCGCGTCTCTAGCTCCTGTGGCAAAACTCCGAAACGAGCGGCTTCACGTTCCAGTTTTTGAGTAAGATTTGACTCGTTCGTTGGATCGTAATCAAGCTTGATGAAAATTTTTGCTAGCAACTCGGCGTTGGGAAGATCGCCAGTTTGCTTTGAAGCTCTTAGCTTCTTCACGATGGCCTGGGCCTTCTGGTGGTGCGTCAGCTCATTGTTCAATCGGATGTCCCAAAGTTCCTGAACAGCGTGCTCCCATGTCATGTTGGTTGTCAATGTGAAACCGCATTCATCTACTGATCCACCAGCCTCGTTGGCACTCACCAACATCTTTTCAAGGATATCGAGAAGAGAGGCTCTCGAAGTTGAGCGTCCGGTGCTTGTGAATTTGTATTGGTTCAGGACCTTCAGTTGACCATAGCTGTCCACGGTTGCACTGTCCTGGCCGTAACGCTCAAGCAACAGCACGTCGCGTGGAGAATTTGGATCATCGAACTCGCTGGATAACTCGATGATCTCAACGCCATTGCCAAGCAGTTGGAAAATGAATCCTGCGAGTGAGTATCGCCCCGCTTCTGCGGTATTGCTCAATTTAAACTCTCTGATGCCGCCTGGAAGTTTATTTGATACTTTCGTTTCGTTTGCATCTTTTCGTGCATTGCACGCGGGACTCTTCGGTTAGTCGGTGCTTCTGATTTCGCTTTTTCGCAATGTGCCTGCGAGACTAATTCGTCCTGAAGTGTATTTGATAAAGGAGATCCGTTCCGCTTGCTGCCCAGGTTCATGACATTTTCTTGAAGTTCAGCGGGCGGTGGATGAGCGAGAAGTGTTTGCGGGATTTGGAGCGACTCTGGGTCAGCATTCCTTGCAGTAGTCGTGATGCTTTGACTTCTTCAACGAGGACGCCCATCAGGTCTTGCCATTCGTCGTTGGTGGGTTCGTAGTCGACCCAGGAGGCCATGAAGTCAAAATTCAGGCCGTGGCGGATGAGACGTCCGGGCAATGGATAATGGTTCCGTTTGCCGAGCAGGATCCCGTACCGCAGGTAGGGATGCACGTTCTTATGAGTTGCCGCTTTGGTGCTGTAGGTGAGCGCGTCATGCGTGGTGACGGTTTTCTGTTTGCATTCAATGACGACTCTTGGGATCCATGTTTCATCCTCGAATTGGTCGTAGATGAGCACGTCTGTTTGGTATTGGCTGGTGCACTGTTCGCCTGGTTCAGTGTCGGAGTAGCTCAGCACTTCAAACGCATAGGGAAGCTTCTTGCCCGCCTCGACGCGCACCGTCGATCCCTTGAGGGACACAGACTGCATCCTCTTTTGCAGTTCCTCAATGAACGTGTCGACCCACTCTCTTTCACTAGGCATTCGACGCTGCTTTTGCTGTGGTTGCTTTTTTCTTCTTCGATGTGTTTTTGGCTGAGTTGGCCACGCGTTTTGCACGGATGCGAGCGAGGAGTTCGGAGGCGGGTTCGTCGCGTGGGTCCTGCGGGACCAACTCGCCTCGGAACGCTTTCGAGAGGATGGATTGGTCCAGTTGCGTCAGCGACGATTCCATTGAGGCTAAACCGCTCGCCACCGACGTGCAGGCTTCGTCATTCGTGACAAGTAAGTCAGCGACGGCTTGCTGTTCGGCAAGTGGGGCGAGAGCGATCGGCGCATCCAGGATTTTGCCCTGCGAGAGATTACGCATCGAGTTGCTTGTGCCAGTGGCGTTGTCTTCAAAAAACTTACGCACCGACTCAGACCGTAAGCCGTAGAGCAAATACTCCGGCACCAGTTCCTTTGAGGCAGGATTCATGCGAAGTGTTTTGTCCGACAGCATTAAGTTCGGGTAGTCTGCCTTGACGAGCACCACCGCACCGATGAGCTCGACCGTGTTCGCACGGGAAATTAGTAGATCGCCTTTCCGTGGCGTCGGCGTATCTCCGATTTCGTCACCGTCCTTCAACGCTTTGTTTGCGTTGGGATCGAATTCTCGCCAAGTCACGGCGCTGACCTTCAAGACACCATATTCGCCATCTCGTGCAGGGTGCGACAATGCCGTTGGACTTCGACCCGCATCGAAGGACTCAATGAGGTCTCCGACTTGACACCAGCACCAGCCGTCCGGCAGTTCGGGCAACTCCGACTCATCAACCGGCTCCGGTTCCTTGTACTTGTCCTGCCAGTTTTTGGGGGGCTGTTTGCCTTTGGCTTCGTACTTCGCGAGCTGCTCGGCTTCCCAGCGTTCTCTTCGCTCGGTGCGGATGCGTGACAGCAGTTTGAAGGCCGGTTCGACATTGGGGTTGGCCTCTCGCCAGTCTGCCGTCAGCTTCCCACTGAAAGCATCGCGCAGCACACTCTGACGAAGCTGACCGATCAGCGGCCCGACTTCCGAAAGCAAAAACCGCGCACGCGAACTACGCTCCTGAAGCGACTCGATCGCCGACACGATACGAGACTGCTCGGCGAGTGGGGGAAGTGGAACTTGCGTTGCTTCAAACTTGCCCTTCGTGACGTGTCGCAACCCGACTCCTCCATGCGCCTTTCCAATCAACTCTTCAAGTTTGTGATTGATCGCAAATCGGAAGAACGTCATGTTCAAGTCATCTTCGTCGATAAGCACGCGGAAGATGTGCTGATTGAGCAACGCCTTGGGGCCGTTCCAGATGTGCGCTCCGAACGAGGTCCCCGGTGTACCTGACCAAGCGAAAAGAAGCTCGCCGGGCCGAACGAGGTGCTTGTCAGCGTACTCGCCGTCGAAGTGATTGTATTTGGCTTCGGCTTTATTGAGGTTTTGAATCCGAATGATCGGAAGCCCTGTCTCACTCCATTCCTTTGGCTTGAAGGCGCGTCCATTGACGAGATCGCAAAGGTCACCAATTGGAACGTCAGCCCAGCCCTCCGGCAACGCTTCTCCACTGGCACTCTCGCCGCCGGACCGTGCGACTTCCACCGACTCGCCCCGCGACAATTTATCCTGTGTCGGCGTCTGTTTCTGTTTTGCCGGACTCTGTTTTTTAGCGATCATTCTCGACCTTCACTGCCAAGGCCACCCGAACCACTGCTGGCGAGGCTCGCCGGTTCCAGCAGCTCGGCAAGCGCGTCCATCTCGGCAAGCGCCTCGCCCAGACGCTCGCGGATCATCGCCGCGATCTCGTCCGGCTCCGCAAGCTCACTGCCGCTGCCACCGGCGCTATCGTCCTGCAGCCAACTGATGTCGAGGTTGTCGCCTCGCTCACGCACGAAGTCTCGCGAAAAGACCCGGAAGCGGCTCTCCTCGCCTTCGTGAACGGTGTCGTCTTCATAGAGGGCGGGACAGGTTTTCTTGCCGCCCGTCTTCTCGGTCCGCTTGCTGGTGCCGTCGGCTTTCTTGCCGTAGCACTTCTCGAACTCGGCGAAGTGTCCGTGCGTCAGCGGCGTCCGCTTGCCGAAGGCGGGCATGTTCGTCCGCAGGTCATAGACCCATGTTTGCTTCGTATTGCCAGTGTCTGTTTTGCCTCGTGTGAAGAACAGCACGTTGGTCTTCACGCCCTGTGCGTAGAAGATGCCCGTGGGCAGCCTGAGGATCGTGTGCAGGTTGCACTTGTCCATCAGGTCGGCGCGGATGCGTGTGCCGACACCTTCTTCGAAAAGCACGTTGTCGGGCAAAACGACGGCTGCTCGACCGCCGGGTTTCAAGCCGCGATAGATGTGCTGCAGGAACGCGAGCTGTTTGTTGCCGGTGACGAATGTGAAATCGTCTCGGGTGGGTTTGCCTCCGCCGCGTTTGGTGCCGAATGGAGGGTTGGTCAGGATCACATCGGCGTTGGGCAGGTTCTGGCCGATGCTGCCCATGGAGTCACCGCTAGCTAGGTGCCCGCCGACGCCGTGTAGCATGCAGTTCATCACCAACAGCCGGTGCGTGTCAGGCACGAGTTCAACGGCATGATAGGCTTGCTGCTTTTGAAAAACTTGTTCGTCGGCATCGAGGTCGAACAGGTCATCGGTTTGGTTGCAGATGTATTGGTGAGCGGCGATCAAGAAGCCACCGGTGCCAGCCGCGGGATCCTGGATGACCTCACCTGGTTGAGGACGCATGCAATTGACCATGCATTCGATCAACGGACGTGGCGTGAAGTATTGACCGGCGCCGGACTTCTTTTCGCTGGCGTTTCGTTCGAGCAAGCCTTCGTACATGTCGCCGAGCCCTTCTTCTCGAGCGACGTACCAATCCAGTTCGTCGAGATCCTGGACGAGTTTGGAAAGGTTCTTGGGCTGACGAAGCGAGGTGTTGGCGTCCGCGAAAACACTCTGCACTCGCGGGCTGCCTTCGGTGCCAAGGTGAACCAGCATGGCTCGGTAGAACGCAAGTTGTTCCACGCCGTCTTTGCTTTCGAGATCGCTCCAGCGGTAGCCGTCGGGGAGCTCGGATTCTTGGCCGGTTTCCTGCATCATCTTCAGGAAGAGCAGGAAACTGAGCTCATTAACGTAGTCTTGGTAGGTGATGCCGTCGTCACGCAGGACGTGACAGAGAGACCACAGTTTGCCAACGATGTCGTTGGTATTCATGAATCGGTTCGTCCTGAACGATTAAGTGGCCGTTTGCCAGATGCTGGTGATGATCGACTGCATGACTTCGTTTAGGCGACCATCGAAAACTTTGTCGATCTTCACAAAACCACCGTGGTCCTGGAAGGCGCCGACTTCGAAGAGGTCACGATCGATGACCACGTTTTCTTTGATTTGCTTGCCGATTCGTTCCAGCCACTTTCTTTGCTGCGGTTGCCACTTTTGGCTGGTCAGGATGGATCGCATCGCTTCGTCGACCCGTTCTTCATAGGGAAGCAAGGGTTCGTTGAGCATGGCATGACGAACGAAGCCGAGAATACTCGCGGCGATGTCTTGATTGGTTGTGTCTTTGACGGCGGACTTGATGGCAGTTTCGTTGAATCCGTGTTGCTCAAGTTGCAGTTGCAGTTCTTTGAGGTCTTTTCGGGTGAGATCTCGTGGTCGTGTGGTCACGAGGATCAGAGCTGGGATGTCGGTTTTATGCTCAACAAGGAATTGGCGGAACGATTCGAGGTAATCCTCTGGTTTCTGATTGCCACCGTATCCGCGCTCGATGCCAACCAACGCATCGGCATGTTCCGAAATGATGATCGAACCGTCTGCCTTCCGTTGATCCAGTTCAGTGATCAAAGATGCGTGATCCGTGAGCCATTGTTGGAGTTCTGCGTCGGAGGAACTGGCCCACAAATCAGAGATCGCCTCGGGCGTGTCGCCCGCGAGAAGTTCAAAGGTATCGAGCCAGTTCTTGTTGATCGAAGGCGTTTTGCGTCGTAGTTTGGCGACGAGTTGTTGTCGGATGTCCGCATGTGCGTCCGGGTCTGAGCTGCTCTGGAAGAGTTCGACCAGCTTTTTGAACATTGTGAATGGCTTGGCCACCACCGGTTTCATGTCGGTGTGGTCTTGCAGGGCTTCGTAGACCCCGACCGCGTCGTAGATGTGAAAGTACTCCTTGTCTTCGCCATCGAAAAACAAGTCTTTGCAGAGTCGAGTCGCGCGACCGATCATTTGATCGAACAGAATGCGGCTTTTCGTCCGTCGTAGGAACACGACGTTGGTGATCTCAGGGACATCGATTCCCGTCGTCAGCAGATCGACCGTGACGACGTATTTTGGGATGGGTTCATTCTTGAAACGACGGATGGCTTCCGAAGTGCGTTCGATGTCGCCGGTGATCTTTTTGACGGTGTCGTGTGGTTGTGGTCCGTGTCGTTGCTCAATCGCTGCTGTCAGCAAACGCACGACCATGTCCGCATGAGTGTCGCGAACGCAGAAAATCAACGTCTTGCCGGGTTGCGTGTGATCGATTTGCTGGGCGAGGACGTCGCATACGACCTGATTGAAGCTTTCCGTGATCGCCAGCCGGTTGAACCCATCGATTTCAATGTCGATCTCATCCGGTGTCGTCTCGTCAGCGATACTTTTCGTGACGGTGTCGAAGTATTTCACCGTCTCGCCTGCATCCCAGTGCATTCCGCTTTCGGAGAGTTCCGTGAGAATGATGAACGGTGGTTCGTGGTCGACCAAGTTGTTGTCGATCACTGCTTGCCGATAGCTGTACTGATAGACCGGGCTGCCAAAAATCTCGGTCGTGTGAAGAGCGGGTGTGGCGGTCAATCCGATCCGTACAGCATCGAAATGATCCAGCACTCGGCGGTATTTGGAGACGTAATCGAGTTGGTCTCGATAGCCGAGCTCCTCTTCGCTCATATCTCGGTCGAGCGTGTAGCCGCGGTGGCATTCGTCGATGACGATGCAATCGTATTGGTCGACGGGGTACGGTTCGGAATTGCTGTCCTGGTCAACCACTCGTTTGACCATCGACTGAATCGTGCACAGGTGAAGCTTCGTTTCCCGGTCTGGCTTCACGTCGCCGAGTTCCTTGACGTCGTAGATCTCAGGGAAGGACTGGTTCTGTTCGAGTTTGACGTCTTTGAATGCATCGAATGCTTGCTCGCCGAGGGATCGACGATCCACGACGAACAGAATGCGATTGAACCGGCTGGCTTTGATCAGGCGATACAGCAAACAAATCGCTGTGCGTGTTTTGCCGGTTCCCGTGGCCATCGCGAGCAAAATCTCGGTTTGGTCTTTGGCGATGGCTTTTTCGACCGCCTCAATGGCATCTCGCTGATAGTAGCGGAGCGGCAGGTAGTCTCGCGGTTCGGTTTCTAGCTTTGCATTGGCAGCAGGGATGTCGAGCTTGAGCAGATCCTGCAGGCCTTCCGGTGTGTACCATCCGGTCAACGCACGTGGGTGATTGGTTTCAACACGAACGTCCCGAAACCAAATTCCGCTTTGGTCGATGAGCTGTCGGTGAAATGGAGTGCCATTGGTGGAGAATACAAACGGAACGCTGTACTCGCCCCATGGGCCTCCGGGCTGGACATAGTCCGAGGACATCCGGAACGACTTGGAGTACCGGTGTGCCTGATCGATTGCCGACCGGGCATTGCGCCGTTTCCGTTTGGCTTCGACCGTTGCGATGGGAGTGAGGCCGGTGAACAGGACATAGTCAGCGATTCCATCGTCGGTTGGGACTTCCGCGATGGCCATGTTCCGTCCTTTTTGCGGACGAATTCCGTTGGCGTATCGAAGTTCTGAGGTGTCGGCTTCCCATCCGGCATCACGCAATTGCTGATCAATCAGCTTGCGGGTGTCGAATTCATCGAGACTGATCTCTTGTGCCGCTTTCTGCGAGGCCTCAATGATGTCTTCGCGAGCTTCGGCGGATTGCTCTGCGTTCTTGGCTGCGGTCTCGCTGAGCAATCGTTCGTAGTCTTCGATCCTCTGCTGCAGTGTCTCTTCGGTTTCGGCGGCAAGCTCCATCGCTGCCTGTTCGTTGCCTTTGGCCAGTTCGTAGGCGGACTGGCGATCACGAACGACTTCGCCGAGTTTCTCGGACTCCGCTTTGGCGGCGTCCAATTCGGCCTGCTGCTTTTCGACTGTCTCTCGAAGTCTCGCCAGCTCTTCAGAGAGTTGTTCGTCTCCCTGGGCTGGATCAGCGGGAGGGACGAATGGACCTGCGTGGAAGTTGTTTGCACCGCGGACCGTTTTATGGAACCAAATCGCCAGTTGCCGAACGAGTTTCAAGCAATGCAGTGCGTCTCGCCTTTCCCCTGCCAGCGAATGAGCGGCGGAGTTGCCCTTCTGTCGAACCGTTCGCATCACGTCGCGAAGCTGTTGGTTCAGGATCCCACTGTCACGCAGTCGACGTTCAACGTTGACGAAGTCTTCCTGCGATCCGGTGGCGATACCGAGTTCCGCAGCGACCTCGCGGGCGAAGAACTCAGCAAGCTGCCTCAGCTTGACCAAGGCTGTGTTCGGGTCATCGAAGACGTACCGCTCGGCGCGCAGCGCATGGGCGAGAAGTACAGGCTGGTAGCCTTCGAGGAACCAGAAGTTTCCTGGATGATCTTTTGGTGTCTCGCCTTGTCCCAAAGATACGTCTCAATCGTCCGCGGTGATTTGTGCGCCCGGATGTTCTGGACGAGGACTCTACTGACCTTGCACACAGCCTGCTTCGACGCATCGTGTGGCGAAAATGCGGTGCCCATCATTGAACGGGGTGCTCATTTTGATCAGGATGGCGTCGGTCTGCAAGACGAGAGAGGGGGGACTGGTAGTTCTGAAGCGGTTTCGGGGTGTCTCGTGCAAGCGATCGCATCCGAATCGCAGGTTTGTTCAACCCAAGCTAAAGCTAGAAATCTGTTCATTCGCAGAGCGACGTCAGCTGAGTTTGAACATCGAGGAGTATCTGCTAAATGACCAATTCCACGGCGGCCAGAATGCAATGTTCAACGTGCGGCAGAATTCTACGGTATCCAGTTTCCAAAGCCGGGGCGGTAGTCAAGTGTCCGAGGTGTTCGGATTTGCTGCGTCTTCGCAAACCGGATGCGTCGCCCCTAATTGCACCTGAACCAGACGTTGAACCTCAACCTGGCGTGAATCAAGGTTTGCAAACGAACGAACCAGCCGATTGGGATGCTGAACCCATCGAGGGTCCCGCGGCGATCAGAGAATTCAAGGCATTCCTGGCGACTGTCTGGCCTGGGTGGATTATCGGCCTGGGACTTTTCGCGTGGCTGTACTTTTCTGTTGTGAACTCGCAAAACTTGCCGCTGTTTTGCTATCCCTCCATTGCACTTGCTGGTGTTGGTGGCACTGTTATTCTCTCGCGTCGTTCCGGCCCCCGAACAGCAAAATGGATCGGCATACCGATCACATTGGCTGCAGTGGTTGCTTGGGGGTATTTCGACACCTACGAAAGTACCTGGCACAACGAAAACGTCCGATTCACCGACACCTATTCAAGATGGGGAGGCAATCTTGTCTACCGAGATCTCGACATCTTCGAGAATGAGGCGAGACAGGGACTGCCAGTCTTTTCCGAGGAGGGACCAATGGCCGGGACCGGCCGACCACATGGTGAGTGGAAGGTGATGATCTGGAAACCAGATCTCCGTAGCGAGACACAATTTTATTGGTACGGAGAAGAGATCGACGAAGGGGAGTGGTACTTGCGCAATCGATAAGCCATTGAACAATTGGCTCGTTGCCGCTGTTTAGAAAAACGGTTTGGATCAGACCTTTCGTTTGCGTTAAATGTTGTGCCACGATCAGCTCTGCTTCTCGATCACACTGTTCGCCTGAAGAAGGGACGCTCTTTGTTCCGCTGCCTTGCCCGCTACAGCTCCGTTCTTTTGGGATTTCTGGAGCTGTAGCGGTGTACTTCTTGGTTTTGCAAGTCGTGTGTCGAACTAGCGATCCATGTTTTTCAGTTGATCAAGCAAATCCAGGATGGCCTGTTTGCGTCGATCAACGACAGGTTCGCACGCGGAACATTTCCATTTGCCGGTGACGTAGAGGACGTCACATTCTCGACCGCATCGAGGGCAGCGACATTCTTGGTCCGCGGTGGAAATCTGGGAGACCATCCCGTGATCGTCCAACAAGAGCTGTTGCGACTCAATGAGCAGGTTGATCGGAACGGTCTTGATCGACCAGATGTCAATCATCTGATCATCGATTTTGACCGAACCGACTGCCAGAGCAAGCAGCTTTCGCTGCAGATTTTGCTTTGAAACGTTACACATTGTTCGAGTCCTCCAAATTTGCATCGTCGAGAAGGTCGTTGACGTCCGGAGGTGAAGTACCGGAGTCCTCCCCGCCAACGCCGCAATGCTGCGGAGCTCGGGGTTCACCTCCATCGTCGACCTCCTGGATCGCGATGATCGTGCGGTGCTTGTTCGAGTACGTATCGAAGTCAACTTCGATCCCGGCTCGACGCATCACGGGAGCCAGACGCCTGAGCTCACCGCCAAGTGCCTTCGGTGTTGAAGGAATCAATCTTTTCTGTCCCGGGTCATGCTCCGCTTGGCTTTCCAAAAGGTCCAGCCAATCGCTGATTTGCATCGGTTCAGGGTTCTGCTGCAAGCATTCACGAATCAGGCCGATCAAGGGCTTGTCGTCGACCAGTGCTTGATTGGTCGCCTGGATGTTTTGGCTGTAAAGCCTCATCCAGCCTCCCGGCTGCAATCCCATCTCTGTCTCGGCGGCGGTAGCAAACTGTGCGAAATCAGCCATTCGAGGAAGCTCAGGGATAAACACAGAATCCAGATTGCGGAGGCCAGCGGAAAGTAGTTCCAGCAAGCCGCCGAAAATCGCCGGAGCATCACGTTCGAAGTCGGACCAAATTTCTTTCTCTGTCCGACGACTACCCTTTTGAATCGTCGGCAGAGTGATGGAGATCGTCCGGTCGGCGAGGTCTTCGCGTGATGCTACATTTTCAATGGCAGTCAGGATGATGGGGCGTTTCGACTCAAAGATCACCTCTTCGTCGTTGGCGTACAACGCACGCGTTGAAAAGCCTCCGCCCGTCGATAGACGACAAAGAGCATCCGACAACGATGTAGAGATGGAACTCAGGTTGTCGAACGCCACAACTCTTCCGTTGTTGGCGGCAATCGCAAGGTCTTGGGTTGATTTCGGCGCGGCTCGGATTGGAGACCGGTTCGGATCGACCAATGATCGCAGCATACGTGCCGTCGTCGATTTGGCTGACCCTTGTTCTCCCGAGAGCATCAACACCGGGTATGGACCCGACGGATGCAATGCCATCATCAACCAAGAGATCATCAGGTAGAAGTCATCGTCTTGGATATTGATGTATTTCCGAAGGAGATCGAGGTCAGTTCCGTCAGGAGTCGGCAGAGATTGCATCGCCGCAGGGCGAACAAAGTTTGCGGAGACTGACGGAACAAATCGAACGTCACTCGCTGTGACTTCGATTGCTTGCCAGCGATCGTTGCACAAGTCAATTAGGATCTTGGATTCGTTGCCAGCAACCCGGATCGCCGGGGTTCCTTCTTCACCCTCGAAAATTGCTTTGCCCTCGAGCGTGGAAATGGCAGAGCCAATGCTGTTTGGGTTGGCAACGCGTCCATACGTTTCGTAAAACCGCCGTCCAATCAATCGTTGGAACTGTCTTGATTTCAGCGAATGAGTTTCTTGGTGACTGTCAATGAGAATCGTCGCGTAGGCGTTTCCGTCGGAACCGCTGTTCCAAAGCTGGCAGTCTTTTTCAGCGAGTTTGACGAGCAGCGTTGCGTCGCTGCTGTCACGTTGGTCGCGGTTCGGGATTTCGGATTCGCCAGTTCGAACCGAATTGAGTTCTGGGGTATTCACCGACATCACAGTCCCTCCTGGCTGAGGGCTTGCATCGCGTTGTTGTGTGCGGTGGACAGATTGATTGGAGCGGGCCGGGGGCTCTCGCGATGCAAAGACTGTTGAGTGTTCGCTTCGATGTAGCGGCGAACAGCTTCGACGGAAGTCATTCGCCGACCGCCAATCATCCAGGATTCCAACACGTTGCCGTGCCTGTTGGGTTTCAAAGACCACCGCATGGCAGTGCTGGGATGGGTGCGATGGCCGGTCTCTTGCTCAATCGCATCGAGCAAAGGAAGAAGCTTTTCTGATTGCATGTTGTGCAACTCCTAGTGAAATACGGAATGTTCACTAGGATCAGAGCAAATTGGATTAAGTCTCCGCGCTCTTCTGCGCTCTTCCGCGCTTTCGCGCGCTCTCCCAATCAGATTTTTCTTGGATAACCAGCGAAAGACGCTCGCATGCTTCGGATTTTACCCATAGTTTCTCGATGCGAAGGGGAATGAGCACCCTTCGAAAGTAGTTGTTGGTTCTGCTACTTAAACTATTCACTGCGGATTCAGACGGTTCTGCGTTTCGGCTACCCCAAACACGCCCTGCAAGTTGACTGACAAGAAGGCTATGCTCGTTCTCTTCGATCGATTCCGGCTCCGCGGAGAGTAAAGCATCAATCAGTGTTCGTGACATGCCAGGAGGTTTTGATCCTTCGGGCATCTGTCTGCTCAGGAGTATTTCCTCAGCGACTTTTCGTCGTTCAGCATACGATTGCTCCCTAGGTATCTCGGTCGTTGGTTGTTCCTCTTCTTGCGGCCTGGGGAAGGCTGTAACACGCGTTTCCTTCGTGCCGTCAGCATTCGTATCCGCAAATAAGCTTTGCCCAGCTTGCTTATGAATCCCACCCTCTGGTTCAGCGAGAGTCAGAGAGGAAGTCAACGAACTAGATCTTGAAGTTTCGATTCGCTGGTTTGGTGTTTCGTCGTTGATCGCTGCCTCAATCTGTGAGACTTCCTTTTCGACCAACTCGCGTAGGTAGTGTCGAGCTGCCTTTAATATCCGCGGTGTGATTTTCCCGTCCAATGCGTATACCCAGTCCATCCAAATGAACATCGCTTGCTTCGAAATTGGCGGTAGTTGTTCCGTGTCGAGGAAAGACTGCATCTTTTCTCTTTCGGTTTGATAGTAGTCGCGTCGCGTTTGCAATTCCGCTTGGGTGCGATCGTCATTCGGGTGCTTCTTGAGATGCTCTGCAATGAGGCTCTCGCGGAGCTTCTCGAGTTCGCGCTCGAGACACTTGAATTCCGCTTTTTCACGTATCACTTCATCCGGGAACGTGAAGTGGAACGGAACTACCGGCGAGACACACCCCGCAGGAATGGCTTGCGAATCGGGCACAATGTCGTGTGCTAAATAGTCGCTTTCAAAGTCTGTGGCAAACTCCTGTGGTGACAGATGAATTGCTAGAGCGATTAGGTATTCGTCATCGGACAGGCCCGTTTCGACGCGTTCTTCGATTGGGGCATGGCTGAGCGTGCCTTTTTCGAGTAGTTCTCTCTCGCAAAGCTCTGAAACAACTTGGCGGAGAACACGTGGCTCCATCGCACGTGCGAAAAGCTCTCTTGAAAAGAAGGGGGAATCCACGGCAGGCAAACTAGGAAAAGGTTCATGTTCGAGATCCACAACGGAATGTGAGACCACTGGTTCTTGCTCGGTGGCGCACCCCGGTCCCGGGGCAAAAATTTTTCCCGACGTGCTCTTGAGGGAACGAGTTACCACGAGATTTGGACGTTATCAGCACTGTCTGGGAAAGTGCGGCGTTGCAGTGTCTGCGGCGTCCGTAGTCAGATGCAATGTCTGCTGGTCTTTGCAAACCTTTTACCAAATCAGCCGCTCGTTTTGGAGCGGCGTTTGCATTCATCTGATCTTCGAATCAGAGGTTGCTAGCCAACCTTTCGAGCGATTTCGATCCCTTTGGCAATGTCACGTTCCGCGTAGATCTGCGTGACATCAGCATTCTTGTGGCCGAGAACCACTTGAGCTCCCTCCAGTCCGAATTGTTGGCGAATCACCGTTCCGCGAGTGTGCCGCAGACGATTGGGGCTCCAGCGATGTTCCGACCGCCATACCTTGATTTCATCTGCAGTCAGGCCTTCGGGGCCAGGGAAGGCTTTGTCGCACGCATTGTGAATCGCACGCCGGTAGCTGTCAGTCGTGTATTCAATACCGGGGGACTTCTTCGACTTTTTGCCTCGCAGTCCACCTCGGTCGTATTTCCGGCCCCGCCGATTTCCACATGACTTGGGAGTCTTGCGTTTCGCGGCACGTTCTGCCCTTCGCTGTTCCACTGCATCAACGGGGCGGAACAGGCAATCGTCCTCGCCACGATCCAAGTACGGCTTGAGAATCGATTGTGCTTGAGGACCAATGAAAAGAAGTCGGCTGTGCCCGTGCCACTGTGTTTTGTGTTCCGTGACGGTTGCCACCCAAACATCTTCGGAACGATCAATGCATCCAGGCGTGAGCTTGCAGATTTCGCCAGGCCGACAACCGATCAGCAATTGAACACGAACCATGTCCCTGACGACTGGCGTGAGCATTGGGAGAGTGGCTTCGACGACCGATTCCTCGACAGGAAGAACTGGTTCCGTATCCGGAGCCTCAGTGCGACCGCTCTTCAATCCTGGGATCAGACGCAGGGTTTCGAACACCGATGCGGGAATCTTTCCTTCGGAAGCTGCCCATTTGAACATCCGGACGATGCGCTGCATGTGGTGATTGATGCCCGGCCTGGAAAGGCCATTGTCAATCATTGCTTGGCGAACCGCTTTGAACTGTTGAGGGCCAAAGTCAGCTGCAGACGAATTCGCGTACAACTGCTTCACCGGCTTCAACGCAGCCTTGATCCGATGAAGTTCGGATGACTTGCCGTCTCCGTAGTAGCTGCGAGCGTAGTTCACGTAATCCAGCATGATCATCGCGACGGTCAGCTCCTGGGATTCCAATCCGAAGTTCGGGCTTCGCCCACTCGCGAGATACTCTATGACGACTTGGTCGTAGGCGTACTTGGATGTCCGGCTGTTCCAGGGGCCGAGATAGTAGTCACGCCCGTTGATGGTGACTCGGGCTTGTCCGCTGGAGTGTTTGCGGTACTTCGGGACCGCACCTTTTGAATGAAGCATGAGCATCACTTTCAATACCTTGCGGGTATTTACCCACAAGAAGACTTGCAAAAGTGTGCTCTGCCAACAGCGGCAGGTAATCGTTTTATCAACGAATCACGGGGTTAAACGCCAATACACCCGGCGGGGTTCGAACCCACAACCTTCGGCTTCGGAGGCCGACGCGCTATCCAATTGTGCCACGGGTGCATGGGAATGAGCGTAGCCCATTCACGAAAACCATTGTGACGGATCAAGACAGGTTGCGACAGATGACTGTCGGGGTGGCGCTCACGCGAGTTAGGGCTGTTGTTCAGGTTGAGTGGCGGCGGTGCTTTGGATGGTCAACCAAAGCGATGCGGATGTCGCAGACGTTGGTGCCAGTGGGGCCCGTCAGAAGCAAGCCGCCGACTTGCCGCAAGAAGCCGTGCGAATCGTTGCGTCGCATGGCGTCGTGCACGTCGAGGCCGAGTTCCATGATTCGCCGATGAACGTCGCCATCGATCATCCCGCCCGCGGCGTCGCTGGGGCCGTCTTCACCGTCTGTGCCGCCCGACAGAATCGCGAGTCGTGACCATTGGTCGTCGGTCAGATTCAATTCCAGCAGTCGAGCGTAGGCGGCCAGGACGAGTTGTCCGTTGCGGCCTCCGACGCCCCGAATCGATGCGTCGGCGAGTGAGACGGTTGGTTCGCCACCACTCAAAAAGGCATCTTGCCGATGCACGGCTGGATCCGCTTGCAGCATCGTGAGGGTTAGGTCAGCCAAATGCCTGCCGACAGATTCCGCATCGCCTTCGGATTGACGATGGCAATGCATGACGTGGTTGTAGCCCAGGGCTTCCGCGGTGATTCCCGCTGCGTCGACGGCGACCGCGTTGTTGCCAAGCACGAAGGTGGAATGGTCGGTCGCGGCGATGGTGGACGCGGGGTGATCGGCGGCCTGCTTCAGGTGTTCGCGAACAACGTGTGGCAGTTGGTGATCAGGGTCAAAGCGGTCCAAAACGGCCAGTGCGTCCATCGCCGTGGAGGTATCGGGGACGGTCGGTCCGGATGCGATCAGGTCGAGTGGATCGCCGAGGACATCCGAGAGCACGAGGGTCAGAAACTGTCCGGCCCGGTTGGCTCGCAGAAGTCCACCGCCTTTGACATCGCTGAGGTGTTTGCGGACGGTGTTGAGAGCCACGATGTCGGCGCCGTGCGAGCTGAGCCAACGTGTGACGGTCAGTTTGTCATCGAGCGAAATGCCGGGCGATGGACGACACAGGAGTGCACTGCCGCCACCCGAAATCAGGCCGATCACCAGGTCGCGAGGTCCGGCGTCGGCGACCAGTTGGAGGATCCGGTCAGTGCCTTCGATCGCGGCGACGGTCGGCTCGTTGACTCCCGCCGGTCGAGCTTCTTGGATCGTGATGCCGGGCAGGTCGCGGTGGCATCCTTGGGGCACGTTGACATGTCCGATGACGGGAAAGTCCAGGCCGCTATCGGTGGTCAAGTGGTTCCGAATGACTTCCGATATACCCGCCGCCATCGCTGCGGAGGCTTTGCCGGCGCCGACGACGACAAAGCGATCAAAGGAGTCTTTGCGAATCGAGTGGTCGGCGATCAGCATCGCGGTCTCATCAAATGAGACCGAGTCGATGATCAGCCGGTCTCCCAGGACCGCTTCGACGCCGTGCGCGAACATGGCTTGGGCGTCGCTTAACAGCGTTCCTGGAGCCATGGGGATCACGCAGTGCCATTGGGATCGAAATAGGTCGGCTCGTTGCCCTCTTTCCACTTGATGTTGCAGCCGATTGAGGGACGTTGTTCCGCCTTGGGCGAACGGTCCGCGATGGTTTCATCGAGTGCTGCACGCAAGTCTTCGCCGGTGACGGGCAAGTCGGACTTGGGACGGCTGGAATCGAGTTGGCCGCGATAGGTCAGTTTGTGGTCGGCATCGAACAGGAAGAAGTCCGGTGTGCAGGCGGCTCCGTAGGCGATGGCGACCGATTGGTCTTCGTCCAAGGCATAAGGGAACGCGTAGCCGCGAGATTCCTTTTCGGCTTTCATCGCATCGAAATCATCGTCGGGGTACTTCGCAATGTCGTTGCTGTTGATACCAACGACGCCGACACCATGTTGCATGTATTCGTCGGTCAACAACTTGAGTTGTTCGGCGACGTGTTTGACATAGGGGCAGTGATTGCAGAGGAAGATCACGAGCAACGCTTTGTGATCTTTGAAGTCGGTCAACGAGACCGTTCCGCCATCGGTTTCTGGCAGTGAGAAGTCGGGTGCGGCGGTGCCCAGTGGCATCATCGTCGAAGCGGTGCGAACCATGGAAGTTCCTTGGGGCTGAGGGGGTGAATTAGCAATTAGCTAGGAGCTACTTGGTTTGCTTTTTGATTTCGTCGAGCAAACGGCCTGGGCTGCCCATGGCGTGGTAGCCACCGTCGACATGCAGGATTTCTCCGCTAATTCCGGAGCTGGCGTCGGACAGCAGGAACGCACCCGATTTTCCGACTTCTTCGTGGGTCACGTTGCGGCCCATCGGCGCCATGTGTTCGTACATGGTTAGCATTTCTTCGACGCCAGCGGCTCGTCCGGCCAGCGTGCGGATCGGACCGGCGGACAAAGCGTTGACGCGGACACCGCGAGCACCCATGTCAAACGCCAAATAACGCATCGAGGCGTCCAAAGCGGCTTTGCAAACACCCATGACGTTGTAGCCGGGGACGCATTTCTCACCGCCGTAGTAGGTCATCGTCAGGACGGACCCGCCCGGGTTCATGATGGGTTCGGCGGCTGCGGTGACGGCCAGCAAGGAGAAAACGCTGGATTCCATCGCCAATTTGAATCCAGATCGCGACGTGTGCATCGTTTCGCGACCCAGGTCGTCGCGGTCGGCGAAGGCGATCGAATGCAGCAAAAAGTCGATTTTCCCGAAGGTTTTCTCGGTGTGTTCAAAAATGGTGCGGATGTCGTCGTCGTTATTCGCGTCCATGGGTAGCAGGAATTCTGCGCCATCTTCTGGATCTGTCAATTTGGCAACTCGACGACGATTGCGTTGTTTTTCGTCGTCCGCACGGTCGGGAAGGTGGGTGAAACCGCATTTACCACCCTGCTTCAGAATTTCCTGAGCGATCGCCCAAGCGATCGAATGGTCATTGGCGACTCCAATGATCAGTCCCTTTTTTCCTTCAAATTGCATCTTCAACCTTTTCGGCTTAGTTCTATTTGATTGTCCAGCGGTGAACATCATCGCGGCGGTTTCCAAGACCGACAAGCCGACGTTCTTCTCTGGGCACCGAAGCGTGATTGGTTACTCATCTCTCAATGTTGTCAAAGCAAATTCAACCATGGATCGGTCCCAGTCTGTTTTGCCTCCGCACGTTTCCTCTGCAGCTACGGAGGCATCGATGACCCACGGCAACGCGCTGACGTCATTCATGCCGGTTCTGCTGGGGTTAGTCGGAAATCAAGCATCGCTTCGTGGCGGCGTGGTCAGCCAGGTCCAGGATCGATGGCAATCGACATTTTGGACCGGAGATCGCTGGGGGCAAGCGGAGTCACTGGCCAGCCAAGCGGTCGCGGACGATCAATTTGTCACCGCGGATGGTTTTGCCGGACTGAGCATTCCCATTGCGCCGGGGGCCGACATGGCCACTTCGGCAGGCAGAGGACCGGGATCGGCCGGCACGGGAGCGGCGGCAGGGAACCTCGGGTCGGGGCAGGATATTTTGCCGGGAGTTGGCAGCGACGCGATTGTGTTGTCAATCGATGGCAAACCGGCTGACTCGGACACATTGAAGATGTTGGCGACCGCTTTGGGCCGATTTTTGTGGCTGCAACGCAATCACCAAAACGACGCTCGGCGATTGTGGCAAACTTCGAAGATGTTGCAGCATGCCGCCGTATGGCAGCAACTCGACAGCGACGCACAGTTGTTGGCATCGATGGCTGATTGTGCCTGTGAAGTTTTAAACTGCGAACGAGCCACCATTTTTCTATGGGACAAACGCACCAAGAAGTTGATTGGCCGGCCCGCGATTGGAATTGAGGGTGGTGTGCTCGAGGTGGAGGACAATGCGGGAATCGTTGGTGAAGCCTTGCACAGCGGCAGTCCTCGATGGTGGTCCGCCGGGGGCACCGATGAAGGCCGCGTCAATCGACGCATCGATCAAGCTCAGAATTTCACGACACGATCCTTGTTGGCTGTCCCGATGGTCAACTCACGCGATCAAGTGATCGGTGTCTTCGAAGGTATCAACGCTCGACCCGGCGACCACCGCAACGAAAGTTTTGATGCCGCGGATGTACGCACTCTGACCGAGTTGGCAATGCACGCCTCGATCGCGATTGATTCCTATCGGACGCGAACGGATTTGACCGAGACTCGTGATCGGTTGGTCGAGCAAGCAGCCCAGTCCAAGCCGTTGATTGGCAATCATCATTCCATCCAAGAAATCCGCCGCAACGCCACGAAGGTGGCTCCGACGGATCTCAGCGTTCTAGTTTTGGGCAGCAACGGAACGGGCAAAGAAGTTTTGGCCCAGCACATTCACTATCAAAGTGAACGTCGCAATGGCCCGTTTGTCGCGGTCAACTGCGCCGCGTTGGTTGAGACGTTGCTGGAAAGTGAGCTGTTTGGTCACGAGAAAGGTGCGTTCACCGATGCATCGGACACTCGAGTCGGCAAGTTTGAATTGGCAAACGGCGGCACGCTGTTCCTGGATGAAGTCGGCGACATGAGTGCCGGCGGGCAAGCCAAACTGCTTCGGGTTTTGGAAGAGAAAGTTGTCGTTCGAGTTGGTGGTTCGCGACCAATTCCCGTCGATGTTCGAGTGATCGCGGCGACCAATCAACCACTGCAGGAGCTGATTTCGGCAAAGCGTTTTCGCGAAGATTTGTTCTTTCGGTTGAACGTTGTGTCGCTGACGTTGCCGCCACTGTCTCATCGCGGTGATGACGTGATGGAGTTGGCCGAGCACTTCTTGGTCGATTTCTGCCGACAAATTGGGCGTGCGGTGCCGACATTCGCAGCCAGTGCCCGCGATGCGATGTTGTCGCATGATTGGCCAGGCAACGTGCGGGAACTGCGCAATACAGTCGAACGCATTTGTTACTTGACCACGACAGATGTGGTCGAAGCGAGTGATCTGATGATGTCGCCTTCTGCGACGCGAGCGTCAACGGTCTCGCCGACGATGGACGACGTCGATGGCAACTTAAATTCAGCGACGCGAGAGTTCCAGATCCAACACATCGAGCGTTTGATCGCATCGTGTGGTGGCAACATGACCGAAGCGGCCGGCAAACTGGGTTTGCATCGTTCGAATCTGTATCGAAAGATGCGTCAACTGGGGATGCCAACGTCCAGCTAGTTCGCCATTGCGAGCAATCTCGCGGACGCTGGCTCAAGATCGAACCACGGTCCCAATTGTTCTCTAACACGAGCGTCTTGTTGAGTGATTCGAGACAATCATTCGGTGAGCGTTTGGGAACAATTGGGGCGGTGGTTTGATTTGCTTCTGGGCTGACTCAATCGCCGCCAACGCACTATCTTGGGAGGCATGAACAATCCCAAGAAATCTTTTCATGAGTCGTCGTTCGGCGAGCTCGCGTGCACCGTTGTCGATGGTTCCGATCAACCTTGGTTGCCAGTCATACTGTGTCATGGCTACGGAGCTCCCGGCGATGATTTGGTTGGCTTGACGGACTACTTGATCGACAAACTTGGAGACGCGGCCAAAGCTGTGCGGTTTGTGTATCCGGTCGCGCCAGGTGATTTGGCCGATCAAGGGATGCCTGGTGGGCGAGCGTGGTGGCCACTGAACATGGCATCCCTTCAGCAATTGCTCCAAACATCCCAGTTCGACCAATTGCACGATCAGACTCCGCCGGGAATCGAAACCGCCAGTGGGCAATTGGTTTCTGTCGTCCAATCGGTGCTGAACAACATGCCCGCTGATCCACCCGCTTGCTCTGGTTCGCCGTCGATGGGTGGTGAGACGTCCCGTCCGTATGTCTTGGGTGGTTTTTCGCAAGGAGCAATGGTGACCATGAACACGGCACTGACCGGCGACATTCCTCCGCCGGACGTTCTGGTTCAGTTCTCGGGTACGTTGGTGTGTGGACCGCAATGGATTGACGCTGCGTCGAAATCGGGAAGCGGACGATTGAAAGCCACTCGTGTCTTGCAGTCGCACGGAACGCAGGATCAGATCCTTCCATTTTCCAGTGCCGCGACATTGGCGGACACGTTGCACGAAGAGGCTTTGGAATGGGAGTTCCGAGCGTTCCAAGGGCCCCACACGATCGAGGCGGGTACATTGGACCACTTGGCCCAATGGATTCTTGATTTGACGGATCGCAAGTGACGTTCTTCAATGCAACGCTGATTCTCGGAACACTGGCCGCGGTGGTGCCAATCGCACTGCATCTGCTGGCTCGCCGTGAACCGCAACGCGTTGTGTTTCCGGGGGTCCGGTTTCTAAGACCCAAACTGAGTTCGCAACGAAGTCGGTTGCGAATTCGTCGTTGGTGGTTGTTGGCGCTCCGTGTGTTGGCGGTCATCGCCTTGGCGGTCGCTTTGGCTCGACCACACATCGATTCATCGCTGTCTTCGACGTGGTGGACCGTTGGTCTGATGGGATTGACCGGAGTCGGTTTCTTGATTCTGGCCAGCGTTGCGGTCGCGCGCGGGATGGGACGGTCGTTGGCCATTGGCGTGGCGGTGGCGGGTTTGCTCGCCCTGGTCGGTTCGTTGTTCCTAGGGACCAGAACATGGGCGACTTCGGGTGATTTGTCGGAAGGCAACGAACAGCCTGTCGCGATGGCGTTGCTAATCGACAATGGTCCTTCGTCCAAACGGTTGATCTCAAGCTCCGACGGGACGAATTCCAGTCGGTTGGAAAACGCGATCGGCGAAGCGGCAACGGTGATTGAGCGTTTACCGGAAGGGAGTCGGCTGGTGGTGCTGGATCGTTCCGCGACACCGATTGGGTTTGCATTGGATGCCGCATCGGCGCGATTGCGTTTGTCTCAGATGAAGCCGCTGGCCAATCCATTGCCGGTTCAAGAACGCATGGACGCAGCGATCGAGTTGTTGCGATCCAGCGATTTGCCGGGCAAGCAGTTGGTGGTGGTTTCAGATTGGAACGCGGCGTCGTGGAAGCCGTCTGCGCAAACGCCCGCGATGCAACCAGAAGACGTTGCGATATCGATGTTGCAAGTCGATGCCAGTGTCGATGGAAACTTTGATGCATCGGCCGAACGCTTGATCAATCGCTTTTTGTCGCCGCCCAAATTGATTGATGCGGCTTCGGCGCCGGGCGTCTCAATCCCCATTTCGGTATCGGTTGGAATGGAATCGTCTTCCGCGAGCGAGGGGCAATCGATCAATGTGACGGTGCAACTGAGTTTGTACGAGCGTGATCCATCGTTACCAGTTATTCGCGATGGCGAATTGGTTCTGCCAAGGTTACGAGGGGTGGATCGGGCATCGGCGACGGTTGTTGCGGGGGCCGATGCGGAATTGGTGTTGACGTTGCCGCCATTGGATTTGGGAACTCATCATGCGGTCGTTGAACTCGTCGGCGACGACGCATTTGGATGGGACGATCGTCGTTTTTTGACGCTTAATATTCCCGTTCCGCCACGTGTGTTGTTGGTAGGCGAAAACGCGGATGAACGGAACAGGTTGGGACACGGTCTGACGGCACCTATTGCACCGGATGAAGACGGAGCCGGGTTTCGTGTGGCCGGCGTGACGTATTCCGATTTGTCGGCGGTCGATTGGCAGCTGATCGATGCGGTCGCGATGATCGATCCGCCAATCCAAATCGATGCGGCGTCTCAATCGGTTGTGTCGGGTAGTGGGCTGACGCAGAGTACAGTGGATCAACTCGTCGAGTTGGCTCGTCGCGGCGGAGGTGTGGTGATGATGCTCGGCCCGTCAACGGAAGTGTTGGGTGTTGCGTCGCCGAACAATCAGGCAGGTTCCGATGGAACGAATCGATTGCTGCCTGATCTAGTGAGATCATGGCGTGTGCCTGAGCCCGGACGTTTCTTGGAAGAGCGTTTGCCTATGCATCCCATTTTGCGACCACTGACGTCGCTGGATGATCAGCCATCTTGGAGTGCATTTCGCGTGAATCGTTACTGGCAGAGCGAACCCAATGCGACTGCCGGTTGGCAGACCGTCGTCCGCTACGCCGGGACTCAGCACCCCGCCGTCGTTGCTCGGACCATCGCACCGGACGATGCCAACAATCAACCAGGTCGCGTCGCGGTGCTCACCACACCTCTGCCCGCCTTGTCAAAGAAAACTCGTTCGTGGAATCAACTGTTCACCGCTGCAGACGCTTGGCCCGCGTTTGTGATTTGGCGCGGTTTGATGCAGTGGGCGACCGGAGTATCGGATCAAGCCACAACGGTGTTGGTCGGCGCGACCGCGGTGGTTCCTGAAAAGGATGCCGCGAATCAGCTTCGGCGTGCCATCGATGCGGTGGAGGCAACGGCCGACGCCACGACGGAATCGAGCGTGCGACTGTACCCACCGATGGCCGAAGGCAACGAGATCGATGGGGAACCAACGATCCGTGAAGTGAACGTTGCCGATCGTGATGGTGTGTTTTCAGAGACCAACGAAGTCGGAACAACGTTCTTGCGTGGCCCTGATTATTGGGGCGGGTATTCAACGAACTTGGACCCCGTTTGGTCACGAGATGAACGGGTCACTGAGTCGGAGATGGATCAGCGATTCGGTGCCGAGCAATGGGTGCCATCGGATTCCGGAGAACAGTTGTCGATCCAAGGTCGCGTGGGTGGTTCGCCTCCCGTGTCACTGCATGGCCCAATGATGTTGCTGGCCGTGATTGTCTTTCTAGCCGAGCAATTGCTGAGCAATCGGTTTTACCGAACATCGGGAGAGGCAGCGTGAGTTGGAGCCTCGACCCGATTTATGATTCGTTGCCGGTGGCTTTGCTGTTGGTGGGTTTGATTGCGACGATGTTGTTCACAATCCTTCCGCCGGGAGTGAGCGGGCGTCGACGACAAGGATTGCTGTTGCTTCGTGGTCTGGCATCCATCGCTCTGGCTTTGGTGCTGCTTCGTCCGGCACTCGTGAGAACAGACAACCGGCCCGCGGCGGCCACTCTTGCCATCGCGATCGATACATCGGCCAGCATGGGTTTGCCATCCGATGGATCGGAGAACCGTTGGCAGCAGCAGCGACGGTCGCTTGAGCGATTGGCAGAAGGTTTGTCGGATTCTGATCAAGCCTTGCAAGTCGTTGTCGTTGGGTTTGATGCATCGGCAAATGTGATCGGTGAGAGCGGAACGACTGAACTGAGAACGCTGGCACAACGCGTTGGTGAAATTGAACATTCCGGGAAAGAGACCGATCTGTCGTCTCCTTTGTTGATGGCGATGAACCGAGGGCGAAACAGTCCGTTGACCGGGGTGGCGGTCTTCAGCGACGGAACCCAGGTCACCAATCGGTCCGAAGGCAACGAGGCGGAGCAGTCGGACCCACGACGAGAAGCACGCTTGGTGGGCGCGATGGGGGTTCCGGTATGGGCAATCCCTTTGGGGCCTCCCGCCGAGGCTTCTCGACAAATCGATTTGGCAGTCGAATCATTGCCCGAAACATTTCGCATGTTCACGGGCAACGAATCCAGTGTTTTGTTTGATGTGCACACGAAAGGCATTGTGCAGTCGCCTGCCAAAGTTTCGCTGAAGTGGATCGATTCGGCTGGTCAAACCGCGATCGCGGCGACTCGAACAGTCACACCCGAATCGATGGAACAAACCATCGCGATCGAAGTCCCTGTGTTGGCTCCTCCACCCGGCCAATATCGATTGGTCGCCAGTGTCGAGACACGATCGGGTGAGACGATCACGGATAACAATTCGCAAGTTGCATTTGTTGACGTTCGCGAAGGTGGCGGCCGAGTGTTGTACTTGGAAGGAACACCACGATTGGAGCAAAAGGATCTGCGTTGGGCGCTCAGTCGCTTTCTCGATTTGGAATTGACCTATCGATGGATTCCACGAGACACGGTAGGTGCATGGCCGATCGATTTGGTGGATGATTTCAGTCGCGGTCGCTATGACGTTGTGATCTTAGGTGACCTGCATTCATCGGCACTTGGGAATGAGCAACTGCAGGAGTTGGCGGACTCAGTCGGTGAAGGCACGGCGTTGATTATGTTGGGTGGCGAACACACTTATTCGCGAGGCGGCTACGCGACGACGCCGTTGGCGAAAGTCTTGCCGGTTCAATTAGATGATCGGCAACGCCAACCACCAGGACCGTTGGATGCGTCGGATCGGTTGGGCAAGGACGCCGATCCAATGCGACAACCAGTCGTGTTGCGACCGTCCACCATGCATCCCATCACGACGATCGAAGTCAGCAAACAAGGCAGTGTGGTTGGTTGGTCTGATTTGCCTTCTATGCCGGGGGCCAACCGATGGCCATCGGTTCGGGTTGCCCCGGGGGTTCAGGTCTTGTTGTCGACACCGAGTGACGAGCCAATGATGGTGGTTGGCGAATATGGTCGCGGCCGAGTGGCGACACTGGCGTTTGATTCGACTTGGACATGGCGGCGTGCGGGGCTGGGTGATTTTCATCGTCGGTTTTGGCGGCAATTGATTTTGTGGTCACTTGCTCGTGAGGATTCATCTCAGCAGACCATTCAACTTGATTTGGCGCCCCGGCGTTTTGTGGCCACCGAAGCACCCTTGTTCACTGCGACAATTCGAGGTGACCTATCATCCGTTTTGGATTCGCAATCGGTGTCCAACGTTGGGTCGCTCCAAGCCGAAGTGATTCTGTCGTCGGGAGAGACCGTGGTGGTACCGATGTCCAGTACGGTGTCGACAAATGAATCATCCATTTCGTTGACTGGGCAGTTGCCATCGATGCCGCCAGGATTTCATCGATTGCGAGTCGGTCCGGTCAGTGAGGTAGCGACAACGGATTCTGGCGAACCGATTGAACCGGCAGAGGTCGCTTTTCAAGTCCTCGACGACACTCGAGAATTGAGTGTTGCGCAGACCGATCATGCTCTGCTTCGTCAGATGGCATCCGCGACATCGGGGTCCGGCGGGCGTGTTTTCGAGCCGGACCAGATGGATGAGTTGGTGGATTTGATTCAGTCACGCCGCACCGAGTCGACCCGCACGGTGATCGAAAAATTCAGATTGGGTGACGGACCGGTGAGCGGTTGGCTCATTTTTCTATTGTTTGCCGGGGCTTTATCGGTCGAGTGGTTCCTGCGACGTCAATGGGGTTTGGCATGAGCGACGGATGCGTTCAACTGATGGGCCTTCCCGCCTGATCTCCTGCCTCGATTGCCGCCCTTATTTAGGACACCCGCATGCAACCGTTTGATCTTCATCAACGAACGCGAATCGTGTTTGGGCCGAACGTTTCGAATCAGATCAACGAGTTGGCACGCTCTCTCGGTGGCGTCTTGGACTCGGGACGACCTCGAGTTTTGGTCGTCTGCGATCCAGGAATTGTCGCGGCTGGCCATTTTGATCGCATCACCGGGTTGCTGCGTGACAAAAACTGGGAAGTCCACGCGTTCCATGAATTCGCCGAAAACCCAACTTCGGCGATGGTGGACGCGGGGGTGAGTGTTGCAGCGGACTTTCAGCCGGATCTGCTGATTGGGCTTGGCGGCGGCAGCAGCATGGACTGCGCCAAAGGGATCAACTTTGTGTACAGCTGCGGTGGTCGCATTCATGACTACCATGGCGTGGGCAAGGCGACGTCGGAGATGCTGCCGATGATTGCCATTCCGACGACTGCGGGGACCGGCAGCGAAGCTCAAAGTTTTGCTTTGATCAGCGACGCTGAGACACACGTGAAGATGGCGTGCGGTGATCCCAAGGCAGCATGCCGAATCGCTTTGCTGGATCCGACGTTCACGTTGACCCAGCCACGCGGAGTGACGGCGCTGACCGGCATCGATGCGATCTCGCATGCGGTTGAAACCTACGTCAGCAAGAAACGCAACGTGATGTCGACGACCTACAGTCGACGGGCATTCGGATTGTTGGGCCGATCATTCGTCCGAGTGTTGCAGGTGCCCGATGACTTGGAAGCTCGCGCAGACATGCAACTTGGCGCGTGTCTGGCTGGCATGGCGATCGAAACATCGATGTTGGGCGCGGCGCACGCCACGGCCAATCCTTTGACTGCCCGGCATAACGTGGTTCACGGACAGGCGGTCGGATTGATGTTGCCAGCGGTGGTTCGTTTCAACGGAACTGTTCACGCGGATTGGTATTCGGAGTTGTTGCGTGAGTTGGAACCGCACAGTGAGATTTCCGAGGCGCCAACACGTTTGGCCGAATTGATTGAAGAGTGGATGCGAGAAGCGGATCTCGCGACGACGCTGGATGATCTATCGATCCCAACATCGGACATTGGATTGTTCGTCGAAGATGCGCTGAAGCAGTGGACGGGAACGTTCAATCCCATCGAGCTCGACGAAGACTCCACGAGAGCGCTGTATCGCGAAGTGGTTTAGTGCTCTGATGTTCAACCGACTACGAAGTGCCATCTTCGGTGAGCCTCATCAAGCAGCGCCTGCGTCCATCGTGGTTGAGCCAACAGAACTCGTGTTGTCATGCGCTGACACGAATGCAACGCTTACAGTGAAAGTCAATGGGCAACGTATTGCGTGCCCGCACACGGAGTGGGTCGGTCAAATCGGATGCCGCATCTTCGACGGACAACTCGGCTTCCAGTTGCTCGTTGAGGCTTGCAGGCCTAGCAAAAGTGAGCTTGATTTGGTCCGACGAATCGTTGCGTATGAACATTCGTTGAAAGGCGAAGCACTCGATGCCATTTTCGCGTACTTTGACGACCTTCGTCGAAATCATGGCGTCGATTTCCCTGAAGCGATTGGCGGTTGGTCTCGTGATCAAGTTGCAGATCTGGTTCACTCGCCGTGCTGCTTCATCGACGACCTTTCTGACGATGTGAATTCGAAAGCCTGCTTCATAATCTCGTTTTCGACCGATCTGGATGAGGAACACGGTGTCGACGTTCTGGTGAACGACTGGCAAGTCGTTGACTGTGGATGCCTTGTCTGACGGTATCCGTGACCCGATAGAAACACTCGCAACGAGACGTTGATCGTGGCGACTTACTCAAATTGGCCAACGATTGAATACCCAGGCGTAGCTGCGTTCTACGTTCCACCTGGTGCTGAACATAAATTGATCGACGATGGTTGCACAATCTGCGTCACACACAACGCCACGGATGTTCTTGCGGGACTGTTTCCGCTGAGGCAATCGTCCGTTGCGTTCGACCGCGCGCCGATGTGATAGGAGAGTCCTATCAGCCTGCGACAGAGGTTGATTGCCCAGGCGTAGCTTGCATCCAATCCGTGCTGGTAATCGAAGCAGATCGACTTTGGATTGCACGTGCCTATGGTCGGATTGGAGGGGACGAGCTACTGCTTGTGCACCGGAATGGACCACGACAAATGGCACCAACTTTTCCTATGCCATTGTTCGTTTCTCTCGTTCCGCTGTTTGCACTCGCAAGCGATGGGTGACAACTGCATGCGCACCTAGCGGTGGTGGAGACTCCACCGGCGTGCTGGACCTCGCAGTGGTTTGAACGCTGCTTGATCGACGAAAGGCATCAAATGGTTTGATCGCTTTCGCGGTGTTGCCACAATGAGGATCCGCTCTGCTCTGGACGCCTCGCTTTGTTCCGAAGCATCGGCGGGGGAGCCAGGTGATAACCTGGCCTACGGCGGACTTCATCGCCATTGCTGGCAACGTGATCCTTGTCCTGATGGAAACGGGACGTCTCGGTCAATCATTCCGCGTTCCACCACCAGCGATCGCTGGGGCGGGCGTCGACGAGTTCGCCGTAGTTGGCCAAGCTTGGACGCGGCAGCGTTTGACTTGGGAGCAAGTCCGACGGTGCGACGCTGACTCCGCCACTCGCTAGGATCAGTTGGTGCATTTTGTTGCGGTGGCGATATCGATGCAGGACTGCGATCGAGTCCACTTGGGTCGGCGTTGCCAACTGGGAGGACCTTCGGGACGCGAAATGCAGTAGTGCTCGCTGCAGAGTTGCGTGGTCGTTTTGAGGTGAAACCATCGTCGAGTTTTGCTGGCTGTTCTGCACCCAAAGTTGTCCCAACGCGGTGGCTTGGTAAACCGACTCGAGTGCTCCGTAGAGCGGATAGCGTGACCTGATCGTTGCCCACTGTTGATTGAAGTGTTTGACGAACGCTTCCGTCGATGGATCCAAGACAACATTGCCACGCTGGCCGTTCAGCAACGCCAGTTCGTTCTCTCCGCTGAGTCGCAAGGGCGTTCCCGACAGCTGCCACAGGTTGGCGGAGTCGGCACGTTCGTGGTGAACATCCAAGGCTTGTCCGGTGAACCAAAGTCGAAGCAACAGATCGGCGGGCGGTGAGTTGCCCGCGGTGGCTTGAATGGTTTGCAAGTAGTTGCGGACTCCATCGGGCATGTCTTCATCACCGAGTGCCAGTCGTTTCATGTGTCGGTCCGCTTCGATGAGTAGCCATGCGATCTCATGATCCGCCGAGGTACCAAAGACGTGAATGTCTTGTCGACCCAAGGCCTCGGCCAATGACTCGGCCGCCAGTCCCATCGGCACGTCACCGGAGACGATCGATTTTCCGAGAGCAGTCGCTTTCTTCAGTCCGTCCGGTGTGGGGTCGATCGTGCAACCAAACGGTTGTTGGTGAAGTGCGGCGGACAATCCAACGGCAAGCGACGTTAGGTTCATCGGCGGAAGACCCGTGCGGCGGTCGACTTGCCAACCGTTGATTTGCTCGAAACCACCGACGGTGCCGGCCAAGACGATGTCGTCATCGGTCAACAGAACTAGCGAAACTTTGGACAACCCACCGGCATGTCCAAGTGCATCGTTGTTGGAGTGCCGTTCTGACGTGTTGCGATCGGCAAGGTTCTCCGAAGCGAGTGCTTGCATCCATCTTCGAACCGACACGCATCGAATCTTGGCGGGTGACGTCCAGTGTTCCGGGACCAATTCGGAAACATCATCACGGCCGCGTGCCGCGTCCAACATCAATGCAGTCGCATGCTTCTTCCATTCAACCGACTTTGCCTCGGTCGCATTGCCTTCCTCGATTTCGCGAAGCAGGCCGTCGGGAGCGACGACGATACCGGCGGGATAAGGAGCCATTGTTCCTACGCCGCCGAGAGCTTCCCACGATTCGGGTTCCACCGTGGTTTGAATCAATTGCATCAACTGGCTGAAGTCGGCCAGCGATTGACCACCGGATGCACCCGGGTTTGCATTGCCGACCCCTGAATCGGCGGGATGGGACGCAAAGCCACCGGGATCGTTCAGGCCGCTGTTTTGTTGCGCAACTGAGTGGGGGGCTCCGGCGAAACCGAGCCAGGCGAGCAGCAAAACACTGGCGAGAAGCTTTTTCCAAGCGGACATCGTGACACCCCGAGAAGACGGCGAAGAGAAGGAGGTACTTCTAGCGTAACGGTCGGCATGCCCGCCGAACAGCAAAAGTTGGTGAGCTTTGTGGTCTCGGTGTGGCTGGTCGGACGTTGGGGAGTCTCGCGGGAGCGGCTGGACGGCTCGCTTTGTTCCAAAGCATCGGCTGGGTGCCAGGTGATAACCTGGCCTACAATCATGGGCTGGTCAGACGGACCAACTAGCCGATGGCTCCTCGGTCGCCGGTGGCGGCCAGGGTCAGGTCGGAGGCGTAGCAGTCGACGAGCGTACCGAGGTTGGCACTGCGGTCGATCTCGCGGAACGTTCGCAGGGTGCGATCAAGTCGCCGGTGGGTGGCAGGATCGTACTCGCCGGAGCTGGCGTCGGATCGCAGTTGCCGACGGTAGTGCTGGACCGCGATCGAGAAAACGTCTCGCAGAGCGGCCCGCCGTTTGGGAACGTCCTTGCTGATCGAGTCGAGATGCCCATTGATCAAGCGAACGATCGCGGTTGGATCAGGCACCGGAGCGGCGAGTTGATTCCATAGGGCTTCGCGGATTTGTTCGCCGCCTCCACGAGCCAACCGAGCGGCGACATGCATGTCACCGGCGGACAACTCGATTGCCGCATCGAGAGCATCGTCCGACATCGTCGGCAATGATTCCTCTTCGTGCTGCGATTGATAATGATCGAGTTGTTTTCGCAACAGGGCTCGTCCCGCTTCGCCAGGTGGCGTTTGAAAACGAAGGACCTGACATCGTGAACGGATGGTGGGAAGTTGGCGTTGCTCGCTGCTGCCAATCAGGATGATCAATGCATTGGCGGGCGGTTCTTCCAACGTCTTGAGCAAGCAGTTGGCGCCTTCTTCATTGAGGAAGTCGGCGTCATGCAAAATCGCGACTTTGCGCTGAGCCTGCATGGGTCTCAGGTGCACGTCGTGGCAAAACCCTTCTTGCAAACGCGCGTCGACCGGACCGATCAACAGTTCCAATGGGATCAGCGTTTTGTCGTCTGGTTTGCGAACTTGGATGAAGTCCGGGTGCGTGCCCACTCGAACTTGAACGCACGACGGACATTCGCCACACGGGGCCATGTCGCGCGCGGTGCTTCGCTCGCACAGCAACGTTTGCGTGAGCAGAATCGCGGCGGAGGTTTTGCCGACGCCGTTGGGACCGACGAATAGAAGGCTTCCGCCGAGGCGACCTTGGCGGATGGCTGCGGTGAGTCCCGTGATCAAGGCATCGTGCCCGATCAAGTCATTCCAAGATTTCAGCGGTGGCGCATCAACCGCGATTGCTCGCGTGGTTTTCGCGGCTTTGGGAGAAGACGTGGAGGCTTTCTTCGCGGCCACGAACTAGACGCCGCGATTGATGTCAGGCGTGTCGATGCTGTCGATTGCCGTAATCTTGTCGACGCGTTGTGCGTGGCGCCCGCATTCGAAATCGGTGCGAAGCCACATCAGAACCAATTCATCGACAGGGCGTTCACCGATCAAATCACCTGGCAAACACAGCACGTTGACATCGTTGTGGCGGCGAGACATTTCGACGATGACTTCGTCGTAACATGAAGCCGCTCGGACACCATGGAATTTGTTGGCGACAATTGCCATTCCGATCCCAGTGCCGCAGATCAGGATCCCGCGATCCAATCTGCCGTCGCGAATTTGCTCGGCAACGCGGATTGCGAAATCGGGGTAGTCGACAGGGTCGGTCGAGTCGGTGCCCTCATCGCATACCTCGAACCCTTCGCGTTGAAGCGTTTGCAAGAGACGTGCTTTGATGTGCACGCCACGGTGGTCGCTCGCCAGGCCTACTTTGATTGTCATGCCTTACTCTGAACCAGCATTGTGCCGCGGTGGTTCGTCATCTGAACCTTCGCTCGGGCCATCGGACGGGAAGAAATCGGGAGGTAGTTCGCTGAGCCAACCTTCCAGTTCGCTTACGATTTGATCTGCACATTGTTCATATACGTCGACCGGCATTCCAACCGGATCACTGACATCGCCTCCGTCGCGACGAAGTGTGAACACTCTTTCGGCTCGATCCGGCCAAGCCGCCACGATCGCATCTCGGTGACGACGGGTCATGGTGAGTACCAAGTCGGCCATCGACATCAATGAATCTTCGAGCGGTTGGCTGGCGTGTCCGGTCAGGTCCAACCCACGCCGGCCCATCACTTCGACTGACTGGGGGCTGGCTCCGCTGCCGTGTCCCGCCGCGACTCCAGCCGAAACGACACGAGCGACATCTTCGCGACCGAATTTACGTCGCAAAGCTTCCCGAAGCAACGTTTCTGCCATGGGGCTACGGCAGGTGTTGCCGGTGCACACGAGTGCGATGACTGGTTTGACAAATTGATTCATGGCAGCTTGTTGGATCACTCCTGTTCGCTGGACGTGCCAGTGATTGCCGGTGACGCGGACCACCGTTCCTTCATCACCATAACGACTGATACCGTCGTCGAGCAGCAGTGGCAAGGACTCGCCCGTTCCGGCATTCAGCGCCGATTGCAATTTCTCCGCTGTGGTGGGCGGAGATGCGTCCGGCAATCCGATTTCACCCCAGACCAACGGGGCGGACAGGTAGCGGTGGATGTGGCTGAGCAACCGATGCCCAGAGACTCGAAAGGCGACCGGACCACCCGCTGGGGACGGGCGTTGCCCAGCCCCCGCTCGCAAGGTTCCCGCAACCGACTCTGGCAAACAGCTCATCGCCGAAACCGTATCATCGCAGTCCGCGATCAACGTCAGCGGGCCTGGGAAGCATCGTTCGGACAGTCGTCGGCCCAAAATCGTCATCGGCATCAAAAAGTCGCCCACCGCTTCGGTGCTGCGGACACACAGTGCGATCGAACCCGCATCGGCCGGGGGAGCCACAAAGCCGGCTTGGCCCGCCGTGGATGCGTCCGATTCAGTCGACCAGCCTCGGCAAGTCGCTGTCCACTGTGCCAATCGACGCACCGCGGCCGGACACAGTGAGCTGGCCACCAATCCGTAGACTGTTTCGCTGGGAACACCGATGACCTGACCTTCGACCAGTGCTTGAACGCTGCGATGAACAATATCGCGTGGATCGTCGGTCGTTTGCAGGTCGTAAATCATGGGCACTTTGTGAGGTGGACGATCCATCCAACGCGGATGGCCGCTAAACTCAGAAGCAAACGCTAGCGGGACACCATATGCTAGCGATTCGAGCTCATCGATGGCAGCCTGCATGCGACACGTCAGGCGTCACGTTCTCCAGGTAGGCCGCATGCGCGAACCATCGCAAATCAATCCCGCAGAATCCAAACCGGTTGATCGGCGTCAGGCGTGTCAGCGATTGATGGCCGGAGCGACTTCGTTGATGGGACTGACGACTCTGAACGGTTGCGTTGCTTCCGCGTTCGGCGGGACACCCGAACTGGTTTGGGGACGACGTGGATTTTCAGACGGGCGTTTTTTGAAGCCGCGAGCGATGGCAATCGACCCGGACGACCAACTGTACATCGTCGACACGACCGGTCGGATCCAAGTTTTCGATGCCGATGGCCAACATTTGCGAACTTGGACGACGCCGGAAACAAACAACGGGCGTCCCACGGGAATGGTTTTCGACGGTGCAAAGAACCGATTGCTGGTCGCTGACACGCACTATTATCGAATGCTCGCGTTCACACCAACCGGGGAGCTCTTACCGGAGGATCAAATTGGCGGCACTTCCGGAAATGGCGCCGGCGAGTTCGCTTTTGTGACCGATATCGCGGTCGATGGCGATGGTTGCCTGTACATTGGAGAGTATGGGGCGTCGGATCGGATTCAGCGGTTCGATCCCGATGGCACCTTCATGGCACAGTGGGGCGGAACGGGGCGTGAGGTCCAGCACTTTGTTCGGCCACAAAGCTTGGTCATTCACGAGAAGACACTGTGGATCGCGGACGCCTGCAATCATCGGGTCCAGCGATACGATATCTCGACGACCGAGCCACGATGGATTGGGTCATGGGGACAAGAAGGCAAGCAACTCGGCGATTTTTACTATCCCTATGGAATCGCGGTGGACCCGGATGGCACCGTGTTGGTTTGCGAATTTGGCAACCAACGAGTCCAACGTTTGACGCCCGACGGCGAGCCCATCTCGTCCTGGGGCGCCCCAGGACACGACCCTGGACAACTCTATGAGCCCTGGGGATTGGTCGTCGATTCTCGACGGCGAGTCCATGTGCTGGATAGCAACAATCACCGTGTGCAGCGATTCACGCTGCCGGGTTAGCAGGTGACCAATGTCGCCGATTGGCTCCGGCCAATCGACTCGCTTCGCTGTTGCGGGGGTGGATCTCCGTTGGGCGGAGCCAACGGGCGACGAACTCATTGGCGACGAATCAATCGTGTGTCTGTTCACGCAAGACTTCGGTCAGGCGATCGCGGATGATTTTTCCCCAAATGACGTAGCCTTCTTCGTTGAGATGCAGTTGATCGTCGACAAACAGATTTTCTCGCGGTTGGTTGTCGTGGGTCAAAAACGTTTCCGCCGTGGCCACGAAGTGAACATTGGGCTCGGTGAAGCAAACCTCACGCAGCATCGCGTTGAGTTCGCGAATTTTTGGCCACGCGTCGTAACGTGAGCGTGTCGGTGTGACTTCGACTAACAAGACGGGGGCGTCGGAGCGGTGCTCGCGGGCGATCTCGACGACATGACGAACCAATCGTTCGACCTCTTCAGGAGTGGCGTCGGTTTCTTTGCCTGAGATGTCGTTGCCAACGAAGATCACGACAGCACGAAAATCATGGGGCGTGATCAATCGCTCGGCGAAAACGGCAAGATCCGAGTACTTGGCTCCTCCGTAGCCCCTTGGAATGACTCGAAACGGTGCCAAGTCATCGGCGGCCGTATCCCAACGGCGAATGCTGCTGCTGCCGATCAGTAGTATTCCGTCGGCCGGATCAGTGGTTTTTGCGTCGAGAGTCTCGTATTTCTGGATCTCCTTTTCCCAACGTTTGGTGGCCGCTTCGCGATAGGGAGCCAAAACATCGGCATCGCTCTCAGATGGTTGGTTGGCGACACCAGCCGCAGCCGTGTCTTGAGCCTTTGCACGAGGGAAATGTGCGCTGGCAAGAATCGAAAGGCAGGCGAATCCACTCAAAATCCATGCCGCCAAGCGGGCGGAAGTGAATTGTGGCTTGGCGAGATGGGCATCGACGGGCTGGCGAAAGGCAAACGTTTTCAAACGCATGGTGTGAAACCTGGGGTGGGGAGCGAGGGCGGGAGCCAATGCTGGCGCGAGCGGGCAAATATTGACGCGAGGGGGCGGTTGGGAGCTTCGTCAGGCGGGTGACGGGAGGGGAAGACAGAGCCAGAACGTTAAGATGCGTAGTTTAGCACGCATCCCAAGGGAATCGGAGAACACCTTCGCGGGTCAACCCGTCTTGTCACCTGGTGTTCAATCGCGAACACTGAACCTTCTTGTCCCGATTGGGCCTTTTGTTCATGACGGCAACCCTGTATTCCACGCCAAAGGCTACCACGAATGTCCGATCCGTTTGGTTCCCCGTTTCCGTCCCTGCATGATCAGAACCTAAACGCGCAACACGCCATGGCTTCGGATCATCGTCTCGCAAACGCGGCTTCCTACCAGAGTTATCAACGCCAACGTCAGATGACGCTGGGCGATTTGTTGCTTGAAAACCGAATCGTTTTCATGCAAGGCGAGATCCACTACGCCAATGCCAACGAAATTGTCATGAAGCTGTTGTATCTTCAGAGCGAGAATCGTCGCAAAGATATCCACCTTTACATCAACTCGCCCGGTGGCAGCGTCACGGCAACGTTGGCGATTTACGACACCATGCAAATGCTGTCGTGCCCCGTCGCAACCTACTGCGTTGGCGAAGCCTGCAGCGGAGCGGCAGTGTTGTTGATCGGTGGTGCCAAGGGAAAACGATTCTGTTTGCCAAACAGTCGCGTGATGATGCACCAACCGCTCGGCGGAGTCTCAGGTCAAGTCAGCGACATTGAAATCCAAGCGGCCGAAATGTTCCGCTATCGCGACAAACTGAACGAAATCATCTCCAGCCATTGCGGTAAATCGGTGGAGCAAATCGCCAAGGACACCGATCGCGATTTCTTCTTGGACGCACAACAAGCCAAAGAGTACGGGCTCGTTGACGACCTCTTGTTGGGAACTCCCGCAAGCGAAGAAGACGAAGACTGATTCACCTCAGACTTCGGACCTCCCCTTCTCAACGAACCAAAACAACTAGGACATCATTATGCCCGTCATTCCTTACGTGGTCGAAAGCAACGGCCGCGAAGAACGCACGTACGATATCTACAGCCGATTGCTGAAAGACCGGATCATTTTTCTGGGTCAACAAGTCGACGACCAAATCAGCAACGCGCTCGTCGCTCAAATGCTGTTTTTGCAAGCGGATGATCCCAAGAAAGACATCCACATGTACATCAACTCGCCTGGTGGTAGCATCACGGCGGGCATGGCGATCTACGACACGATGCAATTCGTCTCGTGCGACGTCGCGACGTACTGCATCGGACAAGCCGCTTCGATGGGCGCGGTTTTGTTGACCGCCGGTGCCAAGGGCAAGCGATTCGCTCTGCCAAACGCTCGCATCATGATTCACCAGCCACTCGCTGGCATGCAGGGCACCGCTCGCGAAGTGGAGATTCACGTCGCTGAATTGCGCCGAATCAAGCAACGCATGAACGAGATCATGATTGAACACACCGGTCACTCGCTCGAGAAAATCGAAGAGGACACCGATCGTGACCGCTTCATGTCAGCCGACGAAGCGTGCAGCTACGGTTTGATCGACAAGGTCGTCAAAAGCGTCGACGACTGATCGCTTGCGATAACAGGGATGGCCGGTTTTCCCCGGCCGTCTCGCATCGCCCCCTTCGTCTAGTGGCCCAGGACATCGGCCCATATCCGGTCGGAAACGCTCGTTCGAATCGGGCAGGGGGTACTCTCGTCTTTTGACGCGTTCTTGCAGCGTCTTTGAGGGATGATTGCAAAGGGCAAATTGACAATTGCAAATTGCAAAATGTAGATTCAGGCAACCTGGTTCCAGCGTCACGCGTTCGGGTCGCGAAGTGGTTCGTAGCTGGATTCGCCAGAATTCAGTTGGTTGAATGTGTGAGTGTCCGAATTCTGGCGAATCCGGCTACGGTCTGTGACCGCTTCGCACCGATTCGTCAGGCCAGGTGGGACTTGGCCTACGTTGATTGCCCACCGAGCGGCGTCGGTGGGTTACAGCTGTTTTAGTTTCCCACCGAACGGCGTCGGTGGGTTACAGATTCCGAGTGGCGTCGGTGGGCTACGGTTGCGACGGTGCTGATCACGCGTTTTCCAGACGCGACGTCCACTGCTTGATCTGCTCGCGAACGCGGGCCGGTGCGGTGGAGCCTTCGCTGCGGAAGGCGGCGATTGCGTTGGAAGTACCAAGCACTTCGTAGACTGACTCGTCGATTTGGTCGCTGAGCTTTTGGTAGGTCTCCAGCGGCAAATCGGACAGCGTCACGCCCTGCTGCATCGCTTCGGAAACGATCGCACCGACCAAGTGGTGAGCGGTTCGTTGTGGCATCCCGCGAGCAATCATCCATTCCATCAATGTGGTCGCATCGAGGTAGCCCTTCTCGATCCTCGCTGCGATGGATTCCCGTTTGAGTTCGGCTCCGCGAACGATTGGTGCGGCGAGTTCCAACATGGCTCGGGTTGTGTCGAAGGCATCGAACAACGGTGGTTTATCTTCTTGCAAATCACGGTTGTAAGCCAGCGGCAAATTCTTGATCAGCAACATCAGAGTTTGTAGAGCACCCATCACGCGAGCCGACTTGCCTCGGGTGAGTTCCAGCGTGTCCGGGTTCACCTTTTGCGGCATGATGCTGCTGCCGGTGCAGAAAGCTTGCGGGATTTGGATGAAGTCAAACTCCACCGTGCTCCACAAAATCCATTCTTCCGCCCAGCCACTCAGGTGGGACGCGATCAGCGACATCACAAACGTGGACTCGACCACAAAGTCACGGTCGCTGCTGGTGTCGAGACTATTCGCGGTGATGCCTTCGAAATCCAGCGCCGAAGCGGTGTGCTGGCGATCGATCGGAAGCGTCGTTCCGGCGACGGCGGCTATGCCCAGCGAGCACTGGTTGACTCGTTTCCGGCAATCCGCGATGCGTTGCCGGTCGCGTTCCAGTTTTTCGATGTAGGCGAGCCAGTAGTGCGGCGCGAGCACCGGTTGGGCCCGTTGCAGGTGCGTGTAGGCGGGCAGGATGATGTCAAAGTCATTCTCACAACGCGATAGAAATGCGGATTGCAGATCGACCAACAATGCATCGATTTCATCGAGGGATTGCCGGATCCACATTCGGGTGTCCGTGCTGACTTGATCGTTGCGGCTGCGAGCGGTGTGCAGTTTGCGACCGGTGTCTCCGATCCGATCGATCAGGGCTTGTTCGACATGCATGTGGATGTCTTCGAGCTCAAACCGCATCGGCAATTCGCCGCGATCCAGTTCGCCACGAATGGTTTCCAAAGTGTCCCGAATGAGCTTGAATTCATCTTCCGTCAGCAAGCCGACTTCGCGAAGCATGTTTGCGTGGGCGATCGATCCGCGAATGTCGTGCTCGTACAGCCGCGAGTCAAAACTGATGCTTTCGGCGTATGCTTCCAGTCGGGCATCGGTTTCGGCTTGGAAGACACCACTTCGAGACGGGCTGGCCACGGTTGACTTTCTGGGTGAGAGGTTTCGAATGTTCAGGATTCGCGTGCCCAAATTCAGGCCCGAATAGAATGTCGCAAGACACGGCTGGTGAAAACCACGCTGCCAATCTTCCACGAGACTCTGATCATGCCTTCCCCGTCTGAACAATCCACCCCCATTCGCACTTTGTTTCCTGAGAAGACCCTTCTCGCGACCGTGCTGGTGTCCGCCGGGGTGGTGTTTGGCCTCTTGATTGCCGGTGACGTTTCGGTCGCAAAAGCTCAGTTGCCCGCCACACCGCTTCAGCCCGCTCCAATTCCACCGGTGCCGTTCGGGCAATCCGGACAAGTCCCGCCGGGGCCGTTTTCTCAAGGGAATGTTGCTCCGCCGCTGGGTGGTGCAGCCAATGCGGTCGATGTTCGTGTGCAAGCTGTCACGGGCCAGCCTTACGGCGTGGCGGTCATCGAAATGCCACTGCGGAATCCGGTCGTCGGACCCGCTCCAGGTCCCCTGACGATCGATGGAGAACCTGCTCCGGCGACGACGAAAATTTACTATCCGGTGAGCAACGACGTCCGAGTCACGGTGGGACGTCCGCCATCGGAGCAACCCGTGCCCCAAATCGGTCGTGGCCGTTTGCTAAACCGAGTCGGCAACCTGATTCGCGAATTGACCTCCAGTGACGATGCGACGGAACAAACCGTTGGTCGCCGAGTCATGTTTCTCTTCACCGGCGACCAACCGTTCTCAGTGCCCGTGCGAGATCACCTAGGGACTCTGACGATGGTGGACGTTCGGCCCGTGACCGATCCCGGTCTCGCTCGAACCATGCAAACGGCTTGGTGGGATGAGACCACGGTCGCGGCAAAACGACAGATCGATGCAACTGACACCCCGCCGTGGGTCCCGACCTACTTGATCGCAATGTTGTCGGGGCGTTTGAACTTGCCGTTGCCGGCCTGGTTTGGACGAGGTGATGAAACTGAAACAGAAGATCCCCTGCTTCACACGCTCGAGTGGATCGGTGGTGCAGCCGGAGTGGCCAACGAAGTCTTCGCTGTCGCGGCGGCAGGTGGTCCACTGCAACAAACATTGAGCGACCCAACCCCGACTCAGGTCGCCGCGTTGCCGTTGCCCGCGTCACCGGTTTGGCAACCTCCGGTTTCGACCGCACCCGTCGAGCCACCCGCAATCGAAGTGTTAGCGGAGCACGTGCCACCGGAGTGTTTTTATCTTCGTTATGGTTCGTTTGAAAACTACCTATGGTTTCGCGATCTGACACTCGAGTACGGCGGTGACATCTCGCGAATGATCACACTGCGTGGAATCAGCAATGAATCCGCGGAACGATTGGAACGTCAGTTGGGTGTTCAGACTAACGCGATGAGTCGTTTGCTGGGTCCCAGCGTGATTGAGGACCAAGCATTGATTGGTCGCGACATGTACCTGGATGACGGGGCATCGATTGGTGTTTTGTTTCATGCAAAGAACGTGTTCTTGCTGCGAAGCAGTTTGAATAGCGACCGCACCAAATTGGCTGAAAGTGACGAATCGTTGACGCTGAAGAAAGTTGACCTGCAGCATGGTCCCGCAACGTTGCTTCGCAGCAGCGACAATCGCGTGCGATCGTTCTTGGTCGAAGCCGGGCCGTGCATCTTGGTAACGAACAGCGAAACCATTGCCGACCGTTTTTTAGAGGTCGCGGAGACCGGTGAGTCATTGGCCGACACAACCGATTTTCAGTTGGCTCGCAGTTACATGCCGTTGGAACGCAACGACACCATCTTTGCTTACTTCTCCGCCGAGATGCTGCAGGGGTTGTTGGAGCCTTCTTACTTGATCGAGCTTCGTCGTCGAATGCAGGCGGAAGCCGACATTGCATTGGTTCGATTGGCTCGCATGGCAGCACGTTCCAACACGGTTCCCGGTGAGCCCGCGATTCAAGAAATCGATGGTTTGATCAACGCGGGATTCCTGCCTGAGAATTTTGGTGATCGAGCCGATGGAACCGGCGTGGTTTCTTTCTCCAATCACTTAGTCGACACCCGACGTGGTGCTCGCGGAACGTTCTTGCCGATTGCCGACAATCCAGTTGAAACGGTGACTGCCAGCGAATCGCGTTGGTATGGGCAAATCGCTGCTGCGTACAGCGAACAATTCAGTTCGCTCGATCCGATCGTGATTGGTGTGCAGCGAGAAGAGTTTCCGATCGATCCAACGGGACCCACCGAAGGTGAGCGTCGCGAACGGTTGACCATTCATGCTGAGATCGCGCCTTGGCAACCGGAGAACTATGGCAGTTGGGCGAAACAACTTGGCCCACCGACGCAAGTTGCGATGGAGTTTGCACCCGATGACGTGGTGGCATTGCAGGCTCACGTCGCCTCGGAAACGCTCGGACCACCAACGCACTTGTTCGCCGCAATCAAGGATTCGTTTCCGCCTGAACCGGAGTCGATCGATGGTTTGATTAGCAAGTATCGAGCCCTCAAGACTCTGCCAGGATATCTCGGTGCTTGGCCACAACCCGGTGCACTGGACCGATTGCCGCTCGGGCTAGGTCGCGGTCAGCCGGTCGGTCCAGGGATGAATCGTTTGATCGGTGGTTTGTATCGCTATACCGGTGGCGGCTTCAGCGTGTTGTCATTTCAACCTGACGTGCTAAATGCCTCGTTGCAGCACCTTTCCGCGAACGAGGTCGACGATCCGGCTCAGGTGCGAGGACGAATCGACAGCTTGAAGGGCACGAAGTTGGAGGGTTGGGTGAACCAACAGCTTTACGAGCGAGCGGCGACGGCTAGTCTCGCGGGAGCTGAGTTTTTGAATTCGTTGGTGGCTCAGTTGGGCGTTCCAGTGGAACAAGCGATCGACGAAGCCGAGTTGGTTTTGGGCGGTCGTCCACAATGCCCGCTTGGTGGCGACTACCAATTTGATCCCGCTCGACGACGGTTTGTCAGCACAGCTTGGCCGTCTGATCGATTCGGTCCCTCACCGTACGCACCGGCGGACTATCAAACTCCGTTGTTGGGTTGGTTCCGAGGTGCCGAGGCGCGTTTGACTCAGTACCCAAACCGTTTGATCGCCGATGCAACGATTGAGATCGCTCGGGCTCAGTAGAGTCCCGTACGATCGCCAACGATGATGGAGACCAATGGTGACTCCATTATCGTTCCAGTCATGGTTGTTTAGGCCATGATCATTAAGTGCAGCATGTGACTACTGCGTCTTCAAGCAACACAGTTCGTCGTTGATGCGAAGGAATAAACGCCCGTCCGTGAAGGCGGGTGTGGCTCCGACCGGGCCGCCCAAGTCGAATGATTTGGCTCCGCTGGGTGAATCGCTTGCAGGAATCACGTGAGCGGTCCCGTCCAGCGAAATCGCTAGCAACTGATTGCCAATGATGATCGGCGAGGCACCGAAATTACCTCCCAGTCGTTTACTCCAGACTTTTTTGCCGTCGTTCTGCCAATCGATGCAAGTTGCGATGCCGTTGTCCGAAATCAAGAACATCAAGTTGTCTTTGACCGCGGGAGTTGGGACGTAAGGTGCAGCGGTCGTGATGCGGAATGCTTCGGTGGGTTGATCGGAAGCATTCTTGGGGATGCGGACGGCGGACAAGTAGTTTCCGCCACCACCGCTTCCACAGGTGCCGATCGCTAGGTCGCCAACCACCAACGGTGAGCTGCAGCATCGTTTGTTGAATACCTTGATCGACCACAGCATCTTGCCGTTTTCTGGGTCGAGCCCAAAGACGCCGTCACCGGTGCTAGCGCAAATCAGTTGCTTGCCATCAGTCGTTGGGACACCGTAGGAAGGACGCGTTGAAGTGACAGGAGTTTCCCAAATCGTTTCACCGGTCTTGGGATCAAACGCCAACATGGAACTCTTGCCTGGAGTCTGCCACGCTTCCAAACTCTTGGATTGTTGATCGTTGAACAACAGCAACTTGGAATCGATCACGACGGGGCTGGCACCAAAACCATGCACCCCTGACCAGGGCCCCAAGTCTCGCGACCAGACTGGTTCGCCTTTCATGTCGTATGCCAGCAATTCGGCATGCTTGGCGTCGCCGTAAGCGAAGTACACGTGTCCTTCATGCACGACCGGTGTGCTGGAAGCGGCGGTGTTGCGGCTATGGCGATGACGCTCTTCAAACGGATGCGAGCGGCGCCAAAGGACTTCGCCGGTCGAGACATCGATGCTGACCAAATCCAGCTTCATCGATTTGTCGGCGGGATCGGTCGCGGTGTCAAGCAAGAAGACTTGGTTGCCCGCCACAACAGGCGATCCCACATGTCTCGCGTTGAGTTGTGTCTTCCAAGCGTAGTCGTCTTCGGTCCAAGTCGAAGGCAATGTGCCGGACCCAGCGTCGCCGTATGAGCTGGGGCCGTGAAATTGGGTCCAAGACGATACCGACTCACTGGTGGCCGGTTCGTTGGCCGAAGCAACAGACATGGACGAGGTGCTGGCAACGACGCATCCGCCCAAAACGGCACGGCGAATCAGCCTGGCCCAGCGTGAAGAAACGTGCGATTTGTTTTGCGGTGTGGAGGTGGGCATGGGCTTTGGTGGGATGGAGGACGGCGTTGCAATCGGATTGCGACGGTTGTGTGGGTTGGGTTGAGTCTCTGCGTGAAGACGCACCGATTGTAAGTCAAAACGATTCGTTTGTTGCAATGGGCAATCGGGGGGTGGTCTAAAGTTCCGCATGATCCACATTGAAATGAGCGATTCGCCCGAAGACTTGTTGTCCGGCGGAAACACCTGGGACCGCCTCGCGGGCGGAATTCCTTTTCGTCAGACCGTTTGGCTGAGGTCATGGTGGCAGCAGTTTGGCGATGCCGAACGAGCTTTCTTCATGGTCGCCCGCGATGAATCGGGCGATTGCCGTGGATTGCTGCCGTTGGAGCGAACGGAGGGCGATTTTCGTCGGTTACAAACGCTCGCAGCCGGGAACGTGTGCACCGATCACGTTTCGATTCTGGTGCGACCGGAAGATCGCGAAGAGGTTGCCACCGCATTTGCAAAACACTTGATTCAGTGTTCCGCCGACCGAAAACATGGTTGGGACCAAATTGATTTTGACGGGACCATCGCAGGCGATCCCGCGATGGAAGTTTTGGCACGCAGCCTTGTTGCGGACGATGTGCCTACCAACATCCACAGCCGAATGCATCTTTGGTTCAATCGCTGCGAAGCAACTTGGGAAGACTTGCTGGCAACGCGTTCGCGAAAGTATCGAAATCGAGTTCGCGGGTTGCTTCGCAAGTTGGACGAAAGCGACGGAGAACTCTTCGTCCGCGATGCGGGGGCCCCTGAAGAAGTTCACATGGGGCTGATGAAGCTGATCGAGTTGCATCAGAAACGTTGGCAAGACGTCGGTGAACCGGGAACCTATGCCGATGACCGCATGGTTCGGTTTGTCACCGATGCCACCGTCGAAATGAGCAAACGCGGACGATTGGTGTTGCCTCAATTGATCTACAAAGGTGAAGTCATTGCGACGGAGTTGCACTACATCGGTGATGATGGACGACAGTACTGTTACAGCACCGGTGTCAATCATGCTTACCCCGATCTGAAGCCGGGCATCATGTTGAACTCGCATATGTTCCGTGAAGCTCACCGACTTGGGCGAGCAGGGATCGACTACATGCGAGGCGATGAAACTTACAAGGGACGCCTGCACTCGCGTCCGATTCCGCTATTGGAAATTGCCGTGTTTGCGAAGCACGCTCGCGGGCAAATGCGAATGGCTCAAGATCGTGCCACACAGCTATTGAAGGTGCAGTGGCGTCGCATGAAGGATTTGCCGCAAGATCAACCGCTCACTCTAGACGAAGCCTTCGCCGAAGAGCATCGGGACTTTTTGCCCGATCAAACGATCACGCAAAACTTTGTCGAGGAGACTCCGGCGTGTGTCTCAGCCGCGTTGGACACCACCGTCGAAGAAGCGGATGACCTGTCTGATTCGCCTGTGATCTACTCGATTCGCGACTACCAACGTGCGGATGATTTCTCGCACGAACCAAGTAATTGAGGCATTGATGATGTCAGCAATGCTAGCGATTCTCTATCGGGCGATTCGGCGGTTGCATGTGATGGATGTCACGTGTTTGTTGCACGCAACTGCGGACCAAGCTGCTGCGGCTGCTGCTCAGCGTCGATCCATGGGGCTCGAATCGGAAGCATTCGTGGCTCGGGCGATTGAGCAGGATCAGCTCAAACAATTGCTTCAGGAAGGTCGCATTGACCCGATCGTCGGATCCGGGATTGTCCACACTGATGCATCGCGTGAACATGGTCCGGGAGATCAATGGCTGTTTGGAATGTGGGAGGGCGACCGCGTTGTCTCGTTCGTTTGGGCGGCAACCGGCTACATTCCCGCGACAGAAAACTTCAGCCGAAGTGCTCACTTAGGATCGTCGCTCAATATGCCCACGCATTGTGGGTTCCTCTTCAATGCGTGGACGGACCAGGATCATCGTGGCCGCGGACTCATGGCGACTTTGCTTCAGAAATTGATCAGGGATGACGCACTAGAACTGAAACTTCATGATTGGTTCGCAACGACGGATTGGACCAACGCTGCCTCGCAAAGCACGTTTTACAAGTCCGGTTTCGAACGCGTTGGACGCCTTTATCGCGTCGGTCGCGGACGAATGCAGGCCAGTGTCGTTCCTGATTTGGAACGTCGTATGAAAGAGACGGTGCTGACTGAATCAAACCGACAAAGGCCAGGGATCGCTTTGGACGCCCCCGGACTACGCTGGTCTTTGTGATTGGTGAATCACCCAATCCAGTGCATTGTTGATCGCTGGGCGATGCTCTTCTTCCAGCACATCGTCGTGACTGAGTCCAGACAGTTCCACCACCAGTTTTGGACCAGCGTAAGCGGCATGGATTGCCATCTGATATTCCGGCAACACCAGTGAATCTTTCTCTGACATGAGAAACACCGCTGGGATCTCGCAACGGGCAGCCAAATCGATCGCGTCGACGTTTTTGGGCAGCACTGCGGAGACGTGCTGCATCGCGGTGGTCGCCCGATAGCGAGCTGAGATGTTGAGGATGACGCGGCGCAAATCAGGCGGATTGCGAATCCAAAGGATCGCGGATGGATACGCATCCATCAACGACGCCCCGACATGCATCGCGGGAAGACACCCTAGGCTGTTGCCGCACAACCAAATTCGAGTTGAGCAGCCATCGGCGACTGTTTGCGTACGTGCATCGAGAATCTTTTGGCTCCAGGCCGCCGCTGCACCGGACAAGTTCTTCAGCGTCGCATGACCAGGGCTGCCACCGTAGCCGGGAGGATTCCATGTCCAAACCTCTGCACTCGGCGAGATCGGTTGGTTGGGTTGCATCGGGAACGGCGTCGACCGCTCGGCTCGTCCACCGGTCCCCGGGAACTTGAGAACAAGATCGTTGGGCGGCGGGATGTCTCGCCAATCATCCAGGCTGCTGTTGTCTGCAACTTTGCTCGCCGTTGTATCACCGATGCGATGGACGAAGCATTCAATCCATTCGTTGGGGGTGGAACCATTGTTGGCACCCGAATTCATATGGTCCAGCAACGATACTCGACAACGAACCTGCGGCCGATAGTCGATCGGTTCCGTGGTTGGTCGAAGTACAAAGCGATTGAGCAGTCCAAAACGAATGCGTCGGGACCAATTGCGAATCGGACGCATGCTTTTCATCCACCCACGCTCGCTGCGATTTGGTTGTTGGACGCGGAGACATCGTCCGCATCGTTCCGGGGTCGAGGCATCCATCCGGCCAACGACAATCCAATCAGTGGGCTCAGCACAGAGAACAACATGAAATTCGAAAATAGAGCAATGGAAGTGAACACGACCGCACCAATGATTGCCGCCCAACGAGCGGGAAGCAACCAAACTGCGAACCCTGCGACAGTTTCGACCAACACGACTTTTCGGCTATAAATCGTCGCGATGTTGCGGAGCGTTTCGCCATCGAAGCTTGATCGCAACCAATTGAAGACCCAGAAGTCTCGGTCGAGGAAATAGATCTCCCACAACACGTCGCCGGACCAGTATTCCGCCGTCCATTTCCCCGAAGCTCCCCCCAGAAGAACAACCGAAACAATCACTCGACTGAGACGCCCGGCTTTGCGGTAGAGTTCCTCTGGTGTGTCGATTTCTAAACGCGTCGTGTACCAAAACGCCCACAGGCTGCACCACCAAAACGTTACAAAAGTCATGTCGTTGTAGCTGCCTTGATGCCAGATCATCACTGTCGCGGAGATCCAAGTCAAAGCAGCGGCAAAGCATCGACGCCCGCGTTGTTCGGTGATCCAGGCTGCGACAACGGAGATGGCCGATGCGATGAACGCGATTCGCAACACCGTAGCTGACTGCAACCATGTCGGAAAGAATTCGTGGTGGATTGGGATGGCTTCGTAAATGCGATCGGCCAGCAGAAAGAACTTCCACTTCCAGAATAGACCCAGCATCATGCCGGCCCACGTCAGGTGCAGCGGAGTCGATTCAGTCCAGCGAAGCTTTGGCGGGAACGCTGTGTATTCTTCGCGAACGCCAGCAGTACTGTTCATGATGCCGGTTCCTCGGCCAATACCATCTGCCAGTTCCCAACATCGTCGCGAGTCAACTCATAAGTCGAGTGCATCGATTCGCCACGGTAGTGAGACTCGATCACCAACCAACGAGGTGATTCATCCTGCAGGTATCGAACTCGCCCATTGGCAAACGTGAATTCGCGGGCTGGGTAGTGATTGATTGTTCGCGCCGCCAAAATGCCCGGTTTGGCTGTATCGTCATCCAGTGGCGACAACCAAAGTGGATCGATCAAACCGGCAAGTTCGCCTTCGGGCGGCAAGTCGCGAACTTCGGTTGTGTTTTTGAAGTTGTACATCGCCGGAATCGGCGTCTGGATCGCCCACCAAGCAAACGAAGGTGTTCGCAGGTGGAAACGCTGCATCGTGGAGCGGATGACCGGCGGACAGATGGGCATCAGCAACAACCAACCCGCAACGATCGCAGCGATCGCGAGGAGAATGCGATATCCCCAATCCGGCTTCGCTCGAAGCGTCGACGTTTTCGCGGAGGCATTCATGGGACTTGGCCGATGGAAGATGTTCGACGGGGATGGTCGCTGAACGACATCGCGTCGAGTTGAATACTCAAACGTACCCCACACCTCATCATCGGCATCGAAGCAACCGGTTCTGCGACGTCACGCCACCCTTCCCTTCGCCATCCGTTCCAGACCGAAACGATTGTGCCGATTGTGCGGGAATGTCGTGGGTGTCCATGACTCACCGAGTAAATCGGAACCTGCCTCGGCGTCTCCCGCGAACTAACGGCTACATCTTCGCGATCAGGTCGATCAGCAATTGGCGAACGGCTTGTGGCGAAGCATTGGGGTTCTTCTTTTTGGCTTGCCCGATCAAGGCTCCAACCGCTTGTTGCTTGCCGCCCTTCACGTCCTCGACAACTTGCGGATTGGCCGCCAGCAGTTCCTTGCACAGCGATTCCAACGCGTCGTCGTCAACCGCTTCGATGCCCAACGACTTGGTCGCTTGTTCGATCGATTCGTCATGCGTGAGCAAGTGTTCGAACACGTCGCGAGCGCGATTGTTGTCCAGCTTTCCGTCGGCGATCATGCGGATCAATTCGCCAAGTCGCTCGGCTGGAATCGGAAACGCATCGATGTCGATGCTGCGTTCCTTCATCGTCCGCATCACGTCCTGCATCATCCACGACGATGTGCGACGTCCATCGCCGCTGGCTCCCACGGCGGTCTCGAAGTAATCGATCACGTCCGGACCTTGGTTGACGATCACGTCGGCGTCGTAGGGTTTGATGCCGTGCTGCGTCTGCAGTCGTTCTCGCGTGACAGCCGGCAATTCGCCCAACGATTCCGAGATCGATTCCACGTATTCGCGAGGCAGGCGGACGGGCAGCAAATCAGGGTCGGGGAAGTATCGGTAGTCAGCCGATTCTTCCTTTTCTCGCTGAGCAAAGGTTTGCTCGGCGGAGTCATCCCAGCCGCGAGTGGTCTTGGGAGCGTCGTCGATCGTTTGGCGATTTTCTTCCCAGTCGACCAGCTGTCGTTGCACTTCGTAGTCGATCGCTCGCTGGACGTTTCGGAAGCTGTTGAGGTTTTTGATTTCGACGATCGGGGTCGCGATCTTTTTGCCTTCGACGTCGATGTGCAGGTTCACGTTGGCGTCGACTCGCAGGCTGCCTTCCTGCATCTCGCAATCGGAGACCTTCAGGTGAGTCAGCAGCAATTTGAGTTCGCTGAGGTAAGCCTTGGCCTCATCGGCCGACCGGAGGTCCGGTTGGCTGACGATTTCCAGCAGAGGCGTGCCGCATCGGTTGAGGTCGATCTTGGTGTCGCTGATCCCCGACGCTTCGTCGTGCATGCTCTTGCCAGCGTCTTCTTCCAGGTGAGCTCGCACGAGTCCGATTCGGCGTTCGGTTTCGCCATCGTCCGTGCTGATTGCCAGGTGCCCGTCGGCGCAGATCGGCAAATCAAACTGGCTGATTTGATAGCCCTTCGGCAAATCGGGATAAAAGTATTGCTTGCGATCCCACTTAGTCAGCGGTGGGATGTCGCAGTTGAGTGCCAATCCGGTTTTGACCGACAACGCGATCGCTTCGCGGTTCATCACGGGAAGCGCCCCTGGCATCCCCAGGCAGACCGGGCAAACCTGAGTGTTGGGCGGGGCACCGAATTCGGTGGTGCATCCGCAAAACAGCTTGGTTTGCGTCTTCAGTTGGACGTGGACTTCCAACCCGATGATGGTCGTGACGGGATATTTTTGGCAGGCCAAGATCGCGGAGGCAGTCATGCGGTGAGCCGGTGAGTCAGGAAAAACGGAGATTCACCGGCAATATCCCGCATCCTTCCCATGGGCTCAATCCCCAGCCGTTTGGCGAGCGACCCGGGTCACCCAGTTCGTCAGATCTCGAAAGTAGGGCCGCGGGTCGGGTTCGAACTCAAACGTGTGAGCCGCCTCCTCGTAACACGTGTATTCTTTGTCGCTTGCCGCCATCCGATCCAACATTTCACGTGTTTTCGGGTTGTCGACGATCCGGTCTCGCCCCGCCAATACCAACCAGGTCGGCGTGCGAATCATCGCGGCGACTTCTCGAGCGTGCTGGGTCAGCTTCCGGTCTTCCAACGCGAATCGCACGCTGACTTTGCGAAGCGTTAGCGAATCCTTTTGGATGAACGATTGCCAGCGAGCGACTCCGGTGAACAACGCGGGATCCTTCAGCGGAATCGGAACCCGCAGACCGCCCAGGCCGATTCGCGAAAGTCCGCCGAGCAATCGGTACTTGGCCGGCGAAGGGAACTGCGCCGCGTAGATTCCAGGACAAACGAGTGCCAACCCATCGATCAGATCAGGATGCTCGGCCGCGAGCACGGACGCCAGTTTGCCGCCCCAACTGATCCCGCCCAGGATTAACGGGACATCCCGCGGTTGAGTTTTTAAAAAGCAAACGACGTCGTCGATCCACTGCCGCCAGTCATCGACATCGCCGCGACGAGACGGGTTGCCTCCCGAGCCGCGACGGTCCAGGAAGTGGACTTCAAATCCATTTTGAGCGAGAGCATCGCAACTGGCCAAATACCATCCCGAGTGGCTGACGATGCCGTGCAAAAACACCACCCGACCGCGCGGACGAGTTACTCTCCATTGTCGCGACATCAATCGCAGCCGACCGGCACCGTCGAACATCTCGATCTCGCACTGCGGCGATTGCTGCATGCCATTCATTGAGCTTCGACCACAAACGTGCGTTCCGCTTTCGCGTTCTGTCGCAACCAATCTTCGCGAATCGTGACGCCCAGGCCTGGTGAATCGAGTGCCGGTGCCCACCCGCCGTATCGGAACGTGATGTCCTCCTGAGTTGGCAAGGTGGTCAGCAAGTGTCGATCGTACGAACCTTCGAGGTATCGAATGTCGCGAACGGAGCTGGCCCAGTGTCGGCCGGCAGCCGAGAGGACACCGGACTCTCCGGGATGACACCCGAGTTGGTAACCGAGTCCCGACGCTCGGGCGAGCGCGGCCAAGCGAAGGCAACTCAAGAAGCCGCCGCACTTGGAAAGCCGAAGGTTGAACAGGTCGCACGTGCCCAGCTCGATGGCTCGCTCTGCATCCATGCGGCTGGTCAATGATTCGTCCAGCATGATCGGAACGCCAATCGATTCGCGAAGCGACGCGAGGGCATCGACCTGATCGTGAGCCACCGGTTGCTCGATGCAAGTCACACCGAACTCGCGAAGCGGACGCATCTTCTCGGCGACTTCCTCGGGACGCCAGGCTTCATTGGCATCCAACCGCAGGTCCACTCCACCGCCGATCCAGCGTCGAATACGAGCGACACGTGACGGGTCGTCTTGCCCGTCCACGCCGACTTTGATTTTGCATTGAGCGAACCCATAGGCACGCATTTTGAGAGCGGAGATTCGCTCGCTTTTGGCACCCGAGGATGTGATGGTGGTGGAGTAGCGAACGCGAGGTTGTCTCACATGGATTTCCGCTGCTTCGGCAACGTGCGGCACCACCGCGCTGACAGGTTGCCCGAAGTGTCTGCCAAAGGCATCGAGCAAGCTGAGTTCGACCGCGCAGCGCAGTGAATTGGAACCGCAGCCGCGCGAATCGTCGGAGTCGTTGTTGAACTGCAATGCATCACAGATTGCGATGACCTCGGGCCAGTTCGATGCGGACTGCATCAACGCGGGATGAAGGTTGGATTGCGACAGTTGTTGCAAGCATCCTTCGGGTGTTTCTCCCGTCACGTAAGGTCGCGGGACGCCTTCGCCCCAGCCGATTGTGCCGTTGGACAACTTGCATCGGATCAGCAGGTTGATGCTTTCCGTTCGCGTGAACGAAGCATGTTTGATTTCGCGTTTGAGCGGCAGCGGAACCAGGAACGCGGTGAGTTCAGTGACATGCATTTTCTGCCGCCCACTTCAGTGCGTCTTGGATCCCTTCGCGAAAATCGATTCGCGGTTGATAGCCGAGCAAGCGTATGGCTTTCTCGATGCTGAAGTCCAAGTTCAGCGTCATGAACTTCATCGTCGCCCCGGTCAGCAAAGGAGGCTCGTCCGCACCCTGAATTCGGCCGTAGGTTTCAAGGACCGGGCGAGCGACTTTGGCGAACCACAGCGGAACACGTTTGGGCGGTGGAAGCTCAAGGAAGTCCGCCACCGCGCCGAGGAATTCCGCTCGCGTGACCAAACGCTCGTCTCGCAAATTGAAGGTCTCACCCACCGCCGCGTCGTGGTCGATGCACAGGAACAATCCGTCGATCAGGTTGTCGATGTTGGTGTTGTTGAGCACTCGCTGGCCGTTGCCGATCATCCGGATCGAACCGTTTCGGAATCGCTGCATCAACCTTGGCAAAATCCGTCGATCGCCTTCGCCGTAGGTGAATCCGGGCCGAGCGATCACGGTTGGCATGCCGTCCTTTTGGTGGGCCGCGGTCACGAGTTCTTCCGCGAGTGCTTTCGTGTGGGTGTAGCCATCGAAACCGCGAAGGTCGACGGGCGTGGTTTCATCGGTGCCGAAGTGGTGTTTGGCTTGGTAGACACCGAGTGCACTGAGGTGAACGAGCCGACGCAATCGATCCGAGCCTGAGGCGAACCGCAGCAGGTCTTCGACCGCGTCCAAGTTGATCGCTCGGTAGGTCGACACTGGCCCCCAATCGCCCACATGCGCCGCGGTGTGAACGATCACGTCGCTCTTGCGAATCGCGTTCTGGTACGCGGCATTGGGGGCGGTCAAATCCGATTCGACCCACTCCACGTCGCAGCCATCCAGAACCGAACGATCCGATCCTGATCGCACGACCACCCGCACGTGGTGACCCGCGGCCGCCGCACGTCTCACCACCGGGGCACCGATCATGCCAGTCGCTCCGGTGACCAGAATGCTTTCGGGTTGTGGCATGGTGACAAAAAGCCTGGTGTTCGCGGGGTGATGGTGGGGAAATCTTCGGAACTGGGACGTTTAGCCAGCGTCCAAGGTCAACGAAAACGCAAGCCTAATCATGACGCACGTCGTGGGAACCCACCCTGCCTCATCGAAGCCTTGAACTCAATCGAAAACGGATGCTCAGACGACGAGAGCTTGCGAGGGGATTTCGCACCAAACACGATTCTTCTCACTCTCTGAACGGTCGTGTTGGACAACTTGGATGTTCACACCAAGGGGGCATTCTGCGAATGCCTTCATTTTAAGCAGTCGAGCGAGGGAATGAAGCAGCTGGGTAAGCAATGAATTGGTGGCGAGAGCGAAACCCGCTGAAACACCAGAAATCAATTTTAGATTGCATCTCTGCAAAACGCTTTCAAAAAGAGGGTTACGGGCGCTGGCGAAGGCTAGCCCGCCAAGAAATCGTTCCAACGGAATGTAAATTGCGAGTCAAGTGAACTCCATTGCTCGGTACTCATCCGCCACAGTGACGCCGGCTGCGTCCGTTGCAACCACCGATCTGCTATTTGACTCGATGGGGCGGCTCACCTCACTTGATCACGAAGATGGAGCAACCACGATGAAGGAAACTTAACTGTCATGACACGAGTCAGTTCGGATCCCGCTGACGACAAAACGGTGACTTACACCTGGGACCATCGCAATCGTTTGATTTCCGTCACTAACAAAGACAACTTGGGCACCGTGACTCAGGTTGTCGAGCACACATACGACGTGCTTGACCGGCGAGTGAGCATGAGTGTGGATCTCGACGGAGCGGGGCCGCTTCCAGAGCAGATCACTCGCTACATCTACAGTGGAACCGATATTCTAGCAATTAGCGATGAATCAGGGTCGATCACCCGACGAATGCTTCACGGTCCCGCAGTCGACCAAGTTTTTGCGATCGAAGACGATTCCACCGGTGACACGCTCTGGGCACTCTCTGATCAATTGGGCAGCGTCCGCGACGTGGTCGATTCTGATGGCACGGTTGAGAACCATCTTGTCTACGACGCCTACGGAAACGTAGTCAGCGAAACAGACACCGACATCGACTTCCTTTATGGCTTCACCGGCCGCGAACGCGACGAAGCCAGCGGATTGAACTACCACCGGGCTCGCTATTTCGATACCAACAATGGTCGGTGGATGAGCCAGGATCCGATTCGGTTCAAGGCAGGAGACTACAAATTATATCGTTACGTTGGTAATGAGGCGACTCGTTTCAACGATCCGTCAGGCTTAATACAAGCATCTGACGACGAAATGATTGGGGGACAAGGCCCCACTCCGCAAGAACAGTCAATTAGCGTCCTTGAAGAAGTAGTCGTTCCTGATCCGAAATTTTTCTGGGATCCGGGTTTTAAATGGAGGCTCCCCAAGCAAAACATCCCAGGAGCGAATGGGGAGCAGCCGCCCCTGGGCCCCGTGGGCGGTGTTGAAGAGCTTGAAGATTGGGGCAAGGACATCCTGAAAGAGAATCTCGTCGAACCAATGAAAAACGCGGCAAAAGAGCGTGCAGATAAAGTAGTCGAGAGCATAAAAGGTATCTTCGTGAAGCCGAAGATAAATGAGAACGAGCAACTCGGTCCCGTGCGGCCGAAGGCGAGACCAAGGTTTTCGTTCCCGAAGCTATTTGAGTGGGACCTCAAGATTCGACCAAAAATTCACCGAGGTGACGGCATGAGCATTCAGGGCGGCATTGAATTAATACCCTTGCTACCACAGGAGCGAAGACGATGAGTGTTTCATTGCAGTTTCGGGGGTCACTCAAGCCTGCCTTTGGAGTTCGTCGAGTGCTCTCTGTGTTTTTGATGGGAGTCTATCGGCTTGTGGACTCAAGAGTTCTCATCTGCCGTTTCCTTTCTGGATTCACGATTTTTCTTTTCAGTATCCCGTGCGAAGCAGATTTTGTTGAAGGGTTTCGATCTCAACTCATCCACAATGCACTGCCTGGAATCCAGGTTGACAGCGAGCAAGACTCCCTTTTGTTCATTCTTGATTCGGGTGCAACTGTCAATGTTATTTCATCCGACATGCTAGCCACACTGGTTTCAAGCGGGCGTGCAAATAGGCAGGGAGATCAATTCGCCTTGGATATCCCCGGGTTCGATGGTTTGAAGTTCATTGCGATGGACCTTCAATCGATTCAATTGGGAGAACCAACAGTCCATGGTGTTGTAGGAATGGACTTCCTGATCGCCAAGAAACTAGTTTTGTCAAATTCCTTTGAAACCAAATTGTCAGTGGAGGATGCTACCGTCTTAACTGAAATTCCAATGCAGGTTGGGGAAGAGGGACGGTTCTATTTCGACAACTGCGTAGTGGGAGATGAAACGGGGCGATTCTTGGTCGATACTGGAAGCGATGGCTCGATAACGCTCTCGAAAGATCGTTTTTCAGCTCTCTTGCAAGAGCGACTGATAAGTGACGCAGAGGAAACAGAGCTTGTCCGGTTTGACCATGAAACTCAAAGGTTATCGTCCACGGTGGTGCAAGATGGATTGCTAAAGACCTTTCAAATCCGAAACCTCCTGATCAGGCGGGTCGGTGTGACTGCGGCTTCCCCTCAAAGTGTTGGGGCAGGATTCCTTCGTGACCTGAATGTTGAACTGGATTTTCAAAAACGGAAATGCACAGTGTTTAAACAGATAGAAGAGGCGGATCAAAGGGGAGGGGGGTAAATTGACCAAGGTGCTGCACCGGAGCATCGATCCGTCGCCCTGACGTCGACTTCTGAGTCCAGCAGCGACAGGACGCTGCCACATGATTCGGTCGGGTGCAACGATGCCGCCCAGCGAAGGTGAATGGATGGTGGACGGCGCCCTCCACGCCTTGATTGCCGTTGAAGGGAAAGATCTTGAAATGCGGATCATAAAGGCCAGGATACATAAACGTTAGATTGCTTCAGAAGTTCCGAAGCGGCAAATATCTGTTTTTACAAAGCAAGGAATTTTCGATGGTATCGAACGCGAGACAGACACAAGATTCGCCTGCATTTGCAATCCTTGCAGGCATCGCAATTGTTTTTTTCTGCACACGAATTCCGGCTGCAGAACCTCCTCAATCAGAGCGAAGCCTGTCACAACTAATTGACAGCAAACGCTACACACCGTTGGAGAGGGATTTCTTTCAACTTGTCATGAGCAACACAGGGCCTGATTCGGAAAAGCTTAAGGAAAACACTCTTGGAAGGTTCCAGGCCATGCGCATGGTATCGGCGTTTCCGGGGCGAACCAATGACGAAGTTATCTTTGTTTTCAGCGAGCTAGCCTACCCCGATGCAGCAGATTATGCCATTCAGACAATTGCAGCTTTTGTTACAGAGGAAGGGATTGTGCATTGGCAACTTATCTGCCCATCATCAGCCAGCATTGTCAGCATTCGCCGCTCCGCGAAGAGCGTACACATCGAAGCGATTGCTAACTGGATTGTAAGGAAGAACGTGTTTGAGTATCGAATCGAAAAGAACGGCCTCTCTCTTGTCGGATCTCAAGTGCTGGCGGTTGAAGATGAGGACTCACCTTTGTTGCGTCGGCAAACGTATCTTGAGAGCAACGCCAAGCCCGGACCTGCGAAATAGGCGGATCAAAGGGGACGGGGGGGATGACCAAAGTGCTGCACCGGAGCAGCGGTCCGTCGCCCTGGTGTCGGCTTCCGAGTCCAGCAGCGACAGGACGCTGCCGCATGATTCGGTCAGGTGCAATGATGCCTCACAACGAAGGTGAATGGATGGTGGACGGCACCCTCCACGCCTTGCTCGACTGGGATGAAGAAGTCGAGTATCAAGGTGTTCGAGCGTCGCCCAGGGCTGTTGCAGCTTGGTTGGCGGATCAGCATCGCCTGGGATGCAGTTCTTGCGGGAGATATTGAATCGACTTGCGAACACGTTCCGTTGGAGGAAGCCGCCGTGTCGTTCTAGCGTTTTCACATCGCCGGATGTTTCTCGTTGAAATCGCCTTGCTGCCGAGCATGAGTGAGGGCGATAGCCAACGATGGAGACAACGAACCATGCGAGACGATCGTAGCTTGGGCACTCCTGCCTGTCCGTCTGAGTGTTCTCGGCCCCTCATCGAATCCACGCCGGCCCCATCCGGGGCGATGTCATTTGGTTCATCAACAGCCTCGGGGCTCCCGCCCCGAGCTATCGACGCGGACTCCTCCGGAGTCATCCACGAATTCGCCCTGGAAGGGGCTGGCTTGCTTGTCTCGGGCGGTTCAAAGGGGACGGAGGTATATTGACCAAGGTGCTGCACCGGAGCAGCGGTCCGTCGCCCTGGTGTCGGCTTCCGAGTCCAGCAGCGACAGGACGCTGCCGCATGATTCGGTCGGGTGCAACGATGCCTCACAACGAAGGTGAATGGATGGTGGACGGCACCCTCCACGCCTTGCTCGACTGGGATGAAGAAGTCGAGTATCAAGGTGTTCGAGCGTCGCCCAGGGATGTTGCTGCTTGGTTGGCGGATCAGCATCGCCTGGGATGCAGTTCTTGCGGGAGATATTGAATCGATTTGCGAACACGTTCCGTTGGAGGAAGCCGCCGTGTCGTTCTAGCGTTTTCGCATCGCCGGATGTTTCTCGTTGAAATCGTCTTGCTGCCGAGCATGAGCGAGGTCGATGAACCAACGAGCAATGCGTGACGATCATAGCTTGGGCACTTCTGCCTGTCCGTCTGAGTGTTCTCGGCCCCTCATTGAATCCACGCCGGCCCCATCCGGGGCGATTTCATTTGGTTCATCAACAGCCTCGGGGCTCCCGCCCTGAGCTATCGACGCGGACTCCTCCGGAGTCATCCACGAATTCGCCCTGGAAGGGGCTGGCTTGCTTGTCTCGGGTTGGAAACCTCGATAATCACCGCAGCCGCAGGAATTTTCCGGTGGCGGATTTGGGGCAGGCGGCGATGGTTTCTGGCGGGCCTTCGGCGATCAGGTGGCCGCCTTGTGAGCCGCCGCCGGGGCCGAGGTCCAACAGCCAGTCGCAGGCGGCCAGCAGATCGGATTGGTGTTCGATGACCAGCACCGTGTTGCCGGCTTCGACCAAGCGATCGAGCACGACGAGCAGTCGCTGCACATCAGCAAAGTGCAAACCGGTCGTGGGTTCGTCGAGCACGTAAAACGTTTTGCCGGTTGCCGGTCGCGCGAGCTCGGTGGCCAATTTGATCCGTTGGGCTTCGCCACCGCTGAGCGTGGTGCTGGATTGCCCCAGCGTCACATAGCCCAGTCCAACATCGACGAGCGATGCTAGCAAGTGATGGACTTTGGGCACGTTTTCAAAGAACTCTTGGGCCGCGTCGATCGTCATGCCGAGCACGTCGGCGATCGTCGCGCCCTTGAACCGGACTTGCAGTGTTTGGCGGTTGAAACGTTTGCCGCCGCAGCGTGAACACTCGATGAGCAAGTCGCTGAGGAAGTTCATCTCGATGCGTTCAAAGCCGTTGCCTTTGCAGACGTCGCAGCGACCGGCCGGACTGTTGAAGCTGAATCGATTCGCGGCGAACCCGAGCGTCTTGGCTTCTCGCGTGCTCGCGTAGACTTGGCGGATGGGATCCATGACACCAGCGTAAGTGGCCGGGCAACTTCGCGTCGTTCGGCCGATTGGGGTTTGGTCGATGGGAACCAGTTTGTCGATGTGCTGAGCACCGGTCAGCCGTTTGTGGGGCCCGGGTTGGTCGGCGACCAATTCCAACTTGGCAGCCAGAGCAGGATAGAGCGTGTCAACAATCAGCGAGCTCTTGCCGCTGCCGGAAACACCGCTGACGCCGACCAAGCATCCCAGCGGAATTTTTGCGGTGACGTTTTGCAAGTTGTTCAGCGTTGCGCCGGTCAGGGTCAGCTGATGCGATTTGCGAGGTGTGCGTCTTGGTCGGTCCAGTCCAATCTTCGAGCGTCCGGACAGGTAGGCTCCCGTGGGGCTGGATTCATCGTCGGCGACTTCTGCCGCGGTGCCTTGGCTGACCAACCGGCCGCCATGGCGACCTGCACCGGGGCCGATGTCGATGACATGGTCCGCGGCTTGGATGGTGTCTTCGTCGTGCTCCACAATCACAATTGTGTTGCCGGCCGTCTGCAATTCCTTGATCGCGGCGAGCAACCGGTGGTGATCAGCCGGGTGCAGTCCGATCGAAGGTTCGTCCAGCACATAGCAGACTCCGACCAGGCCGCTGCCGATGCTGGTCGCCAGACGGACGCGTTGCATTTCGCCGCCGCTGAGCGTTTCCGCTGAACGGTCCAGCGTCAGGTAGTCGACACCGACACGTCGCAAGAAATCAATGCGGCGGACGACTTCGGATTGAATCGGGGCGGCGACTTTTTGTTGCAATGCATCGAGTGGCTTGGCAACGTTTTCCATCCACGACTGGGCGTCCGGCAACGGCATCCGGCACATGGCATCAATGGACACGTCGTGAATCGTGACGGCGAGCGATTCCGCTTTCAATCGCCCACCTTCGCAAGTCGAACAGGTCACCATGTGCGATTTGTCACCGCGGACGGCAACTTTGCCGAGGCCTTGGCACGCTGGGCAGGCACCGTAGGGACTGTTGAAGCTGAATGTTCGCGGTTCCAGTTCTTCAAAGCTTTCGCCACACTCCAAACAAGTCATCGAAGTGCTGAACAGTTTGGTTTCCGGTTCGCCGTCCCCGCGATCGATCAATGCCGAACACATGCCACCCGCAAGCCGCAGTGCCAACCGAGTGGACTCATCCAAACGAGCGTCCACTCCGTCTTTGATGATCAGCCGGTCGACGATGGCTTCGATGGTGTGATTTTTACGAACCGCCAGCGGCGGCACATCTTCGAGCAGATACATCTCGCCATCGACGCGAGCACGCACCAATCCGTGGCCGGCGATTTGTTCCAGCACATCCGCGTGAGCCCCTTTGCGGCCGCGAACCATGGGGCTCATCAAAGTCAGCTTGGTGCGATCGGGCAGAGTCGCCAATGTCGCGACGATGCGATCGGGCGTTTGCGTGCTGATCGTGCTGCCGCAGGCGACGCAGTGAGGGACACCGACTCGCGCGTACAGCAGTCGTAGGTAGTCGTAGATCTCGGTGATCGTGGCAACGGTGCTGCGAGCCGAGTGCGAACCGCTCTTTTGATCGATCGATAATGTCGGTGCCAACCCGTCGATCCAGTCCACATCGGGACGTGGGATGGCGTCGAGGTATTGCCGGGCGTAAGTCGACAAGCTGTCGATGTATTGCCGTTGGCCTTCCGCGAACAGAGTGTCAAATGCGAGCGAACTTTTGCCGCTGCCGGAGACTCCTGAGATGACCGTGATCGCGTCGCGAGGGATGTCGACGTCGAGGTTGCGAAGGTTATGAACCCGGGCACCACGAATGCGAATCAAGTTGTCCGTGGACGGCGAAATCATGCCCGCGACATCTCGATCAAAGTCATCACCATGGTCAGTCCGTTGAGCACAAAGTGGACGATGATCGGAGGGATCAACGAACCGGTTTGGCGATACAGATAGCCAAGTCCCAGCGACAAAAAGAACAAGGGGATGGGGGCCAAGCCTTGGCCCCAGTGCAACAGAGCGAACACGAGACTAGCAACGAAGACGGGCCAGATTGCAGTGGGCGTCCAGTCACTAGAATCCGTGTGCATTGCCGTGGACGCTGTTGCCACTAGCGGTTCGGTGCCTGCGGCAGTCCCAGGAGCCATGTAGGCAGTTTCGTTGATGTTTGTCGCTTCACGCTGAAGTTGAAACGCGGGGGCATCATCCGGTGTTTCAATGGGGGCGGCTGATTGCTCAAACGATTGTCGCACCATCGAGAGTCGCCAGTCGGCCAAGCGTTGCAAGCCGCCCTGCAGCAAGCCTCGGATCCAGAACTCTTCGACCACGGGGGTCACCAGTGCAGTTGTGACAAACAGCAATGCAAACACGGCGTAGTTTGGACCTGCCTCGGATTCATCCGGTTGAAGTGCGTCCAAGACTGGATGCGAGTACTCCTGCATGAGAGACACCGCGGTCATGATCAACATCGTCGGAGGAAGGATCATCAATGCGGATCGAAGCCCGAGACCGATGTCGCCGCGCTTCGGGATCAAACCGATTCGAGAAATGGCGCTGCGATGATTCAAGCAAAGGATCATCAACGTGATCACCGTGGCCGTTAGCATCCCCAACGTGCTCAGTGTGAGTTGTGGCACGGACAAGCCGGGCGATCCTGCCGCCACGATTTCTTCGGCGTTGTCTTCCTCAGCGTTGTGCGGTGCGTCTTCGTCAGGTGTGTCTTCGTCAGGTGTGTCTGTTTGATCGGGATTTTCCGCGACCGGATCGGTTGCAACCAAAGGCTCCGTTTGCGGATATGACAAGTTTTCAGCAGCTTGCGCCACTGGTTTTTCAATCCACCCCGCGGCTTGAAATGCACCCTGCAACAAAGACGAGCTGAATATCAGTGCTCCAATGAAAACCACAAAGTAGAGGACCGACCAAAAAGGCAGGTGTCGCGATCGGACCGGGACAAAGGCCTTCGCGCCAAACGGACGTTTGCCGTGATACAGCAAACGGATCCACTGGGACAGCGAGGTTGCGAATGCAAGCAAGATCAGAAGCGACAAGATCAACAAAGCGATCTCGGGCAGTCCAAGCTCAACCACCTCCGTCGATTCACTTGCAATTTCACTCGCGGTAGTCGCATTCGTTGAGTCCACTGGCGCAGTGACATCGGCTTGAGCCAAGAATGAACATGCCCAATGTGATGCTGTTGGGAACCCGAAACTCATTGGGTCGGGAGCTCACTGGATACGGCGCGACGCTTGGCGTCATCTCGTGACGAAGCATTGCTCTTAGTCGTTGCGACGCGATTGGCGTGTGAGTTGTTGTCAGTGGGCATGGCGTGTGTGGGATCTGGATTGGCGGTGGCAACAGGAGATTCCGCGGGAACTTCCAACCCCGCGTCGGACTGCATGACACGGGCGGCAATCAAGGTGTAGTCAACACCGGAGTAGACCGTCAGTGCGATGGCTGCCCACAGCAATCCCCATGACGCCCATGCCAACCACATCGGAACAGGAGTGACAATGTAAGTTAGCAACACGGCAACCACGGCCGCACATTGCAGCACCATCTTCCACTTGCCCAGCCAACTGGCCGAGAAATCGCCACCAGCACCTTCGATGATCCCACGCAGGCTGGTGACCAACAATTCACGAGCCACCACGATGGTGGCCATCCAAGAAGCAACGGGGCTGTCTGGGACCGCAACCAAAGCAATGAACGAACCGCAAATGATGATCTTGTCGACGAACGGGTCGAAGATTCGTCCAAGCTTCGTGACTTGCCCGTATTTGCGAGCCCAGTAGCCGTCCATCCAATCCGTCGACGCCGCGATCAAGAAAACGATCATGGCAGCCAATGGCATTCCCAACGGGATCAACGCCATCACCGCGATCGCCAACACAAAACGTGCCGACGTCAGTGCGTTGGGAACGTTGTAGATCGAAGGACCAGCCATGAGGCGACCAAAATCAAAGGGAACAAATGAGCAAGTGGTGATTGGTTCTAAGTCGCCGCGGCAACCAAATCGTAACCTTGAGAAGCAACGATCTCGCACGGTCGAATTTGCCCGACTTCCACCGGAGAGTCCGGATCAACTTGCGAGACGTAAATCAAGCCATCGACATCGGGTGCCTCGCTTCGGGTACGGCCGATGAAGACGTTGTCTTGTTCGGGCATCTCCGCATCGATCAAGACTTCTTCGGTTCCACCCACGCGAGAATCGTTCCAATCAAACGCGATTTGCTGCTGCAGTTCCATCAAATCATCGCGACGTCGCGCGGCCACTTCAGGATCGACTCGGTTGGGCAATCTCGCGGCAGGTGTGTCTTCTTCGATGCTGTAGGTGAACACGCCCAGATTTTCAAATCGTGATTCCTGAACGAAGTCCATCAGTTCGACGAAGTCCTCTTCGGTCTCGCCGGGGAATCCTGTGATCATCGTGGTTCGCATCACCAACGAATCGATTCGCGAGCGAAGCTTTTGCACGATGTCGGTCTGCAACGACCGAGTGGTCTTGCGAGCCATTCGTTTCAGCATCTTGTCGCTGGCGTGCTGCAGTGGCATGTCGATGTACGGCACGATTCGTCTAGCGGATGCCAAGGTATCAATCAGGGCGTCGTCGATGTACATCGGATAGAAATACATCAGCCGAATCCAATCGATCGATTCGATTTTGTCGAGCTCTTTCAGCAACTGGTTCAGACGAGGTTCGCCGTAGCGATCCATACCATAGTAAGTCGTGTCCTGAGCCACGATGACCACTTCGCGAACGCCGCTGTCACCCAATCGTTTGGCTTCGTCGATGATCTGTTCGATTGGTTTGCTGAAGTGTTTGCCGCGCATCTTGGGGATCGCACAGAACGTGCACAGCCGATCGCAGCCTTCGCTGATCTTCAGGTAAGCGAAGTGACGCGGGGTGACGGCCGAACGCATCGCATCGCTGAGCGGATTGACCGCGGCGGGTTTGAATATCGTCCGTTGTTCTTGCAGTCCCGAATAGAGTTCATCAACGACCGAAACGATGTCGTTCCGACCGAAGACGCCGACCAAGGCGTCGATGTCGGGCCGAGCCTGCAGCAGTTTGTCTTGTTGACGTTCAGCCAAGCATCCTGTGACGACGACGTTGCGAAGTTTGCCGTCTCGTTTGAGTGCTAGCATTTCATCGATCGCAGCCATTGACTCATCACGAGCCGAGTCGATGAACCCGCAAGTGTTGACCACAACGAAGTCCGCTCCGTCGACCGAATCGACCATCCGGTAACCGTCGGCGTCGAGACGACCAAGCATTTGCTCGGTGTCGACGAGGTTCTTGGGGCACCCCAGCGAAACGACCGCGTACCGCCCCCGCGGTTTGCCCGTTTCCGGATCGATCATCGGGTCGGTGCCCGGTGTAGCGACCGTCACGTTGTTCTGCGGGAGAATGGGAAGTTGCATCAAACGAAATCAGGATCGAGGGTGGAGAAGCGAAATGCCGTAAAAATCAATTCGCAGGATAATTCGTGCGTTTTCACGGCAAGCCCTTCATTAGAACACAAACCGGCGTTTTCGCAATTTGCAAACGCGGCCAATCGCGGGCGGCAGATGTCGGCCCAAACGGAGTGGTGCGGCGTCTTCTCAACCAGAGCCCAAGTGTGGGTGATGCGCTCGCGAAAACCGGTGCGCTCGCGAAAAACGGCTCCCTTGCGTGAATGAGGCGGCAAATTCACAATCGTCAGCCCGATTGATTGTTTCCACCTTCGCAAGTGCATTTGCCGTGACCGATACGCCTTCCAACGCTGACGACCTTGATTTGACCGACCCGCACGCGGCTCGTCGGCACAAACTGGAAGAAATCACCGCGAAAGGCATCGATCCCTGGGGCCAGCGTTTCGACGACCGTTTGCTGGTCAGCGAGTGCCGCGACCGGATTCCACAAATCCAGTGGCAGCAAAAGGACGGCGAAACAATCGCTCTGCCCGACGTTGAAAGCGACGAAGTCGATTACCGCCAATGGAAAGCCGACAACGGCCCAGGCGAGGAAATCGGCCCGATCGTTCGCGTTGCCGGACGGATTTTGTTGGCCCGGCCGACCGGCAAGTTGATCTTCATGAATATCCGCGACTGGACCGGCGACATCCAGATCTTTGTCGGCAAGAAGCAAGTCGGCGACGAAAACTTTGATCTGGCCAAACTGTTTGACCTGGGCGATTTGATCGGTGTTCAAGGGCGACTGGGCCGCACCAACACGGGCGAGCTGACCGTGTTCGCGGAAGAGCTGTTCTTGCTGACGAAGATGTTGGAAGTCCCGCCGGAAAAGCACGCCGGGATGACCAATCAAGACCTGCGTCAACGGATGCGGTATGCCGACTTGGCGTTCAACGATGGCGTGATGCAAACATTCCTCGATCGCACCAAAATCATCAAAAGCATTCGCTCGACGCTGGACGACCAAGGTTTCTGCGAAGTCGAAGGCCCGACGCTGCACACCGTTCCCGGTGGCGCCGCTGCTCGTCCGTTTGAAACGCATCACAACGCGTTGGACATGCAGTTGACCATGCGGATCGCGTTGGAGCTGCACCTCAAGCGATTGATGGTCGGCGGGATGGAACGCGTTTACGAACTGGGACGCGTCTATCGCAACGAAGGTTTGTCACCACGGCACAACCCCGAGTTCACGATGCTGGAAACCTATCAGGCGTACGGCAACTACGAATCCATGATGGATCTGACTGAAAAGATCATCTGTGACGCGATCGAAAAGATCGGCGGCGGATTCAAACGTGAATACAACGGCACGATGTTGGACTTCACTCCACCGTTCCAGCGTGCGACGTATGCGGAGTTGTTCCAGAAGGCCACCGGCATCGATCCCGCTAACGAAGACGCGGTCAAGGAATACGCCAAGGGGCTGAAGCTGACCATCGAAGGCAAACACCCCGATGTGATCCGCAACGAGATCTTCGAAGAGAAGGTCGAAGATTCATTGCAAGGCCCGATCTTCGTGACGGACTATCCCGCCAGCATTTGCCCGCTAACCAAACGCAAGAAGGACAACCCCGAAATCGCCGAGCGTTTCGAGATGTTCATTTGCGGGATGGAATTGGCCAACGCTTACACCGAACTGAACGATCCCGACCTGCAAGAAGAGTTGTTCAAGACTCAACTCGAAGGTCAGGACGACGAAGACTCGATGGCCAAAATGGACCACGACTTCGTCCGCGCGTTGCGTTACGGGATGCCGCCCGCTGGCGGATTGGGGATTGGCATCGACCGCTTGGTGATGGTTCTGACGAACCAAAAATCCATCCGCGACGTGATCCTGTTCCCCGTGCTTCGCCCTGAATGAGCGACGGTGTGGCCCCAAGACCTCATGGTTTCGGGGCGACCATCTTCCGGAACAGCAGTGTCACACTGAATCAAAACAGTGTGTAGATGAACGGTGCGGCGCCGCTGCTGGCCATGATGCTGAGCAAGCCGACCAGCAACAGGGATCCGATCAGCGGGATCATCCACCACTTCTTGTTTTCCCGCAGGAACATCACGAATTCACGCAGCAGGCCGATGTCCTGCTGCTCCGATTCGCGTTCGAAATCGCTGGAAGACGTGGGCTCGGTGGGCGTTTTTGGGTCGGGCATAGGGAAGCTAGAATTGCTTGAAGTACTGGTCGGGCGTGGGCGTTGATTCGCGATCGTTCCAGTTGCTGGAGCGGCCTTCTTGTTTCAGATTCAGCGGGTCGTGTCCCGTCGCTCTCAAGATCAAAGCGATGGGCGTCAGGACGAGAAAGTAGATCGTTCCAAACAGCAGATGGCCAACACAAAAGGCGATCGGATAAGTCGCGTATTGCCAGCCGCGAATGATCGGTTGCTGGGAAGCGGTCCACGCATAGTAGACAGCGGCTACGACGAGTCCCGCGACCAACAAGACGATGTTGAGCCATTGTCCGAAGTCGCTCAGCAAAAACGAAGCGATGATCAGGAGTAGGCCCAGCGACAGTCCAAACCATCGACGCATGGACGTCGATGGGGGAGCATCGAGATCGATTAGTGGCATGTTGGAAAGATCAATCGGGAGCCAGGTTGGACAGGTAGGTTTGACTGGAAACGACTGCGCTTTCGGGTTGTTCCTCGCGAAGCATCAAGTGGTTGCCCACTACCAAAACATCCATTTGGGTCGCCATGAAGCAACGGTAGGCGTCCGCCGCCGTTCGCACGATGGGTTCCCCTCGAACGTTGAAGCTTGTGTTGATCAGCGCCGGACAACCCGTTTGCCGGTGAAATTCTTTCAGCAAGGAATGGAATCGAGGTTGGCGATTTTCGCTGACGGTTTGAACTCGAGCCGAATAATCGAGGTGTGTGATGGCGGGCAAATCACTTCTGACTTGTCGCACGCGTTCAATGCCTTCGACCGGACTGGTGGGCTCTTTCCGTCGAGAAGGCAGGACGTCAAACGTGAACAGCATGTAGGGACTGGATGAATCCTGCTTTATCTCAAAGCAATCGCCAGCGAATTCTTCCAAAACCGAAGGAGCAAAAGGCCGGAACGATTCGCGGTATTTGATCTTCAGGTTCATGGTCGACTGCATCTCTGTGTTGCGAGGGTCGCCCAGGATGCTGCGGTTTCCAAGTGATCGCGGGCCGAACTCCATGCGTCCCTGGACCCAACCGACCACCTTTCCTTCTGCCAGCAAGCCTGCGACACGTTGGTCAAGCTCAGCCGAATTGTCGAATGTCTGGACGACGGCACCTGACCGAACCAAGGCATCGAGTTCGATGCATTCATCGATGGGCGGTCCCAGCAACGATCCTTGCTGGGCGTCTTGCGGATTCGCTGTTCGCGAATTTCCGAGCAGTCGGTGCCAGATCAGCCAGGCGACTCCCAGGGCACCGCCGGCGTCCCCTGCCGCTGGTTGAACCCATATGTTTTCAAAAGGTCCTTCTCGCAGCAGCCTTCCGTTTGAAACGCAGTTGAGTGCAACTCCGCCGGCCAAGCAAAGTGAATCACTTCCAGTTTGACGGTGGACATGGGAGGCGAGCTTTAAGATCACTTCTTCCGTCACGACTTGGATACTTGCCGCGATATCCATGTCGACTTGCCGGACCAGTGACTCTGGATCTCGGCGAGAAATGCCCAACAGGCGTTCGAGTTTTTTGCCGGTCATTCGAAGGGTATGAGCGAACGTGAAGTAGTTCATGTTCAGCTCATAGCTTCCGTCCTCGTTCAAACGAATCAACTCTTTGCGAATGACATCCGCGAACGTTGGTTCGCCATAGGGGGCGAGTCCCATCAATTTGTATTCGCCTGAATTGACTCGGAAGCCACAAAAGTAGGTGAAGGCTGAATAGAGCAAGCCGAGTGAATGGGGGAACCGGATGTCTTGTTTCAGTTCGAGCTTTTCTCGATTGCCAATTCCCCAGCTGGTCGTGGTCCATTCGCCGACACCATCCACCGTCAGGATTGCCGCTTCGTCAAACGGGCTGGGATAGAAAGCACTTGCCGCGTGTGATTCGTGATGTTCGCAAAAGACAATCCGCCGTTTGGTTTTGCCACCGAGATGTCGGCGGATTTCGCGGGGGATGTGCAGTTTAAGTTGCAACCATGGCGGCATCGCTCGTGAAAACGAACTGTATCCGCATGGGGCATATGCCAGGTAGGTTTCCAGCAACCTTTCAAACTTCAGCAGTGGCTTTTCGTAGAACCCGACATAGTCGATGTCTGAAACGCTGGCGCCAATTGACTCCAGGCATCCTGCCAATGCCTCGCTCGGGAATGCCGAGTCGTGCTTCTTCCTCGTAAAGCGTTCTTCGCTTGCAGCAGCGACCACAACGCCATCGTTGATCAAGGCGACGGCGGAGTCGTGGTAGAAGGCAGAAACGCCAAGGATGAGTGTCATGGCAGCAGTTTAGTTAGACCTTCCGTCCAGACAACTGGCCGCTGCCGCGAACCCTTTTGTTCGACGGTCAATGCAAGTTGAGCTCGAGTGGTGAAATGTTTCGATGTCTTGCTGAATCGAAGGACGTAGGCAACGGCTGATTTGCAACCAGCCAAGTGTTGCTATCGAAGGATAAAGAAATGATATCAAAACCACCGCAGTAGCTTTGCGGTCACCAGCAGAGCCTGGAGATTCGCCGTGCTTCAATCCCTACGATCCACAGAGATTGACATGGGTGCCGGCGATTCGGAATCACTTGCACTCGAATCCGCGAGGTCGATCAAACCGTGTACCAAAATTGTGTCGACGACGCGCAGTTCCATGCGCATTCATTGCTTGAGGTGTAAGGCAATGCGTCTGATCAATGGACACGGTTCGAAGAGCAACGAACATGGTTTTAAATGTGGATTCCGAGGCGTCTCTTTCGCTTTCGCAGATCAGCGGAGTCGAAGGGGGAAGCTTTCAGGATGATTGGTTGATTCTGTGCGCGGTGATCGTACTGCTAATGCAGGCCGGATTCATGTGTCTCGAATCAGGGTTGGTTCGAGAGAAAAACTCAATCAACGTCGCGGTGAAGAACCTAGCGGACCTGATGATTTCGGTTGCTTCGTTCTGGACCATCGGTTTCTCTGTCATGTTTGGGGCCACCATCTTCGGTTTGTTCGGTGTTGGGCAGTTGATGCCCGATTTCGGCGTTTCGGATTCATTGGCTGCTTTTTTTGTTTTCCAAGCTGTCTTCTGTGGTACCGCGACGACGATTGTGTCGGGCGCAGTCGCTGAGCGAATGCGTTTTCACGGGTACCTGGTTTCCTGTGTTTGTGTCTCTGCTTTGATCTATCCGGTCGTCGGACATTGGGTTTGGGCGAGCGGGGCCAATGGGATGTCGATCGGTTGGTTGGAGGGTCTGGGGTTTCGAGATTTTGCGGGCAGCACAGTTGTGCATAGCGTCGGCGGTTGGGCGGCTCTTGCCGGCTGCATCGTTCTCGGTCCTCGCTTGGGTCGTTTTCGCAAGGATGGTCGCGTTCGGGATATTCAGCCCAGCAACCTCACTCTCGCGTACCTTGGAGCGTTCATCCTCTTTTTTGGCTGGTTTGGGTTCAACTGCGGAAGCACTTTCAAAGCCACCGGAGAGATCGCTCTCATTGCAATCAATACCCTGCTGGGCGGTTGCTTCGGTGGTTTGTCTTCGATCCTCGTCTCGTCTCTTCGCACCGGGATCCCCGATCCGCGTTCCATTGCAAATGGTTTGCTAGGTGGCTTGGTTGGAATCACCGCATCCGGAAGCATGATCGACCCCAGAGCGGCGGCGCTAGTCGGTGCGATCGCTGGAGTGGTGGCGGTCTATTCGGATGAATGGTTGGTGCGTCTACGCATTGACGATGCGGTGGGCGCGATCTCCGTGCATGGATTTTGTGGTGCTTGGGGAACGATTGCCTTTGCACTGTTCATTCGAACTGATGAACTTGCCCCAGGAATGTCGCGTTGGGAGTTCTTGGCTGTTCAGGTATTTGGCGTTGTCGTGACGTTTGGGTTTGTCTTTGGTGGAGTTTTCGTACTGCTTCGGGGCTTGGGAAGGTTTATTCAACTTCGAGTCGACCCTGAAACTGAGCGACTAGGCCTCAACGTTGCGGAGCACAATGCATCCAGTCGTCTATTGGATTTGGCTGTCAGTATGGATGCCGCGGCGAGAATGAGAAAGCTCGAACCAAGCTGCAAAGTTCGGTCAGAATACGGCACTGCGATCGGTGATCTTATTGATAGCTACAATCAGATGATCGACCACATTTGCGAAGATCAGACCGCTCTTGCAGAAGCGACGAAACGTGCCGAGGCCCTCACCGCGATTTTGGATGATTCGCCAAACGAGATCGCCATCGTCCACGCTGACACTGGGCAGGTTCTCAGTCTCAACAGAGGTGCCCGTGTCAATTTGCAGCGGGATGAAGATGAGTTCTCGGAACTGACATTTGATTGCCTTTTCAACACAGAGTTTGGCGAACTTCAGAAGTTCCGGCTCTCCGCGTTTGATGATGAAGCTGGTTTTACCCAGCAGCTAGCAACAGCGGTTCGAAAAGACGGGACAACCTACCCCGCATCGATCAGCGTGCAGCACGCTGAGTTCTTGGGGTATCAAGTGCTCGTCGTATTGACCGTCGACATGACCAGTCAAGTTGAGTTGAAAGAGCGTTTGCATGCCGCGGAAAAAATGGAAGCCGTTGGGCAGTTGGCAGCTGGGATTGCGCACGAAATCAACACGCCGCTTCAGTGTATGTCTGGCAACGTTGAGTTTCTGCAGTCGGTCCAACAGAACCTGCAGGACACACTGAGGCTGGTTGCTGAGGGCGTTTCCGATGAGCAGGCTTTGCATGAAATCACTGAGAAGCTCAGCAGTGATCGATGGTCGCGGTTGTTGGGCGAGAGCGATGCCGCGATCGAGGACACTCAAAAATCAATCGGTCGTGTCGTTCAGATCATCGGGGCAATGCGAGTGCTATCGCATCCAGGTCCGGCTGGCAAAACGAACACGAGCATCAATGGAATCCTTCGTGATTCCGCCGCGATCTCGCGAGGAAGGTGGAAGTACGCTGCCCAAATGGACTTTGATCTATGCGATTCAGAGCCCACCGTTGCTTGTCGCGCCAACGAGTTATCGCAGGTTTTCTGCAACCTGTTTGTTAACGCGGCAGATTCAATCGAGGAAAAAAACGAAAAGGTTCCGGAAGCCGGCCTGGGAAACATCTTCGTGAGTTCATCGATCGAACAAGATGGCGTTTTGATCAAAGTGAGGGATAGTGGCGTTGGCATGTCAGAATCAGTTCGACGCCGTTGCTTTGAACAGTTCTACACCACCAAACCCGTTGGAAAAGGCACCGGCCAAGGTCTGTCAATCGCGTATCAAATCATCGTCGGTAGGCACGGTGGGAACATCGAGATCACATCTGAAGAGGGCGTTGGTACCGAGTTTCAAATCTGGATACCGATGCACGCCTCTGATGACGCTTGCGATGGGGCGACGAAGACAAATGCCGGGCAAACCAATGACGCAACGAGTCTTGCAGCTGTTTAGTCTGCCCTGGAATGGGTGCTTGGCTGTTGGCCTGTGTCAAACGAGGAATTGGCGTTGATCGCGGCCAGCATGCCTATGACAAACGGTCTTTTCGCAGGCTGCCGGTCTGGATGCATCACTGTCTGGATGCATCACTGCCTGCAAATCAGCCGTTGTGCTGTTCCAGGCGGCGGGCGATCTCGTCTTTGACAGCGTTTGCATCGGCGGGCAAGTGAACCGCCGGGTTGGCGTGTTTGCTGTCGATGCCTTCGAGCGTTGACTCGTGGTAGCCGACTTTGAAATCCGTGAACTTCAATCCGTGAGCGGTGCTGATGACAACGGTCTTGTCCTTTGGTGAGATCTCACCTCGGTCAATCAGTTTCTTCAGCACAGCCAGTGCGACGCCGGTATGTGGGCATGTGAACATGCCGGTCAGGTCAGCGGACGCGGACGCTTCCGCCAACTCGTTTTCGGAGGCCTGTTCAACGATGCCGTTGGTTTCTTGGACAGCTTTGACTGCTTTGGCATAGCTGACCGGATCACCGATGCGGATTGCATTGGCCAGTGTGTCTTGAGCGGTGACACTGACCTTTTCTGCAAAGCCGTTCTTGTATGCGGTGTAAAACGGGTTGGCTCGTTCGGTTTGGGCGGCGACCAATCGAGGCATGCGGTTGATCAGTCCCAAATCCATCATCAGCTTGAATCCCTTGTAGAGAGCGCTGATGTTTCCGAGATTGCCAACCGGGATGATGATCCAATCCGGAACTTCCCATTCGAATTGGCGAACCATTTCGATGCCAACCGTTTTTTGACCTTCGATGCGAAGGCTGTTCATCGAGTTGGCGAGGTAGATTGAATTGTCCTTGGTCACTTCTTGGACGATTTTCATGCATCCGTCGAAGTCGGTATCGAGAGCCAGCACGTGTGCGCCATTTGCGACCGGCTGGATCAACTGGGCCGTGCTGACCTTTCCAGCGGGCAAAAAGATCACTGCGGGGATACCGGCGTATGCGGCATAGGCGGCCAGAGCCGCACTGGTGTCACCGGTGCTGGCACAGGCGACAGCTTTCACGCTGCTGCCTTGAGCCATCATTTGTTTGACGACGCTGACCAAAACGGTCATGCCCAAGTCTTTGAAGCTGCCCGTGTGGCTGTTGCCGCAAAGTTTGATCCACAGATCGGGAACACCGAGTTGGGCGCCAAGTCGCTCGGCCCAGAAGAGGTTCGTGTTTCCCTCGAACATGCTGACGACATTTTCGTCTGCCAGCGATGGAACGACCCACTCTCGCATGCCCCAAACGCCACTGCCAAACGGCCATTTCGAGGTGCTGGCACGCGAATCAAAAAGCTGTTGCCACTGATAGGCGTTCTTCTTTTTCAGCGGTTCTCGCTCGTGATAGACCTCCAACAGACTGCCGCAGGTTGGGCAGGTGTAGATCACATCAAAGATCGAGTGCCTCGCGCTGCAGCCTGAAATGCAGCGGAAATAGGTGGTTTGGTGGTCCACGTCCGGTTTGGACTCGACGGCGAGAGACATGAGGAGATCCTGGTGCGTTGGGAATATGGGCCGATATTATGGTCACAGCCCACTCGCAGGCAAAGGGCGAACCAAAAGTGGCATGAACTTGGTTTGTCGGCCAGTTTTGGGTCGCTTCGCCAGCATTCCATCGCAGTGGCGTTCCCACTGCCAGCCAGAATCAGCGGATCCCGTAATAGGGGACGCCGTAATATCGTGGCACAGCGTAATAAGTGCCGGTTCCGAACTGCACACCGCCCCCGGGGCCGATTTGCAATCCCGTTCCACTGACAGATCCAGGAACGAAACCGTAGCCGTAACTGCGGTAGCCATACCCATATCCGCCGTATCCGTAGCCGCCATAGCCGCGGCGGACGCCGTAACGACGTGGGGTGTTGTAGTAATAGTTCGTTACCGACCCGCGGTTGGCGTTGCTCGTGCTAACGGAGGGGCGATTAGCGGAGTAAACGCCTTGTTGCCCGATGACAGCACTTCCACCACGATTGAATCCGTTGCTCTCGATTCCATAACGATAACCCTGGGCAGATGCGTCAGAAGCGAGTGCAAACGCACCCAGCATTCCAATCGCCAGAGTTGCGAGACCGGCCGATGCCCACGCGGGCAAACGACGCTGAGTCGATTGAAGTGTTTTGTCGGACGTGTTCATGTTGCACCTGAATGGTTGCTTGGGAGGAGAGATGGGAACGGTTTGCGACTCGATGCACTGAATTTTATGCGTCGCGAAAACGGAAGTCCTGGGAATAAAATGTCTGATTGAGTCACGGCTTCCGCCAATTTCTTTCTTTGGTTCGATGCGATTGAGCGGCACTGCCGGCCGATTCTCACCCGCTTGCGGTGTGCCGTAGCATCATTCCATAGACGTCGGACGACTTTGTTAAACTGGCTGCGATTCGTTTTTTGGTTCTCTTTCGCGAATGGTTGCTATGGCTCGTTATTGGTTGGGATGTCTTGGATTGATTCTGGTGATTGGATGCAGCAAATCTGATTCCAGTTCCACGGTGAAAACACAATCAGGTTCCGATGTGGTGGCCGATGCATCCGCAGATGCGACCGGTTTTCCACGTCAGTGTGGCGACTACACCGTTTTGGGCATTTTGACGGACAATCAAGACAACTCAAAAGCCAAGGAAAACGCCGAGACAACTTTGCTGCGTCATCCGAATGTGGCTTGCCTGGTCGGGTTGTGGAGCCAAAACACGCCGATGATTTTGGCCGGCCTTCGAAGCAGCGATGCGATTGGAAAAGTCGCGGTGGTTGGTTTCGATGAGCACCCGGACACTTTGGCGGGGATCCGTGACCAATCGGTTTACGGCACGATCGTCCAGCAACCCTACGCATTCGGTTATCGCAGCGTGCAGTGGCTGACAACGATGGCAAAGGGCGGCGAAGTTGAGGTGCCGGAGTCGGGAATGATCATCATCCCTCACCGATCGATCACCGGTGCAAACGTCAACGAGTTTGCCGCAGACATCGATGCGATCAAGTCAGGCAAAGGACCGATCTTGTCCGGCGAGCAGCAGATCGACGGATCAGGAGTGCGTGTGGCCTACATCACCAATTCGTTGGATCCGTTTTGGACTTTGGCCGATGCCGGTTGCAAGCGTGCGGCGGAACAATTCGGATGCGAAGTTGATGTGCAGATGCCGTCGAGCGGTTCCATCGAAGAGCAAAAGCGATTTTTGGAATCCAATGTCGCGGCAAAGGTGGATGGGATCGCGATCAGCCCGATCGATCCTGAAAACCAAGTGGCAATGATCAACGATGCTTGCAAAGTCACCCCTGTGATTTGTCAGGACAGCGATGCACCGGCTTCGCGTCGCAAGTTCTATCTCGGGACAAGCAATTACTTGGCCGGGCGAGCTGCCGGCAAGCTGATTCAAGAAGCCATTCCGGAGGGCGGTGAAGTGATGCTGTTCGTCGGGAAAATGGAAGTGCTCAACGCGCAGGAACGCAGCCAAGGCATCATGGACGAATTGGCGGGCAAGCCAATTCCCGCGATCTTGCAAGGCAATTGATTGGCAAAGCATTGCCGATTTGGAAGCAATCCTTCACCGTTGCGATCCGCATAACCGGATTGAGTGGCCGCGAGGATGAGCATTCAACCATGTTTCCTCCTTCCTGCGGGAAGGATTGAGGAAGCTCGGGTCGAAAGGTGACGTAGGTTTCCGTGTCGAGCGAGGGTGTGCCTGGTTCGATGCGACGTGCAAACCTTTTTGAGAGTTTGACCATGAGTGCCATCCCTCCCGCCGTGCAGCAAGTCCTACAGGCTCGCCAGGACGCGACGCAGACGCAAATCGATGTTGCGTTGTTGGGGCAAAATCTGGATGTGCAGCGGCAAACCGGCGACGCGATCGTTCAGATGATCTCCGAAGTTGTCGACGTGCAAAAGCAACTCGCCAGCGGTCACATCGACGTCCGCGTTTAGCAAGGATGTTTGGTTGTTGGCGAGCACGCTGCGAACCAGCCCATGCCCAACCAGATCAGCATTCTGCCCGCTCACTGTTCTATCGAGCGGGGACCCACGATGGCTTTGATCAGCCTGTCGTTTTCTCAGCGACCTTCGCGAAGACGGTAGCCCAGGAAGTTGTCCAGCTCCGCTTCTTTTTCGATTGCTTGGACCGTTCGTTCGATGTCGTATTCGACTCGTCGAAACATCACCAAGTCCGGCTCCACAATCGCGTAGCAGCTGCGAGGGTCGCCATCACGTGGTTGACCAACGCTGCCAACGTTGATCATCAATTTCGCATTGGGATCGGCCAGCGAATATCCGGTTCCGGTGTCAGCGGGACGGACAAAGCGTTGCTCCATCGTGAACACACCGGGAACATGCGTGTGGCCCTGGAAGCAAACTCGCGGGACCAGCGAAAACAGCTTTTCCATTTTCTTAGTGTTCTGGGCGTCTTCTGGAAAGACGTATTCGTTCGTTGGTCCACGTGGCGAACCATGGACAAACAACCAGTGGTCTTCACGAACGGTTCGAGGCAACGCACACAAGTATTCAATTCGTTTGCGGCTTGCTCCCGGATCGTCGCCGGTTTCTTCCAGCTGACTGCGGGTCCAGAAGATCGCTTGTTCGGCAGCGACGTTGAATCCTTCCGGGTCGAACAGCGAACTGCTGTCGTGATTTCCCAAAACGCAAAAGTCGAAACCCATCACGGTATCGAGGCAGGCGCAGGGTTCCGGACCGTAACCGACCACATCGCCTAAACAGACGATACGGTCAACCTTTTGCGATTCAACGTCCGCGAGGACGGCTTCGAGCGCGGACAGGTTTCCGTGGATGTCGCTAAGAATGGCTGTACGTGTCACCCGATCAATGTCCTCGTTTCAGTCGGTCGCCGAGGGCATCGTCCAGATCGGGTTGAGCGTAAATCTTTTGAGCCGTCTTCTCGAAGTCGTATTCGACGCGGCGGTAGGTCACCGTCTTCGCATCGGTATCCAAGATGATGTAGCACGATTGATTGTTCTCGTCTCGCGGCTGGCCAACACTGCCGACGTTGATCATCAGTTTGTTGTTGCCCAACGCGTAGGTGTGATCGCATTCGTCCGGCGTGACGAATTCGCACTCGGTGGTGAACACGCCCGGCAGGTGGGTGTGACCCATGAAGCAGTATTGATCGATCTTGCCAAACAAGATTTCCATCTTGCGAGCGTCGTACATGTATTCAGGGAAGACGTATTCATTGGTTGGATCGCGAGGCGAACCGTGGACGAACTTGAATTCGCCGTCATCGATGAATCGAGGCAGCTCCCCGAGGAAATCCCACCGAGCATTGACTTGTGCGGGACCGCCTTTGCCACTGTCCAGCTCATCGCGAGTCCAGTAGATCGCTCGGAGTGCCATCGGGTTGAAGCCGTCTGGATCAAACAGGGCCGCTTGGTCGTGGTTGCCAAGAATGGTGTGTTTGCACCGGCGCATCACCAGATCCAGGCACTCACACGGATTGGGCCCGTAACCAATGATGTCGCCCAAGCATATGACTTCTTGGACACCGACTGAGTCGATATCTTCCAGAACCGCTTGCAGCGCTTCGAGGTTCCCGTGGATGTCGCTGATCAACGCTCGCTTCACAAAATTCCTCGGTCACCTCACCTGGATGCTAAACCTGCCGGGTGTCATTGTAGTCTGGACTAAATTTGCACGACAATCCCACGCAATTGACTCGGCGAGTTCCCGACAATGCACTCCAAGGCCGAATCTGACGACCAACGACCCATCACCGGTTTGGCTCTCGAAGTCATCGGTCGCGAGGGATCCGTGGCGTTCATTCGTGATGGTGAAGTGGTGCAATCGGCCGACTTACCAAGCGATGTTCGTGCGACCGCGTCCCTGACACCTGCTCTTGAATCGTTGCTGATAAGCATGAACTCAGCAGCAACCGGCTCCAGCACCGGCCAGGCCGAATCGCCACTGCCGACGCAAACGAGTCACCCAGAATTCATCGCAGTTGCCGATGGTCCGGGGTCATTTACCGGTTTGCGTATTGCCGCAGCTACAGCGAAAACATTGGCTTATGCCTGGGGAATTCCCGTGGTGACGTTGGATTCGTTGTCCGTTTTGGCGGCGGCTGTGTTGCCGACGGGAGCTGCTGAGACGGAAGCGTCAGGGGATGATTTGCCTGGCGTCGGCCAGCGAATGATGGTGGGGTTGGATGCTTATCGTGGCCAAATGTTCGTGGGGACATTTGTTGCCACGGAAGCCGGATGGCAATCGGACAAAGAAATCGAACTGCTCGATCGAGACGATTGGCTCGAGACGCTGGAATCGGCCTCGCCCGGAACTTGGTTGACCGGAGACGCGATCAAACCCGGTCTACCGACGGCGCAATTGCGGGTCGTTGGTCGAAAGCAAACTCTGGCTTCCGCTTTGGCAAAACTCGCTCACCAAGAATATTTAGTGGGACAAACCACTGATCCAATGGAAGTGTTGCCGAAGTACTTTCGCCCAAGTGCAGCCGAAGAGAAGGCAGCGTCCTCCAAGTAACCGGTCGAATGTCGACTGGTTTCGAGGCCCCAATCGCCGAACGGATGTTCATTCGTCGGCGTTTGGAACGACCAGATCGGTGATTAGCGAATCGCACTCATGTAGAAGCTGAACATCCGCTCGTCGTCGGTGTCAGCCTTGAGCACTGGGAACGCAAAGTCGAACGCCAGCGGTGCTGGGCCGAGCATCGGGATCGCAACACGAAGACCAAAGCCGGGAGCGACTCGGAAATTGTCCGAGTTGATTTCGATGTCTTGTTCCACTGTTCCGAAGTCAACAAACGCGACGCCTCGGAAAGCATCATCCGCCGTGAGCGGGAACATGTACTCCACCGAGTTCAGCCATTGGAACTGGCCACCGACTTCGACGCCATTGATGACGGGGCTGGCACCACGAAAGTCGAAACCTCGAATCGTTGCATATCCACCGGCAAAGTAGTTTTCAAAGATCGGTGTTTCGTCGCCGCTGAATCCAAGCTGAACGCTGTACGAAAGTGTTTGCTTGCCCGAACCGTCGGCACGTTCGCGAAGCAGCAAGTATTTTCGGTACTCGGCTTCGAAGGTGGAGTATTCGTAATCGCCGAACGTTTGTTCGAAGCTCAACTCAAAGTAGTGGCCGCGACTAGGTTGCAGTGGGCTGTTTCGAGTGTCGTGGATCAAAGAAGCCATTCCGCTGTACAGGCCGTTGTCTCCCAGCACGTCATTCAGCTCAGGCACCGTGTTGACGCGTGGGTCGGTGATCTCAACGTTTTGGCCGCTCACGCCCAGTGACACGGAAAGGTCAGGTGTCACGCGATAGCCAAAGCTGATCCGGCCGCCGAGACGATTCTCGTCCCAGTCGTCAAAGTTGCGGTCGTACAAGAATCCACTGAGCGACATGCTGATCGGCAGATAACCCAGCAGGTTTGGGTCGGCGAACTGGGCCGTGTAGCGTTGGTAGTCGCTACCAGGAGCAGCTTCCAATCGAAATGTCTGCCCGGCACCGCGGAATGCGGTTCCGCTGAACAGATCGCCAAACGAACGTGGCCAACGACTGATATCGAAGTTACGTTCGTCGACTGTGATTTGGCCGGTGACACCAGCATCACTGTTGACCGCACCGCCGAACATCAATCGTCCGGTTCGAGCAGGGTAGCCCTGGATAATCAGATCGGCTTCACGAACGGTGGGTTGATTGACAACGGGAGGTGCCAAGTTGGGCGACGATGGAAAGCTTCCCTGCAACGGCCCTGGCAATGCACCACCTTGGTAGACGTCGCCTTGGTAGGTTTGGTCTGGATAGACTTGGCCTTGATACGCTTCGCCCTGGTAAGTTTGACCCTGGTAGCCGCCGTTTTGATAGGTCGGTGCAGCGTAGGGATTGCCAGGTGCTGGAGCGGGTGCAGGTGTGGTTGGAACCGCGGTGCCCGGGGCACTGTAAGTGGAGGGGCCGCCATAGACCGATTGACCATAGGTCGATGCGGCGGGTGCCGATGGTTGGTTTTGGTACGACGGTGGCGCACCATAGGCCGACGGTGGTGGATATGCGGTTTGGGCGGCACTTTGTGACGATGAAACGAAACCGGATGACAACGCGAGCAATGCCGATGCCGTGACGCGAGTCCACAGCGAGCGATTGATGTCGTCGAGCCAGCGCGATGCCGTGTGATGCTTCGGATTCGACGAAGCATCCGGTTCAGAAGATTGGGTCACAGCACGCATCCATGACTTGAAGCGAAACTTGAGCGGGAGTGAGTTCAATGTGGCCTTGAAGTTCATCTTTGCGATCCCTCCAACGGCTTCACGATGATGTCTGGTGGTTCAGCGATCGTTGGGTTGGTTTCCAACAGATTGCTTCGTTCGATGCGGTTGCGACCGGTTTCTAGGTCACGCCGGTCGATGTAGTCGCCTTCTCGCATCTCGATCAGGTTCAACATGGTGGACTCTCGCATCAGGTGAGGTTCGCCATCGATCTCCACTCGAATGCTATTCACTTTCCAGCGATCGCCCTCGGTGATCTCGTAAACCAAGTCAACGATGCCGTTCTCATCACGCATGATCGTTTTTGGGTTGACCTCGGCGTAGATGAATCCGAGTTCGCCGTACCCATAGACGATTTCGCCGATGTCTTTCCGCATCTTCGTTCCGCTGAAGGTGTCGTTTGCTTTCAGTTCGAGACGTTTGCGAAGCGATTCTTCGGTGACGTATTCGTTGCCGACGATTTGGACATCACCCACTTTGAAACGTGGGCCTTCGTGGACGACAAACACGATGGTCAGCCATTTGCCGGTTTCGTCATATTCGATCCGGCGTCCGACCGTCGCGGTGAGGAAGCCAAGGTTGTGATAGTACGATGCCAACACGTTGACGTCGGCGTCAATCTTCTTCATGTCCGCGACATTGTTGATGTAGCTCATGATGCCCATCATCGGACCGCGGCTTTGGATGACTTTTTTTAGACGCGATTCGCTGACGATCGAGGCTCCCTCGATTTGAATGTCTTCGATGCGTTCTTTGGGGCCTTCGTTGATTCGGAAGACGACGGCGTTGGTGTCACTGGGAAGTCCAATGCCAGCTTCAATCGCAGCTTGGTTGAAGCCTTCTTCGTGGTAGTAGTCGAGCAATCGACGCTTGCCGGTTTCGATCGCGAATTCGCTGAGTGGGTCGCCTTCGGTGATTCCCGAACGCCCCGATAGTTCACGGTCATTCATTCGGTAGTTGCCGTGATAGATCACCTTCGACACCATCGCTCGTTCGCGAACATAGAACGTGACCAGCACACTCTTCTGCGGTGCGTTGCTGGACCCATTGGCTCTGGTGACACGTTCTTCGGTTTCGAAGGTGACGTGATCGAAAGATCCCATGTCGTTCAGGCGACTGACGTCCGACAAGACAGTTTCTTCGCTGTAGAAACGACCTTTGCGGGTTTGCAGTTCCGCCAGGATATCGGTGGTGCTGATGACCTGATTGCCGACCAGTCGGACTTCGGCGACGACCGCATCTCCATCTTCGCGACGAAGGGCCATGCCGTCCCGGTTGTGAATATGGTCGCGAAATTTTGGTTTGGTTGCGGCTGCAGGTGCTTGGGCCTGGCCTCCGCCCATACCACTACCGCCACCGCCGAATTGAGCGAGGAGAGTGGTTGGTGAGCAGGCAATTGCCAGACAGCAAACAAAACACGCCAGAAAGCGGTGTTTTGAAAGGTCGCAGTGGTAGAGTCGAGACGGCATGAGCAGCCATATCCGTGGCACGAGAATTGAGGTCTTCCCGTCTCTACCAATGCTCACGCGGGTGCCACAAGGCGAATACGTCCCCACCCACAAACTTCAATCAACTTTGCAAAATGGTTCGATTTGCCGAGAAAGATCAATTTGGCAAACGGCTGTCATTCTGCCGCTTCGAACATCGACCTGGGGTGAAGAGCACGGCCGTGAAACACCTCTGTTTCCCACTCGCGATCAGTTGTGAAAACGCCTCTGGTGAAAGTCGCTTGAGGAGGACCTCAGGGTGCACCGTGTTCGATCAACTTCTGCTGAAGCGACTCAAAGAAACTGCGATCTTTGGCGTATTGGTCCGGATCAATTTGGTATTTGAAATAGTCCAAGTAGTTGATCCAGCGTTTGGTTTCGTCGACGTAGGAGTACTCGGGGTCTGTCATTGGATTGACCCAATCTGGATCGCCCGGTTCTCGTTGGCCGGTGATTTGGCCTTCACCATCGACGATGAAATTCGCGGTCAGCACGGGAAGCTTCATTCGCAACTCGTAGATCGCACGCTCACCCCAAGACATGCCCGCGGTCGCTTCCTCCCAAGCCTGTGTTACGTCGGGCGACGTTGTGCTGTCCGGGAACCGAATGCCGTTGGCTATGCCCGATTGAGTGATCCCATCGCGGTTGAGGTCGACCTGCGCCGCCGGCGGCACCAAAAGATTCAGAGCCCCTTCTTCGCTCAGCGAATTCACTTGGATCGGATCCGCCAATCCATGAATTGTTTGAACGGTTTCCAGTTCTTCGGGTGGCAGTCCGCGGAGGAATGCCTTTGGTGTCGCATATCCCCCTTCGTCGTACGCCTTGGACATAACGCCCGCGTATGTTTGGCCTAACAAAGCGGCGTCTTCTTGATCGCGATAACGCCCGAGTTGTTCGACCTGGTACCAATTGGTCCACGACTGCTGGATTTGGGAATCAAGCGGTGTGTCAGCGGCAACCGGTTCGGCGCTCGCATATGCTTCTCGTCCGAAATTCGCCAGCACTTCGCTGAAAACGCTCTGGACGTTTTGGTTGGCGGCTCGACGATGGTCGTCGAGCGTCATCACACTGGATTGTCGCGTGTCGATTCGCACTTGAGGTTTCGCTCCATGCAAGCGGGACGTTCCTCACGCTTATCGACCAATGTCGATGTTCAAGTTTGATGGTTCGCGAAGGATTTTCGCAGAATGTCGATTGAGTCGACTCTATCGCGAAAGTTTTAGATCCACGAAAGATCGAACCTGACTGGTGATAGCACGTTCAGTGGGCAATCGTTCCATGGAACTCGCACCATAGAAACCATCGATCGGGCATCGGTCCATGACATACTGAGCATCATCCGGTTCCGCGATCGGGCCACCATGGCAAAGCACGAACACGTCCGAGCGAACATCGCGTGCGGCGGAAGCAATTTCGCTGACCAAGCGGACACTGTCATCGAGAGTCATCGCGGTTTGCGCGCCGATCGTTCCGGAGGTTGTCAGACCCATGTGAGCGACGATGACGTCGGCACCCGCGGCCGTCAGCTCGCGAGCCTGTTCCGCATCAAACGCATACGGTGTGGTCAGTAGGTCCATGTTGTGAGCCGCGGCGATGCATTCGATTTCCAACTGGAAACTCATTCCCGTTTCTTCCAAGTTGGCTCGAAACGTTCCGTCGATCAGGCCCACGGTGGGAAAGTTCTGAATGCCGGCGTAACCGAGTGCCTTTAGTTCTTGCAGGAAATGATCTCGCAATAGAAACGGATCGGTGCCGCAAACGCCAGCGAGCACGGGTGTGTGCTTCACGGCGGTCAAAATTTCCGGTGCCAATTCCTTCACGATCTCGTTGGCGTTGCCATAGGGAAGCAGCCCCGATAGCGAACCACGTCCCGCCATCCGGTAACGACCCGAGTTGTAGACAACGATCAAGTCGATCCCAGCTTCTTCTTCGCACTTGGCCGAGATTCCGGCGCCCGCTCCGCCGCCGATGATCGGTTTGCCTGCCGATCGCTTTTTTCGAAAGCCGGACAGAATGGATTCGCGTGTGTGAGTCATGGTGCGTGGTTTTGGAAGAGTCATCAGTTGAGAAACGATCGAATCTCAAGCGGATCCGTCTTGCGACAGGTTCCACATCGATCGAAAGGTCCCCGTCAACGCGTTCGCGAATTCGGGATCGTTGATGTGATACGGTAAGCGACGAACCGTTCGCTTGGGAGTCGTGTCGACGCACCGTTCCAGTTCGCTGAACAACGCTTCATCGGCTTCCGCATCGAAGAACGGTTGTCCGGGAGCATCCAACGCCGAAACGCCTTTTTCCGGAATCAGGATTGCCAATTCGGCGGTCGAGCGATTCACCTTCGCTGCAATCCATCGAGCGATTTCGCGGTTCTCATCCGGGGTGGTCCGCATCAACGTGATTTGCGGATTGTGAACGTGGAGCAACCGATCGTCGAATTTCTCGGGGACGGTCGATCGAGCCCGGAAGTTCACCATGTCGAGGGCGCCCAGGCTCATCACATATGGGACTCCCGACTCGATGATCGCATCGAATCGCGACGGTCCGGCGGGGAAGATGCCTCCGACCACTTCGTCCGCGACTTCGGTGGTGGTGATGTCCAAGACGCCGCGAATCAATTTGGACTCGACCAATTTGTCCATCGCTCGACCGCCGGTTCCGGTCGCGTGAAAGACCAACGGGTCCAATCCCTCCGCCTCAAGTGCCACACGAACGGCGGTGGCGCAAGTCGTTGTGACGCCGAACATGGTCATTCCGATGGCTGGCCGAGCTGTCGATGTCGGACTCGGGATAGAAACCATGCCCGCCAAAGCGTGTGCCGCGTTGGAAAGGATCTTCGTCGATACTTGGTTGAGACCTGCGACATCGACGATCGAGGGAAACATCACGATGTCGCTGCCACCCACAAACGCGGAAACATCACCTCCGCCGACGGTGGACACCATCACCTTCGGCAGCCCAATCGGCAGCACCGCCATCGCGGGACAAACCAAAGCGGTTCCGCCGGTGCCTCCCAGCCCGATCACGCCCGCAACACGTCCCGACCGATGTTCGTTCGATAGAAAGGTTTGCAACGCATCGCTCATCGCTTGGATTGCTTGGCCGCGATCTTCGCATCTCAATGCGTTCGTGTTCGGATTGCATCGAGCCACCGTGTCTCTCGTGATTGAGGGTTCGATGGACGGCGGATCAAGCGTTCCGACATCGATGGTTGCGACGGACAACCCTTGCGTTTTCAATTGTTCCGCAACGAAATTCAATTCCTCGCCTTTGGTGTCCATCGTGGCGATCGCGTAAACCAACGGTGAAAGATCGGAGGTGGTCGGTTGCATGGCGAATCAAACAGTCAAGCGGGCAATCATTTGGATCAACTTCCGTTGATCGAGAGGTTCGGTGGTGTCGTCGGTGCAATCGCCGTCCAACATTTTTCCTGATCGCTTTTCGTTGCGTCGGCGGTTGGCGTGATGATAAGTCGTTTGCGAACTCGGCGTTGCAGTTCCGTGGTCGTTCGTTCCCTTATGTCAGTTTGCTAACCAGGGCAACGAGCTTGGCAGCGTCGATGGGCTTGCTGAGGTAATCATTGCAGCCCGCCTTTAGACACAGATTCATGTCGCCTTGCATCGCGTCCGCCGTCAACGCGATGATTGGTGCATCGTAACCCAATTCGCGAAGTTTTTTCGCCGTTGCGTAGCCGTCCAACTTGGGCATCTGCATGTCCAAGATGATGACATCAGGCAATCGCCTAGCCTTCATACTTTCGATGATCTTGTCGACTGCTTGCAAACCATCTTCGCATTCGTCGACCGTCGCACCCGCTTTGGTCAGGATGCGGCGACTCAGGAAACGAATGTCACGACGGTCATCCACCACCAACGCGTAGCAATTCAGTTTGATAGGCGTCGTCGATGAGTTCTCCAGGTCATCCACTAGCTTTGATACGGGTTGCGAGTGATCCACCATCGCGACTCCCGTTAAGTCACCGGGGAACACACTCAGAGTGAATGTGCTGCCCACGCCCACTTCGCTTTGGAAATGGATGGTTCCGCCCAGCATTTCTGCCAGTCGTCGACTAATCGTCAATCCAAGACCCGTTCCGCCAAACGTCCGATTCACACTGGAATCACCCTGGGAGAATGGCAAGAACAACTGCTCTTGTTGTTCCGGGGTGATACCGATGCCGGTGTCGATCACGTCAATGCACAACCGGATAGGCTCGGATTCCATCCTCACCACCAATCGGACATTGCCTTCCGGAGTGAACTTGATCGCGTTGCCGACCAAGTTGATCAAGACCTGTTTGAGCCGTTTCGCATCAGACTGGATTGATGCGGGGATTTGTTGGCCGTACTCAACGGTCAGTTCGAGTCCCGCTTCTTTGGCGCGGACTTCCATGATGCTCCGGACATCTTCGATCAGATGAGCGGGATCAAAACGCTCTGATTCCACATCGAGTTTACCGGCCTCGATTTTGGACAGGTCCAAGATGTCATTGATGATGTCCAGCAGGTAGTCGCCGTTTCGACGAATGGTTTGAAGATGGTGCAGGCCTTCGGTGTCCTGAATGATGTCTTGCAAAAGTTCCGCGTATCCAAGAATCGCAGTCATTGGCGTGCGGATTTCGTGTGACATGTTCGCCAGGAACGCACTCTTGGATGCGCTGGCTTCGTTGGCTCTTCGCTCGCTTTCTCGGAGCGTTTCCGCCTGCACGTGTTCTTGCGTCGAATCCCAATTCACTCCGTACATGCGAGTGACATTGCCGGACTTTCCACGGACGACTTCGCCCATGCCAGTGATCCAACGCATTTCACCATCCGGACGGACGATGCGGAATTCGTATTCGTAGTCTTGATTGCCTTCAATCGCTTCTTGCCAATGTCGTTTCAGAGACTCCACATCATCGGGGTGTGTCAGCGAGAAACAGAGTTCGGGGCTGCCCTTTCGATCGTCCGTTACACCGAACAGTTCGTACATCTCCTTTGTCCAGTAGCTCTTCTTTGGCGTCCATTCCCAAGCCGCCATGCCGCCGGCCCGAAGTGCCATCTGCATCCGTCTCGACGCGTTCTTTTTGGCTTGCTCCGAACGAACGCGGTCACTTACGTCGCGAACAATGCCAACGTATCGGTGTTCACCAGACAACGATGTTTCGCTGACCGACAAATCCAAACTGAAAGTGGACCCGTCTTTTCGTCGTCCGGTCACTTGGCGTTGATGACCGATGATGTGGCTCTGGCCTGTTTCCTCGTAGGCCTTTAGGTAGCCATCGTGCTCACTATGTTCCGGTTCAGGAATCAATGCATTGATGTTGCTTCCTGTTAATTCATCGACGCCGTAACCGAAAATCTTGGCCGCGGCGACATTGACCGAGTTGATGGTTCCACGACGATCAATCGTGATGATGCCGTCCACCGCCGTGTTGAAGATGGCTTCCAATCGAACCGCGACTTCTTGTTGTTTTAGTTCTGCTTTTTTGCGATCACGAATGTCGACTCCGGATGGAATCAGGTATTCGATGTTGCCGTCATCATCGAATACGGGAGCGATCATGAAATCGATCAACACTCCATCGTCGCCATGAGCAAACAGAGACACGTCGTACCGCACCGGTTCGCCCTTGAAAGCCCGTTCCATGGCATCTCGCATTTGTTGAGCCACGTTCGGATCGTAGTTCCACCATGGTGCTTCATGGAAAGGCTTTCCGATGACTTCATGTCGATTGACCCTCGCGTATTCGAGGGATCGATCATCAACTTCCAGCAACAAACCGTTGCGATCAATCACACCCACCAATCCGAGTTGATTGTTGATGACTCGCCGCAAGTGGGCTTCTCGGTCGGCTAATTCCAAGCGGCTTTGTTTTTGATCGTGGATGTCGATGTTCATTCCGACCCATCGATTGACCGTTCCATCGGGCCGACGTTGAGGTGCCGTTCGGACTTGGAACCATCGGTATTCGCCATGGCGGTTTCGCAGGCGATACTCCAACACCAGTGGGCGATCTTTGGCGACCGCGTCGGTCCATACTTTCTGAGTCAATTCGCGATCATCGGGATGAATCACATCGAGCCAACCCAGCCCGACCCACTGCTCCAGAGTTTGCCCCGTGTATTCACGCCAGCTGGGCGAGTCCGATTCGACGACGCCGTCGGCATTGGCAATCCATACGATCTGAGCCGAGGCCCGGACCAGCGATTGAAACAGTTCTTCGCTTTCTCGGAGCTGCGTGACATCGGTGAAGGTGAGTACGATGCCATCGTGATCGCCGGAGTAGGATCGATACGGCAACACACGACGGATGAACGCTTTGCCGGTGTTTGCAACGATGGTGTGTTCGACACCGTCTTCTTGAATCAGTAGTTCCCATTTGGGAAGCGGCGGCATGTCTTGCACGTTGGGGGCAATTTGCGTGAGCGGACGACCCACGTCGGTCGCAATCAAACCATAAATTTCCGTTGCCGCGGGTGTGAAGCTTCGAATCGATAAATCATCGTCCAAGAAAATCGTTGCGATCCGTGTGCTTCGAAGAAGGTTCTGCAAATCGGCATTGGCTCGAGCAACCGCTTCACTGCTGCTTCGGATTTCTTCTTTAGAAATCTCCAGCTTTTCATTCGCAGTTTGCAGACCTTGGTTCATCACGAGAAGTTCGTTGTACGACGACGTCAGCTCCTCATTGGTGGCCTCCATTTCCTGGATGGATCGATCGAGGTCATCTCGAGTCGTAGCAAGTTCTCGCTCAAGTTGTTCGATCCGTTGCTGAGCATGGGGATCCGCCGCGATTGATGGATCAGAGCCGATTGAATCATCTGTCGACGAATCCGATGGTGCGATGGAAGGCCCCAAGTCCTCAAACGCCACCATGAACAACTCAGTTTCGTGACCAAGTTGCATCATCGGTTGAATCGTCAGCTTCACTCGCTGTTGACCGCTCTCGCTCATGATCAAAAGGTCGTCACGAACAACTCGTCGGCGGTTCGCCTTGGCTTCCGCGAAGGCACCACGCAGGCCAATTCGCAGATGAACGTGAGCCATCTTGATCAAGTTGTTCTGATGCATCCCTTCGCCACTGGAGAGATACGGGCTGGTGTCCGACAGCGTGCAGATGACCTTCCCATCGACGTCAACGACCACCGCCTTGGGAGCAAATTCATCAAGGATGATTCGCTGCAACACTTGGTGGATTTCTTTTGTGTCCTCTTCGTTGGGAACAATCGCGGCGGTCTGGGTGGCTTCGGTGGCGCTCACAAAACCTCGTGAGTCTGCCGTGTCAGTGACCGTCTCGGTTCCCTTTCTCTGATTGATTCGGTGTTCTGCGTCAACGGTGCGAAACAGTTCGTCATGTGACGAGATCGATTCGCTTGGACCGAGAAACAGATGCCCATTGGGACGCAATGCGTAGTGAAAAAGCGGGATGAGTTTTTTCTGAAGGTGCGGACCCAAGTAGACCAGCAGGTTGCGGCAAGAAATCAAATCCTGTCGAGAAAAGGGAGCGTCACTGATGAGGTTGTGCAGCGAGAACAGAATCGACTCACGCAGATTGCGTTTGGCGTGATAGCGTTTGCCGCGTTTGACGAAAAATTGTTTCAGTCGGGTCTCGGGAATGCTTTCGGTGATTCCAAGTGGGTAGACTCCTTGGCGAGCGATTGCCAAAGCATGCTCGTCAATGTCACTGGCGATGATTTGAAAGGTTGGTAGGGAGTCTTTTGCGTGATCGTCATCCCGCTGTGTCTTCAGACGGTCGAGGTGTTCGTAGCAAAGGATTGCCAACGAGTAGGCTTCTTCTCCGGTCGCGCAACCGGGCACCCAAATTCGAACTGGATCACTGGCCGTGCGTCCCTCGAAGAGTTGAGGGATCACTTCCTCCGCCAATGCCTTGAACGATTCAGGATCTCGGAAGAATGCCGTGATCCCGATCAACAATTCGCGAAACAGGTTTTGGGTTTCGTCTTGGTCATCTCGTAAACGACCCAAGTAAGTCGCAACATCGGAGATTTGCAGGATTTGCATCCGCCGCAAAATTCGTCGCGTCAGCGTCGCGGTCTTGTAGTGCTTGAAATTGTGCTTGGTCGCTTTGTAAAGCACGTCCGCGATCTCTGGGATCGACCGTTCGATCTCCTCCAGCATCGATTCTCGAGTCAGTCGATTGGATTGTTGCTTCCGATAGACGACGTAGTCATTCAGTTCATTCGCAATCTCTTTGGGCGTCAGGACATGGTCCGCCACACCGGTGGTCGCCGCATTTCGCGGCATGGAATCAAATTTCGCCGAAGACGATATTTGCGAAAACGTCATGCCGCCCGCATCGCTGATCGATTTCAATCCGAGCGTTCCATCGGTGCCCATGCCGGAGAGAATCACACCGATGCCCTGCTCGCCTTGCGTCTCGGCGATGGCATGAAAGAAATGATCGATCGGTGTTGCGGGGGATTCCTCGGTGGCCGGCTTCAGCATCAACCGGGAACCGCTGCTGATCGAGAGCAAGCTGTTTGGCGGACAGATGTAGACCGTGTTCGGTCGAATGAGTTTCCGAGACTTCAGTTCGACGACCCGCAGCGATGTAGCATCCGCCAGCTGTTCGATCCGCGTTGCGTGCAATTCCGATGCATCGTGGCCGACGAACACCATCGCCATGTCGGGTGAGTCACCCAACGACGCGAGTAGTTCTTGCAATGCCTCTATCCCGCCAGCGCCAGCTCCCACGCCGACGACCAGTGGTTTGGATTCCGGTTGTGGATCGCTCAATGGAAACGTGTCTCCCGTCCCGCGAACACCGTTGACTGGCAGTTCAGACTTGGGCCGGTATGGGCAATTGGTATGGTCTCGGCGCGTTGAGGTTCAGAATGCATCGAAACCTTTCCAGTAACCTCGCGATGTGAACGACCGAATCGTCCTGATTGGAAGCGACAAGCCCGTTTGGGTCAATCGATCGAGGGCCGCAAATGACGCGTTCACGACTCGATTCAGACCGTTTCGTTTTTGAAGACTACCACTGTAGACGGATGTCCATACGACTATTGCAGCTGATCAATTTCCGATCAATCGACCAGTGGCGAAGCAAACTGCCGCGTGGCCGGAACCTCAATCGTTACTCTTCCGAAAATCGCGGTCCTACGCAAAACACAACGGCTGAGAGCAGGATGGACTGATTGGATTCGCTCAAACAGCAGCCTGAGGATCGAACGGACAATTTTGGCATCGCATTCGCGTTGCCTGGGTTTGCTTCCGAGACGCCGTCGTTGCTTTGGGTAACAGGTTGCCTCGATGTCATCTCCTCGCATGCCGAAAGGGCCAACCATGAGACAACCACGTGATGTTATCCACTTTCTATTGCTAACCGCGGCCTTGGTCGCCGGCTTCGTCGTGTCCGGATGCGACAACAAGGAAACCGTTTTGGACATCGAAACGCCGGACGGTGGTGTGGAAGTGAATCGCGATATCGACGACGGCAGTTTGAGCGTCGACGTGGAAGAGTAGAGATCAGCAACATCGCGAACGGCGATCGTTCGCGAAAGTTTGAACCATCAATCTTCAGGAGAATTGTGATGAATTGGGATCGAATCGAAGGCAAGTGGAAACAACTCAAGGGTCAAGCTCAACAACAGTGGGGTGACCTGACCGACGATGATTTGGATCGCGTAGACGGGAAACGAGAAGAGCTCGTCGGTGTCGTTCAAGAACGATACGGGTTGGCAAAGGATGAAGCAGAAAAGCAAGTTCAGCAGTTCGAGAGTTCTTGCAATTGCTGAACGAATTTGAGGCCACCCCAAACGGGAGGGACTTTCAAACTTTGGATGAATTCAATCGGGTCGCGTCGACTTCCATCGACGACGACCTTTTTCCGTGTCTTGACCACACGCCGTAAAAACAAAGATCAACTGGCTGACCATGGATATTCCGCAAATCACAACTGGTTCCGACGCTGAACAAGGAGCGATGGGACAGATCTATCTCGCGACCGGAAAGCATGTGGCGCTCCGCCGATGGGAGTAAAGCCCCGGGGGCTTTAGTAAACCGACCACCCGTGAATACGAAGTGGTGGGCTATCTGCTGCAAGGGATTTTGGAATTGGAGCTGGATGGCGGAACGGGCAAGCTGGAGGTGGGCGACTCTTGGTTGGTGCCCGCTGGAGCCATTCACCGCTACCGAGTGATCGAACCCATCGTCGCAATCGAAGCGACCAGCCCGCCCGCACGGTTCGGTGATCGTGATCAACCGGCTTGATGCTACAGCGGTTGGTGAACAGCCGCGAAAGTCGGCTGAGTGAACCTGAACGCCGCTCCTGCTATCTTGGCTTGGTTGAGTCACCACCCATTTGCTCGGCATCGTTCACATGAGCGTTGCGGGCCACTTGCCAAACCAATTTCGACCATGGCTATCCGATACCGCACCGACGTGAAGTTAGAATCGGACGAGTTCATCGACCTGCTCAAACGATCCACTTTGTCCGAACGTCGTCCAGTAGAGGATGAGCCGCGAATCAGAGAAATGCTGGCTCATGCTGACGTGTTGGTCACCGCGCATTGGGTCGACGATTTAGCGGCGATGGATCCAAGAGCAGCCGGCAAGCTGATCGGCGTATCGCGAGCCATCACGGACTATGCCTACTGCACGTATCTGTCGGATTTGGCTGTTGATGTGGACTACCAAGGCCAGGGCATCGGACGCGAACTGATTCGGCTGACACACGAAGTCGCAGGGCATCTGACCCGGCTCATTTTGCTGTCAGCACCGGCTGCCGAAAGCTACTACCCGCATGTTGGAATGCAGCCACATCATTCGTGCTGGATGATCGCGCCATCCGATGAGGGCTGATCAGCACGTCTAGCGTTTGAACCCGATCAGGAATCCGACTTCAGATCGCTCGGTGTCGAAGTCTTCGTTGTCCGAAGCGAATCGGTCGTGACCGGCCACGGCCGAGACCGAAAGTTGTTCGGTAAGTTGATAGCTGAGCTTCCCGTGCACTCGCCAAAAGATTTCGTCGCGGCCAATCGGATCGGTGAAATCGGGGTAGTTGCGATAGCCCACCCCCCAGGTCGGAGTGAACTTCCATCGGGCGCTGATTTGCCAGTCCGTGGATCCGTGCAGATTGATCGAGAGATAACGGTAGTCGTCACCTTTCGTGTTGGCGTATTCCAGATCGGTTCCCAAAGCGACCATCGGCAACGCTTCCCAGTTGGTGCGTTTGAAGTGGCTGGCACCAAAGGTCAGCGTGGTTCCATCAAGTGATGTCTGCGTGGGTGTCACGCCGTCGTCTTCGAAATTGGATTGGGCGATCGTCGTGTATCCATACCATGCATTCAAATCAGGACGGATCACCGTGAACGATGCCGTTCCCGCGTGTCGGTCACCGACCTGATTGCCATCAAAAAAGTCATTGGAGAATACGTATTCCATTCGGCCGATCACTTCGTTTCCGCCGAACAGAAAGTCTCGTTCGGCAAACGCACCCGGTTGAAAACTGGCCAAATTGAATTCTTGGAACTGACTTTCGTTGGCGGTGAAGTAGCCGCGAAACATGAGACCCGCACGCGAATTTTCGCGACGGATCAGTTTCCAATCCAAATCGGGGCTGGCGAACCACTGAAAGCTGGCTTGTTCGTCTTGAGCGAGATCGCGACTGATTGGTGTCAGCGTGACGTTCGTGTTGTACAGCAATCCTGTTTCCAAAAAGATTCGGAACGGACTGGTCGGTGATTCCGCTTCGCTTTCGAGTTGTCGCAGTCGATTTTCGAGATCGTCCGAACCGTCGAAGGTTTGAATCTCGTACCCAACGGTTTGAGTTGGAACACCGGCAAAATTTGGCGGGATGGGGAGTTCGCTCGCCTGAGCCACGTTGGCCGGATCGGACGTCATCCAATCAATCGCCGATGGTTCGGCGGCGGTTGCGCTCGAGGTCGGGGCGGCCAGTTGTGCCAAAGCAGGAGTGGGCGTTTCGATGCCCATCGCTCGGACTTGATCGGCATAGCTGCTCGAAGGAGCGATCTTCAGCACCTCGGTCAGGTGAGACCGGGCCGCCTCAGGTCGCGATAACCCATGGAGCAGTTGTCCCAGGTCGAAGTGAGCTGCCGCGTTGAATGGGTCGAGTTCCAACGCTTTGCGATTCGACTCGATCGAGGAATCCACGTCACCAAGTGCTTTTTGCAGTCGCCCGAGTGTCCGCCAGGAATCGGAGTGGTTGGGGTTGCTGGCAACTTTTTGCTGCAACATCCCCAACATCCGCATTTGGGCCGGGCTGGGCGGCGCAACGGATGTGGCTTGATCGGGCGTGCTGGCAAGTCCGGGCGAGTCTGAGTTTTGTGATGCCGGCGTGAATCCGGGGTTCGCGACATCTTGTGCGGTCGCGATGCCATGGACGGAGAATACCCCCGTCCAAGCGGTCAGTACGAGAGTTCGGAGATGGCCGTTGAGGTCAGTCATGCAGTGATCGAGCGAGTGCTGCCTTATTGAGTCGTCAAACGGATGTCATCGCAAAATGCGTTGCGAATTCCTCTGGAAATTGACGTCTTGGATTGCGTACTTTGCGGCCGGTCAAAGAGTGAACGTCCGTTCGCTCGTGATTGGTATCAATTGACGCTGGCCGGTTGCCACCCCGATTCACGATGGTCGTGTTGAGGATGCGATGGAAGTCGAGCGTCAGGAAATTCACATGGAGTTGAACTCACGGATGAAACGTCACTCAAAGAAAGCCTTGGCCATCGCATGCATGCTGTGCACCAGTGGAACCGTTCAGGCTCAAGGATTGGACGGAGCCCTTTCGCGTGTTCGCGGGCAAGTTCAACAGAACGTGCAAACCCAAGTGCAACAGCGAGTCCAGGCTCGTGTTCAAAGCCAAGTTCAAGCGAACGTGCAGAGCCAGGTTCAACAACGCATTCAAGCGAACGTTGCTAACGGAGTTCAAGCTCGCGTCGGAAATCAAATCGAAGCCGCAGCTCAAACCGCCGCGGCTCTGGCCGTGCGTGCTCAAGCCCAAGCCAACGCTGCCGCTGACCGTGCATCGCGAACCAACGTCGATGCCAACGCGGACGTTCGAGTCAACCTGAACGCGAACGCCAACGTCGCCGGATCACAGTCACAAACGTCTGCCGGATTCGCTTCGTCCTCGCGAATCTCTGCCAGTCCGATCCAAATCAGCGTTGCTGAAGTTCAGGCTTACGATTCGGTCTTCGGTCAATTCAACCCACTTCGCACATCAGCTGTTCTGAACACTGCCGCCTCCGTTCGTCAAAACGCAACGGCTCAAACCGCCAACGGCCCATCATCGAGCGAAGCACAACCAAGTTCGACTGGACCGACCAGCACACCATCGCAAAACCCGTCGGCACCGGAAGGGAATGCTCCTGAATCGACCGATGCATCTGGCATCGCCGGATCGACTTTCAGTGGTGCATTCAGCCAAGTCGCTCAGGGACAAGCCGGTGCTTCCAATGGGCAGTCGATTCGCGGAGCTGGGCAAGGCAACGGTAACTTTGGCGTCGCCGGTGTGCTGGCTTCGAACGTCGACTTCTCGACGATGATCGCGGTTGCCGCACGTCAACGCCAAGCTGAAATCGCTCAGATGCGTGATCAAGCATTGGCATCGGCCAACGCGGAGTTGCTGGCACAGGCGGATGCGATGGAAACTCGTTTGAACGCGTTTGCGTCGGCTCAACAAGAAGCCATGGCTGCGACGCAAAGCAACGTCCAGTCGTTCCAAGCGAACGCTGCCAACAATGTTGGATCCGCCGCAGCGGTGAATGCAAACGGTTCCGTCCAAGGCCAAGCCACCGCAAACGGTGCGGGCCAAGCGGCCGCATCGGCTGCGGGCCAAGCCGAGGCATCCGCCGCGAGCAGCACGAGCACCAGCGGAACGATTCGCTAGTTCGTCTTGGCCGGTTTTTCGGTCAACATCACGGTCCATTTGAAAGGCGGGAGTTCAGCTCCCGCCTTTTTTGCTGCGCTGATCGAAATGATTTTCGTTGGTACGCAAGTTGCCTAAGTGAATGCCGAACGCCCGCGACTTGCGGGCAATGAAAAATCCGCCTCCCCCGCAAGGGCGGCACCCCTTTCACTTTAGGATCAGAACCATGAAATCGATCACTGCATTTTTGTTGGCCGCCTGCATGATGGTTGCCGTTGGTTGCGATGAGTCCGCCTTTGACCAAGAGGCAGACGCCCTTCGCGATGCAACTCAGCAGCAAGCCGAAGACATTCGCGATTCGTCGCAAAACACCGCAGAAAACATCCGCGATCAGGCTCAGCAAAAGGCTGAGAACATCCGGAACCAAGCTGAAAACGCTCCGGAAGCCACGGAAGACGCAGCCGAAGACCGAGCTGATATGATTGAAGAGCGTGGCGAAACGAAGGCGGATCGAAAGGAATCGCTCGGCGAACAGAAAGCTGACGCGTTGGAAGAAGCCGGCGAAAACAAAGCGGATCAACTAGAAGAAGTTGAGGTTGAATGATCAATCACCGACTTGGTGAGTTAAAACATTCCAATGCTTGGTGGTCGTTTGGCCACCAGGCATTTTTTTATTTGAGCACGCAGTGAAATGAACCTTCCCTTTCGATCCCCATCCCGAGTTGTTTTGGCGGTTGTCGCAGTTTTGCTGGTTGCAGTGAGCGTGACTTTCGCTTTCCTGTCATTCAGTTCGGTTGAACATCTGGCCACCGGAGCGGCCGAAAAGACAATTTTGGTTGATTGCGACTTTGATAAGTTTCGCCAGATCATGGTCCGAAAAAACGCGACCGCTGCGATCGTGGAGCAATCCGGAATGACTTTGATCGATGAGAGTGTGGAGGATTTGCAGGTCGAAACCAGCCAAGATGATCGACCCATCTTGAATGCAATCCGAGGTCAATCAAAAGCCGAAGTCCAAGCGGTCAAAAAACTGCGAGTTAGTTTGAACGACCCACATATCGATGCTGATGAATTGACGCTGCGACAACGAGCTGACATTCAGCCCAGTTCCATGAGTGTTGTCACCCAATCGATTGCCGCGGCGGCGAACTTGGAAGCTTACAAGACAACGCTGGATGCGCGACCGAACGGCAGCCAAACCGAAGTCACCCTATCAATCGAACTGGATGTTCTTGTCACGGTTCCAAAAGCTTTCGTCGGACGAGCCGATCGCGAAGTTCAACAGTCTGCTGCCAGTGGTGTGAAGCAACAGGCGGATGGTTTGCAGCGGTTCGTCGCCGAGCACGCTGGTAAAAGATTCATCCTTCCCGAGCTTGGTGGTGGATCGGATTGATCCTGCAGCGGTTGTTCAGTGTCCGCTTCAGACCGACAACCGTGAACATTGGTCGTTTTTGATGCGGTGTGCGTCAACGGCGATCAAAACCGAGCGTTTTCTTAGTAGTGCCACCTGCAAAGACGGCTCTTTTCTCTCTTCTGAGACAAATATCGATCGCTGAGTTCACATTCGGCACGGTAATCGCTTTCCTCTAGGTTTCGTTCGCAAAGGTCACGGTGTTCGTGTTCGCGAAAATCTAAATTGAAACTCGAGGAGAATATTATGTTGGGTTGGGCTTTGACGTTTTTGGTAATCGCTTTGATCGCTGCCGCATTGGGCTTTGGTGGGCTTGCCGGAACCGCCGCAATGGTCGCGAAAGTTTTGTTTGTTGTCTTCCTCGTTTTGTTTGTCCTCGGATTGGTCATGGGCCGTCGCGGACCAACTGTCTGATTCAGGGATTCAACCCCAAGTGACGCTTGACGGGCTGTTGTAAACGGCCCTGTTGCATCATTAGTCAGGAATAGAGAAATGAATCAGGAACTGAACCCACAGATCGAGCAAGCGTTGGATGAGCTTGCTGAATTGGTTTGTCAATCGCTGGAAAGCGATGGTGAGATGCTTGTCGAACGACAAGATGGCTTGCTGAAGACGTTGGTCATGAGCGGTCACACATGGAAGTCCGAACGGACTGTCGTGGAAGAAGTCGAACGCCGTGTGAAAGATCGCTGTGGCGAACAGGCCATGCATCGTGGCGGAGCGTTGACCGCTCTTACCGCGCGGCTTGGGAACAAGCTTCAATCGATCCAACGATGGGAATCGAAATCTCCGTCCGATGATCATCCATCCAAACCCGCCAACATCAGTTCCGCAACCGACGCCTAATGCGTCTGAGGTGAAACAATGGCTGAGTGGACCGAAAAGGATCGTCGCCAGTACGAGCACATCAAAGACAGCGAACTGGACCGTGGACATTCGGAAGAGGAAGCGGAAGAGATCGCGGCTCGTACAGTAAACAAGCAACGTCGAAAAGAAGAACGCACACCGAACCGAACCACTCAAGGAACCGGAAATCCGAACACGTCTTTGGAAGACCGGACGGTGGACGAGCTGCATAACATTGCGTCGGAACTCGAGATCGAGGGACGGAGCAAGATGAACAAGTTAGAGTTGATTCAGGCGATTCGTAGCAAGCGATCTTAGTCGCCTGTTGCGAACTATCTTAAGATCATCACAAAAGGAAATTGAAATGTCGACGGAAACGAGCGTGGCTCACGAAGCGGATTGGACCCGCGTTCGCTCAGCGGTTTGCAATCGCTGGCCACAGATTAAAGAAGAGGAGTTGTCCAAGTGCCCGAACGAGGCGGAATGGATGATTGAATTCGTCAAAGGTCGCGTCGATGCATCGCAAGATGAAATTGAATCGGTCGTCCGCGAATTTGCTCCGCAAGAGTCGATGGCGGATCGTATCAGCCACACTGCTGAAGATTCGGTCCGGAAAGCGAGCGAGTCTGCTCGATTTGCTGTGATGCGAGCCGACGAGTGCATTGCAGAACGCCCAACTCAATCGGTTCTGGCAAGCTTCGTTGCGGGAGCTCTCGTTGGTGTCACCGTCACAGCGTTGTGGTTCCGCCAGAATCGCGAACCAAGCCGCTGGGAACATTTTAAGACCCGAACTTGGGGTTGATCCGGTTTGGTGTTTCAACCGGCTTGTCATGACGTGTGGCGCACTGCCTTCGCTTTGCCGCCAAACCCCTCGTGGGGTGAAGAAGCTTCTATCAACCGACGAAGTGAGTGATGTCGAAATTTCACTCTTCTCTTCGTCGGTTGTTTTTCGTTTCAAGATCGGTGTGCTTGTGGTTGATCGCCGGTCTCTTCATGCTGGCGGGACTCAATCACTTTGTCTCGCCCGATTTCTATGTCCAAATGATCCCGGATGGCTGGCCAAAACCCAGGCGGCTCGTCTTTATATCAGGGTTCTTTGAGATCCTCGGAGGGGCTGGCTTGCTGATCGAGCGTCTTCGCAAAGTCGCTGGCTTTGGTTTGATTGCCCTCTTGATCGCTGTCTTTCCGGCCAACGTGCACATGGCGATGCATGCTGATCGCTATAATGCGTTTTCACCGACGGCATTGATTGCTCGGTTGCCCTTTCAAGCGATTTTGATTGCGTTGGTTTGGTGGGTGGCTTGTTCGAGAAGGAAGCACAACGTTGAATGAATTGGCTCAGGTTTTGTTGCTGACCACGATGGCCGGGTCGGCCATCCCGATCGGTGGTCTGCTGGCGAAGGTTGAAAAGATTTCGCCGGAATGGTTGGAAACAGAATTTCGCCACAGCGTCATTGCGTTTGGAGGCGGGGTGCTGGTTTCCGCTGTCGCGTTGGTGCTGGTTCCGGAGGGAATCAAAGAACTGGCGTTGCCCTGGATTATTTCCGCGTTTGTGTTGGGGGGACTCGCCTTCTGGGGTCTGGAAACGCTCCTGGATCGTTCGAAGAGCTCGATGGCACAATTGGTCGCCATGCTATCGGACTTTGTCCCAGAAGCGGTGGCACTGGGAGCCGCCTTCGCGACAGGGGAAGGTGCCGGAATGCTGCTCGCCGTTTTGATTGGTTTGCAGAATCTGCCGGAAGGTTTCAATGCGTATCGCGAGCTGGACTCATCGTCCAAGCTGAAAGGATGGAAACTCATCGCTTGTCTGGCAGCATGCGTTCCTCTGGGGCCTCTGGCGGGTTGGATTGGTTATCAACACCTCGCCAGTTTCCCTCGTGTGGTCGACTTCATCATGTTGTTTGCGGCCAGCGGCATCTTGTATCTGACGTTTCAAGATCTCGCGCCGCAAGCAAAAACCGAAAATCAGCGAGCACCAGCGATCGGAGCCGTTTTCGGTTTCCTGCTCGGGCTCATCGGGCACGTGTTGTTGGAGGGATGACCTGCGGGTGCTTCGCAGGCATCAGGAAAGTCGCGAGAGCCCGGGTGGCCGCGCGGCCATGATGTAGAGCGAATACAACAGGCCGGGCACGAACCCGAGCAGCGTCAAGATCACGCTGATCCAAAAGTAATGTCCCACACCGAACTGCATGTAAACCGCGACCGGTGGAAGGAAAAAGACCAGTAGAAGCCGTATGAAGCTCATGGGGACATTCCTCAGTGGATAGCTTGAAATTCATTTGTGAGATTCCTCTGTGAGATGCTTGGCATCGGCAAGGGCGGGAATCAGTTCAGACGAACGAGTTGCTTCCCAAGGTTGTCGCCCTCGAACAACCCGATGAACGCATCGGGTGCATTTTCGATGCCGTCTGTGACGGACTCTTCCCAGACAACTTTGTCCTGTTGAATGAGCTTCGCCATGTCGGCGACGAATTCGTCCTTGGCATCCATGTGGTCGCGGACGATGAAGCCTTGGATACGCAGACGTTTGGCAATCACCTTGAACATGTTTCGTGGAGCGGCGGGAGGCTCGGTTGCGTTGTAGGTCGCAATCATGCCGCATTCAACGCAGCAACCAAAGTCGTTCATGTTGTCGATGGCTGCTTCAAGATGGTCGCTGCCAACATTGTCGAAGTAGACATCGATGCCGTCGGGAGCATGCTTGGCGAGTTCTTCGCTGAGGTTGTCAACTTCTTTGTAGTTGATGACCGCGTCGATGCCGGTCTTGTCCTTGAGCCACTGAATCTTTTCTTCTTTGCCTGCACTGCCAATGACGCGGCAATCCATGGCCTTGGCCAATTGGCAAACGATGGAACCGACTGCGCCGGAGGCCGCTGAGACGAAGACGGTGCTGCCTTTTTTCAGCCGAGCGATCTTGTGCAATCCGACCCAAGCGGTCATTCCTGTCATGCCGAGGGCACCAAGAAAGGCTTGCGGAGGTGCGATGTTCGGATCGATCTTTGTGATTCCTTTTCCGTCAGACGTCCAATACTCACGCCAACCAAGGTTTCCGAGGACCATATCGCCCTCCTTGAATTGGTCGTTCTCCGATTGAACGACTTCGCCGATGCAGCCGCCCTCGAGTGGCTCATCGATTTGAAACGGAGGCACATAGCTGTCGGTGTCTTTCATCCGCCCTCGCATGTACGGGTCAACGGACATCCATTGGTTCTTCACCAAGATCTCGCCGTCTTGGATTGGCCCGACTTCCGCCTTCCGGAGTTCAAAGTTGGATGGTTGCGGCATCCCATCGGGACGCGACACCAATTCGATTTGTTTGGACTGAACCGCTTTGCTTGTTGCAGTGCTCATGATTTATTCCTTTTCTCCTAAGTGAATCAGTTTCTTGTTGACGAATTCCAAGATGCCCAGGTGCGAAAGTTCGCGACCGTAGCCGGAGTTCTTGATGCCACCAAAAGGCAACTCCGCTTGCGAGCTGGTGGGTTGGTTCAGGAACATCATTCCTGTTTCCACTTTTTCAGCGACGCGGCGTCCTCGCTGGATGTCCGTTGTGTAGACCGATCCGCCCAATCCATAGGACGAATGATTGGCCAGCTCAATCGCTGCGGCCTCGTCGTCGACGACGTAAACGGTTGCAACCGGGCCAAACAGTTCTTGATCGAACGTCGGGTTGTCCGGTGTGACATCGGTCAAGATGGTTGGATTGAAGAATGCTCCTTCGCGGTCCGGCCGATCTCCACCCAGCACGACAGTCGCACCGGCGTTGATGGACGATTGAACCTGCTCCTGTAGCTTGACCGCGGCGTCTTCGGTTGAGAGTGGCGAGAGTGTGGTTTCTTCGTCCATTGGGTCGCCGAGCTTCAATGCTTGAAGTTTCTCTTTGAAACCATTCATGAACTGCTCCGCGACTTCTTTCACAACGATGAAGCGTTTGGAGGCCACACAGGACTGGCCAGCGTTGACCATCCGGCCTTTCGCGGCCTGCTCGATCACGAGTTCCATGTCGGCGTCTTCGAGGACAATGAACGGATCGTTGCCGCCCAGTTCGAGAACACTTCGCTTGAGGTTCTTGCCCGCTTGAGCAGCGACGGCTCGACCGGCAGGTTCGCTTCCAGTCAGGGAAACGCCCTGCACTCGCGAATCGGAAATGATGGAATCGACGAAGTCGGATGGAATGAACAGGTTTTGATAGACGCCGTTTGGCAACCCGCAGTCGTTGTAAAGTTCTTCAATCGCGGCTGCACACTGCGGCACGTTGCTGGCATGTTTGACCATGACGGTGTTGCCCGCCATGATATTCGGCGTCGCAAACCGAACGACTTGGTAGAACGGGAAGTTCCATGGCATCACGCCCATCAGCACCCCAATCGGTTCATAGTGCAGGTAGGCGTTGGCGTCGACCCGTTCCATTGGAGTGTCGGCGAGGAATTCTTCGGCACCATTAGCATAGAACTCAGCGATGTTCGCACAGTATTCAATCTCATACTGCGATTCCGAAATTCGCTTGCCCATGTCGAGCGTGATCATTCGGGCGTATTCGTCGGAGTCTGCTCGCAGGAGTTCGGCGAATTTGAGAATGCATTTTTTGCGCTCGTCAAATGACGTGGCTCGCCACTCTTCAAATGCCTTGTGGGCAGTCTCGATGGCTTGCATCGCGTCATCTTTGTGAAGCGGTTCGAACTCGCGAATGGTTTCGTTGGTGGCTGGATTGACGCTTGTAATCGACATGGAAATGTCCTTTCTGAATGAGTTTGAATTCAGCGATCGACGATTGCTGAATGGGAATTTGTGGATTGGGAAGCAGGTTATGCACTCTGCATTTTTCCAACCAACTTCCGGGTTGCGAAACGAGGCAAGAAACCTGCCGAAGTCACCATTAAACGGTTTTTCCAACCTGGAATGACAACGTCTTCGTTGTTGAGGTAGCCTTCGTAGCCGGCAAAAGCGACCGCTTTTGCGGTCATCGCGGTGGATGAGAATATGTCCAGTTTTCCCATCCCAGAATCTTCTCCGAAGCCGGTTTCGGTCGGGCCTGGTTCGAGACAGGTGACATGCAATTTGGTTCCGGACAACTCCTCACGCAGAGCCTCGGTGAACGAGAGCACGTATGCCTTCGTGGCGTAGTAGACGGCCATGTTGGGACCGGCTTGGTACGCCGCGATGGAACCCACGTTGAGGATGCCGCCACGGTTTTGCTGCAACATGCTCGGCAGCAATTGACGGGTCAGGCGAGTCAATGCAACTACATTGACCATCACCATGTCGGTCTGACGATCAGCGGAAAGCTCGGAGAACTTGCCTAGTGCGCCAAAACCGGCGTTGTTGACAAGCGTGTTGATCGTGATGGACCGCTGGGTCAGTTCGTTGCACAGTTGGTCAACCGACTCAATACGCGAGAGATCGCTTGTGATCACGGTAGCGGACCGTCCCGATTGGGATTCAATCTCTGTCGCCAATTCGCGGAGTTTGTCTTCGCTGCGGGCGACCAAGACGACGTCGTTTCCACCATTTGCGAAGTGAATCGCTAGTTCTCGTCCGATACCCGATGAGGCTCCAGTGATGAGTGCGGTGTTGTGTTGAGTCATCGATGGGTGTCCATTGAGGCGACGAAAAGAAAAGGCTCGGGATCGGGCTTTCACCAGGAACGACATGATCAGTCGTCCACACGCAAGACAATGCGTGACGAATCGAGAGGTGAGCGGGAAGAAGCCTCGCACATGTCATGCCAAGAATGGATTGCTGCACCAACGCCCTCTTGATCCGTCCCTCAGGACCGAATTTTCGCGTGGCATAAGAAGTGCAATCACCCAGTCGTGGGGCAATCTGAAAATCACGCCGATCAGGCTTTCTTCTCTTCAAGCGAACTTTTGTGACTATGAATTGGTTGACGCATCAATGGATTCTCGCGGGCATGGTTTCTTCCGCCGCGCGATTCGTGCCCATCCCATTTGTGGATGACGTGATTCGAGGCCAATGCCGACGATATGTGGTGACACGGACGTTGGAAGCACACGATCGGACCGATTCACTCAAGGAACTTCGAGCTTTTTACGCGGATGACTCAGGGTGCGTCGCCGGATGTTTGGGCATGTTGGCGAAGGCACCGATAAAGTTGTTGCTGTTTCCAATCCGAAAGATCGTGGCAATTCTGACCTCCGTGCGCGGCGTTCCGATGGAGATCATTCGCATGGTGCTGCTGGGGCGAACGCTTGATCGTTTGCTCAAACAAGAAACCATCCGGACGGGGCCTGTGAAGCCTCATCAAGTTTTGGCGATGCGAGAATCCTTTGAGGAGGCCTTTGCAAGAATGGACTTTCGCGTCGTTCGGGCGGCGATGTCAGATGCATTGTCTGGAGTGAGCGGATGGAAGGAATCCGCAATGGATTTGGCAGCAAACGTTGCCGGTCGTGAGAATCAAGCTCAACCCGCCGGTGATCTACAGGCGGATGCAAGCATGGAAGAGGGAGCCAAACAAGTGGAAGAGGTCTTGGACCGTCCCGAGTTGGTTGCCGTGTTCGCTGAGTTCGACGAACGCTTTGACGATGCCTATTCAACGAAGGCGATCGACGCCTGAATCACGCAACGCTCGGTCTTGCTCAAAAAAGTTGTGCGTAGATACTGAGCAATTCGCCGCTCGCCAGCGGTCTGTTGATTGAATGAGCCGTACCGCGTTAGCGGCGGTTAGCCACACGCCAACCGGGGCTAACGCCCATCGGCTAGTGGTTGTCATTCGGTATACGACTAAATCAACAGGCTGCGAGGACCGCACTACTGGTTTGGTCGCGATCGGCCTTGGATGATGGCGGATTGTTTGAAGGAAAAATGATGGCTTGGGGCTACTTGTTGATCGCCGGTTTGCTTGAAATCGGTTGGGCCGTTGGATTGAAGTACACCGATGGATTCTCGCGGCCCGTTCCGACGGTGATCACCATTGTGATCATGATCGCAAGCTTCTTCACTCTTTCGTTGGCGTTGCGTGAGATACCGCTTGGGACCGGATACGCCGTTTGGACCGGGATTGGTGCGGTGGGGACCGCTATCGCAGGCATGATCTTGTTTGGCGAATCAAAGGATGCGATTCGTTTAGCATGTATCGCGGTGATCGTGGCCGGGATTGTCGGTCTGAAGTTGGCCTCATCAAGTGGTGCGAGCATCGAAGCTTCTGAAACACTCAATGCGTCCAGCGAAAGCTGAGTTTGAAGGAATCTCTATTCGCTTGTCTCGATCATCGAAGCGTCGGCTTATTTCATCGCTTTGAATGGATGCTCATTCATTCGGCGTTAGGAACCGCAAGTGATGGGCGGCATGCCAAGTGTGAATCTCTTCGATCTCGCTTCGGCTCATCCTTCCAAATGCCGGGTGCGGTGCGTATTCGCCCGAGTGGGCTCGGAATCGATCGACGCTGCGAGCGAAAGTGTCGACCTCTTCCGCATCATCAATGTCCTCAGGCGGGACAAACATCGATGACGTTCGAATTCCGCGAGGTGAGTCGGGACGCCGAAGCTTGGGAAGCAGGAATCGTCTCATCGCCGGACGCAAAAACGCGAACAATGACATCCAGGCGGGGTAGCCATCGACGCTCGGGTTTTGGACCAGCGTGAGATGTCGGCAGATCTGTCCGAGCGACCAGTTGCCCTGGGGATGGTAACCAGTGCGTAGAAGCGATTGAGCTTCAAGAACCGCATCGTCTAAATTCTCGAACTGCAATGATCTGAGGTCTGACATAATCCAATCGTCCTTTTACGAATCTTTGATCGTTCCTCGGTTCATAAGAAGAACGCGCGTTTGGGTTCTATCGTATCCAGACGGGGCGTCTCATCACTCCTCGTTATGGCGGCTAATTGTCACGCTCTGTATCAGTCGGACTCGCAGTTGCCTGATCCAAAGCCGTTTCTGCTGAAACTCGCCGCGGTCGCGGCGGACTGAGATTGGAATTGATCATCGTGGCTGGACGCGTCACGAATCTGAGGTGGTGTTTGTCGATGAGTGGGTGATTGGTTCTCTTGAAGAAACGTTGCCCCTCCACAACAGTGCACCCCAGGGGCCCGATCGTAGCTATGCCAAATTCTAATACTTGGTACAAACCGCGACGTGCTTCCCACGTGGGTATTTCGATTGGAGTACCACGCGGCGTTTCGCTCTTCTCTGACTGCATGAATCTATGAATGATCGTCTATCGTCTCAATTGAGGCTGATCCCTCGCTTTGCAATTCTTGTCGGGCTCGTCATCGCGACCGGTTGTGCTCCCGAGGAAGAAGTCGAATTTGAGAAGGCACCTCGACCCGTCGAAGTGATGACGCTGACCCAGTCTGTGCCTGTTTCGTCGTACACCGCGTCGGGCAGCGTGCAGTCATGGAAGACGGAGGACATTGGGTTCGAAGTCGGTGGGAAGGTATCGTGGGTTTTGGAACCAGGCGAAAACATTGATGGGCGAGTCATCGATGTGGACGGGAAGATGGTCCAACATGGAACTCCGCTCGCCCAAATCGAACCGGAACGCTACGAAATTGCCGTCGAGTCCGCCGTCGCCGATCTGGAAGTCGCGAAGCTGAACAAGGAAAGCATCGAGATCCGATTGAAGGAGTCTTTGCCAGCGGAAATGGAGTCCGCGCGTGCGAATTTGTCTCTTGCCGAAATGGAGTTTTCACGCATTGAAAACTTGAAGCAACAAAACGCGGCTTCCAAAAGCGAATACGACCAAGCTCGAAATTTGGTGCAAACGAGATTGGCTTCGTTGAGCGGTTTGCTTGCCACTGAGAAACAAACGCGAGCAGAGTTGAAGTCGGCGGAGTCGCAAATTCGACGCGCTGAACAAACCCTGCGTGATGCGGAGCGTGATTTGGAACACACGACGTTGTACGGTTCCTATCAAGGTCAGATCTCAGGTGTGAATGTTGTTCCGGGCAGTGTCGTCAACGCGGGTGATCCGGTGTTGACGTTGCAGATGACCAACCCGATCAAGGTGGAAGTGGAATTGTCGGCGAAGCAATCTCGGTCGATGCGACGCCGCCATCAGTTACCAACTACCTATGCGTTGCCTGATGGCACCCAGCGGAACACCAACGCTTTTGTCTACAACGTCGATGCGAGTGCGGATCCCGACACTCGGACGTTCACAATGACGTTGTTGTTGTTGAATGAACGTCTGCGGGATCCACTGCCAGGAGACCTGCCCGAGGACAAAGTGGCTCGTTCCGAAGACCTGTGGCCACTACGACTGAACCGAATGATGGGCACGTCGGACAAAGTTGTGTTGGTGGAGGAAGAGTCGATTCACCATGATGACCAAGGTGCTTACATCTACCTCGTGACAAACAGCAAATTACGAGAACGCCTGCCTGACGTTGTGAAGGTGCGACGACAAAGATTGGTTGAAAACGAACTCAAAATTCCATTCTTGGGAAACTGGGTTTTTCGAAGTGTTCAAATGTTGGACGACAGCGGAGAACCTATCGACATCGATTTGGACTCGCTCTACGTCGGTAGGTTTGTGGGCGATCCAAACGCCGACTCACCGAACGCGACTGGCGGCGGGACACCTCCTCAAAATTGGGACGGTGAATCAATCGTTTTGGATCCCGGTTCGGAATGGATGCTGCGTCCCGGAGAATTGGTGTCCGTTGATTTGGCTGACCAGAACGAGAAGAAAGGTTTCTTTGTTCCGTTTGATGCCATCGATGAAGAAGCTGGTCAGGCATTCTTGTACGTGGTGAAAGACAACCAAGCTTCCAAGGTGGCTGTCGATGTGGTTTCGCGAGACAACTTGGACCTCGGATCGATGATCGAGATTCAATCGCCAGAACTGAGCGAAGGCATGCTGGTGATCGTTCGAGGTGTGCACTTCTTGAGCGATGGTGAGAAAGTTCGGAAGGTGGGTGCGGCCCGACGACTGGATGAACTGGAAGAAGGCCATCTGCCCGGTAATCCGATGCCACCAATGGTGGTCGAAGGAGCCGCAGAATGAATTTGCCCACTTTGGCGGTGAAGTACCGTCCAATCGTTTTCTCCTTAGCGATTTTGGCGATGGCATGGGGAGCGATGACCTATGTCACCATTCCTCGACGAGAGGATCCTGAATTCACCATTCGTGTGTGCGTCGTTTCGACGTCTTGGCCTGGAGCACCCGCCGAGACGGTGGAGGAATTGGTGACGGACAAGATCGAACAAAACTTGACCAGTATCGAGGAAGTCAAGCTAACTCGATCCACCACGCTGACCGGTCAATCCACCGTGTTCGTGGAGTTAGAAGACGACATCGCACCGGCCGATATCCAGAACGTGTGGGACAAAGTTCGCGCGCGAGTGGATTTGGTGACGATGCCTGCCGACCATGTGCGACCGATCGTCAATGACGAGTTCGGTGATACCGCGGTGTTGTTGCTGGGTATTCACCAGACTCCATCAAAGGATCGAACGGAGATTCGTCCGCAGGATCGCTACACGTTGCGGCAATTGGAGAAGTATGCGGAAGATGTTCAAGACGCATTGAGGTTGTTGCCGGGGATCGCGAAAGTCGACATGTTTGGCCAGCGATCCGAAGCGATCTTCATCGAAACCGATCTTTCCAATTGGGCTCAGTTGGAACTGACGACCAGCCAGCTGGAGTCTTTGGCCGATGATCGAAACATCATTCAGGCTGGTGGAGAGTTGGACACCGATTCAGGACACTTTTCAGTCAAGACCGAAGGCGAATTCAATGCTGTCGATGAGATCACTCAAATCGCCAGCACGGTGCGAACCAGTCGCGGTGACAACAGCGTTTCGTTGGCCGAACTTGGATTGACGGTCACACGTGATTACGAAGACCCAGCAAACTACATCTGCCGAGTTGGTGACACAGAGGGCAGCACTCCCGCCGTGATGCTTGGAATCACGATGAAGTCCGGTTCAAACATCATCGATGTTTGCGAAGCGGCCAAATATCGAGTGCGGGAAATGGCAGAGGTAGAACAGTTGCTGCCTCCAGACATTGGCGTGACCGCGGTGTCAGATCAAAGTGAAAGCGTCGCGAAGAAGATCCGAGACGTGATCATCAATGTGGTCGAAGCCGTGCTGATCGTCGTTGTGGTTGTCTACTTGGTCGTTGGTTTCCGTACGTCGTTCGTGATGGCTGCGAACATTCCGATCGTGGTGGTGGTCACAGTCGGTTTGATTTCGTTGTTTGGAGTCCAGCTCGAACAAATCTCGCTCGCCGCAATGATCATTTCTTTGGGATTGTTGGTCGACAATGCCGTGCAAGTGTGTGACCAGGCAAGGTCGAACCAAATGGCGGGAATGGAGCCGTTCCCTGCCGCGATTGACGGAGCGAACACTCTCGCGATCCCGATGTTGGTTGGCACACTGACGACGATGGCCGCATTCGTGCCGATGTTGTTCAGCCTGGAAGGTGGCGGCAAAGAATACGTCTACAGTTTGCCAGTCACGGTATCGACGACACTCGCGCTCAGTTGGGTTTTGGCGATGTCGTTGTGCGTGATCTTGGCGGGGATGTTCATTCGGGCTCCGAAAGAAGACCAAACAGGTTCACCCGTCGTTGCAACCTGGAATCGCATTTCGAGTTGGTGGCCCCGAAGAAAACGCCAATCCGCTATGACGCCCGAACGAGCCACTGCGAAGTCGGCAAAAACCAAACAAGAGAATCTTGCGTTTCGTGTGTATGGATGGCTGGGTGGTTTGGCGGTGCGATTCAAATGGTTGACGGCGGTCGCCACGCTCTGCCTGATGATCGGAATCTTAACGCTGCCGGTGAGTTCGGAATTCTTTCCGGATGCGGATGGGACTCAGTTCGCCGTGAAGGTGATGTTGCCCGAAACTGCCACGATTGAACAAACTGATCAAGTCACACGTCAGGTGGAAACCATTCTGCAACGTTTGGGGTCAGAGAAGTTGGCGGAGAATGGATTCGCAATGCCACCGCTTCGCGTGTATCGATCGTTGGTGGGAGGTGGCGGATCACGTTGGCATCTCGGATGGGATCCGGAGCCCAAGTCGAGATCATTTGCGGAGATTTTGGTCCGTACGACGGACGCATCAGTCACCAAACAATTCGCACAACGGGTTCGTGAAATCGCCGAACGTGGCGATGAAACTCTTGGAATCGAACCAATCGTTGGTGCTCGCATTGTGCCGGTTCGATTGGCCTTGGGGCCTCCGGCAGACCCGTTGGTCTTTCGGATCTCCGGCAACGGTTTCGCGAATCCCTCGGTGCTGCGTGAAGCGGCGGACGATTTGAAACAGCTCGTCACGGAACAGTCCGAGACTTGGGATGTATCTGATTCATGGGGAGTCGACGGGTACCAGATCCAGGTCGATGTGGAACAAGATCGAGCGGTTCTGGCTGGTGTTACGAATTCGCAAATCGCGAGGACTTTGAATTCTTACTATTCCGGTTTGCAGCTGACAACGTTTCGGGAAGGCGACCATGAAGTGCCCGTCTATTTCCGGTTGAAGGCGAGTGAACGTGAGTCCGTTCGTGGTTTGCAGGAAGCGTTTGTGGAAGGTGACCGAGGAAAAGTGCCATTGGCATCGCTGGCCGTTTTGAAGCCCACCTTTGAAATTGCCAAAATCGAACGACGGAAGATGAACCGAACCATTGAAGTCAGTTCGCAAATGGAACCGGGCGTCACGGGCAACGACGTTGTGTCTCGGGTTTTGAAATCGGACGAGATGCAGCGGTTGCAAGAAGAACTGCCAACCGGCTACTGGATCGAACCCGGCGGTTCGTACGAAGAGAGTGCCGAAGCTGGTGGGCAGATGATGATGTCGTTTGCGATTTCGTTTCTGTTGATCGTCCTATGCTTGATCTTTCAATACAACGGTTGGTCCAAACCGCTGATCATTCTGTCGACGTTGCCTTTGGCATTGGTCGGTGCGTGGCTGGGTTTGTATTTGTCGGACAAGTCACTCGGCTTTATGCCGCAATTGGGAATCCTGGCACTGTTCGGCATTGTGCTGAACACAGCGATCATCTTTGTTGAGTTCGCGGATCTTTTGATTGCCGAACGAGCACGTGCAAAGAAGTCTTCCGGTGAAACGAACGGGCCGATCGTCGGTCTGACCAAAGAAGAGTTTCGGGATTGCTTGATTGAATCTGGTAAACAACGAATGCTGCCGATCTTTCTCACCACCGCGACAACGGTCGGTGGGTTGGTGCCTTTGGCATTGAGTGGCGGACCACTGTGGGAAGGATTGGCGTGGTGCATGATCGTGGGTTTGCTACTGACCACCACGCTGACGTTGTTCATTGTGCCCGCGTTCTATGCCATTTTGGTGGAGACGTTCCGCGTCGTCCCGGTTAGCGAATCTTGAGTCGTCGGGGTTTTAGTTCGCCATTTCGCTCATGAATTGATCCAGGAACGTTTCCATGAAACGTTCTCGATCGGCTGCGATCTGGCGTGCGGGTTCGGTGTGCAACATTTCCCGGAGTCGGAATAGCTTTTGATGAAAGTGACCGGCACCGGTTTTAGGGCCACTCAGGTTGCTGGGGTCATTTCCAGCGATGTGAAACGGTTGGCCGACGGTTGCTCCGTTTTCGATTGTTCGAACAATGCCGATCGCACCCAGGGCGTCGAGCCGGTCGGCGTCTTGAACGATCTTGCCTTCGTCCGAGAGTTCTTCCGCCGTTTCGTGCTTGCGAAACGAAAGGTTGTCAACGATGTGTGCGACGTGATCGATCGTCGATTGCTCCATCCCCTCGTTGGCCAGAATTTCGCGAGAGAACTCTGCGCTGCGTTCCTTGCCATCATGAAATTTTGCATCGCCGACATCGTGAAGCAGTGCGGCAAGTTCGACGATCAGGCGGTCGCCGCCAATCTGCTGCTGAATGTCACACGCGGTTCGATGGACTCGCCGGACATGGTCGATTCCGTGACCGGCCTGTTGGTCAGCCATGCGTTGACTCACAATGTCGGCAACACGACGAATGATTGTTTTTGAATGATTCATCGTCGAATCGTACTCAAAAATCGAGTCGTCTCGCAGGTGGTGGTGAACCCCGGATGGTTGTGCCGCCTCATGAAATGAGTTGATTCAGTCTCCGCATCCGAGAACGAGTTTTATGTCGAACGCCGATATTTCGATTTGGCAGGTGGACGCCTTCACCAGCAAGCCGTTTGGAGGGAACCCGGCCGCAATTTGCATCTTGCCCGAGTTCCCGAGTGACGAATGGATGCAAAATCTTGCTGGAGAAATGAACCTATCGGAAACAGCGTTTCTCGTTCGGGAATCTGACCGGTCCACCTATCAATTGCGATGGTTCACGCCGAATGTGGAGGTGGATTTGTGCGGCCACGCAACATTGGCTTCTGCTCATGTTTTGTGGGAACAGGGGCTGGTCGCGAAAGGCTCTGAGATTCGCTTTCAAACGCGTAGCGGTGAACTCGTTTGTTCGCAAAGCGATCGAGGGATCACACTCGATTTTCCTGCTTTGGATTGCTCGCTGGTCGATGATGAGAAGCTGTCTTCGGATCTAAAGTCTGCTTTTGGGATCACCAAAGCGACGGTCTACCAAACCGCATTCGATCTGATGATGGTGGTGCAATCAGGTGAATCGGTGATGGAGCTGCGGCCGAACTACCAAGCATTGAAAGATATTCCGACTCGCGGTGTCATCGTAACTTCACAGGACGATCGGGATGGGATTGATTTTGTATCACGGTTCTTTGCGCCGCGATGCGGGATCGATGAAGATCCAGTGACGGGTTCCGCACATTGTTGCTTGGCCCCGTACTGGTCGAAGCGGTTGGGAATCAATCCGTTGGTTGGGCATCAAGCTTCTCGACGTGGTGGAATGGTTCGATGTGAAGTCGATGACGCCCGAGTGCTATTGACGGGCGATGCAGTCACCGTTTTGGAAGGCCGTCTAATGATCTCGCTGGCGGATTTGCGGGGTGAGAGAGACAAGACATGAAGCTACGCCCATTTCATGTTGAAGATGCGATGGATTGTTGGCGGTTGTTCCGTGATACCGTTCATCGGGTGAATTGTCGTGACTACTCCGAGTCTCAATTGAACGCATGGGCTCCTGAGACGGTGGACCTGGACTGCTGGACGCAACGATTTGAGGGGCGTTTTGCGGTGGTGGTGGAATCAGGTGCTCAACTGATTGGATTTGCTGACATGAGCCACGATGGGCACTTGGATCGATTGTTCGTATCCGCGGATCACCAACGCCGAGGTGTTGCCAAACGGATGTGGCAAGAACTGCGCAGTCAGGTCGAGCGGTTGGGGATTCGAACCGTTTTCACTGAGGCTAGCATCACCGCGAAACCGTTTTTTGAGTCCGTGGGATTCCGGGCGGTCAAATGTCAGCAGGTGGAATGCCGTGGAGTCATCCTGACGAACTATCGCATGGAATGGCGGCAGAAGACGACATTGAACTCAGGGTGACGTGAACCGTTTTTCCGCAATGTCGTTACCACTGTAACCAGCCCTGGTTGGGGAAAGCGATTCTAACGAGCGAGGGGAGAATCTTTGGCATTTTGAACGCATGTCGCCGATTCATAACCAATGTTGTTGACGTTGCTTTGATCTCTTGCGAACGAAGCAATTGGGGCACTGAAACAATATCAACTGCGTGAACTGTAGAAGTGCGCGCCGTTATCGACGATTGCCCCAAGGAATGATTGATGACGCCGTCCTCTTTGCGCGAAGAGCTCAAGAAAAAGGGACCGTTCGAATCGCTTGAGCAGGAGGCCATGCTGGGGATTCTAAGAACCAGCGATCTGCTTGAGAATCGTTTGGCTCGTCTGCTGCGAACCTTCAGTTTGACTCCTTCGCAATATAACGCGATGCGGATCATGCGGGGCGAGAAGGTTCCGATGCCGTGTCTGGAAGTTGCTGATCGGATGATCCAGGTTTCACCTGCGATCACTCGCGTGGTCGACCAATTGCTCAATCGAGGATTGATTCACAAGCAGCAATCCAATCAAGATCGTCGGGTTTTTTTGGTGGGACTGACTGACGAAGGGCTCACTTTGCTGGACAAATTGGATGAGCCCATCCAATCGCTGCATCGCGAGTTGCTGGGGCATGTCCCGGCCGAGGATCTGCACTCGCTCAATCGGATTCTGCAAATTGCCCGCGAGCGGATCCCCGGCTGAGCTCGCTGATGTGAACCGATCGCCGCCCAGCGAGATCGCTTTGGCAGAGAATGCAGGGTCGGAACGACCGCTTGGCCTGCTTGGCTCTGTTTTGAATGCTTTCCGTGTGGTCGAGCGATCTGCGGTCACGCCACAGCGTGACGGTCTCTGATAAAGTCACTGGATTGAATGGCGGTTTTCAACAAAGACCGCAACTGGTTCCAAGGTGCGACGGTTTTTGTCACAAAATGGCGGCAACTTCTCGTGCCGCTGATTTTGAACATCATGACTGAACGATCTCAACCAGATGAAACGCAGACCCGCATTGTCAAGCTGATCGCCGACGCACGTTCAGGTGACCAAGAGGCACTCGGCGAGTTGCTCGATAGCTACCGAAAGTTTGTCAAATTCCTGGCTCGCTCCGGTTTGCATCATCACTTGCAAGGCAAAGCCGACCCATCGGATTTGGCACAGGAGGTATGCATTGCGGCTCACGGCAACATGGCGGATTTTCGAGGCCAAACCCCGGAGGAGTTTGCAGGGTGGTTGCGAGGCATTTTGTCGAACGTCTTGGCGATGCACTTGCGGAAATACTTGGGGACTCAGAAACGAGATCCTCGATTGGAGCAAAATTTGAATGCCAGTCTGGTCAACGCATCCGGATTCCTGCAATCGAAGATCGCTGCCGACGTGACATCACCGAGTCAGCACTTTGCTCGCAATGAAGCATTCCTGCAATTGGCGGAGGCACTTGAATCATTACCGGAACATTATCGCGAGGTCATCGTTCTACGTCACGTTGAAGGGATGTCATTCGCGGACGTCGCCAAGTCGATGGACAAAAGCGTCGACAGTGTTGAAAAACTGTGGGTCCGCGGGCTCGCGAAATTAAGAACGATCATGACCTGATAGCAATCCATCGGCCGAGTGTTGACTGGTGTGATTGAAACCGACTGAAGAGCGGACGATCAAATGAACGACGGGGAAAACATGGCCACTTTCGATGAAACCAATGACAATGGCGTGGTCGCTGCGGTCAAGGACTACATGCGATTGCTGGAAAATGGAAAGGCTCCTTCGATCGAAGATTTTTTGGCTGGCTATGCCTCCATTGAAGAAGAGCTGCGTCCGGCCCTCGAAGGTTTGGCCATGCTGCATGGTGCGGGATCGCCGTCCGAACCCTCCACCACCGCTGTGGGGCCTGATGCGGAGTTCACGGCCAAACCGATCGGTGATTTCCAGATCGTTGGTGAGCTCGGCCGCGGAGGAATGGGCGTTGTCTATGAAGCCGTTCAGCTCTCTCTGGGGCGCAAGGTTGCTCTGAAGGTCCTGCCATTTGCGAGCGGTTTGGACGAAGTGCGTTTGCAACGTTTTCGCAACGAAGCTCACGCCGCGGCGGCTTTGCATCACACCAATATCGTGCCGGTCTACGCCGTCGGTAGCGATCGCGGTGTGCACTACTATGCAATGCAACTGATCGACGGACGCACGTTGGCCGACGTGATCGATGAGATGCGTCAGGAAGCCAAAAACGGTAAATCAAATGACACCCGGCCGATGCGTGATTCGATCAGTGCGGCACCGACGCGATCGAACAACACGACGTCGATGGGCACCTCGATGGGGCGACGACGGCACTATGAGTCCGCCGTCCGAATGGCACACGAAGCGGCGATCGCGATTGAGCACGCGCATCAGTACGGGGTCATTCACCGAGACATCAAACCGGGAAACTTGCTGATCGATGGCGCCGGCAAGGTGTGGGTCACCGATTTTGGTTTGGCACACATCGAATCCGACACCAACAATCTGACTCGGACCGGCGACCCAATGGGGACGTTGCGGTATGCTTCGCCCGAACAAGCGTCCGGGAACCGGATGATCTTGGATCACCGCACCGATGTGTATTCGTTTGGCGTGACGCTTTACGAATTGCTGACCCTGCGGCCTGCAATCGAAGGCGAAGGTTTTCGCGAGTTGCTCAACGCGGTGATTGAGGTCGAACCACCATCACCGATGTCCATCGCACCGGATCTGCCCACCGAGTTAGACACGATCGTCCGCAAAGCAATCGCGAAGCAGCCGTCTGAACGCTACGCGACAATGAAGGCACTGGCCGATGATTTGCAGTGTTGGTTGGACGACAAACCGATCCAAGCCAAACCGCCGACAGCACTCGAACGGTTGGCAAAATGGCGTCGCCGCAACAGTGGTTTGGTGGCGGCTGCGTTCGGGATGTTATTGATTGCCTCGGTCGCTTTGTTGGTGACTGCGTTGCTGGTTTGGCGAGAACAACGGCAAACACAACTGGCTCTTGACCGCGAAACCCAGCAACGTGAATTGGCGGAGGAAAGCTTTCAGCAAGCTCGTGCCGCGGTCGATGCCTTCAGTGAACTGAGTGAAAGCGAACTGGCTTACCGAGCGGGGCTTCAAGATGTACGTCGAACTTTCCTCGAGACGTCGTTGTCGTTTTATCGCGACTTCTTAGAGCTTCGTGCCGATGATCCGGCTCTGAAAAGCGAATTGGCAAAGACTTCGGCTCGTGTGGAAGCCATGGTCGAGGAATTGCAGTTGCTCGAGAACATTGGACCGTTGTTACAGCTCTTGGAAGAGAGCGTGCAAAAAGAGTTGCAGATCGATCGCGAAAAGGCGGACGCGATCACCGATGCCGTCAAAATGCTTCAGTCCGAACGGCATTCCTTGGCCAATGAAAACCCAGGCAACCTGTCGATTGAAAATGCCGATATGACAGCCCTGTTGGAATCATTTGATTCGTTCTTGAAGCAGAAACTGAGCCCTCAGCAAGTCGAACGTTTGCAACAAATCGCTCGGCAGCGTCGATTGCCATTCACATTCAAATCCGCCGAAGTTGTCGCGGCTCTTGAAATGACTCGCGAGCAACGAGTGCGGATCGATCAAATCATCGAAGAAACGCGTCCTTCACGCCGTGGCGGGTTCGAGGGTGATCGAGGTCCTCGCGATCGTGATAATGGACGACGTGGTCCAGGCCCGGATGGGTTCGAGTTTGGAATGCGAGGACGTTTTGATGGTGGACGGTTCGATGATGGGCGATCGCCTGATGGAAATGGTTCGCGGGGCGGACGGCCACCTGAATTCGGCCGGCCTCCTGAGATGAATGGCCCACCTGAATTTGGTGGCCCACCGGGGAGGAAAGGGCCTTCGGGATTCAACGGTCCGCCGCATGACATGTGGAACTCCGACGGAACCCGTTACACCGTTGAAAAGATCCTGGAGATTCTGACGCCCGAGCAGCGACAGAAATGGAACGAACTGATCGGCGAACCGTTCGTTCAGTGATCGGGCGAAGGTGACCTGAAATTGCCTGTTTTGACTAAAAGGTACCTGACACCTTTTTGAGGGTTTGGATGCGGATTCTGGTGCTGACGGTGGGGACGCGAGGCGACGTGCAGCCGTACGTTGCGTTGGCCGTTGGACTGAAGAAGGCGGGGCACGAAGTGCAAATTTGCACGTGCCAGATCTTCGAAGAGTTCATTCGGTCACATGGGATCGACTACGCTCCGTTGAACAACGACATTCGCGATTTCATGGAATCGGAAGATGGTCGAGTGGCGATGGAAACAACCACCAATCTGTTTCAGGCCGTTCGGGTGGGTGTGCGACTGATGCCAAAACTGACAGGAATGATGCATCGTCAAGTCAGTGAAATGTGGGCGGCTGCGGATGCTTTTCAGCCGGATCTGATTTTGTTCCATAAGAAGGCCATCGGCGCCGAAGACTTTGCCGAACGGCTTGGTTGTCGCTGTGCCCTCGCGTTTTACCTGCCACTGTATGTGCCCACGGGGGAGTCGCCTGCGTTTGGGTTTCCAAGGTTGCCGCTCGGCCGTTGGTACAATCTTGCAACTTATCGTGTCATCGAATTCATCACGCGGCGCAGTGGTGGTCGCTTCGTGGGCAAGTGGCGGCGATCCCAAGGAATGTCAAAGAAGCGTCCACCGTACTTTCAGCACGCCGATGGCAGTCCCGTCGCCGCGTTGCATGCCTACAGCCCTTCGGTGATTCCAAGACCTAGCGATTGGCCCGATCATGCGATGGTGACCGGGTATTGGTTCTTGGATGGGGCGACCGAGTTCACCCCTGATCCAAGGCTGCTGTATTTTCTGCAGCAAGGACCACCACCCATCTACGTTGGATTCGGCAGCATCTTTGGGCGCGATCCACGAGCGACCGCCGAACGTGTCATCGAAGCGGTTCGCTTGTCTGGGCAACGAGCCATCTTGGCTCCGGGCTGGGGAGGAATGGACCTACGGGAATTCGATTTCCCCGAGACAATGCTTTCCATCGATGCCGTCCCACACGATTGGTTGTTCCCGCAAGTCTCCGCCGTGGTCCACCATGGCGGCTGTGGAACCACGGCGGCTGGCCTTCGCGCTGGTCGACGCACGATCATTTGTCCCTTCTTTGGTGATCAACCGTTTTGGGGGCGAGTGGTTCATGAACTGGGCGTGGGGCCGAAACCGATCCCACAAAGAAGACTCACGCCCGAACGGCTCGCCAAAGCCATTTCTGAAACGATCGATGACTGTGAAATGGAGTCGAGAGCAGAACAACTCGGCAAGCAGATTCGATCGGAATCGGGCGTGCAAAACGCGGTGCGATTCATTGACGGACGGAATGTTTGATCAGATCGAACGCTGGTATGACATGCATCGCTCGACCGCTCCAACGCCTCGGAAACAGTGGCCGGTTTCGGTTATCGTAAGAGGTTTCGCTTCGCTCAATGCCTTCGCCACTGTTCACTTGCTTCTTACGTCACTGCATCCCCATCGATGATCCGAACCATTTTGTTGAGTCTCTTTGTCTCGTTTCCCGTCCTGACAATCGCGGCCGAACCAGTTCGGTGGTCGGCGGATTCGACGCAAGCGAGTGTCGTTGCAATGCACGGCAAAGCGGCGATGTGTGCTGGGATTGAGGGCGAGAGTTGGTTGCTCGACGGGCAGACCGCGCTGGAACCGCATGGGGCACGCGACGTTTTGGAATCGGGGGAGTATTCGCTCGTTGTTTGGGTGAATCCGTATCGTTTGAATTCTGGCCAACAAATCATCGCGGCCAAGAATCGCTATTCGTTGAATGAACGCGAGTGGTCGCTGATGCTAGATCGCAATCACCAGTTCAGCCTCTATGTGTATCAAGGTGGATGGCGAACCATTTCTGGGCCTGAGCCTGAACTCGGTCGCTGGTATCAACTCGGCGTGGTCATGCAGCCCGATTCAGCGGAGTTGTATGTCAACGGCGAACGCGTGGGATCGTTGAAGCTGGATCGGCCTGTGCAATTCACCGACGCTCCACTGACTTTGGGTGGCGTGAACGACGATGGAATGGTTCGGCAAACATGGCACGGTGCGATTGATGAGGTTCAGCTTCATCCCCGAGCGTTCTCCTCTGACGAAGTGGCGGCATCCTATCGTCCTGTCACTTCGGTGCATGACATACCGATGCCTCCTCAACCGTTTCATTTGTGGGACGAGAGTTCACCGCTACCCCGGGCCGAAGATCTGCCCGAGGTCGCCAACGTTGACTTTCATGTGATCAAGAAATGGGACAAACCCCGGGACGGATACACGTTCTTGCACGGGGTCGCGCTTACTCGGCACCAAGGGAAGTTGTTTGCGTCGATCGGTCACAACAAAGGGGATGAAAACACGGTGACCGAGGAAGCCCAGTTTCGAGTCAGCGAGGACGATGGAAAGACATGGGGGCCGTTGCAAGTCATTGACGCCGGCGCTGAAGAAAACCTGGCTGTCAGTCATGGAGTCTTTCTGTCGCACGGAAAAACATTGTGGGCATTCCATGGTGCCTACTACGGTCGAATGGACAACATCCACACGCGTGCCTATCGGATGAACGAATCCACGGGAGAGTGGGAGCGAATGGGCGTGGTCATCGAAAGCGGATTCTGGCCTATGAACCAACCCGTTCGAATGGACGATGGCAATTGGATCATGCCGGGATTTCTCGGGAAACGTTATTCAGGGGACAACGTGTTCCCCGCGGCAGTTGCCATCAGCCATGGCGATGATTTCACCCGATGGGATTTGGTTCCGATTCCGGTGGACGCATTCATTCATCGAATGTGGGGTGAATCCAGTTTGTGGGTGGATGGTTCCACCGTCTTCAACGTCGCTCGCTACGGTGGGGACGCCAAAGCATTGGTTGCGAAAAGCGATGACTATGGTCGGACTTGGTCACCTTCCCAAATCAGCAATCTGCCGATGGCAACGTCCAAACCCGCGGCCGGTGTACTGAGCAACGGTCAACGGTATCTGGTCTGCACAACCGCAGACGGAAACGGAGGCAAACGATCGCCATTGACCATCGCCGTTTCACGCCCGGGCGAGAATGTTTTCGCGAAAGTGTTCGTCATCCGGCGAGCGATGAACGGGGACGCACCCGGTGAGTCCGCAACAAGTTTGAGTTTGTCGTATCCGTGTGCGATGGAATACGATGGCAAACTCTATGTTGGGTACTCCAACAATGGCGGTCGTCGTGCGAACCAGAACAGCGCCGAGATGGCAGTGCTGCCGTTGGAGTCACTTCAAATCCCGTGATGATGCCGGCCGTCCACTGACGGATCACATTGGTTTGGTGGCGACCGACTCAACCGTGGGGATCGCGTTCAGAGCGGCGATCAGTTGGCTGGCGTCGGTGTCGTCTTGTGGTTGATAGCGGTAGACGAGTTCGAGTGAACCGCCCCGACGAGCGGTTTCTGCTGAAACGATCTCGTAGCTCTTGGTCAGTCGTTGCAGTTCGGATTCCCAACCACCGATCGAATGCAGCCCGACTTTCATGGTCAAACGCCATGTCTTGTCAGTCAGCGTGGTGGGCTTCTCGAGCTGGGGTGCGGGACGTCCGCCGTTGAACTGGGTTGCCCAAGCCAGCGTAATCAACCCCAGGAAGGACACCCAGTATTGACCGGCCCCGATCGCCATGCCGACGACCACCGCTGCCAAAACAAAGGCCACGTCACGAGTGGACGACACGGCAGCTCGGAAGCGAACGATCGATAGTGCGCCCACCAAGCTGAATGCTCGAGCGATGTTGTCGCCGATGATTTGAGTCGCCATCGCGATCAGCACGCTCATCAGAACCAACGTCAACGTGAGTTGGTCGGCGGTGTTGGCCGGTGATTTGATGCGAGCGATCAGAGCCACGGCCCATCCACACAACCACGCCAATACGAGTCGCGTGGCCAATGTCGGCAGGTTGGCATCCACCTCGGTGGAAACTTGATTCAGCCACTCAGGCATAGGACAGGGTCTCCGTGTTCCAATCGCATTCCGGCGACACTTCAATCGCCGAATCGAACACAGGAACTGGTTGATCCAGGTTCCAGCAGCGAACAGCGGCTCGATACTTGGAGAACCCGGTCACTGGGATCGGAAATTCACGCAGCAGTTCTTTGAATCGATGCGGCATGATCCGGTGGAACTTCAGTTCCAAGATTTCCAGTTCGGTCGCTTTCACGCGTTGGGTCCGGTCAGAACCAGCCTCCTCGGATGCGACGTCCCAACCCGACGCCGGGCTGGCGTGCAGTTGGCTATCGATGGTCAATCGCATGTTCTGGCCCAGTTCCGATCCCATCCGAGCGAAACGTCGATAGTGAATTTGTGTGGTTGGTTGAAGCTGTTTTTTGATCGCCTGATCGCGGAACCAATCGCCCAGGGAAGCCTTGGGGGCAGGTGCTGATTCCGAATCACGGGAGGCTCGTTCGAGTTCCCGCAGCGTGTTCATCACTTCGTCTTCGGATCCGACGCAGCGTGTCTTTTGAACTTCGTTCTTCTTTTTCGATTTGCTCTCGAGCCAAAGGTGCGATTCGCTGCCATATCGGCGAACACGATACTTTCGGCGACCGATGCTGCCGGTTTGGTGAAACAGATCCAGTTGAGGCGTGTCCAGGTACAGGCTGTTGACGTCGTACGTGTCACCCGATTTGCAGTGGGGATCCGCTGCCAAATGTTCACGGGCCCATTGCTTGACTTCCAATGCCAGCGATGAGTCCAGTTGGTATTTCAGTTCGATTCGTTTGTCGTTCATGACGTGATTGAAAACTGGGAAAAGATTTTTGGTCGCAACGCCTCGCGGTCGCAACGTTGGCTTCCGCGAGGCGTTGATGGCAAGGAACAAGCGGTGCTACTTCAGCAGGAATTCGCGACGACCATCGGCGAAGGCCTTCAAGTTCATTGCACCGTGTCCGCGGCGTGGTTCTTCCGTGTGATCGGACACCTGTGTGTCGCTGGTCATCGCTTGGAAGGATTCAAACGTTCCCAATTTTCGCGTGTCCACTTTCATCAGTGGTTCGATCAGTTTGGCTTGAGACTGAACGAATGGTCCGAGGGTTTCCCAGTTCAGCGAATGCTCCGCGATGTGACGAACATTGGCGAGGTACGCCTCACGGTATTTTGGAACCGCCAACACTTTGCTGCGAAGCGGTTTGGTCGGGTCATCCAATCCGATCAGCGGATCCAATCCAAGTGGAGACGCCGTCGATTCAGGTCCAGGGCCATTCGCACCGCGAGGGCCGTTTTGATCGGGACCGGCGAATCGACGAGGTCCATCGGAGTCACGTGGGCCGTCGAATCCTCTTGGGCCACCGAATTCATCCGGCCCACCAAACCCTCCGGGCCCACCAAATCCTTCGGGGCCACCAAAGCCATCGGGGCCACCAAAGCCGCCTGGTCCTCCGCGTCCACGACCGCCTCGTCCGCCAGGCCCTCCGCGACCACCAGGACCGCCGGGGCCACCCGCTGCGCGGAAGGCTTCGTTCATATCATGTGGGATGAAGTGAAACACGTCGTCTTTGTCCAGCACGATGCTGTAGTCACTCGCTCGGATCCAGTAGCCGTCCGAGTTGATCAGGGCGTTGTCGAGTGCCAAGAACCAGAGCAAACCATCGACGTTGACAATCGGTTCCAAAGCGGCAGGCAATTCATCCGTTGGGGTTTGTTCCAGCACACGGCAGAGGTCCACCAATCGTTGGAGATCTTTGTCGTTGCCTGATTTCTGCTCGAAAGGATGGCGATAGTTCTCCAAGTCTTCGCCGCGATATTCCAGTCCACCGCCACCACGAGGTGATCCGCTGACTTTCCAGCGTGCGCCTTTGCTGCTGCCAAAGTTTCGTTTGACAAAGTCTTTGTTGAATTGTTCGACGTTGGTGTACACACCCCAGTCTTCGCCATTGATGACAACGCGAACGAAGTTGGCTCGTGGTGCTGGGATGTGTTGATTTGCGATGTGCGAGTACAGCACGGTGCTCATCATCGAGTCGTCACTGGATCCATTGAGCAGGTTCAGTGTTTTGTAACCGCCGATCCGTTGATCTTCGTTGGCCATGTCGACCGAAATATTGAAAGACCGTTTGTAACCTCGCGGGACCATTCCATACGACGAGGCACCACGGAAGCTGATGCCGCAATTGGGATACGATTTGCCATCGATGGTGATGGTGGCGGGAACTTCCACGTCGGTGCTGTGGAAGGTTTCCATTTCCTCTTCCCAGTCGTCATTGCTGAAGTCCAGAAAAACGGTGCGAACAACTTGAGGGTCGTACAGGTCACCTTTGATTGGAGAGACGGATTCTTTGGTGATGGTTTGTCCGGGAGTGGGCTCGGGACGATCGCGATTCATTCCAGGAGGGCCACCACCGCGTCGACCGCGGCCGCGTTCCGCTTCATCACCTGGAGGCGGGCCGCCATCGGCAGGAGGTCCAAATCCAGGGCCGGGGCCGAAGCCGGGCGGAGGACCAAAATCAGCCCCGCGGCCTTCGCCCCGATCTCGACCTTCGCCTGGCCCACGACCTTCGCCACGACCGCGAAAGCCACCGGGTCCACCGAAGCCACGCTGCGTCGGGTTGGCGGCAAGAAAATCGCGAGCTTCTTTTCGCTCCGAATCGTTCAGCCAGCCATTGGCGTCGTCATCGAACTTCTCGACGAGTTCTTGATCAGCTTGGTCCGGACCCCCGGGGCCACCAGGACCAAATCCAGGCGGTTGAGCTTGGATGTTGGGGGAGCAACCGGGGCCGACGATCAAGGCGGCTCCCGCCATCAACAAGACCTTGGAACGAACGTGTGGAAAACGGAGCATTCAAATACCTGGCAAACAAGACGCGAGAATTTGGGCGGAAAGCCTTCTACCGGCCAGTTGCGATCTCCACCTGTATCCGCCGCGAAAAATCGAGAATTGTTTCGGAATGGTCGCTGGCACATGGCTTGCTTTGTGAAGCGATGCATGGAGATCGAACGCTTTTCTTTCCCTCCTTCCTTGAGAAACACAAATGCATTGGGAATCCAACCCTTCCGGACCGACATCCGCTCGCCGAAAATTCCGCCTCGGTCGCCGGATTTTTGTCACAACCTGTGCGGCTGCGATCATCAGTTTGCCTGCTCACGGTCAGGACGCGGGAACATCGCCGGAAGCGAAAACGATCAGCAAAACGGAGCAGCTCCGGCAGGAAATTGTCAGCAAGGGGTTGGCTTTTCTGGCCAAAGAGGGGCAATCCGAGCAAGGAACGTTTTCGGACCGAGTCGGACCAGGCGTGACGGCGCTGGCGATCACATCGGCTCTGCGCAACGGTCAAACCATCGACGATCCGATGGTCGCGGAGGGACTCAAAGCACTCGAAGGCTACGTCAAACCTGATGGTGGCATCTACGGCAACGGTCGGCTGAAAAACTATGAAACCTGCGTCGCGATGGTGTGCTTCGCGGAGGCGAACAAGACCGGCCAGTACAATGAAATCTTGAAACGTGCCAAGGCGTTTGTGACCGGAATTCAGTACGGCGAAGGAACCAAGGATCCTTCCGATCCGTGGTACGGCGGCGTCGGCTATGGCGGTGCCGGGCGACCTGATCTGTCGAACACCGGGTACATGATCGAAGCCTTGCGAGCGGTGGAAACTCCGGCGAGCGACCCAGCGATTCAACGGGCGCTCGTCTTCATTTCGCGATGCCAGAACCTCGACAGCGAGTTCAACGACACCCAGTTCGCTGACAAGGTCGATGACGGAGGGTTCTACTACGAAATCCCGACGACCAAGATTGATCCCAGCACCTCGGAAGAACGCTTCACTCCCAACGGCGGGCTTCGTAGTTATGGCTCGATGGGATACACGGGGCTGAAGAGCATGATCTTTGCCGGTTTGACAAAGGAAGACCCTCGTGTCAAAGCCGCTCAACAATGGATTCAGGATCACTACAGCGTTGAAAAGAATCCTGGCATGGGCACCGCGGGGCTGTATTACTACTACCACACGTTCGCAGCGGCCCTGGATGCGGCGGGCTTGAAAACGGTTGCCGATTCCGACGGCAAGGAACACGACTGGAAAGCCGACTTGGTTGCCGAATTGGCTGAACGTCAAAACGAAGATGGATCGTGGAGCAACGACAACCAGCGTTGGTTTGAGAACGATAAGAATCTCGCCACCAGTTTCGCTTTGATGGCACTGGGGCACTGCCAATGAACGTCGTTTCCTGACGGTTCATTCACGGACAAGCGAGTCATTCACGGATAAACGAGACAATTGAATGTCGAGGCCATTTAAATGGTTGTGGGGAAGCCAGATCGCAGCATTTTGCATGCTAGTGATTTGGGCCTCCGTGGACCCTTTGTTTGGATCTCTGGTTCAAAGCGAATCGTTTTCAATTCAATGGATGCAAGCCAATCCAGTCCGCAGTGTGGGAATCGGTTTGATCGCGATCTTGGCGGTGGGAAGTCTGCTTGGATGGTTGTTTCAGTTCTTTGCCAGATCATCGCCGACGGTTCAGCATCGATCGTTGGCGCAGTTGCTGGCCGTGGTCACGTTGGCGGGGTTTTGGTTTGCTCTCGCGACCCACGTTGACTCGATTGCATGGCAAGGCAAACGTGCACGGTTTGCCTTGCGTGTGGAGGGGCTGGAACACATCGTTGCACCGCTTCGCGAAGAGTGGCCGCAGCATGATGGCGAGCTGCCTGCGATTGGCCCCTTCATGGCGTATCCGTTTGGATGCCCAACCACATTGGTTCTGTTGCAAGCTCCCTCGGTATCGGAGCAAGCGGTTTACGTCAGTGCGATTGAACTGCAAAACGGCGCAATCAAGCTGCAACTGACCGGAACCGATGGTGGTGATTGGGCGGAATGGCATCCACCCCAAAGTCAACCGAGTTCATTTGTGGGTGGATTGTCCGACCCACATGAATTGGAATACGCCACTTCGATCGGCCGTGGTTGGTACCTGGTACGCTACCAAAGCTGAGTCACAAACTCGGTTGAGCGTTGCCGGCAAACTCTTCGACGAGTGCTTGCCAGGCTGACAATGCCAAAGGATCGGCGTCATCAACTTCGATTCGCTCGTCGGATGCCTTCGCTCCGCACTGTTGCAACCAAGCGTCGATTTGTCGGCCGAATGCACAGTACTCGTCGTAACTGCTGTCGCCGAGTGCCAACACCGCGTAAGTCAGCGATGACAAATCATGTTGGGAAGACATCACGTCCTCCGCAAATTCAAATGCGTGAACGGGCGGTTCCCCATCTCCCGCTGTGCTGGCCAAAAAGAATGCGTGTGGAATCGTTTGCAATCGTTCCACTGACAATTCATCCAGTGGCAGCAGTTCAGCAGCCTTGCCAGCCGCACGAAGCAGTTCCAAGGTTTGCTGCGCCAGTTCTTCGGCGAATCCTGTTTCACTGGCGTAGACGACCAGTACCGAATCGTCTTTGACAGAAGTCGTGGGACTGTCTGTGGGCACTTGTTCGGAGACGACCGAAGTGACATTCGCCGTTGAAGCATTTGACACCGCGACCTTTCGAAACGACCAGGCACACAGCAAGCTGTAAGCGACGAGAGAACCCGCCGCCATCCACCAACGTGAGGCGCTCGGTGGTGCGACCCACCAAGTGCCTTCAGTCCACTGTGCCAGGAACCACGCGGCAATCACAAGCACCGCGAGACAAATGGCGTTGATCTTCAAACTCATTGAGGCAGGACTTCAACGGTGCCCGCGTAGCTCATTCGACGGCCGGCGGCGTTTTTGATCTTGGTGTCGTTGTCTTGGTGACTGGTTTCGATCCAGTACATGCCAGGTCCCGTCCAAGTGATTTGGAACTCACCTTCTTCGTTGGTCGTGACGTTGGTTTCTTCTTGCGAGTTGCGATAACGCGTTCCGCCTTGGATCACAACGATCTCCATGTCCTTCTGAGGTTGGCCGTTGACCAAGAATCGGAACGTGGCTGTTTCACCCGCGTACAGGTCGTTGGGATGGGTGACGGGGATCAACTCGATGCCCTTTCCGACTGGTTTCAGTGCGTCCAGCGAAGGTGCACCGTTGGTGACGAACGTTTCGACTCGCCCGAAGCTTTCGGTGATGCGGAGGTTGTCGGCGTCGGCAGGAACTTCGCTTGCGATCGCATCGGCGCTTCCGCGCCAACGACGTCGTTCGCCATTCTCTTCCCAGCTTGCAAAAGCACCATCGTTGACGACAGCAACGCGATAGGTGCCACGCTGAGTCAGTGGGAGATCGAAGACGCTGCGGTATTTTCCCTTGGCTTGGTTCTCGGCTTCGACATGGGTTCCGTCAGGGGCCGTGATGACCAAGTTGTCCAATCCCAGTGGAAAGTGATTGAAGTAGAACAAGTCGTTCGAAACCGCCGCGTCAACGGTCAACCAGGGTTCGGGACCCGAGAAGACGGTTTGCGAAGGCAACAACCAAACCTTGTGGGCGTAGGTCGTGCTCGGAATGGCGGTGAGCAAAAAAGCGAGCGAAAGGAGCAAACGATTCATGGTCAATCTCGTGTTTAAAAGGGAGTTCATTTGGAGGGGGGAATGGCAAACGTGATGTCGCCGAGTTCTTCTTTGCCAGTGGCTTTCAACTTCTGAGTCGTTTTGGACGGCCACTCAAATGGCAGTTCCAACACTTCGCGTCCGCCAACTTCTCGCGAAGCTTCCACCATCAGGCTGTACTTTCCGGCGGGCAATTTCGAGAAACGTTGGTCGGCATCGTCGAATGCCAACTCATGTTTTCCGGCAGGTCGTGTCGCACCTGAAACGCCATCGACGGGCATTTGCAAGGAACGTCCGGAACGTCGCCACCACTGACGAAGGTCGGGCAACCACTTGGTGCCTTCCCCTTCGCCCGATTTGGTCAGTTGGTACCAAACGGCCAGGTTTGCGACGCATTTTCGGTTTTCGTCTTGGATCCAGATTGCCACATAAGGACGGTGGTATTCCGAGACATTCAACCGTGGGATTTCAACGGTGGCTTTCCAGTCTTCAGCGGTCGTTTGGCAGACGCCAAGCAGAGCGACGCCGAGCATCAACGCAATTCGATTCATCATGGAAGGAAGTCGAGTCATCAGGAGGAAGGAAAGTGTTCAGTGAATGAGCAATACGGCCAGCAAGAACGGCAGAAAGAGTCCGAGTCCGACCAGCGGCCAAGTCATTTTTCGACGCCGAGCGTGTTCAACCAGCAACAGTAAACCAGTGAAACAGAACACCAGCGTGGCAATTGCGAAAAGATCGAGGAACCATTTCCATGCCGCACCTGTGTTGCGTCCTTTGTGCAAATCGTTGAAGTAGGAGATCCAACCGCGCTGGGTGGATTCAAATTCAAATTCACCGGTTTCGCGATCAATCGCCAGCCACGCGTCGGATCCGGGGCCGGGCATCGAGAGGTAAACCTCATCCTCCGACCAATCCGCTTTTCGACTGCCAATTGCTTTGCCAGTTTGTTCGGTCAGCCACTCGGCCAGTTCAGGCGGCAGAGCGGCGGATTCTTCTTCCGTCGAGTTCGCCAGCAAACTCATGAACTTCGGCGGCAAATCATCAATGACCGAATCACGTTGCGGTTCGGTTTCGATTTGGGAAGCGTGGTTCAGGGTGATGCCGGTGATCGCAAACCCCAACATCCCGATCAAGCAAACTGCCGAGCTGGTCCAGTGCCACAGCACCACCGTTCGCAAAGCAGCGGATGAAAATCCGGTCTTTCGAATGGTGGGCGTTGCAGACGTTTCGGCAGTCGGGTTGCTCATCGAGGTGTTGAAGTCCAGCGAGGAATCATTGGGACGAAATGGTCTCGATCTCGCGTCCCATTCGGGTCCAGCTTGCGTGCCAGACTTCTTGTTCGACCGAATCTGTCACGTTTTGAACGCTGCCATCGGCCATCAGGACTTTCACGAGCCCGGTATGATAGCTACGTGGTCCGGTGATTTTGGCTGAACGGAAACTGAGATCAGGAATTTGACTGTTCGGTGGCAAGAAGCCATTCATGACGGCTCCATCAGGTACCGACCCACGCAACCAGTAGTGGTTGCGGCTGCCATCCCAACTGCTCGTGACCGCTTCAACACCGGCGTATTGGTTTTGAGCTGCTGCTTCCAAGACCGTCGTGGCGATGGAACTGACAGACGCACGATTCGATCGGACATCCATCTTGGGCGAGACGGTGGCGACATCGAGTCCGGACCCAATGCCCGTCTCAGCGAACAGGATTGTGTGAGAGGTTCCATCGAGAATGTCACGGAATTTCAGCTTGGCGTTGACCCAGCACATGCCGTCCGATGGTGTGCCGTTGCCGGGGTGAAAGACACCGTCTTGGCCGCTGCCTTGATTCATGCTGTAGCTGGTTCCCGCGATTTGAATGACATCGCCTGATGGCATCGTCAATCCGTGTAGAACCGCATTGACATCGCTGGGGCATTCGAACGCTGGGACTCGCGTCTGGGCGGCCTCACGCAATTCGACAGGCAGATCTTCGCGTGCAGGGTGACCCATCGGAATACTGAAGTTGATCAGATCTTGCAGTTGGGATTGCTCCAGAAACGGCAGGATTTTCGCGTGCGGCGAAAAGTCGTTTGGATACGTTGGGCCGCTGAAACCATTGTTGGGAAACGCACCAGCGTAAGTTGATGCATAGTTGTGCGTGGCCAGTCCAATTTGCTTGAGGTTGTTGCTGCACTGCATCGACCGAGCGGCTTCGCGTGCGGATTGAACCGCGGGCAACAGCAAGCCAACCAACACGCCAATGATCGCAATCACGACCAACAATTCGACCAGTGTAAAACCGCGACGGAGCATCGGAGACACAAATGTTTGCGTCGATGGAACGTTGATTCGCTGTGAACCAGCTTTGCGGTGGTGAGTCATTCAGGTTCTCCTAAAAGGTGCACATGTTTGTGCGAGGCGAACGTGGCTGGCTGTTGAACCGGAGTTCATGGCTGGCTTCGTAAAGTAAATTGAAAATTTGCCGAGCGACGACTGTGATGACCGTCGTAAGTCTCAGCGATGTTTGAACGATGAGTGTTTGTTGGTTTCAGGTTTTGCGAAGCACATCAACGATTTTGCGAAATCGTTTCCACTTCGCGACCCATTCGGGTCCAGCTCGCGTGCCAGACTTTTAGATCGATTGAGTCGGTCACGGTCTGCACGCTGCCGTCGGCCAAAGCGACTTTGACCAATCCCGTGTGGTTGCTGCGAGCGGCGGTGATCTTGGATGAGCCACGAACCAGGTCGGGAATGTTGCTGTTGGGTGACAAGCGGCCGTTGATGATTGGGCCGTTAGGAACGGTGCCTCTCAACCAATAATGATTGCGGTCACCGTTCCAGCTGGTGATGTAAGACTGAACGTCGGCGATGTCACCTGAGTCCGCGAGGTTGGCAACGGCGGTGCTTGCTTCCGATACACCCGCACGAAAGAATTGCGGATCCATGTTGGGAGTTGGTGTATCAGATTCCAGTCCACCACCGATCAATGTTTCTGCAAACACGATGGTGTGACTGGTGCCGTCGAGAATGTCACGGAACTTGACCTTCGCATTGGTCCAGCACAGTCCGTCGGGTTCGCCGACGCTGGGGTGATAAACACCGTCCAAGCCGCTGCCCTGGTTCATCGAGTAACTGGTGCCCGCAATCGGAATGCTGGCTCCCGATGGCATCGTCAACAAATGCACGTCCGCATTGATGTCACTGGGGCACTCATAAGTCGGGACACGAGTGCCTGCTGCTTCATGCAAGCCCTCGGGCAAATCCGCGAGAGCGGGGTGACCCATGTAAATGTTGAAATCAATCAGATCCTGCAATTGAGCTTGCTCGAGGAACGGCAAAATCTTGGCAAGCGGCGAGTAGTCACTTGGGTACCCACCGGGCCAACTGTAACCGTTGTTGGGGAAGGCACCGTTATAGGTCGACGCGTAGTTGTGCAGGCCAAGCCCAAGTTGCTTGAGGTTGTTGCTGCACTGCATCGAGCGGGCTGCTTCGCGGGCGGCCTGAACCGCGGGCAAAAGCAAACCGACCAGGACGCCAATGATCGCGATGACCACCAACAACTCCACCAATGTGAAACCTTGGTGCCGCTTAGTAGGGCGAGCCGAGTCAGCTTGATTTTTCTCGTTGGAGATCGGGCCAAGCGGCATCGAAGAAGAAACGAGAGACGAACGGGACATAGGAAACTCCAGCCAAAAGGCACACTGGGGACGGATCTACTTCAGCGGATCGGGGCTCACCACGGTGGTGAGATCGATCAAGAAGCGAAACGAACGTGGCTGGCTGGGGGGAGAACCCGTTGCTGGCTGCGTCGACGAATCTGTTATTGCGAGTCAGTCGCAATATGGTGCTGGTTGATCCAAACGGTTACAAGGGGCAAAACGAGACGCGGGGGTGATATTTGAGCTTTTTCAAGGCAAAACGCCTCTTTCTCACGGAAAAGCAGCAGTCCTGCGGCAATTTGAATCAGGCCGAGTGGAGCATTTCCTGGCCACCGATCGAGACAACCTGCTGATATCGAGCTGCCAGCGACTGGGCATCCGTGCACTCGTTCGTCAGGAATTGGTTCACGATTTGGCCGTCTTTGAGCACGACGACGCTGTCCGCCCAAATCGCAACGCTGGGTTCGTGAGTGACCATCACGATGGTTCGTTGTTGTTGATCGCAGAGGTTTCGCAACAGTTTGCAGATCGAGTCGCCGGTCACGGAATCCAAGCTTCCGGTGGGTTCATCGGCGAACACGATGGCTGGGTTGGTGATCAGCGATCGTGCGATCGCAACACGTTGTTGTTCGCCTCCGCTGAGAGCGTCCGGGCGATGATCCAAGCGATCAGCGATCCCCAATGGTTGAGCCAGTTCGGTCAGTTCGGATTCGTCATTCAAGCTTTCTCCAGCGGCATAAAGCGGAAACAGTATGTTGTCTCTCGCTGATAGAGACGGAACCAAGTTGAATGCTTGGAACACCAATCCAATCCGCTTACGGCGAAAGCAGGTCAGTTCATAGTCAGTCAGGTCGGCGATGTTTTGGCCTTCAATCAGAACGGAACCCGATGTCGGGCGAGTCAGTCCGCTCATCAGGTGCAACAACGTGCTCTTGCCCGATCCGCTGGCTCCCATGACCGCGACGAAAGATCCTGATTCAATGTTGAGGCTGACTTCACGCAACGCATCGACTTGGCGAACGCCTTGCCGATAGGTTTTAGAAACGGACTGAACCGTGGCGGTTGCTGGTTGAGAACATTCAGGCACGGACATGGGTGGCGTGATTGGCGGCATTGAGTCGGTCACAAGAGTGGTTGAGCGATGGATCATGCTTTGACTAAGCACGGGCCGTGCCATGGGCAACGCATGCAAGGGTTGATCGCAACACCGACGGCGTTGAAGCCAATGATTTACGGGGTGCAGTCAATTTCGTTGTTAGATTCGGTCTCATTCGAGCGAACGGCTTCGCAAGAACCACTGGCGAAATAGCCGTCGCCCGCGACCGAAATTCCATCGAGCTTGACGGTGTTCGTGGGGAATCCACAATCGATGACATTGATTTGAGGAAGAAGTCTCCCAGAGATCGGCATGATTCAACAAACAAAAACTGTGGCATTCGCGACAACCGCTTTCCTACTGGCATGGACATCTTGTGTGCCGATGCAGCCTTTGTGTGCTGATGATGCGCCGATGTTGAGTGTTGGAGCTGTGCATCGCGGGACAGTGAATTCGCCTAAAAACAGCGCAAAGTCTGCACTGTCATTCAAGTTGGATGCGAAGCGGGGTGACTTCGTCCGTGGTTCGATTCGAGGGAAAGGCATTCAGCTTTGGTTGGTCAATCAACGCGGCCAACGCATTCGACGTCTGACCGATGGCGAGGGGGCGATGGCGACCTTCCTGTTTGTGGTCGACGAACCATCGCCTGCTGGGTTGGTGGTGTCCGGTCCCGAGAATCAATATTTTGAGTTGCGGATCGATTCAATCATTCTCGCGGCGGAACAGTTCCAAGCCGTCAATCGAATCGAGAGCCCCACCTTGCTGGCTCTACAACGGAAGCTGCAAAACGGAGGCGACACGAAAGAGTTCTGGCAGAGGGTTGCTCGCGACGGTTCGCCGTTGGTGGAAGACAGCAACGAGGATGAATCGCTTCGCGATGATCAAGCGTTGGTCACGTTCGTGTGGCGGGGTGCCAACCACAACGTTCGCATCTTTGGCGCACCATCGGGTGATCACGATGAGATGCAACGTCTCGGCGACAGTGATGTTTGGTACCGCAGTTATCAGGTGTCTCGAAAAGCTCGCATCATCTATCGCTTGGCACCGGACGTGCCCGTGTTTGATGGAAGCTACCGTGACCTTCGTCGAGCCATCCTAGCTACTGCTCAACGTGATCCATTCAATCCGATGTCTGAACCAGCCAATCCGGTGGATCGGTTTGACGGAAACTCCGTGGTCGAGTTGTCGGATGCACCGGTCGTCCCTTGGCTCGATTCGTCTTCTGAATCAATCAAAGGCTCGGTGACGACGCTGGATATTGGAAGTGAGATCTTGGCGAATACACGCGACGTTCATTTGTATCGTCCGGCTGGATACGATCCCGCTGCTTCTGGCAACGCGTTGTTGGTCGTTTTTGATGGAGATCAGTATCTCGACGAGGTGAAGCTGCCAACAATCTTGGACAACTTGATCGCTGCGAAACGAATCTCATCCACTGCCGCGGTCTTGATTAGCAACCCAAGTCCGAAATCACGAGCGGTTGAACTTCCCTGCAGCGACGACTTCGTTCGCTTCTTAACCGACGAGTTGATGCCACTAATTCGCGAGCAGTCGATGGACGCGAATCGTGAAAACACTGTGTTGGTGGGGGCGAGCTATGGCGGGTTGGCGTCGTCCTACGCGGCGCTCAAAGCGTCGGACGTGTTTGGTAATGTGTTGAGCCAATCGGGATCGTATTGGTGGTCTCCGGGAGGCGAGTTTGGAAAGGTCGGATCGGGAGAGCCCAATTGGCTGATTCGCGAATTTGTTGGTGCGGATCGAAGGCCTGTTCAATTTGCCTTGCAGGCGGGAACCTTTGAAACAGCAAGCGACATCCTAGCGAGCAACCGTCATTTCCGAGACTGTTTGCGAGCGAAAGGCTACGATGTTCACTACAGCGAATTCGTCGGCGGCCACGGCTACTTTCACTGGCGATATGCGATCGCTGATGGTTTGATTGAATTGCTCGGGACCAAGTGATTGTTGCTGGCACCCATTCGCTCAACTGAATTCGTTTCCGGATTGAAGGAGGTCCATCGGCCGTGATCTGCCGATGGAGATGGCGGGCCAAGCGGCGATGCCTACGCCGAGCAAAAGCACCAACGAAAAGCCACCCATGATCGGAAGCCAGGGAATCACGAGCGGCGGATGAAGCCCCCCGAAGAAACTCATGTACTGGGCCATCCCGCTGCCGCACCATCCACTTAGGATTCCGAAGCCGAGGGCGAGCAAACCCGCCACCAGTGCGATCATCAATCCTTCGACCAGAATGGCCCGGCTGAGGTCTGAGCTGGTGAAGCCGATCGATCGCAAGATGCCGAATTCCCAACGTCGAGATCGAACGGATGCAAGCATCACATTCAGTACACCCAAGCAAGCGATTAACAGCGAGATCAATGGGATGTAGCTGATGACCCAGATCCAGCGGCGTGCGGTGACATCCAGGTGATTTCGAATGTCTTGCACGGATACCACTTTCGCGAGGTTGTCCGTGGAGGATTCGTCCATCGATTGATTCGGAGTTGTTTCCTGTTGAAATGAATCATCGGCGATGGATCGACGAACCAGATCGCTTGCTAAGGTTTGGATGCTATCGATATCGGGGTTCTCATTGGCATACGAGAACCACACATGCGACGCCATCGGAAGGTCAAAGTCGGACGCGACAGAATCGTAATCAGCAAGTACGAGAGCCGCGGCGCGGTGCGTCCGGGTTCGCAGGCCTGTCAGCTTGGTTTGCCAGTGCCATCCAGGAAGCTTGACCACACCGGCGATCACGTAGCTGACCTTGTTGCCAGCGTTTCGCGGTGGGGAAACGGAAATGGAGTCGCCCAGTTTCAATCCCGTTTCTTCCATGAAATGATCGGGGACGATGCAAGCACCGCCGTTCTGCATCTGCTTCACCGCGTTTCGAGGATCACCCTCGACCCACTCTAGCGTCAGCAGAGGATGATCGCCCAAGAGGGCTCGGTCGGCGTCCAGTCCCACGATCACCACGTTGTCTTGGCGAACGATGGTTGGACGCTCGGCACTGTGTGTTAAGTCTTCGACCAATCGAGGCTGTTCCACCACCATCGGCAAACATCGCTGTGAATCCACGTCGGGATGATTTGCTAGTCGCTCTGCTTCTGTCGGGCTTAAACCAGGACGCAACATCACGATGGCATCGGGTGTCCAGCTACCAGGGATGAATGATTCCAACATGGTGAATCCCCAAACCTGGATGCCCACAAACAGTCCGAGTCCAAACGCCATCGCGATTGCGGCACCAACCGTTCGCCAAAGATGGCTTGTGATTTGGCTGGTCAAGAGTTTCGGATCGATCCGCAACCCTCGAGCAATCGCCGGCCCGACATAGCGATCGACCCATACGACGAGTGAAGGTGCGATCACGAAGAAACCAACACTGGAACAGAGAAAGCCGATCGCCATTGCCAAACCAACGTTGCTTTCATTGGGCGGAAAAGCAAATGTCAGCAGTGGATTGACTGCGATCAACGAGAGTCCCAGCACCATTCGAAACCATCCAGGACTCCGCGAGATTTGTGTTTGGTGAAGCGGCGCGACAGCATCAAGAGGTTTGACGCAGGTGCTTTTGTAAGCGGGGAACAACGACGCCAGGAAAGATCCGCCCAAGGAAGCGAGCAGCGCAAGAGTCAGGCTGCGCCCGCCAAGTAAGATGCCGTGGTGGAGCAAGCCGCCGAAAAATTGTTCGACAATTTGCAGCAATCCCCAGCCCACCAGAACGCCCGTGAGCAATCCCATCGCACCGAGCACGACGCCTTCGAGAACGATCAGCCAGGTGATTTGCCACTTGGTCAATGCAATGGCTCTCAACACCGCATATTGCCGCGTTCGCTCGGTCACGCCCATGCTGAGTGAGCAAAACGTTACCAGCATGGCGACCAACATGGCCACGCCGGTGGCGGCGTAGGATTGCAGTTTGACGTTCTCGGCCTCGGACGCCTGATCGAGTGCCTCTTCGATTTCATAGGCTTCTTGGAACTGAAGGGGTGTTTCATAACGGTTCAGTCGCGTCGCCCATCCGAATCGAAACTTCGTGATGTCGGCTTGGTCTTGGACGGAGACTCCTAACAAGCTGATTTGAAACGGTTCGCCGAGAATGTCTTCAGCCAATGCGACATTGATGAATGCTTCCCCAAAGCTCGGCGTCAACATGGGGATCGATCCCACGCCCAGCTTTGGAGTGGGTGGTGCATTCAGGAAGCCAACGATCTCGAGCGCCAGTGTGTCTTGCCCGTCGTCATCAGGACGTGGTCTCTCAACCGTCAGCCAATCACCGAGATGCAACTGACGGCGTTCGGCCACGTCGGCTCGCAAGACAACCTGTGGCGAGCCGGGGTCGGAAGCGATCCAGTTTCCTTCGGACAGATCGAAGGGAGCTTCAGTCGCATCGGTTGCCATGAACATCAGGCTAGGAAGCAATCCGGCTGGTCCGTCACCGGGGCCTGGGGAGGTCGATGGAGACGCAGGTATTCGGTTCGAATTTTGAATGGCGATGCGTTTGGCCCACATCGGATCCACCGAGGCAACGGCGGGATCCTCTCGCAGCGGTTGCAAGACTTCGGGCGTCACGAAATCGTTTTCATCGGCATTGATCGGTGCGATCTTCAGTTCGTATCGACCCAACGCAAGATTGCTGAACTCGTCGTAGGTCTTGTGCAACGCCTCGTAGCTGCTGGAAACCCAGATCACCATGCAGACGGCCGCGGCGATGGCGACGGTGGTCAGTGCCGTGCGAGTTTTCCGTTCGCGAAGAAACGCCAGCGCGAGTCGAAGGACTTTCAATGCACCGCCTCCGCACCAAGTGATTGCTGGTAACGACTGGCAACGGTTTGAGGATCTCGGATGCCGTCCGTTTTGAACTCGGTCAAGTCGGTGCCATCTTTCATCACCACCACGCGATCAGCCCACATCGCGACATGAGGTTCATGGGTGACGACCACGATGCTGCGTCGTTCTTCATCGACGAGGTTTCTTAGCAGTCGGCAGATGGACGTTCCGGTGGCGGAATCCAGACTGCCGGTGGGTTCGTCGGCCAGCAGGATTGCCGGATCGCAAACCAGGGCTCTCGCAATCGCGATGCGTTGTTGCTCGCCACCGGAAAGAGCCATCGGTCGATGCGATCGTCGCTCGTTCATCTCGAGTCGTTCCAGCAGATGTTCGACACGATCGTCTAAGTCGGCTGTCTCATTCGCGGGGAGTCGAATGTTCTCTTCCGCCGTCAATGCCGGGATCAAGTTGTAGGCTTGGAAGACGATCCCCAGGTTCTTTCGACGAAACTTGGTGAGAGCGGCGTCATTCAACTTGGAGAGGTCTTGTCCCGCGATGGACACCTGTCCTGCGTCGACCTGAATCAGCCCTGCCATCGCATGAAGCAGTGTGCTTTTTCCTGATCCGGAGGCACCCATGATCGCCACGAATTCGCCGGGTTGGACGGTCAGGTTCACTCCGTCCAACGCGTGCACGGTCGAATTGCCTTGGCGATAAGTCTTGTGAACTTGATCGATTTGCAGCGGCGGTGTGTTGTTTGAAGGCACGGGATAAGTGACTCCTCGAAGCGATAGTAGAAGCTTTGTATCCAAAAAACGGGTACAGCGCATTGGGGGCAACGTCGGCGAATCGACAAGGCGAATGGACGTCGCGTTTGAACTCAAGGTGGCGATGGAGAATGCGTCGCCGCTGGCGAAATTTTCATCGGCTCGAACGAGCCCACGACTACGAAACGTCGAGTTTCGCGAGAGAACACGCATTGGTCCGGTGATTGCAATTGCCGGGCCTTCCACATTGATCCGCCAACCTCGTTGCTGCAGCCTTCATGAATTCACTTCGTTTTTTGATCCCGTTTGTTGGTGCGCAGATGCGTCTGAATCCCGGGCGTGCCTGCATCACGACCTTGGGGATCATTGCTTCGACTTGTGCTGTGGTTTGGGTGGTCAGCGGTTACGACGCGTTGGTGTCTCAGTTCGATGAGAACAGCGAGAAGTACTTGGGACGCTACGATCTGTTGATCATCCCCAAGCCGGGGCCACCCGGATCGGAGCCCCCACCCATTCAATCTTCTTTGGTGGATGATTTGAAACGTGATGCCGGTGTGTTGGAGGTCAATCCGATCGGCCAATCGCGGGTCACGGTTGTCCCGATCGAAAGTCAGGAGGAAGACGAGAAGTCATCGCTCGACTTTGTGGTGGGAGCACGTCCACCGGTGAACGGTGCTCCGCCATTGGACCCGACTTTGGTGAGCACGCCCGCGATCGAGCCTCCTTATGAGTTGCTTCAAGGACGCTGGTTGAGCGAAGACATTGAAGCAAAAGAAATTGTCGTCGGTGAGTTGGTTGCAAAAGACAAAAAGCTTTCCATCGGCGATGGCTTGAAGCTGATTTCGTTGGCCAACGAAGTGGAATTGACCGTTGTGGGGATTGTGGAGCAAGCCCCGCAGGCACCCTCGTTGTCGTCTCGAGGTCGTGGTGGGCCTCCATCAGGAAAACGATTGAGCAAACCGCGTAGGCCAAAACCTGAATCGAGCGAATCGAAGAACGAAACGAATCAAACCGTGCTGGGGATGCCCAAAAATTTCTCAGAAGGCATCGCCGCCAACGCAATCTATGTGCGTCCTGATTTGGCGGAGTGGATCAACGGCTACGTTTCGAAACCACAGGTGTTGCAAGTTGCGATCCGTGATACGGTCACCATCCCGCAATTTCGCGAGGCTTGGGGCGAACGCTTGGCCGGCGGTCGGCCTGCGATGCAGTTGATCGACTTCGATACCGTGCGAGAGGGAATGGAAGAGACTCGAACCGTTTCCGGCCAGCAAGCTCAGTCGTGGGCGGCGACCGGGATGGCAACACTGGCGGCGATCTTCATCATCTTCTCAACACTCAGCATGGGGGTCAGTGAACGCACACGAGAATTCGCGATGTTGCGAGCGGTCGCGCTGACTCGAGGGCAAGTCGCCACCATCGTTGCAATCGAAAGCGTCTTGCTTGCCGTGGTCGGTTGGCTCGGTGGATTGGCGGCCGGTTACTTGATGTTGGTTTTTGGCAGTCACTACGTTCCAGGTTGGTTTGGGACGGATGCGGTGTTGGGTTGGGGATGCATTGTGTTGTCTGGCGTGACCGTGCTGGTCGGTGCACTGGGGGCGGCGATTGTGCCGGCTTGGCGAGCAACACGGATCGAGCCACTCGAAGCGATGACGTCCAAAGTTTCCACGCCTGGAATGCAGTCGTGGGTGGTTTTCGGCGTCATTGGTGCCTCGCTCTCCGCTCTGACACCCCTGCTCGTGTTTGCGATCCCGATGTCGGACGAATGGCGAACGTGGGCGTATGGATTCCTGACATATCCGACTTTGTTGGTGGGAATGATCTGTCTGGCACCCGCCATTGTTGTGTTTTGTGAATCGGCGATCGGCCCCTGGGTGACGCGTGCATTGGGGCTGGACACTCGAATGATGAAGACTCAGTTGTCGACCAATTTATGGCGGACGGTTGGGGCCACGTTGGCCTTGTCGATCGGTTTGGGGCTTTATGCCTCGACCCAAAGCTGGGGCTATTCAATGTTGAAGCCATTCACCCCCGGCAATTGGCTTCCCGACGCGTTGGTCGCCTTTCATCCCGTTGGATTGGATGAGGACGGGATCGACGATGTTCGAAAGGTAGCTGGGGTTCGTTCCGATCGGGTGATGCCGTTGGCGATCGAGCAAGCCCGATTCGATTGGGGCGATGCCGAGCAACCTTCGCGAGTGCAGCGTGACAATGCGGTCTTGTTCGGGATCGATCCCGAAATGGCCTTTGCCGGTGAGGATCCGTTTTTGACGTTTGAGTTTGTGGAAGGAGACCGAACGTCCGCCATCGAAGCACTGCAAGGCGGCGAGTCGTGTCTGATCTCCGAAGATTTTCAAATGAGCTCGGGGTTGGGCGTTGGCGATGAGTTGAGCTTCACGCCACCGACCGCGGAAGACGAACGTGTGACCTATCGCATCGCCGGAGTGGTGTCGTTGCCTGGTTGGCACTGGGTGACGAAGTTTTCAGGTGTGAGACGACATTTCGTCCGGACCGCAACGGTGGTGTTCGCAAATCGCGAACAGGTGCAGCGGGACTTCCATTTGCATCAAACAGAATTCGTTTGGATGGACATCGATGACGATGCTGATTTGCAGGCGATGGAAGCGGAGTTGCAATCGATCGCGGAGCGAAAGTCCGGAGAGACGTTTGTGGCAAGCGGTTTGGGCAGCGTCAAAGCTTACCGACCGTTCGCTCGGATGACCGCATCGGAGAATGTTCGCAAGGCGATCCAACTTCGCGCTGACGACATGATTTGGGGAATGAGCTATTTGCCGTTGATCACGCTGGCGATCATGTCGCTGGCGATTGCCAACACGGTCATCGCGTCGGTGCGATCAAGAACGTGGGAGTTTGGCATCATGCGGTCGATCGGTGTGACTCGCGGGCAACTCGTGCGATTGGTCATTGCGGAAACGATCCTGATCGCGGTCGGCGCCTGTGTGCTGAGTTTGATCTTTGGATTGATTGCGGGTTGGTGTGGCGTCGGGATGGCTCAGTACGTCGGTTGGTTTGCTGGGCCACCGAACTTCATCATTCCGTGGGCACACCTGTCCATCGGATTCGCGATGACGATCGGGTTGTGTCTGCTAGCCGGTTTGTGGCCCGTTGTGCGAATCGGCCGAGCTGAACCGCTTGGGTTGCTGCAGGCCGGGCGCGGTGGTCAGGGGTGAACGAGACGCTTTGCTTGGTCGTTGCATTGCGCCGTTGGCGTCCCTAGCAGGCTGTTGATTTATTGAGCCGCACCGCGTTAGCGGCGGTTGATCAGACGCCAACCGGGGCTAACGCCCAACGGCTAATGATTGTCATTCGGTATGCGACTAAATCAACAGCCTGCTAGTCATTGACTTCACTGATCGTCGATGCCGTAGGCCTTCATGCGATCGCGGAGCGTGCCACGGTGGATGCCCAGCATCTCGGCGGCCTTGGCCCGATTGCCTCCTGTGTGCTTCATCACCGTTCGCAGTAACGTTGGTTCCGTAGCAGCCAAATAATCGCTGTGCAGAGTCACCGAGTCAGGGTTGGCTTCGATCGCGTTTTCCGACCAAACTCGAATGGATTTTTCCATCGCGAGAACGGGAGAGGTGGTTGGAGCGTCGCGTCCAGGTTTGGGTTCGGGGAAATCATCAATCGTGAGTTTGCGACCGCGGCTGACGACGGCGGCGTGCCCGACTGCGTTTTTCAGTTCGCGAATGTTGCCATGCCAAGGTCGCGAGTGAAGTTGTTCCAGCAACTCATCATCGACCGCTGATTCAATGTCCGCGTACTTCATCGCCGCGAGAAAATGACGGCAAAGCGGGCCAATGTCTTCCACACGATCTCGCAGTGGCGGAAGATGAATTTGCACGCCGGTTAAACGATGAAACAGGTCTTCGCGAAAGGCGTTGGTGGCGACGTCTTCGTGCAAGTCACTGTTTGTGGCGGCGAGGATGCGAACGTTGGCGGTTCGCGGTTTGACATCGCCCACGCGGCAATACTGCCCTTGTTCGAGGACTCGCAGCAGTTTGACTTGGGTGCCCAGTGGCAGGTCACCGATTTCATCCAATAGCACGGTTCCGCCTTCGGCGCGTTCGAACAATCCGGCGCGGTCGTCGCTGGCACCCGTGAAGGCTCCTTTGACGTGACCGAACAGTTCGCTTTCAATCAAATCGGGATTCAGTGCAACGGGGGCGATCGGGATGTAGGGGCCGTCGGCGCGGCGACTGTGGCGATGGATCGCTGCGGCAACGAGCTCTTTTCCTGTTCCGGTTTCACCTGTGATCAGCACGGACAGATCGCTGTCGGCGACCAAGGCGATTTGCCGGAAAACTTGCTGCATCGCCGGTGACGTGCCGACCAAGACCGACGGATCGATGTCCATCGGCTGAGTCGCGGCGGGAGCCGTCCGATGTGCTGATTTTTGCAGTGCCGTTCGACAGGTCCGCAGAGCGTCTTCGAGTTTGAACGGTTTGGTCAGGTAGTCAGTCGCTCCGTTTTTGACCGCGGCGACCGCGGTTTCTAGGTCACCGAAGGCGGTGATGATGATGATGGGAGCGTTGTCAGTTGCCTCCAAGAATTTGGGCAACGCTGAGATGCCATCTTCTTTGGGAAGACGCACATCGAGGATCACCATCGAAACGTCGTTCTGCGCTGCGAGCCGCAAACCTTCCTCGGCGCTGGAGCCCGTGATGACCTCATGCCCTTCGCTGGTGAGCATTTTTTCCAGTGCCCAGCAAATGGATGGTTCGTCGTCGACAACGAGGATGGTGTGTGCTGTGGTCATTTGAAAACTAGGGTTCGTCCTGTTGGTCTCGCGAGCGAAGCAATTGCGTGTCCAACTCGAAAATGGTTCGTTCGTTCTCTCGACGCCATCGCACCGAACCGCCCAAATATTCTGCGGAACGTTGAACGACGGGAAGCCCCAACCCCATGCCTTCGGGTTTGGAGGTCACAAACGGTTCAAAGAGGTTCGCCGCCACGGCTTCGGGAATGCCGGCACCATTGTCGGAGACCGTGACTCGAAGAGTGTTCTCGCTCAACTGTTGCAGGGAAACGTCAACTTCGTCACCCGCCTGAATCGCGTTGTGGATCAAATTGGTCACGGCGGCGACCCAGGTCGGACCATCTTGGATTCTCCGTTGACGAAGATCATCGTCCAGGTCCCATTGCATCTTCACTCGCAAATGTTTCGCGATTGGGGAAAGGCTGGTGCGAACATCCTCAAAGCATGTTTGCACGTCGGTTGGGCGGTCTTCGTCTTGGCGTCCGGAGGCGACCAGCAGCAGACGACGGACGTAATCTTCGGACAATTCGATTTGATGGATCGCCACCCGAATGCCTTCGTCGTCGGTGGCCTGGCATTCTTGCGCGTGCAGTTCGACGGCCATGCGAGCACCGGTCAAACTGTTTCGCAATTGATGAGCCATGCCGCCTGCGATCTGGTGCAAAAGCTTTTCGCTTTGTTGGCGGTTGATTTGATTCCAGAGTTGTTTGAGCTGTTGAGCCATGGAATCCACCGCTCCACCGAGTCGGCCGATTTCGTCGGGCACTTCTTCATCGGATGCATCGTCCGAAACCGCTGAATCGAAGTCCCCATTGGCCACCGCTTCGACGCGTCGTTGCAGTTTGCTGATTCGGCGAATCAACCGGGACGTCAGCCAGAACGTCAGTGAGCTGAGGGCGACGATCGTCGACAACCCGGTGGCCAGTGGAAGGATCGCGGCTTGCCGACGATTGGCGTTGAACTGTTCGTCTTCAAACAGAACCACCACCGCGGCGACTCGGTCTTGGCGGAGTTGGCTGCCGACGGTTTGGAAAGCGAACACGCGAAACCGAGTCCCATCGTCGTTGGGAATGATCGACCCAGGCAGAGGTTGCTGGTTCTGCAGGTGTTCTTTGAAAGACGTTCGTGCGGCTTCATCCAAATTCAGTGTCGACGACGTGACATGACCGCTGGAGCTCAACCCGATCAACTGCGTCCGGGTCAGATCCGCAAGAGATTCCAAGACCATCGAGTTGAGCGGGAAGTTGGAATCCGACAGCGTCGATTGGATCGCGGAGAACCGTTGCTCCAGATCCTTCATCGCCCGCTGCGTGCCCAGCCAATACGAAGCGATCGCCACCAGCACCGCGGCCATCAGCGCCGTGACGATGATGGGGGTGAGGAGGCGAAGTCGCAGCGATCGGAGGGGAGGAGAGGTCACGGGACTCATTGTATTTGGATGTCCGAGACGAAAAATCCGCCACCGGTGGCGAAAGACCCGCCGCAGCATTGGCTGAAACAAAGCATTCGGATCATCATGGTGGTGTTTTCACGTACTTTGCGTGAGTGGCACGGCGAGTGCTTTTGAGATTGTCGTTCTGAACCTGATTGACCCGCACGTATTGACCATTCGGGGGCCTCTGGGATGAGGCTCTCCCCACGAAGGAATCGCTTGATGAAGAATCGTTCCGCAACTCGCTCCGCTTTCACGCTGGTTGAATTGTTGGTGGTCATTGCGATCATCGGGGTGTTGGTCGGACTACTGCTGCCAGCCGTGCAGTCGGCTCGAGAAGCGGCTCGTCGGATGCAGTGCAGCAACAATCTGAAGCAGATCGCGTTGTCCGTCCACAACTACCAAAGTGCTTACAAACGATTTCCTCCTTCGGCTTTGGTCGACCTGAGCGTGACTTCAACCGGCAACAACGGGTCTTGGGGAGTCCACGGACGGATCCTGCCGTTTTTGGAACAAGGCAATGTTTATGAAAACGTGGATCTCTCGTTAGCCTGGGACAACCAGGATGCCATCGATGGTTTGAAGATTCCAACCTATGCCTGCCCGAGTGATCCGGGAACCGATCAAGAGCGAACGTTCAGCGATGGCCGTCCCACGCTGTATCCGACGACTTACGGTTTTAACTTTGGCCGTTGGTTTGTATTCGACCCCACGACGCAGAAAACTGGTGACGGGATGTTTGCTCCCAACCAGTTCTACAGTTTTCGGGACTGTTTGGATGGCAGCAGCCACACGTTGCTGACTGGCGAGGTGAAAGCTTGGACACCCTACCAACGCAACGGCGGTCCATCCGACACAGCCATCCCCGCCAATCAAGCGGAAGCTGAATTGGTTGTCGCCAGCGGCGCCCAGTTCAAAAACACCGGGCACACCGAATGGCCGGATGGTCGTTGCCACCACACGGGATTCACCGTGACGTTGCCTCCCAACAGTGACGTGGAATTCGAGACGGGTGGGCAATTGTACGAACAGATGGACTTCAGTTCCTGGCAAGAAGGGAAAGACGGCCGAAGCGGTAACCCAACCTACGCGATGATCACGTCTCGCAGCTATCACGTTGGATTGGTGCAAGTCGCCAAAGTGGACGGGAGCGTCTCGTCCGTGACCGAGTCGGTCAACCTTTCGATTTGGCACGCCTTGGGAACGCGAGCAGGCCGGGAAGTTATCTCTGGTGAGTATTGAGGTGGTTCTGGGACCCATTCCAGGAATCCTCCGGTTGCACCGCGTTCCGCCCAAATCGTGGGCGGGCATGGGAGGCCGATCAAAAAAGGGGATTTTGTTTGACGGTTGTTGGGACGAGTCGCAACTGACTCATTAGCAGCATGTGATCAGAGGTTTGATCGCGGGCTTGCTACCATTCCCACACCACTGGAGGCCTCCGCGATGAAGGCATTGACTCAATTTTCGTTCGTTGTACTGACGGTTGCTGGCATGTGTTCCGCGGTGGCTCAGCCGCCGGAGCGTTCCGGAGATCGCGAAGGACGAGGCGGTCGTCCCGGAGCCGATCGTGGGCAACGTTCGCCCGTCGAACGTTTGATGCGATTGGACAAAGACGAAGACGGCAAGCTGACCGAAGAAGAAGTGGGCGATTCTCGGCTCAAATCTTTGATTACCCGAGCGGATCAAGACAAAGATGGCATCGTGACTCGTGAAGAGCTCGAAGCCATGGTTGGAAGCCGCGAGCGTGGCGATCGTGAACGTGGAGATCGTGAACGTGGTCGCCGTGGCGACGGTGAACGCGGCCCGCGAGGCGAAGGCGATCGCGGCCCGCGAGGAGACGGAGAGCGAGGAGCTCGTGGTGAAGGTCGTGGGCCTGAAGATGGCGCGCGACGTGGCCCAAGAGATGGCGATGGCGAACGTGGCCCACGTGGTGACGGTGACCGTGGCCCACGCGGCGAAGATGGTCGCGGACCTCGTGGCGAAGGTGACCGCGGGCGCGGCCCCGGGCCAGGTTTCGGCGGACCATCACGTGATGGTGACGTGCAAGGTCGTCGCGGTCCCGGCGGTCCTCCACAAATGGGGCAGGTATTGCCATCGTTCGTCCAAGAACACATGAGCCTGAACGACGAACAACGCGAAGCGATTGCAAAGCTGCAATCCAAAGTGGATGCGGAGCTCAAAGAAATTTTGAGCGAAGAGCAATTGCAAGCCATGCGTCGTGGTCCTGGTCAGGGACCCCACTCGGCCGAAGGGCACGAGCATCATCACGGCGATCGTCCGGATGGTGCCGAGCGACCTTCGCGTCCAGACCGTCCTGAACGAGGTGACCGTCATGAACGTGGTGACCGGCCCGAACGCTAGTCGTCTTGGGATTCACAAACAGTCGGTCTCATAACTAACAGACCGCACAACGAATGAGCTCGCATCGCTCGGGTCGATTTCCTCGGAAGTCGATCCGAGCTTTTTGTTCATCCAACCGATTGCAAACGATTCAGCGACGCCAGTAAGTCAACGACTGCGTCGAACCTGATTCAATAAACCATCGGGACGATGACTTCTCGAGGGATCTCATTGCGTTTGTACTCATCGCTGTGCAGGCGGTCCGGCAACTCCACGGTGTCCTGCGGGACTTCGCCGTATGGGATCTGCGAAAGCAAGTGATGAATGCAATTCAGCCGTGCTCTTTTTTTGTCGTTGCCTTCGACAACCCACCAGGGTGCCTCGGGGATGTGCGAACGTTCCAACATGATTTCTTTGGCTTTGGTGTATTGCTCCCATCGTCGACGTGATTCCAAATCCATGGGGCTGAGCTTCCATTGCTTCAACGGATCATTGATTCGGCATTGAAAACGAAACTCTTGTTCTTCATCCGTGATTGAGAACCAATACTTCAGCAGGATGGTTCCCGAGTCAACGATCATCCGTTCAAAGTCAGGAACGGTCCGAAAGAATTGTTCGTATTCTTGGTCGGTGCAGAAACCCATCACACGCTCGACCCCGGCGCGGTTGTACCAACTGCGATCAAACAGCACGATCTCGCCGCCAGCAGGAAGGTGCGGCGTGTAGCGTTGAAAGTACCACTGCGTCTTTTCTCGTTCGTTGGGCGCAGGCAATGCGACAACGCGGCACACGCGTGGATTCAATCGCTGGGTAATGCGTTTGATTGCACCGCCTTTGCCCGCGGCGTCGCGACCTTCAAACAGCACCGCGATTTTGACCTGATTCGCGACCACCCATTCTTGAAGCTTCACCAGTTCCAACTGCAGTTTCAGCAAACTGGAAAAGTACTCTTTGCGACCGATCTTCCCGCCATCATCGGAGGGTGGATTCGCGGAACGCTCCATCAACGCGTCGCCGATCTCGGCCTCGATCTCTTCGTCGATGGAATCCAGGATGTCGTCGCGTATTCGGTCGTAGTCAGTGGCAAGTTCGCTTTCGGACACAGCTTCATTTCCCTCTGCGGTATTCTTCGACGAGGAATGCCAAGAATTCTCGGATCGATCGCAATGAGAATTCTGCACTCTTCATGTGGTTTTCAAGACCCTCGATTTGGATCTCTTGTTCGGCCTCTTCGCGGCGCTGCATTTCCGCTTTCAACTGTTCGAGCGTCGATTCGGTGTCCTCGATCAAATTCCGAATCGTTTGGGTCGAATAGTGTTTGAACTCGCTCATTGGTGGTGCCTTTTAAAGAACGCTGGAGATGCCCAGGCACAGCCCAGGGATGAGGAAGAACACACCAACGATGTACGCCAACGCGATCAGTTTGTTTTCGGACGCGGTTGCACCCAACCATTCAGCCGCGCGAACCGGAACGAAGCGAAGGAACGGGACGCCATAGATCACCAGGACTCCCAACACGTTGTAAGTCAAGTGTATGAATGCAATCTGAAGAGCGGCGGATTGGTTCCCGTCAACCGCGGTGGCGGCAAGAAGTGCGGTGATGCAAGTGCCAATGTTTGCCCCCAGTGTGAACGGGTAGATCTGTTTCAAGCCGAATGCACCGGATCCCGCCAGCGGAACCATCAGTGACGTCGTCGTGGATGAGGACTGAACCAAAACGGTGACCAATGTTCCCGATGCAATTCCAGACATTGGGCCCTTGCCAATCGCAGCGTGCATGATGCTCTTGGCTCGACCGACCATCAACTGTTTCAGGAGTTTACCGACATAGTGAATCGTCAAAAAAATCATCACAATGCCAATCAAGATCAGAATCATCCCGCCGATTCCATCGGATAGATTTTCGACCATGTGTTTGGCGTTGTTCACCACCGGTGCGGTGGCTGCTTTGACGAAGTTCATTCCTTTCATCGAAGCGTTCTCAACGACGAAGAGACTTGCCAGCAAGCTGCCCAATTTCTCCAGCAATCCAAACATCATTTCGAGTGGCAAGAAGATCACGACCGACAACAAGTTGAAAAAGTCGTGCACCGTCGCCGCGGCAAAGGCACGTGCAAACTCCTTTTTTTCGCGAACGTGACCGAGCGATACGATCGTGTTGGTGATCGATGTGCCAATGTTGGCTCCCATGACCATTGGAACGGCGACGGAGACTGGCAATCCGCCAGCAACCAATCCGACGATGATGGATGTCACCGTGGACGAGGATTGAATCAAAGCGGTCGCGACCGTTCCGACAACCAATCCTGCAAATGGATTGGTTGCAAACGCGAACATCTCTTTGGCTTCGTCGCCGGTCGCCGTTTTGAAACCAGTGCCAATCAACCCCACAGCGCAGATCAGCAGGTAGACCAACGCCGCAACCGAGATCCATTGCAGAATTGGATTGCCGCTTTGAGAGGTGGTCATCTCGTCAGACAACGCATCGTCCAAAGCGTTTTCCACAACGCTCTCGCTGGCTACATTCATGGGGAAACCGTGGGGGTGAGAGCGATGGCTCTTTAGATGAGGAGGCCCGTTTGACTCGGATCCGATTCATTCGCAATGGCGTCGTCCGAAGGCTGAATAGGTTATGAGAAGCCGACTCGATTCGATCAAGCGTCTCATTCTGGTGGGTCAGATAGGACACTCCTCGCCTTCTCAAGCGAACCAGCGGCTTTTGCGGACGAATGGTGAGTCCGTCCGCCACCAGCATTCCGATCGCGAATCAGAAGTTCATGAAAACTTCATGAGCACGCCACGCCCGGAATCTTGTTCCCCGTTTCCAGACGATCGGTTTGAATGGCCGAATCGTCACGGATCCGTTTCAGCGGTCGGCGGACGGTTGGGTTGCCAATGGGCGGCTGATCAGGCTCCGTAGTTTGGATTCGGGCGAAACCAATTTCCTCGCCTCGATGTCGGCTTCGGTGAACCGAGCCATCAGCACCTCTCCGTCGGTGGCACGGTTGCGATCGTAGGAGATGTAGATCGAACCGTTGGATGACTGAAAGCCGTCCGGGTAACTGATCCCTTTGCGTTCATCCAACATCAAACCGCCAAGCCATGTTTGCCCTTCGTCTTCGGACAACCAAGCACTCAGCCCCACTCGCCCATGATGTGCGTCAATGGCATCGCCGTGTTTGATCAGCAGCAAACGACCCGATTGCAATCGTCGGACATGGAACCTCGCGTTGGGATGCTTGATCTTCGATGTGACAGCCGCGGACCACGTTTTACCGCTATCGACCGAAGTGCTTTCCATGATCCCATTTCGAGTGCGAGCGAGCATCCAAAGTGAGTCGTCATTCCGCTGGACGATCATGTGTTCGTGCCAGTCGGGATTTGGGAAAGTTGCCCGACCTCGGCGATGCCAAGTCTCGCCCTGGTCTTTGGAGACGAAGACGTTCGCACCTCGCAGCGGATCAAGGTTTTGGAAGCAGTCGCGAAACACCCCCAGTCCACCACGCTCATCCAGCGAAACCGGAAGCATCCAGTCTCCACTGGAAAGAACCGTTGGTTTGTTCAACGTCACTCCGTGCCAGATTCGACGTGGTGCGGACCATTTCGGATCATCAGCATCAGGGTTCTCGCAGACAATCGTCCATACGCCACCACGCCCGTCAAACATATCCATCGATTGATCGAAGAACAGCCAAAGTTTACCGTTGGGATCGGTCCACAAATTACCGACCAAGATGCTGCGAGGACGCGGTAGTTCATTGGAGTGAGAATCCAAGACGAGACGCGGCTGAGTCCAGTTCTCTCCGTCGTCGTCACTGGTCGCGACCACGAAGAAGGCTTTGGGACTGTCGCCGCCCGCAACCCAGCATGCCCACAATCGGCCGCCGGGGGTCTGTGAGATTCCAATCGTCATTCCATAGTCCAAGTTCTCATAGCTGTACTCGGGCAGTGGCGACAGATTGGGCGTTGGTGGTACCAGAGCAAGGTCTGCCATTGATTCGAGTTCACGAATCTTGCGTTGCTCGTCGGACGCCTCTTCGTCGGACACTTTTTGCGGTGGAGCGACCATCAATTCCTCGATCACATCGGCCAACTGTTGAGGCGAGGATGCAATTTTGACGTAGGAATGCTCGGCCAACTTGTCGCTTGGTGACTCCTGCAACCAGGAGGTGATGCCAGGTTCTTTGACCTCAACCCGTCCGTTTCGGATCACCTGCCAGAAATTTTGTTCTCCGCCGCGCACGGCATACAGCGCGGCGGCTTGGTCGTAGCTTGGTTTGCCATTGTCGATGGACATTTTGTTGCCCGGCATCGGACGCAACTCATATGAGCGGCGGACCGGATTGTTTTTGGGTGTCGCTTTGAGTCCCGCTCCGGTCACCAATTGTTCGCCGACTTCAAATCCGTGCCAAACGATTTCGCCGGGCCAGTGATCCGCCACATACTGCGCGGCTTTGACATGGGCGGCGATGTTGGTTTCACGTCGGTTCGATTTTGGGAAATGACCGCCCATCACAACCAATCGCTGGACCTTGGTGCGAACCAACTCGGGAGCAACTCGGACGAGTTCCGACAAATTCGAAAATGCACCGATGCTGCAAATCGTGACACTTTGGTCGGCTTCCGCGATCAGGGCTCTTCGATACACGTCGATTGCATCTTTCACGTCCGCATCCGCCGGCACATCGTGCTCGAATTCGTCTCTCAATGCGATTGTGTACGGGCTGGCTCGTTGCAAAGCGGTTGGCCCGATCTTGTCGGTGCCGATGGGAATGTCACCGCGACCGTAATAAGTGTTGATCGCGTCCACCGCGGCCGCCGACGCATCCGTGAGGTCACGTCGATTCGTGACAACCGCCAGGATTTCGCATTCGCCTCGATCGGCCAAGGAATGTAACAGGGCGAGTGCACCCGCGTCATCGCAATCACCCGACATATCTGTGTCGAGGATCAATTTCACGGGCTCACGAATGGCTGAATGTTCATTGATCTGCGCCACGCAAACGGCGGGAGCAGCTGCGATGATCACAAGGCAAGCAAGCAGCAAACGAGGCATCAATGACAGCATGGAAAACTCTCGGTGGGATCCGTCACGTCAATCAACGCAGTTGACGGATGGATGGGATGGTGGGAAGGCGAAACACGATCGAATTCGAACCAGCCACATCGATGGTGCGGCGGTCCCGTCAATCGTTTCGGTGGGAGGTGGGAAGCGGCGTCATTTTAATCCAATCCGCCGCGACCTGAGAGCGTGGAAGCCAGCGTGAGAATTGCCGGGCGAATTAACCGTTGAGATACACGGTTGTCGCGGCAATGGATCCAGCGAGGTTGGTCAGTCGCCAGCGGGAGCAACGTTTTCGGGAATGATCGAAGAGTCGCCATCCGAAACGGTTTCGCGAATCGGGACGGCCGAGGCGGTGAACGAGATGCCTTGTGTATTGCTCGTGTCGACCATCACCGTTTCGACGATCGGTTGATTGACTTCGGTACCGGCCTTCCACTCAACGATGAAGCTGGCTCCGCTGCCACCAAATTTGTCATCCCGTTCGATCACGAACTCGGTGGCGGCGAGAGGAGCGAGTTGCAGTGGCTTTTGAAGCAACGAACGCAACTCTTTGCCACTCGTGTCGAAGTACCGAACGGATGTGACGACGATCTCGTTGTCCACATCCGTGTTGCGAACGTTCAGCGTGACCGTCAGCAAATACGGTTCACCTTTTTGATGGTAAACGTGCGAATAGGCAGGGACGTACAAGCGTTGTCCGGTGACGGGATGCCATGGCATCGTGTCCAGTTCCCGCCGAGCTTCGTCGCGAACGCTGGGCGTATGATTGGGCAGGTTTTCTTCAATCGATCGAAATCGAAATTCGATGAAAACCACCAACAACACAATGGGCACGATCACAAACAGAAACGTCAGCAGTTTGAGATGCCGCGAAATCTGTTCCGCACGTTCTTCGCTGAAGGGGGTCGGCATGAATGGGCAAGTGGGTTGGATGAATGGGCGTGAACATGATGTTCACGCCCAGGATCTTCGGGCGAATTGGTCATCTGACGATGTTCGCCCGAGAGGTTATCCAGCCACTTCTGCCGTTTGACCCGATGACGAGTCGGGAATGACACCCGAAACGCTGTCCCCGAGGAACTTCGTGTGGCCAGACTTCACATCATACAACGCGCCGATCACCTTCACACGACCCGCTTCCACCGCTTCGCGGATGATTCGGCTGCGTTTAACGATCTCATCGACCGTGTGCATCACGTTGTCTTCAGCCACCTTGTCGACGTACTGTTCCATAGCCTCTTCACTCAAGTTTTCAATTGCTCGAGTGACATCGCTTGGGATGCAGGGTGCAATTTCGTCAACGATTGGTTGCAGGTGTTGGCAACCGGTCGCCGCTTCCGCTCCTTGATTCGCGGCAACCAAATTGACCGATGAAGTCACTGCTCCACATCGAGTGTGACCCAAGACGGCGACCAACTTCACTCCAGCAACGCCGACCGCGTATTCCAGGCTGCCCAGCGACTTGGTTCCGACGATGTTGCCCGCCACACGGACACTGAAAATGTCGCCAACGCCGAGGTCAAACACCAACTCGGTTGGTACCCGCGAATCGATGCAGCTCAGAATCGCCGCCAACGGATTTTGTCCGGCCGCTGTCGCGTTGACCTGTTGCCCTAAGTCACGGTTCAGACGCGTTCCACTGGTGAAACGTTGGTTTCCGTCGTGCAGGATCTTGATGACCTGATCCGACGTGACCTTCTCTTGCAATTCGCGGGACGTGAAATCCGCAAATTGCTTGGAATCACTGAGTTGGTACTTTCGCCGAAATCCTTTGAGATTGACTGAAATGTTGCGAGCGGGAGCAACGTTTTGCTTGAAATCACGAATCAAACTCAAAACATCGGGGTCGATGTAGTCCGAACCGGATGCGTCGATTACCAACTTGCCGCCCGGTTGTGATTCGTTGAGGACGCGGTCCAAAGCGGCACGGTTAAGGAAGCTGACTTGGTTGGAAAGTTCGATGTGGGTGACATCACCGTCAACCTGAGTTTCCACGATCCGGCGAATTGGCCGACGCAGATTGCTGTTGAGAATGAACAGAACGCTGATTGCCAAACCGATCAAAATACCGATCAACAAATCCGTTACGACGATCGCGATGACCGTGATAATGAACGGTGTGAATTGATAGCGACCTTCCTTCCACATCTGTTTGAAGATGGCCGGGCTGGCCAATTTAAACCCGGTCACCAACAGAATCGCCGCCAACGCCGACAGTGGGATCTTGTTCATCAAAGTCGGCAGGAAGGCAACGCTGACCAGCAACAATCCCCCGTGGAAGATGGCCGACATCTTCGTTTTCGAACCGGAGGCGACGTTGACCGAACCACGAACCACGACCGATGTGACGGGAAGTCCACCAATCAAACCGCACACCATGTTGCCGCAGCCCTGTGCGATCAATTCGCGACTGGGAGGTGAGTTCCGTTTGGCTTTGTCGAGCTTGTCGACCGCTTCCAGGTTCAGCAACGTTTCCAAGGACGCAACCACGGCGATCGTGACAGCGGCAATGTAAATCGCCGGATCAAACGTTCGACTGAAATCGGGCAGTCGCAGGAATCCGAAGAATTCAGAGAAGCTTTGTGCGATCGGGATCTGAACCAAGTGCGACTCGCTGACCAACCAATCTTGGCCCATGTTGGTGAAACCCAGGTTGAGCAACACTCCCACGACAACCACGATCAGCGGTGCTGGAACCAGGGACTTCTTCAAGGCGGGAATGCGTTCCCAAACAAGGAGAATGGCAATCGACAGAAAACCGATCACCATGGCGCCGATATGGATTTCCCCGGCGAAGATCGTCAGCAATTCAGAGAATGTGTTTTCTTGGTCGGGCTGGATAAACGACATCTCACCTTCCGGGTCGGTGTCGTGTCCAAAGATGTGAGGGATTTGTTTCAAAATCAGGATCACCCCGATCGCGACCAACAACCCTTTGATCACGCTGGATGGGAAGAAGGCGGACAGAGCACCGCCTCGTGCGATCCCAAAGATGATTTGGATGACGCCCGCGATCAGCACAGCCAACAAGAATGCTTCGAAGGAACCAAGGGAAGCAATTTGTGCTGCAACGATCGCGGTCAAACCTGCCGCGGGTCCGCTGACGCTGGTGTGCGATCCACTGATCGCCGCGACCACCAAGCCGCCGACGATACCAGCGAGCAATCCGGAGAAGAGGTCGGCACCCGATGCCAAGGCGATGCCCAAGCAAAGTGGCAACGCGACGAGGAAAACAACCAAACCCGAGATGAGATCTTGCAGGATGGTACTGGGAGAGAAAATACTGGTCGGAGTCTGAGCTTCGGAAGTCGACATAGAGGAATCCTTGGCAGAACGAAGACGTCGTTGTGCAAGCGAAAAAGGCGAATCAAGATGAGCGAACTCTCACACAGCAATCTGCGCAGGAACTGAGCTTTTCAGTTTGTGCGAGGCGCAATTCTGAAGATCAGAACCACGTTCACGATGCGGTCAGTCACGAAAATGATTTTCCGATGACATGTGCTTTCGCCTGCCAGTGGCAGATGCGTCGCGGGAGTTCAGAGACAAAACGGATGGATAGACCGGTGGCCTAGCATCGCATCGGTGCGAGCAATCCGTTGGCGATTCGATGACCTTTTGTAGCGGCAGGAATCTGGCGAGTTCGCAGGACCAAAGTTCGGTCCTGTTCCGTTTCGCGATGAAGTACAAATCCGCCCTGAGTCGAGCGAGTTTGCTGGACACGTCGATGCGCAGAGCAAGGAACGCGTTCTTCGATTTCTTCCGTTTCAGTTTGTCGACTGTTTCCCAGCAGCGAGCGGGAAACGGTGGTTGAGATTCCCAGCGTTGGAAACGCAACCAAAAACAGCATGATGAATGACATCATGCGGCTGCCGCGACCAACATCAAATAAGCTGGGGGATGTGTTCAAAACAACGGTTTTGAGAAGATGAGAATGGAAATCGTGGCAATGAGTGGAATCGAGAGTCAGGTCACTTCTATGCGAAGCACCGAGGCACTGTTCTACCAAAAGGTGACTGAAACTTGATTTCCGACCAATCCCTAGGCGAGCCAGAAGGCTATCACTCGGGCACTCATTCTAGTGGCAAGCTCGTTGCCGACAAGGATGAATCGGTCGCCTCTGCCGGTTCCGCAAGGATCGACATTCCGACGTACAGAACAGTTCCATCGGACGATAATTCCCGTAAATGAAGCGCAATTTGATCGATTTGGACCACCGCACCGATCTTCACATTGTTTTCACCCAAATGTTGCCGAACCAATTCGTCGAGAGTCAGATCCCCATCGTCGGCCAGCTTCAACTCGTAAAATTGCTCCAAATCGCAAACCTTGATTGAACCTCGCAGAGGAAACTCAAGTTCCTGAGGCAATTCTTTCACGTGAGTTCGAGTGGGAGCAAAAACGCGGTCCACCATCGCCCGGATGCTTGGCCGGAGGACCACCACCACGTGATCACCCTGAAGCAATTGCGAGCGGCCCTGCGGCAATACCGTTTGCTCATCGCGAACGATCAGTGCGATGACGACGCCATCGGGCAGCGCCAAGTCTTTGATCATGCACCCGGACGCTCGGGAATCTTGGTCGATGTAGTAATCGACGATGTCTCCATCGACGTTTTGCAGCGAGCTGATCTCCAGCGTCACCGGCGTTTTTTGGTTCTTCGGCACTTCTAACTTCAGGAATCTCGCAACCGCTGGAAGCGTCCAACCCTGCACAAGCGCAGAAACCAGAACAACAAAGAAGACCGTGTCGAAGATGACCGAAGCGGCCGGAAGTCCCGCCATCATCGGGAACGTTGCCAAAGTAATTGGCACCGCGCCCTTCAGTCCCACCCAAGACAAAAACGACAATTCCCGGACCGTGAATCGAAAAGGCATCCCGCATAGAAAAACCGCGATTGGCCGGGCAACGAAGATCAGCACCGATGCGATTAGGAGCGCAGGAACAGTGACGTCCCACAGACGACTGGGGAACGACAGAATGCCGAGCGCCGTGAACATCAAAATCTGACACATCCACGCGAGCGCATCGTGGAAGAGCACGATGCCTCGATGAAAAACTGGGCGTCGATTACCAATCACGACACCGGTCAGATAGACGGCCAAGAACCCGCTGCCGCCCAACTCCGATGCCATTCCAAACGAAAACAATCCCAACGCGGTTGCCATCACGGGGTACAAGCCCGCCGCTTCCAATCGAATGTGTTGCAAGACCCATGCACCCGCCCAACCGACCGCCATGCCCATGGCCGTGCCCACGACGGCTTGGTTGAGAAACAGGGTGACCAAACCAAAGCCAAACGGCGTTTGACCGGTCAACACTTCGATCAACCCGACGGTCAGGAAAATCGCCATCGGGTCGTTCGAGCCGCTCTCGACTTCCAAGGTATTGGCCAGTCGAGGCCGAATGTGAACGCCACCGCCCCGCAAAACAGAGAACACAACCGATGCGTCGGTGGATCCGACAATGCTGCCCAAAAGCAAGCCTTGAAGCCACGAGAGCCCCAAAATCCAAGACGCTGCCAAACCGGTGATTACGGCGGTCACGATGACGCCCACCGTCGCCAGCAACGAGGCGGGTTTCCATGCTGATTGGAATGCGGCGTATGGCGTTCCGATCCCGCCGTTGAAAAGAATCAAACACAACGCCGTCGTCGCGAAACCGTGTGCAAGCGTGTAGTTTTCGAATTCGATCCCGCCGATGCCCTCAGACCCTGCCAGCATCCCGATGGCCAAGAAAACCACCAAAACGGGAACGCCCATTCGAGCCGAAAACTTATTCGACGCGATTCCTAGTAACAGCAAACTCCCGGCGATCAGGATGAGAGTTTCGATGCTGAACATGATTGGATTTTAAAAAGTGTGAATGAGGTGATCGGTGATGGGCAAGCCGAGTTGCTTCGGAACGGTTGCTACTCAGTCTAGGAAACCAAACGAAAAACCGGAAAGCCCTCGCGGCACCGCCAAGGAACTTAGCGGTGTCGACGTGAGCATTCCGGTTTCTTTTTTGACTTTCGATAAAAGTCTTCGAACTTAGAGCATGTTCATGTTTGCCATCGCTACCGTCGCTGGACGGTGGATCACGTTCTCGCGGACATAGTTGCCAATCAAACAGCGTCCACTGTTGTTTCCGGTTCCTTCTTTTTCGCGAACCGTCGCAGCATCACGTAGAACACTGGCGTCAGGAACAAGCCGAACACGGTCACTCCCAGCATTCCGGCGAACACTGCGGTTCCCAATACACGTCGCATTTCGAAACCGGCACCCGTGGCGACCAACAATGGCACCACGCCGAGGATGAATGAGAACGCGGTCATCAAAATCGGACGCAAACGCAAACGGCATGCTGCGATGGCGGCGTCGAAGCGGTTTTTGCCCGCGTCTTCTTCTGCCTTCGCAAATTCGACAATCAAGATCGCGTTTTTGCATGCCAGTCCAATCAAGACAATGAACCCGATCTGCGTCAAAACATTGTTGTCCATCCCGCGGAACCATACGCCCGAGAGCGCGAACAGCAAGCACAGCGGCACAATCAAGATGATTGCCAACGGCAGCAACCAGCTCTCGTACTGAGCGGAAAGTGCCAAGAACACAAACAGAACCGCGAGTGGGAATAGGAACACAATCGTGTTCCCGGCTTGGCGTTCTTGGAACGCGATTTCGGTCCATTCGTAACCAAAACCGGGCGGCAAGTTTTGGTCGGCCAGTTGCTCCATCGTCGCAAGGGACTGGCCGGTGCTGAATCCAGGAACGGTTGTTCCATTCAAATCAGCCGCGGGGAACAGGTTGAATCGCACCAAACGGTCCGGACCGGCGGTTTGTGTGATGTTGACGACCGATCCCAATGCGATCGAGGCACCTCGGTCACTGCGGGTTCGGATCTTTGTGATATCGGTCGCCTCGTCGCGGAATTTTGGTTCGGCTTGAGCCGTCACACGATAAGTGCGTCCGAGGAAGTTGAAGTCGTTGATGTACACCGATCCCAGATAGACCTGCAAAGCCTCGAAGACTCGATTGACCGGAACGTCCAGCATCTGAGCTTTGGTTCGATCCACGTCCGCATAGACCTGAGGCACATCCATCCGCAGGTTGGAAAACACTTGCGTGACGCCGGGTTGCTGATTGGCTTTCGCGAGCATCGTCTGAGTGACTTCGTTCATCGCGTCCAAACCCGCACCGCTGCGGTCCTGGACATACATCTTGAAACCACCCCCACGCCCGATCCCGCGAATTGGCGGCGGTGGAATGATCAAAATTTGGGCTTCGTTGATCGCGGCAACCTCCCGACGCATGTCCGCGACGATCGCATCAACACCGCGACCTCGTTTGGCTCGTTCCTTGGCATCTTCCAGCGGCAAAAACGTCACCGCGGCGTTGGGTTTGATTGAGAACGTTGCTCCCGAAAGTCCCGCGATTCCAACCGCGTGGGCGACACCGTCGATTTCTTTTCCGATCTCCGCGACGCGCCGAGTCACGCGGTCGGTCCGTGCCAGGGACGCACCGTCGGGCAAGTTGATTGCGACAATGACGTAACCTTGGTCTTGATCGGGGATGAACCCGGTGGGCACCATGCTGAAGCTGAACCCGGTGAGAATCAGCAAGCCGACATACAGCACCATCGCGAATCCAGTCTTCTTGATCAGACGTCCAATGATCGAAGCATAAATGTTGCTGGTGGCATCGAACGTTCGATTGAACAGTCGAAAGAACCAGCCGAACAGGAAGTCGATCGCTTTGCCAGTGCGGTTCTTCGGAGCGTTCTTAGGACGCAGCAACAACGCACACAACGCCGGGCTGAGGGTCAGCGAGACGAAGGTCGAAATCGCGGTGGAGATCGAAATGGTCAACGCAAATTGTTGATAAAACTGACCGCTGATTCCGGGGACAAACACGGTCGGCACGAACACGGCAATCAGAACGAGTGTTGTCGCTATCAAAGCGGATCCCACCTCGTCCATCGCTTTGTGTGTGGCTTCCCGAGCGGTCATGCCTTCGGCGATCAAACGTTCGACGTTCTCAACCACCACAATCGCGTCATCAACCACGATTCCGATCGCCAACACCAATCCAAACAGTGAAAGCGTATTCAGCGTCACTCCGAGGAACTGCATCACCGCGAATGTGCCGATCAATGAAATCGGAATGGCGATCACGGGAATGATCGTCGGACGCCAACCGTGCAAGAAGAGGAACACGGTCAGCACCACGAAGATGGTCGTGATGAAGAGTGTCTCGAACACTTCCGCGATCGAGTCTTCGACATAATCAGTTGGGTTGTAAGCGATCTCGTAGCCAATTCCTTGGGGGAATTCTTCGCTCATCTCGCTCATGACACGTTTGACTTCGGCCGCGGTGTCAACCGCGTTTGTGCCGGGGCGTTGGTAAACCAACACCGCGATTGCGGACTTGCCATCGAGGTAACTCAAACGGGAGTAATCCTGTGCACCCAGTTCAATCCGGGCCACGTCGCGGAGTCGCGTGATTCGTCCGTCTTCACCACGTTTGACGATGATGTCGCCAAATTCGTCTTCGCGAATCAAACGACCTTGGGTGGTGACGTTCAACTGAAAGTCACCCGTCTCATCCGTCGGTGGTTGCCCGATCACACCCGCGGCGACTTGAATGTTTTGAGCTTGAATCGCATCCACGACTTCGCCCGCGGTCAAATCGACGTGTGTCATCTTTTCGATGTCCAACCAAATCCGCATGGCGTATTCGTTGCCGCCAGCGATGCGGATTTCACCCACGCCATCCAAACGCATCAGTGCATCGCGAACACGAAGGAACGCGTAGTTGCTGATGTAGAGTTGATCGCGGCTGTCGTCGGGCGAGTTCAGGTGAACCACCATCAACATGTCGGGGATTTGCTTGGTCGTCGTCACACCGATTTGGCGGACTTGTTCTGGCAAACGCGATTCAGCGATCGCAACACGGTTTTGGACCAACACCTGAGCGTCGTCCAAGTCAGTGCCCAGCTTGAACGTCACGGTCAGTTGCATGGTGCCGTCCGAGCTGGACGACGATTCCATGTACAACATGTCATCGACACCGTTCATCTCTTGTTCGATGGGTGTCGCCACGGTGTCAGCAATGACTTCCGGCGTTGCACCGGGATAGCTGGCCCGAACCAAAACGGTCGGCGGTGCCACGCTGGGGTATTGGGAAACCGGCAGCGTGAAATACACGATGCCGCCCACTAGCACGATCACAAATGACAGCACCGATGCGAAGATCGGGCGTTCAATGAAGAAGTGAGGAAACTTCATCGTTTCACCTCCGTCATGCGATCCGCAACTGGAACGGCGGTCGGTGGGGGTGAGATCCATTTCTCTTTCGGAACCGGTTGATACTCGTCCGGCAATCCGTCTTCGACGACTTCAATCTTTCCGTCAATCGTATTCACCTCGGCATCGGGACGAGCCTGCATCAGACCTTCCGTCACCAACAATTCGGTTCCGTCGAGCCCTTTGCGAATGACTCGCAGGCCGTCGATGATCGGACCACTGGTGATGGGACGACGCTGGATCACACCATCGACGACGATGTAGACGTACTGGGTCGATTGGTCGGTGCCGATCGCCGAGTCAGGAATCAAAACCGCTTTGTGTGATGCACTGCCTGGAATTCGAATGCGAGCGAACATGCCGGGAAGCAACAGTTCGTCTTCGTTGGCAAAGACACTTCGGGCACGCAGGCTGGCCGTATTGATGTCAAAGCGGTTGTCGACGAAATCCATGTGTCCCTGGTGAGGGAAACCGTCTTCATCGACCAATCCAAGGAACACCGGGTTCTTTGCAACTCGCGAACTTTCGCGTTCACCGGATTTGGCCAAACGGGAATATTTCAGTACGTCTTGTTCGGTCGCGTCAAACACACAGTAAATCGGCTGCACCGATGCGATCGTGGTCAACAAAGAAGAGGTCACGCTGCCGCCGGCAATCAGGTTGCCTTCGGTGACGTACTTGCGACTGATGCGACCAGTGATGGGCGCACGGATGCGAGTGTATTGCAAATTAAGCTCAGCGGTCTCGACGCCCGCCTTTGCGAGTTCAATTTCAGCTTGCGCGGTTGCGATTGCGGCTTCGGATGAATTCAGGCTCGCACGAACACCTTCGATGTCGGCCTTTGCTTTCAAGAACTCCGCCTCACGGTCATCCAGTTCGTCTTGGGACGAAGCGTTGCGCTCGACCAAGTTCTGCGTTCGCTTGTAACGAACATCGGCGAGGTTCAATTGAGCTTCCGATTGCAACAGGTTTGCGCGAGCAACCTCCGTCATCGCCTTGGCTTGTTTGAATTGCGATTCGGATTGCTGCAGTCTTGCCTGCGCCGCTGCCAACTCGGCTTCGAACGGACGCGGGTCGATGATGAATAACAAATCGTTCTTTTCGACAATTTGGCCTTCATCGAAATGGACCGACTGCAGATAGCCACCCACACGAGCTCGCACTTCCACCAAGTCGACCGCCTCCAATCGTCCGGTGAAGGCATCCCATTCGACAATTTGCTTCACAACCGGTTGCGCGACGGTCACGGTGGGGTTGGGCATCGCCGGCGGTCCGCTTTGGCCCTGGCTGCATCCAGCGACGACGAGCAACAGCATCCCGCTGATGCAGGACCCGAGTGCGAGCTTCCCAAAGAAGGCTTGGTTTTGATGAGGAGGATTCATGATCGGTTTCGATCCAAAGACGAAAGAGTTCGGGTGGGACCCAAGCGGTGTCTGCTCGTGATGGCGGACAGGAGTCGGGTGAATGGGGTTCGGAGTTGAAAGTGTTTGAGTGAAGTCAGTCGTCGCAGCGAGAAATCGATTCACGAGTTCGATTGAGCAATTGCAAAAGACTCTGCTTGTCCGCCTCGTTGAGCTGTTTCAGCATCCGGTCTTCCAGCTCTCGAAGTGGTTGCATGGTGTCTTCGACGAGTTGTTTGCCCTTTGCGGTGATTGCCACATGCACGACTCGACGGTCCTCGGTGCACCGATTGCGCTCAACCAGTTCTTGCGAGCAAAGATGGTCAACCAGCGACGTGACCGCGGGGACGACCTGAATCATTTGCTCTCCAATCTCGCCGCAAGTAAGCGGCCGCTCAGCGAGAGCCAAGCTGCGCAGAATGTTGAATCGAGACAGCGTCAAACCGTGTTCGCGAAAAAGACGCGAGAAGCGGTTGTCGAGTTGGTCGCCAATGCGAAGGAAGTTCAGCAACACTTCTTGGTCCAAGCATCGAAATGGTTGGGGGCGGTTCAGTTCCTGTTGCAGATTCATTGCGAATTCCTCGGGCGGACGTCGTTTCACTGCTGAATAGGTTATTAGTGAGATATCTTTTGTCGAATCGTTTCCGCCGATAAAATATTAGGTAGCGCAGGGCCACGGAAACCTCCAGGTAGCGGTCGCATGGTCGCCGTAAATGCTCAGAAGGAGCGTGCTCTTCTGTTCAGTGTTTGCGGTGGTCGCTGCTTGGAAGCTTCAGCTCAGCTGGCTTCGGTGCGATCGAGTTGCTTCCGCGTGGGAATCACTTCCGCGAGAGTGACGCTGTTCAGATAATCCATCTGGATGCGTTCGGCATTGGCGAGCACGCCGGTGAGTTTGCAGAAAGAGTGGATCACACATCCGTGATCGCCCGCGACACACGGCAACAGATGCATGTCACTTTCCACCGTGGCGATGATTTGTCCAACGGTGACGTCTTCGGGGCGAACCGCCAATTCAATCCCGCCGCCAACCCCGCGGATGCTTCGCACGTATCCTTCACGCGCGAGAACGTTGACGACTTTGGCGACATGATTGACGGAAATATTGAACAGAGAGGCAACCCCAGCGACGTTGGCCCGAGATTCTCTCGTGGCCAAATACATCAACGTTCGCAGTGCATAGTCGGTTTGGGTTGTCAGTCTCATATCGATCCAGAGTAAACCTCGCGGGCTCGCGTATCGTATCAAACATCGCTTTTCTCGCTTGCTTCTGTTGAAAAATCAATGTTTTGTGGTGGTGCAAACTGAGCGGTGTTGTCCACGATTCTGGGCGTCGGTCCCTATCGGTGGAACGAGCGAAGTTCAGCTTTGGCGTGGGAACTCCCCTTGTTCAATTGACTTGGGTGTTCAGTCTGCCTAGGCTCGTAGGAGTGCCGCCTTTGCTCCTTGTCGAGCATGGCTTTTCTTGAGGCGGCAAAAACTCAGTTTGATCAACTGAAAAAAACATGTTGCGTGCTCTTCTCCTTACCGTGGTCGCTGTTTTGCTGGCGGGCGTTTCGACGCCGCGTTCAGTCGAGGCGAGTTGCGGGGATTGGTTGCAGCATTCTGGTAGCGCATCGATGAGCGTGGTTGAACCGCCCGCGATGCGAAGCAGCGACCTGAAACCGATCCAACCGGGGACTCCGCTGAATGGCACGGTGAGTCACGGTGGACAGGAATCAGCCGGTCAATCCATTCCCGTCAAACCGTGCGACGGACCATTGTGTGGCCAGTTGCCAACGCTTCCGGTTCAGTTGCCGACGGTTCCTCCTGCTGAACGTCCGCATCACGATGCCATCTGGAAACAGGCATCGCCGGGTATGTGTTCGGGACAGTTCCTTTGCCGTTTGCAGGATGGTTCGGCGGATGTTCAACCAGGATTCTCGCTGGGGATCGATCGTCCGCCGCAGATGACCTTGTCTCTGGCTTGAGCAAGTCGTTTCCGCATGTTGGTTGGCAATCGCTGACCATTACTCGTTGTCTGCATGGATGACGAGCATGTGGATGCAGCATCGAGTCCGCCGACGCATGTTTGTGTTTGGCGAGCGTTGCGAAAAATGTCCTGCTCGATGTCAGTTCCGGTGCCATCTCTGGTGCGCCGGCAACCAAAGGATCTCGGTTGGCAGCGGTCCGCTTCCAACCGATCGATGCACTTCCACCGATTCCGTCGGTCGCGGGTGCACCTTAAGTCTGCAAACTGACCGTTCACTGGAATCGTTTCATGTCATCCGTTGCACAACCCGGTGCGGCCGTGCCGAAGCCGCGAAAAAAGTATGTTCGCGCGGTCGGACCGCGGCTGAAGAAATTGCTTTACGCCATTTTCGTTCTTTTCGCTTTGTTGCTGGCAAATTCTGGCTATCTGGCCACCTTCACTTTTCTGGAGTGGTTTCGTGACCAGACATACCAGGACTACTTCTACCAGTACATGTTCCTCGCCCATTTGGTGATGGGACTGTTGTTGATTTTGCCGGTCGTCATCTTTGGTTTCATTCATATGTGGAACACCAAAGATCGTCGCAACCGGCGAGCGGTCCGAATTGGTTACGCCCTTTTCGCGGTCAGTTTGGGCATTCTCACGACGGGGATTTTGTTGGTTCGGATCGGAGGCTTTGACTTGAAGCAACCGTTGGCACGCAACACGGTTTACTGGCTGCATGTTGCGTTTCCACTGGCTTCGATTTGGCTGTATTGGCTGCACCGTTTGGCCGGTCCACGGATCAAGTGGCGGATTGGCATGAGCTTTGGCGGAGTCGCGATCGCGTCCATTGCTGCCATGGTGATCTTGCAAATGCAGGACCCTCGCCAGTGGAACGCGATTGGTCCCGATTCAGGAACGCAGTACTTCGAACCGTCGCTGGCTCGAACATCAAGCGGCAACTTCATTCCATCCGACGCTTTGATGAACGATGAATACTGTTTGAAGTGTCACGCTGACATCCACAAGGATTGGCAGGACAGCGTGCACCGATTCAGTTCTTTCAACAACGCACCGTACTTTGCCAGTGTCAGCGAAACGAGGGCGAAGTCGCTCGAGCGGGATGGGTCGGTTCAAGCTTCACGCTGGTGCGCGGGGTGCCACGACCCCGTGCCATTTTTCTCCGGCGCGTTTGATGATCCAAACTTCGACATGCTGGATCACCCGACCGCGAATGCGGGGATCACTTGCACGGTCTGTCACGCAATCACCAACGTCAACAGCGTTCGGGGAAATGCGGACTACACGATTGAAGAACCGTTGCACTACCCATTTGCCAATAGCGAAAACGCAGCGTTGCAATGGGTCAACAATCAACTGGTCAAAGCAAAACCGTCATTTCACAAGAAGACTTTTTTAAAGCCGTTTCATAAAACGGCGGAGTTTTGTTCGACCTGTCACAAAGTGCACCTGCCCGCCGCGTTGACCGGGTACAAGGAATTCTTGCGAGGACAGAACCACTACGACCCGTATCTGTTCAGCGGTGTGTCCGGACACGGGGCGAGAAGTTTCTATTACCCGCCCAAGGCCGTCGACAACTGCAGCAAGTGTCATATGCCGCTGGTGGCGTCGAATGACTTTGGTGCGAAGATGTTCGATGACGCGGAAGAACTCAGTGTTCACGATCACATGTTCCCGTCAGCGAACACTGGGATCGCATGGCTTCGTGATCGCGACGATGTGATTGCGGCTCATCAAGAGTATCTGAAGGATGTGATGCGAGTTGATCTGTTTGGCGTTCGCGAAGGTGGCGAAATCGATGGTAATTTGATCGCGCCGTTGCGTCCCGAAGTGCCGGCATTGAAACGCGGCGAGAAGTATCTGATAGAGACCGTGATTCGCACAATGAAGATGGGGCACCTGTTTTCGCAGGGGACCGTCGATAGCAATGAGATTTGGTTGGAAGTCAAAGTCACCAGTGGCGATCGATTGATCGGGCACAGCGGATTGATCGACAAAGGCAAGCACAATGAAGTCGATCCATGGTCGCACTTCATCAACGTGTTCATGCTGGACAAGGATGGCAATCGAATCAATCGAAGAAATGCGGAAGATATCTTCACGCCTCTGTATAACCACCAGATTCCACCTGGGGCCGGACAGACGGTCCACTACGAACTGAACGTGCCCGATGATGTGTCGGAACCGATTCACGTCGAGCTGAAGTTGCAGTATCGGAAATTCGATACCGAGTACATGGACTTCGTTGCCAAGCAAAATGAAAAGCACGGCAATCTGATCCGAGGTCATGTGCCGGGGACGGATTACACCAACGATTTGCCAATCACCACGATGGCGGTCGATACGATTGTGTTCCCGGTGGAGGGACTGAATCATTCGGTCGAAAATCCACCTCGAGACATTCCCGCATGGCAACGGTGGAACGACTACGGGATTGGGTTACTGCTGAAAGGCAAAGCGGAAATGCGCCAGGCAGAAAACGCTTTCCGCGAAGTCGAAAAACTTGACCGCTACGATGGACCGATGAACTTGGCTCGAGTCTTGAACACGGAAGGTCGTTTAGATGAAGCGGTGGAGGCTCTTCAGCGTGCGGACGAGTTCCGGGACGTCGAGGGTTTCCCACGATGGACATGGGCTTGGTTGTCAGGCGTTATCAACGCCCAGCAGGGATATCTGGAAGAAGCCGAGCAGAATCTTCGTAGTGTGTTGGAAGACAGCACGGAAGACATGCAGAGTCGAGGTTTTGATTTCAGTTTGGATATTGAAGTCATCAACCAACTCGGACGCACGCTGTTTGATCTTGGTATCGCTCGTGAGCGGCAACTTGGAACCGAAGAAGTCCGGGAATACTTCGAAGAAGCGGTGATGCAATATCAGAAGACATTGATGATCGATCCGGAGAACGTTTCCGCTCACCACAATTTGCAGCTGCTCTACGATCGACTTGAAGAGCCTGAATTGGCAGATAAGCATCGCAAGTTGCACGAAATTTACAAACCCGATGACAACGCTCAAGGACGTGCGGTTCGATTGGCACGAGAGAAGTATCCCGCGGCGGATCATGCCGCGGAGGACGTCGTGAAGTACTCGTTGCATCGCGAATTACCAACCCAAAGCTCGGCGAACGAGACCGCACAGGTCTCTGCTGGCAACTTGCAGGAGAATTCCAATGACCAGTGATCCGCAATCAAACGAAGTGGACGAAAGCGAACTGCGAGACGAAGCCGATATCGGCCGCGCGATGCGAGGGTCGTTGATCGTGTTGGTGGTTCTGGCTTTGATCGGTGGCGTTGCAGCCTATGTCTTGACGCGTCCCAAAGCGGCACCGCCCGTTCGCGAATCCAAGTTGGCCGCGGTCGCGGTGCGTGAGCGGCCCATGGTGCAGGTTCCAACCACCCCGTTTACGGACATCACCGAAGAAGCGGGGATCTCTTTTGTTCACAACAACGGTGCGACAGGAGACAAGTTGCTGCCGGAAACGATGGGTGGTGGAAGTGCCTTTCTTGATTTCGACAACGACGGGGATCAGGACCTGTTGTTGATCAATTCGATGGATTGGTCTTGGGACGAACCAAGTGATCGAGGGAACACATCGGCTCTGTATCGAAACGAAGGTGGCAAGTTCGTCGATGTGACCAAGGGTTCGGGTTTGGACGTTGAGTTGTACGGAATGGGAGTCGCGGTCGGCGATTATGACCAAGACGGTTTGGTGGACGTCTTTATCTCCGCGGTTGGGACAAATCGATTGTTTCGCAATGTCGGTGAAGGCAAATTCGAGGACACTACTGAAACGGCCGGCGTTGGTGGCGAAGAAGATCGATGGAGTACGAGTTCCGGTTGGTTTGACTACGACAACGATGGTGATTTGGACCTGTTTGTTTGCAACTACGTTGGATGGAGTCGCGAGTACGATCAGTCCCAGGGGTTTCAGCTTGTCGGCGGCGGACGAGCGTACGGTCGTCCTCAGAATTTTGAAGGAACGTTCCCGTATCTGTACCGCAACGATGGTGATGGCGAATTCACAGACGTGTCGGAGGAAGCCGGCATTCAGATTCGCAATGTGTCCACCAATGTTCCGCAGTCGAAATCGCTTGGGTTGGCTTTGTGCGACTTTGATCGCAATGGGTTCATGGATGTTGTGGTAGCCAACGACACGGTGCAAAACTGTTTGCTGCGGAATGGCGGCGACGGGAAATTCACGGAGATGGGAGCGATTTGCGGGATCGCATTTGACTCCTCCGGCAACGCCCGCGGGGCCATGGGCATCGATGTGACATCGTTTCGTGAACAATCCAGCGTGGCGGTTGCAATCGGAAACTTTTCCAACGAGATGACCGCGTTGTACGTGACAAAGGCTGGGCGAATGCAGTTTTATGACGAAGCGATTTCGACGGGGCTCGGTCCAAGCACGCGTCTGTTACTGACATTTGGATTGGCTTATGTCGACTACGATTTAGATGGTCGCTTGGACTTGTTCTGTGCAAACGGGCACTTAGAAGAGGATATCAATCGGGTGCAGCCAAGTCAGCACTATGAGCAACCGCCTCAGATGTTTTGGAATGCGGGCCCCGAGTTCGAAACCGAGTTTCTGCCGGTTGGCAAGGAGCAGTTAGGTGAGGATTTCGTGGAACCGATGGTTGGACGCGGTGCATCCTACGCGGACGTCGATTTGGACGGTGATTTGGATCTGCTGATCACATCCGCCGGACGTGCGCCACGATTGTTACGCAACGATCAAGAAACGGGGCACCACTGGTTGCGATTGAAATTGGTGGGCGATGGTGAGAAGTGCAATCGAGACGCCATTGGGGCGTGGGTGAGCGTCACTGTTGGTGACGAAGTGATTGCAAAACAAGTGATGCCGACCCGAAGCTATTTGACACAGGTGGAGTTGCCATTGACGTTCGGCTTGGGCGAGCACGACTCAATCGACAATGTTTCGGTGCAGTGGCCTGATGGAGAGGTTGTCGAAATCGGGCCAGTCGAGATCGATCAATCCCATGAGATCACTCGCTGAGTGGACTCACCAAACGTCGGCAAACAAGAGTTTTCGGATCAATGGTTCAACATTGCATACACCAGGCGAAACGGGAGAACCCATTGGAGAGGAACTTGATCAGACGCTCGTGGTTTAGGCCGTGACGAGTTGGTCTGATTTCTTGGCCGGGATCTCGACGGCAACCGATTCTAGTCCCACGAGGTTTCGCAGACGCGTGACCATAGGTGGCGAAAGCTTTCGCCCCGAAGCGATCAGGAGAAGTCCGTTTGCCATTCGAACATCTTCTGCGACGGTCATTCCCGTCAGGAGTTCGGACGTCGCGATGCTTTCGATCGTGGATTGTGGTTGCGCGTCGTTGGTTTGACGAACATGTTCGGTCAATTGATTGTCCAAGTCCGGGAACCGATCTTCGATTTCCGAGAAAGCGACGTCGCCCGCTTCACCGCGTCGTTGCAAAAGGCTTTGGTAGTAGCTCAGCAAAATCACCTGTGCGATCTTGTCATCGTCGTTGGTGCACTTCGCGTTGGTGACTTCTGTGGTTCCCATTCGGTCCAGCAATTCAGCGACCGGTTCGAGCCTTGGGATCTGCTTGATCAGTTGGCTTGAGATGCTGAACACTTCTTTGACGATACTGCGATGTTCATCAGAAGTGATGGCGGCTTTAGCAAGGGTTTCTCGTTGATCCAAATTCAGCAACGGGATTCCGGCGACCATCAATCGAGCGGTCAGCGGAATTCGCCAGTCGGATGCGATTTTGGATTCGACCAGCAACGCTTCGGTCGATTTGAGAATGTCGTCGGTGTTTACCAATGGGTCGTCGACGTATTCAATGATCTCGACCAAAACACTGATCGCACCGGCGAAGGTTTTCTTCAGCAATTCTTCTTTGCTGGTTACCAAATCATATTGCTTGATGCCCGCATTGATGGCGGCTTTGATGTCGCTCATCTGGCAAGGTTTGTTTAGGAACCGAAAGACTTGTCCTTCGTTGACCGCCTCCATCGCGGTGGTCAAGTCTTGATTTCCGGTCAGCATCAAATACACGCTGTTCGGCGAGATCAGCCGTGCTTTTTGGATGACCTCGGTACCTTCCATGCCTGGCATCCGCATGTCGACCATGATGACGGAGAACGGATCGGATTTCTTGATACACGCCAAAGCTTCCGGTCCCGATTCGCAGGTCGTAACCTCGAAGTCAAAGGACAGGTTTCGTTTCAGCGTGTTCAGCAGGCTGTAGTCGTCGTCGACCAGCAAAATGCGTTCGTTCATGTGACGCCCCAAGTTAACAGTTCAATTCGTCGGTAATTTGCAAAAGGTTTCAGTTCAAAATCGGAACACGACACGTGTCCGATTTGTTCACGTCAGATTCATCAGCCACCGACTGATGGGAGTCCATTGGCAGAATCACTATGAAACTGCTTCCGACGTTTGGTTCAGACTCCACACGGACGGTTCCATTGTGTTTGGAAGACACGATGTTGTAGGTCAGCGAGAGTCCCATCCCAGTGCCCTTGCCCACGTCTTTGGTTGTGAAGAATTGGTTGAAGACTTTGGAACGGACGTCTTCTGACATGCCGGTTCCGTTGTCCTTCACACGAATTTCGACGGTCTCACCATTTTCAACAGTCGAGATCGTGATTTTGCCTTCGAGTTCGGGTTCGTTCTCTTTTCGTTCCGCGATCGCATCGGCCGCGTTGACGATCAGGTTGATGAACACCTGGCTGAGTTCCGCTCCGTAGGCCGGGATCTGTGGTAGATCCGGCGACAGGTCGAGTTCCAATTCGGAAACATACTTGTATCGGTTTCGACTGATAATCGACGCTTGGTGGATCAGCATGTTCAGGTCGGTTTCGTTCATTTCTTGTCGCCCCGGATGCGACATCGCTTTCATGGCGCGGACGATTTCGATCACCCGCATCACGGCTTGCGAAGCCTCTTCGACTGCACCGGGGGTCTGTTCTCGCAGCACGTTGTACTTGTGCTTTTGAGCCAACGCGTCGAGTTGCGCACCAGCGGTATCTGCACTGAAGGACGGGCTGTTGAGCAGTTCGAACAATCCGTCGGTGAACTGGAAGATCCGTTCGTAGCTCATCGTCAAATATTCGACGTTGCCGCTGACGCACTGCATCGGAGTGTTGATCTCATGCGCGATTCCAGCGGCGAGTTGGCCCATCGATTCAAGCTTTTGAGCTTGAGCCAATTGGCGTTCCATCGCTTGAGAATCGCTCAGGTCCGTGCAGAACGCGACAAACACGGGACGGGCTTCGAATGTCGATCGGTGGATGTCAACGTGGACGGGGAAGGTCGTTCCATCCTTTCGAACGTGAACGGTGTCAAACGCACAGCGTCCACGAGGCGAAGACATCGCGACACTGATCCGCTGACGCAGATCCTGATTCGAGCAGTCTTGGATGAAGTCTTGAGGTGAAACGTTCGAGAGGTTGTCTGGATCCAAACCGAGGCTTCGGACAAATCCGGTATTCGCTTCCACCAAGTGATACGTCTCTGAGTCAAAAATGTAGAGTTCGTTGGGAGACTCTTGGATCAAATTGGCCAAGGACTTTGCACGAGACTCAGCATTTTTCAATGTGGTAATGTCGAGGAAACTACCCAGCGTTCCGAAACAGTTGCCCTCGTGGTCATGAAGCGAGGTCGCACCCGTCAGCACGATCCGGCAATCACCGGAAAATTCGTGAAGTGTTTCTTCGATGTTGACCAGTTCCACGTTCTCGTCGGGAGAATCACAGAAACTGGAAAGTCGATTCGTGGTTTGATCGTTCGGTGGAATGATGTCATTCATCCGTTTGCCGATGATGTCTTCGGGAGTTTTAAGCCCAAAGAATTCGCTGAACATCTCGTTGCAGCCCATGAAGTTTCCGTCGTTGTCTCTCCAGAAAACCGCGGCCGGAATACGTTGCAAAACCGTGTCGAGAATCCGACGCTGTTGTTCAATTTCGGAGGTGCGGTTTCGAACTCGTTGTTCCAAAAGGTCGCGTTGCTGCGTGAGCGAAGATTGGAGCTTTGCCAGCTCCCACAGTGAACGACGATTCTGCCGTACACCCAAAATCAGGAAGACGGTTTCAAAGATGACCCAGGCGGCGTGTTCCAATGCACGAAGTGGTTCCGGCGAAAGGACGCCAAAAACCGACTCGGGCCAAAACAGACTGCGGATCAAATGATCGAGAGAAACGACTGAAACCGCAGGCAGAAAGACCCAAGGGTCTTTGTAGAAGGCTAGGAATGCGAGTGAACCAAAGATATGAAAGTGCGACTCAATGCGGCCGCCCATCAGGTGAATCAGCAACGCTGAAAATTGCATTTGAGCCAATGCCATGATCATCCGAGTCATCCGTTGACCAGGAAAGTAGATCGCTAAGAACACGGGGAAGATGGTAAGCATGCCGCCGCCGATGAGCGAACTCCACACATGGATGTGGACCAGGTTTTGCGAACCAATCCAGGTGTAAGGCGAAATCCAAATCGCGCAGGCAACCGCGAATATCCATTGCAGAGCGAGAACCACGGCCAATGCGCGGTCCGCATTGATTTGGCGTGATTGCAGGTGCTCCGCAAAGAGATCGTCTGCGCTCTGTAGCTGCGAGCTCGTTTCGATTTCGTTTTCTGACATGACAATCCGTCTCGGGAACTACAACCGACAGCCGAATACCGGCGTGGTTGAGAGAGGCGGGGTTTGGCCTTGAATCAACATGGATATGGAACGCACCCCGAGGTTGTCACCTTCGTGGTTGCGGGAAACGGTGATGCCGCCATGGAAGCGAGTCTTTCCATGGGGATCAAAGACGACGACGGCACCGGAGGTCTGCATTCCCATTTCGAACGCGACTTCGCCGGCCTCGTCAGGCTGGATGATGGACCGTGGGAACTGTGACAAACGCGAATTGATCTTTCCGTCGATCCAGTTCGGCTCGGTTTCAGCGGGATGGTAGACCAGGAAACGACATGTCACGTCGTCATCAACTTTGGTCAGCAATCGGTTCAATTCGTTGAGAGATGCCACCGTGCAGGGACATTTCGGATGAACAGCCATGACCACTTCCCAGTCGGTGGTGGCGGAGGTCTGCAGTTCGCCCGAGGCAGGTCCCAAAGGTGACTCAGTCGGCGGCGAGCTTGATGGACCCGGCGTTGTGCCGTAGGCAATCAACGCGAAGAACAAACCCGCCAGAATGCAGGCCCATAGGACCGCAATCCGATAAAGGAACGGCGGTATCTTTCGAGTCTTCGGATGGACCTCTAGTAGGTCCGCGATCTGGTCAGAACCAGGATCGGTTGTTCGATGTAACATGTCACGTGCCCCGCGATCAATGTTGGAATAGTAGTGTTGCAACCTCGATACCTCGAGGCTGTGAAACGCTACAACGAAATTGGGTTCCCAAGCTAAAATATGCGGATTCGGGGAAGAGAAACGGGTGGCCGCTAGCAGGGGTGCGATGACCTTGACGGTTGAAATGGATGTGAGGCCAATTCGGAATTGAAGGAGAGAGCTGAACCGATGGGCATGTGCGAACCTGTTCAGACCGCCGGTGCCCTGTTTTAATGCGGGCCTTGAATCCACCGCATTCCCGTCCGAGGTGGAGCCGTTTCTTCGTCTTTCCTTGAAAGCCCGCTGCATTGACTCAGGTTTCTTCCGTCGAACTCATCATGGAACTCGCCAGAAGCCTGCATGCGTGCGGTTCACCGGCGTATGAGTTAGACCTGGAAATGGAACAGGTCTCCGCGTCGCTCGGGCATGAGGCGAGTTTCTTTTCAACGCCCACGGCACTGTTTGTCACCTTTGGCGGTGACGAAACGCGGCTGCTGAGGGTGTATCCCAGCGACACCAATTTGGGACGCTACGCGGCTTTGTTTGAATTGCAGCGTGCCATCCAAGAAGAACAGATGGACGTTTCTGAAGCTTGGCAACGGCTTACTGAAATCAATGAGATGAAGGATGGCTACGGTCCGGCAATTCATATCGCATCGCACGGCGGCGTCGCCGCTTGCATCAGTGTTCTGGTGGGCGGTGGCGGAATGGTGGTTCTATCGGCAGGCGTGATTGGATTGATCGTTGGTACGTTTGTCGTTTGGCTGACGCACCTTCGACATCAGGTTCATCTGATCAATGTGGTCGCAGGATTCATTGCCAGTTCGATCGCTTGCGGGATTCAGGCGTTCGTTGGACCGGGCAACTTTGAACTCACATCTCTAGCCGCATTGATTCTGCTGGTACCGGGATTGCATTTGACGATTAGCATCAACGAATTGGCGACTCAGAATTTGGCGTCCGGTTCGGCTCGCTTCGCTGGAGCGATGACCACATTGCTAACAATTGTTTTTGGTGTGTCGATGGGATACGGCTTGGTCAACGCGATTCGCCCCATTCCCGCATCGATGCCGTTGGACTCGCCGGATTTGTTGGCGTCCGCGTTGGTGCTGTTGCCGATTGGTTTGTGCGTCGCCGTGACGTTTCGAACCCGTTACCGAGACATCCCTTGGTTGTTGATGTCGACGTTGGTGGGTTACGGGGCATTGCGTTTAGCAGGCACCACGTTTGGTTCCTTCGCTTCCGTTGGAATCGCTTCTTTTGTGGCGGGAGTGACCAGCCACTTCGCATCCAACCGTCTAGGAATACCAACCGCGGTGATGTTGCTTCCCGCGTTGCTGCTTTTGGTCCCCGGAAGTCTTGGGTTCTCTGGCTTCTCTCAGATCATGGTCCAAGAAGACCTGCCCACAGGCATTCGATTGACGGCAACGATGATGCTGACGGCCGTTTCGATTGTCGCGGGGTTGTTGTTGACGGATGTCGTGGTGTCACGTTCAGACAAGCAATCGTTTGAACCCGAACTGAAGAGTCCCAAGTTGTGAGGCGTTTGCGATAACGCGAATTGGCCGTGTCAATCGGATGCCGGAATACCGTCTTTCATGACTCGCTTCATCGCCCGCAGTGTTTCGTCGCTGACGTGGTGTTCGATCCCTTCACTGTCCACCGTCGCGGTCGTCTCGCTGACACCGATTCGCAGCAAGAACGTTCTCACGACCTCATGGCGATTGCGTGCCTTGGTTGCCATCCGTTTGCCCTGAGCCGTCAAGGTAATCGGTTGATAAGGCTCGGTCACCACTAATCCGTCACGTTGCAGGCGACTGATTGTGTTACTGACCGTCGCGTGGGTCACGTCAAAGTGTCGGACCAAGTCGACGGCTCGGCAAATCCCATTTTCCGAAATGGCTTCGGCGATGGCCTCGACATAATCTTCGGCCACTTCGCTGGCATGGTCGGATCGAGTGCGATGATGCGATTGGGAAGGCAAATTGCGGCCCTTTAAAACCGTGCGAATTCGACAAGAAGGCGACCGAACATTCTAGCACCGGATTCGCGAGCAGAAACCCTCTTGCCTCGCCAACGCGAAAAACGTAGCCTCTGCTAAATAAGTTAGCAGGTGCTAACAATGGGCCGGGTTGAGGGACTCATTGTTTCTCGCGGAGTCGTCATAGATGACTTCTTCAAAACGGTCTGTATTTTTTGTCTCTAAACTTAGCACGGGCTAAGTTGATTTATTGGAGAGCCCTGATGAGTCTGGATGTGTCGCGGGTGTCATCGGTCGGTGATGTTCCATTTTTGATGTCGGGTAGAGATCGTCGATTCCGAACGGGAATGGGTTTCACTTTGGTGGAGTTGCTGGTCGTGATCGCCATTATTGGTGTTCTGGTGGGTTTGTTGTTGCCTGCGGTCCAAGCTGCTCGGGAGGCCGCTCGCAGAATGTCCTGCAGCAACAATCTCCGTCAGGTTGGCTTGGCTGCCCAAAACTATCACTCGGCTTACCGACGATTTCCGGCTGGCTACGTGTCGTTTCCTACCAGCACCGGAGTTGCGCCCGCATCGGTCGCAATGGACCCGGTCACTTGGGATGCAGGTCCTGGCTGGGGATGGGGAGCGGGGTTGCTGCCATTCTTAGAAGCCACCGCCTTGAATGATCAATTGCGAATGAACGAGCCCATTTGGTCCATGTCCAACGAAGCGGCAATTGCAGCCAGGGTGCCGACGTATTTGTGTCCGAGTGCCGCCGGTGGAGATGCGGCATTTGATGTGAAGGATGAGGCTGACAATTTGTTGCAGCTCAACGGCCAGGGCATCCGATTGGGACGCAGTCACTACGTCGCCAGCCACGGGCAAGAAAGCTGTTGGGGAGAGTGCGGGTCCGCGGCAACAGGAATTGTCTTTACGAACATCTACACGTCAGAGACGAAGATCGTCCCAATCGATGGAGACGCAGGCCGGGTCGCTGACGGTCCTTTCTTTCGAAATTCAAAAACTCGCTTCCGCGATGTGTTGGACGGGACCAGCAACACGATCTTCTTTGGGGAGCACACGTCTTCACTGAGTGACAAAACGTGGGTGGGTGTCGTTCCAGGGGCGTTCACGCATCCGCGATTCACTTCACCTGAAAACGGACCCGACGCGGCGGCGACGCTGACGTTGGTTCATGCCGGGCCTTCCGGCGGTGAATTGGACATCACCGGTTTTCCAATCATTCACCCGGTGAACTTTCCGACTTACCACGTCGGGCAAATGGTGTCCGATCATCCCGGCGGAGGCATGGTCGCGTTTGGCGATGGATCGGTTCGCTTTGTCACTGAATTTGTGGATCTGTTTCTGTGGGCGGAGATGTCCAGCATGAACGAAAGCGAAGTCATCGATTGGGAGAAACTCTGATGGCAAATTCGAAAGCGATTCCCGGTGACAAGCGAAACGAATGGATCAAGTGGGCGTGCCTGGCGATCGCGGTCGTCGGTTTGGCGTTCTACTTTTTTCCGCGCAGCAAAGTTGTGCTGGACGACCAGGGATACGACGCTTCAGTGGCGCTGTACCGGATTTGCAATCAGAAAGACATGGAGTCATTGCAAAAGATTGCGGAACAAGTCGCCCAGTGGCAAACCGAAGGAAAGATCTCCGAGCAGTCTTACGCTTCGGTCCAGCAGGTCATCGGGTTGGCCAACGAAGGCGACTGGTCCCAAGCCGCCCGTGAGTGCCGGCGAATGATGGAAGATCAGGTCCAACGATGACGACGCGGTAAACGTCACATGGCGAATCAGTTCGCTCGCAATTGCAGAACAGCCATCACGGGCCGGTGATCCGAAGCCAATGGCTCATCGATCACGTCCACCGTTTTGACGGTCCACTGGGTCTCTGGAGACGCAAACAGGAAATCGATTTCGCGGTCCGGCTTTTCAGCCGAAAAAGTGAATGAATCGTCGGCTGGCTTGTCTGCTTCGACAAACCCGTCCTGAAACAGTTGAACCGTGCGTGATTCGGGCGTGTCGTTAAAGTCGCCGAGCAAAATCGCGGGGTTGGAAAGCGATCGAATGAACTCGCGAACCTTGGTCGCTTGTTCGAATCGGACCGTGTCATCGCGAATGTAGTCGAAGTGCACGTTGACCAGCGTCAACTTGTTTCCATCGGGCAGAGTGACGTGAGCTACCAAGGCGACGCGAGGTTCTCGGCCGCGAGCCAGTTCGACCGACTCGGTTTTTTCGATGGGGTATCGCGAAAGGATGGCCATTCCGTATCGGCCTCCGTCGTAATCCATGAACGGGGCAAAGGCGGCATGCATGTCGAGGTGTTCGCCTAGCCATTGGGCTTGGTCGACCTTGCCGCTTCGGTTGCAACGCTCATCCACTTCTTGCAAGCCGACAAAGTCAGGTTTGAGTTTCGAGATCACGTCCGCTGTTCTTGGCAGGTCCGTTTTTCCATCGTTTCCGTAACCACGTTTGATGTTGTAGGAGAGCACGCGATGGGAGGAGTTTGTTTCTTCCGCCGATGATTCTCCGGGCATCGCAATCAATGTCGCGATCGCGATCAGCAAGCCAACCAGGGGGCGAACTGCTGTCAAGAAAGAGCTTTGTTTGCAAGCAAAGGTTGAGTTGGCGAAGCGGTGAAGCGGGAAAGTCATGGTGCGGGTCTTGTTGTGCGAAATAGAAGTGCGGGACAGCAGACGGACCAACGTAAATATATGCGATGAGTGGATCCTTGCACGAGCTTGCCAAGACGAGATGGCGTCTTTGCAAGATGGTCGGCAAACGTTCGAGCAACCTGGTTCGGGATGACCGGTTTTCGTCCGATGACGTTGTCGTTTGAAAGGCGAGGCTTGGTTTGCAGAGTTGTCATGTCGCTGATTCGAAGTGAATTGATTGACTCGATGAATGAAGAACGAATTTTGGGTGAAAGGTTGGAAGAGAGCCCAAGCACTGGAACACAAGATGCAGCCATTCGAGTTCGCCTGAGCCCACCTTCTCGTTCAGGGTTCCCTCTCAGAAACTCGTAAGGAGATCCAAATGTTGAAATTGCGATTCACTGTTGCTGCCGCTGCACTCACCGTCTTGACCGGTCTGCCCGTCGCCAACGCCCAGCAAGGAACCAATGGTGGTTCGATTCTCGATGGACAACTTCAAACCCAACAGGATCAAACCGACTCGGGACGCTATGAGGCACGACGAACGTCGACCGATAGTCGTCAACAGCAGCCAACGGTCACGCAAGCGATCGTGCAAAAGCTGCAAAAGGCCAATGAGAATGAGATCGAGTTAGCAAAGATGGCGATGCAGAAAACCGACCACGACGAACTGAAGCAGTTGACTCAAACGATCGTCCGCGACCACGAAGCACTCAACCAAAAGTTGCGGCAATTCAGCAATCAGAATCAGGCCGGTTCACAAGGCCAGCGGGTGCCCGCCCAACTTTGTCAGATCGCGGAACAAGCCTGTGACAACGCGATGAAGATGACCAAGGACATGCTGACCAAGTACGAAGGTCAGGATTTCCAAATGGCTTTTCTGGGCCAGCAATGTGTGGCTCACACGATGATGTTGGCGGAACTGAAGGCGATTGAAAGCACCGGGCCGCAGGAATTGCAGCCGATTGCTCAAGAGGCCATTTCGAAAGTCGAGAAGCATCTTGAGAAAGCCAAGCAATTGGCGAAGAAACTGGAGGACGACGAAAAGCAACGGTCCTAGTTGTTTTGCCGCCAAACCTGTTTTGGAACGATGCATTCGCACTAAGCACGTGAGTCATTGGGCTTGATCACGTAGCGGCGTCTCTCGGGACGTTCGATTTACAACTTGCGGAACTGCTTTGCTAGCATTGCATTCGGCTGAAATCGCCTGCTCGTTACAATGGGGTTATCGAATGGACTGAAAGGATCTTTGACTTTGAAGGAGTGTGTCATGACACTTGCAATGGAACACCACTTCGACCAAGCGGTCGAATCCCAGATGCGAAACTTTTTTCGGACTCTCGGCGAGAAGGATCGTCGACGCTACGCAGCGATCGAAGCCAGGAAGCTTCCTTTCGGAGGCATCCGCTACATCGCCAAAGTACTTGGCTGCTGTGAGAACACGATCGCAAGTGGCATCAAAGAGCTGGAGAGCCTTGCTGATGGTGATCCCCTGGAAGGACGCCAGCGAGTCGAAGGAGGTGGCCGCCCAAAAAAGAACTGAGCTGTCCGTCACTCATGAATGAGTTGCGGGCAGTGATCCAAGACAATACTGCCGGTAGTCCCACCGTGCCTGGCTTGAAGTGGACGCATCTGTCGGTCGCTGAGATTGTCAGAGAATTGTTCCAGCGAGGAATCAAGGTTGCAAACGAAGTGGTTTCTCGTTTGCTCGGCGAGATGGGGTTCAAGACTCGCCAGCAGGTGAAATCAAAAACCAAGGCGCCAAGTCGCGACCGTGACGAGCAGTTTGAAAAGATCGAGAAGTCCATCGAGGACTACAAAAACACGGGAGATCCTGTGTTTAGCATTGATAGCAAACGAAAGGAATCGCTGGGTGAAGTCCACCGTAGCGGCGACGTGATTGCCAATCAGGCAGCGGAAGTTCTCGACCATGATCTACCAGCTTACCGTGATGGCGAAGTCACACCGCATGGGATCTACGACGTGCAAGAAAACACGGGGCACGTGACAGTGACCACAGGTAGCGACACCGGTGAATTTGCGGTGGCATCGTTTCAACGGTACTGGGAAGAAGTTGGTTCGGTCCAGCACGCCTCGGCCAAGCGAATTCTCCTCTTGTGTGATTGTGGTGGCAGCAACAGCTACCGTTCAAACACGCTCAAGTACCATCTTCAGGAACTGTCCAATGAACTCGGGTTGCCGATTCAAGTGGCCCACTATCCGGTTCATTGCTCGAAATACAATCCGATTGAACGGCGAGAGTTTAGCCACGTCGAACGAGCGTTTTCAGGCCGAATTTTTTCAACAGCCTCGGACGTAGCAGAGGCTGCTGAATCAACATCCACCCAGACCGGGTTGAACATCACCACAGCAGAACTCCCCGAATTCCAGCCTGTTCGCAAGAGCGGGAAAAGAGTGCCGAAACCACCGAACGTGGAATACGACAAAGATCTCCCCGACTACAACTACACGTTCAACCCACAGTAGTTGAATACGCAAGTTGTAAATCGAACGTCCCCCGAGACGCTGTCATTTGCGAGTCTCAGAGAGACTCGCCTAAGTGAGGTTCTACCCGATCATTCCTGCCGACCTGCTTAGCGCCGGGACATGGTCGCGGCGCTGGTTTGGGTTCTGAGCAGGTACGCAGGAATGTTTGGGGTGATTCCCGTGAGCCGTTTGGGCGCTGGGTCCAATCGAGTGCGAGAACCGTGGCTAACGCCAAACGGCTCACATGCCCGATGACACCTGCGAAGGGGTGAACGCTCAGCCGAGTTTGGCACCGTTGGGCATTGCTTTGTCCGGAACCGCGAGAATGACTGATCCATCTTCACGGTACAGTCCTGTGAGCAAAAACTCAGACGTGATCGGTCCAATCTGCTTGGGCGGGAAATTGACCACGCCGAGGATCTGGCGTCCGAGCAATTCTTCTTTGGTGTAGTGCACCGTGATCTGGGCGCTGGTTCGTTTGGTCCCCAGCTCCTCGCCAAAATCGACAGTGATTTTGTACGCGGGCTTGCGGGCCTCTGGAAAGTCCTCGACCAGCGTGATTGTGCCCACGCGCACGTCAACGTTTTCGAATTCTTGCCAAGTGATGAGCGACATGATGTTTTCGTTTGAGTAGGGATATCGGAAGACGTGATTTTGACATGCCCACGTGACTGCTCCGGTCGTAGTGCGCTGTTGTAGCAAGGTGCACTGAAGTCGAGAAAGCCACGTCAGTGCTCGACAACAACGCCATTTGTGGCCGGCACCATCCGACGATCCCAACCTGTAGCTCGGTGGTCCCCCACCGAGCCGAGCGCTAAAAGACCCGTCCCTTTATGTGCGCGACGGCGACTCTCTGAGATCGCTGCCGGGATGAAAACTGGCGCAACAACCGCAAGCATCGAGCAGTCCAGGCGTACGCCCTGCTGGAAAGGCTCTCCGCTCTGATTCGGTGATCATCGAGCGTTGGCAAAATAAGTTATCTGAATGACGTGGTATCTCAAGGTTCCCTGATTCCCACCCGCTAGGATTGTGCCTGTTGAGGCGGGTGGTTTGACGGGCATTTTGCCACTTAATCGCGAGCCTCTCTTTCCCGCCGCGTCCAACTTCGCAACGTCTCCAGGCTAAACATGAACCGTGTCATCTGCACTTCGACATCATCCTTTCAGACGGTTTGCCAAAGACATTTCCGGGCGGCGTTGTGGATCACTTTTGCGATCGTGACACTGGCGTCGTCTGGATGGTCCGCTGCGGAAGATCGTCCGAACATCCTGGTGATCATGGTGGACGACATGGGCTTTTCGGACATCGGACCGTACGGCAGTGAAATCCCAACGCCGCACTTGGATGCGTTGGCCGCAAACGGTGCCAAGTTCTCTCAGTTCTACAACACCGGTCGTTGTTGCCCAACGCGAGCCGCTTTGCTCACCGGGCTCTACTCTCATCAAACTGGGATTGGTTGGATGACAACGGACCAAAAGGTGGAAGGGTATCGAGGCCGACTCAATGATCAGTGTGTCACGATTGGCGAAGTTCTTGGGCAAGCCGGCTACTTCACTGCGATGACGGGAAAATGGCATGTGGGTTTCAAGCAGGGAGTCACGCCTTGGGGGCGAGGATTTGATCGAAGTTTGAATTTGCCGGCTGGTGGTTTGCACTTTTTCAATCAGACGGGATCCAAGGGAGGCACCAAACTGTTCCTCAATGGTCACGAGGTTGCCAAGGATGATCCGCAATTCGATCCACCGTGGTACGGATCCGACCTGTGGACCGAGCAAGGGATCGAGTTCATCGACGAAGCGATCGCGGAAGACAAGCCGTTTTTCTGGTACCTCGCCCATGTTGCACCCCATTTTCCGTGCATGGCGCCGGAAGCAACGATCGCGAAATATCGCGGCAAGTACATGGACGGCTGGGACAAGTTGCGAGAGGAACGGTACGCACGCCAGATCCAATCCGGGTTGATTGACGCAAGTTGGAGCTTGGAACCTCGGCCCGAGCAAATCCCCGCGTGGGAATCGTTGTCGCAAGAAGAGAAAGAACGCTACGACGACATGATGGCGATCTATGCGGCGATGATCGAAGAGATCGACAAGAACATTGGAAAGTTGGTGTCTGCTTTGGACAGTCGCGGCAAACTCGACAACACGTTGATCCTATTTTTGTCTGACAACGGCGGCAACGCGGAGGCTGGTGTGAGTGGCCGATACGAAGGCGACTCACCGGGGGATCCGCATTCTGACGTGTTCATCGGCCGTTGTTGGGCTCACTTGAACAACACCCCTTTTCGCAAGTACAAGCATTACAACCACGAAGGCGGCATCGCGACGCCGTTGATCGCGCATTGGCCGGACAAGATTCAGCCATCAACCGACCAGAAGGCTTGGATCAAAACGCCCACCCATGTCATTGACTTGATGGCGACGTGTGTTGATTTGGCGAAGGCGGAGTACCCCACTCAGTTCAAGGGCAACGAGATTCACCCGCTCGAAGGGCAAAGTCTTCAGCCATTGCTGACAGGTCAAGGCGAATTCGCAGAGCGTGCTTTGTACTGGGAACACGAAGGCAATGCCGCAGTCCGTGTCGGCAACCGCAAGTTGGTTCGCCAAGGCGCGCGAGGAGAATGGGAGTTGTTCGATCTGGGTGCCGATCGAACCGAGCAAGTCAACCTCGCCGCCGATAACCCTGACGAAGTTTCCAACCTGCAAAAGCAATGGCGACAATGGGCAAAAAGCCACCAAGTGCTCCCCAAGCCGACTAAACAGAAAAAGAAGAAGTAGTCAGGCATGCACGACCTGTAGACGTCGTAGCCACCGTCGCCAGTTGGTTTTTGTATTCTGGTGGATGGGCTGCGTTAGTGCTTGTTATGTCGGGAGAACGCTACGCCGTTCTCTTTCGGATGCCGATTCCGGGGAGGTTGTTGAGGGTCAACTTGCCATCGATCACCTTCACTCCTTCGTAGAGGTCGTTGCTGATCAGCAGGTTGCCGTCGAGATCGGCCCAGTCGACGAGCGGTGATAGCTGGGCGGCGGCGGAGACGGCGCACGAGGTTTCGGTCATGCATCCGATCATCACCTTCATGTCCAACGCCCGAGCCACGGTGATCATCTTTTGGGCCTCCCGCAACCCGGTGCTCTTCATCAGTTTGATGTTGATCCCGGAGTACACGCCTTGGAAGTCGGCCACGTCACCGAGGCGTTGAAATGCTTCGTCGGCGATGATTGGAAGAGGGCTTTTGGATGTCAACCAAGCCAAATCTTCGACCGCTGTTTTGGGAAGTGGTTGCTCCACAAATTCGACACCCTGCTCGGCCAACCAGTGCGTCATGTCCAGTGCTTGCTGCTTGTCAGTCCAGCCTTGGTTCACATCGACATAGATCGGCACGTCGGTCACCGACCGAACCGTCTCGATCATTTCGCGATCGTTGCCTCCGCCCAGTTTGACTTTCAAGACTTTGAAGCGAGCCGCCTCTTCTGTCTTCATCTTCACCACCTCGGGTGTGTCGATGCCGATCGTGAAGGAGGTGACAGGTGTGTTCGCGGGATTGATGCCCCACAGTCGGTGAAGTGGTTGGTTGACCAGTTTCCCCATCAGGTCGTGCAGCGCGATGTCGACGCAAGCTTTGGCGGCACGGTTGCCTTCTTCGATCGAGTCGACGTAGGCGAGGATCTCATCGAGCAGAAACGGATCGTCAAACGATTCCAGTTTGACCTTGCTGAGAAACTGCATCACGGATTGCTGTGACTCACCCAAGTACGGCGGCAGGGAGGCTTCGCCATAACCCGTGAGTCCTTCGTACTGAATCTCTGTCAGAACGACTGGCGTGGTGTCACGTGAGTTTCCGGCGACGGTGAAGGTGTGTTTGAGCTGCAGCTCGTAGGGCCGGAAGCTCAGCTTCATTTTCCCGTTTCGAATCAAGTCGGTCGTTGAGTGAGGTGCCGTGGAGGCATCTTGTGCTGCACCCATGGTTGTTGGCAGTGCGGTCGCCAAGGCACCGGCTCCCAAGCCTTTGAGAAGGACTCTTCTTCCTCGATTCATTCCGTGCTCCTGATGATTTCGTTGTAAAAGTCGTTCTCGGGGATGGGCAGGAAGCCATTGGGATCTTCGCCGATGATTCGGACCGCTCTGACGAAGATGGCAGGATAGCTGTCAATGAAGTTGGGGTGGCTGCTGTTCATGCTGTTGATGCTCACCCGTTCGCGGTAGCCCGCTGAATGAATGAATTCAGCGTTTCCGATGTACATCGCAACATGCGTGACACGCTCTTTCGTTTTGGAGGTTGCTTTCTTTCCAAAGAACAAAAGGTCGCCCGGTTCCAAAGCGTCCGAAACAAATTCCGTGGTCACTTCCCTGCCGATTTGGGCCTGCATGTTGGAATCTCTGGGAAGTTGGATTCCGTTCATGAAGTACACGTTGCAGATCAGCCCGCTGCAATCGATGTTCTTGGACGACATGCCTCCCCACAGGTATGGGATGCCATGGAATCTTCGGGCTGTTTCAACAAGGTTGTTTTGCAGAGCCTGTTGGAAGAAAACAGCATCGGCCGGGCTGAGTTGGCGGCTATCGACCCAGCCGATTCGTCCATCAGGGTATTGAATCTGAGTGAAGCCGGACTGCTCGGAGACTTTGCAGACGATGTTTCCAATCACCAGATCCGTCATCGGCATCGATGTCGCGTCGGGAGCACTGTAAGCCAGCCCAGATTGGGCGGTGAAGATGACTTTTTCTGCGTCGCGATACGATCGGAGTTGCTCCTGATCGATGCGATGGACTTCGGCTGAGTTGACCCAACCGATGTATCCGTCAGGAACTTGGATCAGACACTTTCCACGCTCAGTTTTGAGAATTCGGATGGGAGTTCCGAGAAGAGCTTGCGTGACCAGTTCGGTTTTGCTGCTAGGTTCTCGGCGCAAATGGATCACGGAATTGTTGACCAACGCATTGACCAGCGTTCCAGTTCCGTCTTCGGGAAGGAGGACCAATTGGTTGTCCACCTCTGGGTACTGACGCTCGAGAGCTTGTGTCACAGCGGCGTATGTTTTTTCACTGGACAAACTTCCATGAACACGCCAGCCAGCATCCGCTTTTTCGACATGAACATCCCACCACTGAATTCGCTGGTCAGGTGCATGGGTCTGGCGAAGGGACTCCACCAGTTCATTCAAATCGGACTCATTCAGGCCGGGCTGCGTGGGTGTCGGCGGAGCGGCAAACGCGAAGGCAAACAAGAGCGGTAGAATCAGGATCATCCAGGTGTTTCCGCGAGCTGAGTGGCACGACTATTCACGTCTTGTTGATTTGCAAATCCGATGCGTGAACGGAAAGGCAGAGGCGACGGTCCGATTATAGGCGAAAGGAATTGGTATCGACGAACACCAAGGGGGGACATTGTTTGCTCATCGCGGCTCAATGGCTTGGCTGCGGCCCAGTGTCGCGTGGAGCGTTTTTTGGATGGGTGGAATGCGAACGAGATGAACCGCAGAGATAGATTGGGAGGAACCAATCCAAGACGCTGTTTCTCTTCGCTGTTTCTTTTTTCTATCGCTGGCGACACCATGACCAAGATCTCCAAGCGTTCTCTCGATTTTCATTCTGGCGATGAAGTCATCGCTGAGATCAAGCGATTGCAGGAGGGGGGCTACGTTCAAACCAAGAACTGGAACTTGACCCAAATCTGCGAGCACCTCGACCTCATCATGACCGGTGGCATGGAAGGGTTCGGGTTCCGAATGCCACGAATTCTTCGGGCGACGGTGCTGAAGTGGATCATCGGTCGAATATTGAGGCAACGCAAAATGTCGAGCGCACCAACCTTGGACCGATTGAAACCGAAGTCACCGGATGGACCCGATGATCCCAGTGTCATCGATCATTGCATCGAGACAATTCATCGGGCGAAAGCCTTTGACGGGTCGATGGAAGACTACCCGTTTGTTGACAACATGACGCCGGATATGTGGCGTCAGTTCATGTGGCTGCACGCGGCCCATCACCTTGGGTTTTTGGTACCCAAGTGAATTTTAGTGTCCAGGTGAAAATGTGTGGATCGCTTGAGGTGCGTGTCGAAGACGCGCGACGTGGCTTGGCAACGAGCGGTGAATGAGTGTTGGATTGGAATTGTGACATAGCAGCCTGTTGATTTAGTCGTATACCGAGTGACAACAATTAGCCGATGGGCGTTAGCCCCGGTTGGCGTCTGGCTAACCGCCGCTAACGCGGTACGGCTCATTAAATCAACAGCCCGTTAACGTTTGGACGCTGGAACCCGAACTTGCCAGTTGGGGTGCGGCGTGTGAGCTTCTTCCATCAACGTTTCAAGTTGTTTGACGATCTCGGGATGATCGCTTGCCAGGTTGGTCGTTTCGCCAATGTCGGCTTTCAAATCATACAACTGAGTCGGACCCGTCATCCACGGTTCGCGGATGGCTTTCCAATTGACGCGTCGAACCGCTTGCCGGCCACCTTGCTCGTAGAATTCCCAGTACAGGTACTCATGCGTTTGTTGGGCTTCCGGGCGGCCGACGATCGTGGGTGCGAAACTGATGGAGTCTGCGTCTTCGGGGAAATCCGTTCCGGCGAGTTCCGCCGCGGTTGCCATCAAGTCACCGAAGTAGCCGATGTGATCGGAGACAGCGCCAGGCGGAGTCGTGCCAGGCCAGCGAACGATCAATGGGACGCGAATGCCGCCTTCGGTCAGGGCTCGCTTCATACCACGAAGCGGTCCAGCGGGATCGAACTTCTTTGGGTTGTGACCGCCTTCGTTGTGTGGGCCGTTGTCGCTTGAAAACATCACCACGGTTTGTTCATCGATTTGCAGTTCTTTGAGCAAGTCGAGAATGCGACCAACGTCCGAGTCCATTCGCGTGATCATCGCGGCTTGGCCTTTGTCTTGGTCGCTCCAGTCTTTGTCGGCGTAGATGCCGTAATCGGGCACCTCTTGTCCATTGCCTGACATGCCGGTTCCCTCATTGTTGGCATGAGGGATGGTCAGCGAGAGGTACAAAAAGAATGGCTTGGTTGCGGCGTCCGTCGCTTTTTCGCGAATGAAACCCATCGCTTCGTTTGCGATCAGGTCATGGGAATAATCGACTCGTTTGGTGGCCCATCCCCCAGTGAATCCACCGTAGGATCGGTCGCGGCGTTGGACTTCGTTTCGCAAGGCGACCTTGGTCTCGTTTCGCCACAGAAACTCAGGGTAATAGTTGTGCGCGTGGACTTGGTTGAGGTAGCCGTAGAAGTGATCGAAACCTTGTTTCCGCGGCAGGCCATCGCGACCACCCAGGGCGTCGTCACCCAGACCCCATTTGCCGCACAATGCGGTCGCGTATCCGGCGGACTGGAGCACCTCGGCCACGGTCACGTTTTCGTCGCGGAGCGATTGCTTGGACATGTCCGGCCCACCCGCGTTGCCGCGAACATGGGTGTGTCCCATGTGCATCCCGGTCATCAGCACGCTACGTGAAGGAGCGCACACGGTGTTGCCGGCATAGAAGTCCGTGAACCGCATGCCTTCGGCTGCCATCTGATCCAAACGAGGTGTTTGAATCAATTCTTGGCCGTAGCAACCCAAGTCTCCGTAGCCGAGATCATCGGCCAGAATGAAAACGATGTTGGGTCGCTTGGCGTCTGCCGCCGAAGTGGACGGTGCAGTCGCGAAACCAAGCACTAGCAGTGACGTCAGAACAGGGAACGAAAATCGAAGGACAGCAGCCAATCGCATGAAGGTTTCTCGGGCGAGGTGGGGGATCGTGGGGCATCAATCAACAAAATCAGCCGGCGGCATTCTAATCGCCCAGCCCACCTCGGGGAGAGCGATCTGCGTCAGCAATCGGCCGAAAGCGTCACCGCTGTTCGGAGTTTCCGTCCCTCACGCTTCAGCGTTTTCGTTTCGCGGGAGCGGGGTACTTTGCCAAGATCTTTGTCAGTCGCTGAACAACCTCCGGGCGGTCGCTGGCTAGATTCTTGGTTTCATTCGGATCGGTTTGATAGTCGTACAGTTCGTAGGCCGTGTCACCTTTTCCATCAAACGCTTTCCATTCCACCAGTCGGTACCGTTCGGTGCGAATGGAACGTCCCAGTTGTCGCTTTGGGTACGCGTGATAGGCATGGTCGCGAACTCGGGCGGAGGAATCCTTGAGAACGGGTACCAAGCTGACACCATCGATCGGTTGAGGCCCGCTGGGTGCGGGTAGCCCAGCCAATTCTGACAAGGTCGGGAAAATATCGACGCTTTCGGCCAATTGTTTGGTGGAGCTGCCCGGCTGAGTGACGCCCGGCGCGGTGATCAAGATCGGGATCCGGTTGGCTTGTTCGTAGTTGGTGTGTTTGGTCCAAATGCCGAGGTCGCCGAGGTGAAAACCATGATCGCCCCAGAGCACCACGATTGTGTTGTCCAAAAGTTCGAGTCGGTCGAGTTCCTTGATCACCTTTCCGATCTGAGCGTCGACGTAGCTGACGCTGGCGTAGTAGCCGTGGATCAGATTGCGTTTCAGTTCATCGTCAAAGTCCGCGTTGGGTTCGGTGGGAACGGGTTTGTAGTTTGAAATTTCGCCGCCACGTTTGCCGGCCACTTTGGGTGCGTCCACCGGCAGCGTTTCATGAGTCGGCATGGGGAGCGAGGCTGGGTCATACAGATCCCAATACTTTTGTGGTGCACTGAACGGCAGGTGAGGACGCGCGAAGCCCGAGGCAATGAAGAACGGTGTGCCTTCGGTTTTTTGACGTTGCTTGGCCGCTTGCAGTCGTTGGATCGTTTCGGCGGCGACGCGACCGTCGGCGTAGTCCTCGTCCTTGGCATCGGGCGATTCATACGCGGCACCACGAGGGAGCGTTTTGATTCGCCCGAGCATCTGGTTGGTGAAGTAGGCTTCTTCGCGAGTCAGTTGCCCGCCGTCGGTGCTGGCCGGTTCCAGGTACTCGATGACCTTTTCTTTGAAGTGTGGAACGGAGAACGATTCAGGGTCGCCATGATTGCCATGGCCGATGTGAAAGGTCTTGCCCAACGACTCCGTCCGATAGCCACCCTGTTTGGCAAAGTGCTGAGGCATCGTGACGGCGTCGGGAATGATCTGACGCAGTTGGCTGCCCAGTCCGTACAGCCCGGTCGATGTGGAGTGAGAACCCAGCATCAACGTGAAACGCGATGGTGCGCAGACGGCTTGGTTGCAATAAGCCATCTCGAATCGCATGCCTCGATTGGCCAGCGAATCAATGTTGGGCGTTTTCGCGATCGAGTCGCCATAACAACCCAAGGCGGGTTTGAGATCGTCGACCAAAATCAGCAACACGTTGGGGCGCTCATCGGCTTGGACACCGGCCATGGAGCCGACGCTGAAGCAGCCGAGGAGGGCCAAGAAAGTAACTGTCTTCTGAAGTTGTGAGAGCATTGGAAGAAGGGAATCTGCATGGGGGATGGGGCTGTCGATCCGGATCGTTTCGCGAATCGAAGGAGGATGGTGGGAGGTGCGTCGCCTGGTTCTGTCTTTCGATTGGTTGTCAGGTTGGTTGGCTTTGCTGGAACGCAAGGGGTGAGGTGGTTGATTCGGCGGCATTGACGCGTGGAAAAGGGGGATCGCCCGGCCATTCTGCACCAATGGATCGTGGGAAGCAAGTTTTCTCGTTGGGGATGTTGCACTGCCGTATTGATTTGGTGCTCCGATGTTGTGGGCTGGTTTTCAGTTTTGCTACCTGTGGCGATCATTCTTGGACAGAGAGATGCTTAGAAATGTTGTCGGTTTGGGGTGCGAGCAGTCTGTCAATCCTTGAGGATTCGGTCACCAAGTGGGTGGTTTGCTTTTGGGTTCGACTAACATTGGGAGCAACCGGCCAGATGGATCGGAAATGGGGCTTCATTCATCGTCAGATTCATGGAGCAGAACCAATGCTTTGATTTTCCCGATGGCAACGTTCATCTTTGGCTTTTGTTTGGTCGATGGAACGATTGTCATGACTGTCACCGCCACCGTTATCAAACATCTCATGTTGTTCCGGTCGAACCGAAGGAAGAAACATCCTTCACGCAAACGACGTTTTCTCCGCGGCGAACGCCTTGAGGGGCGACAGTTGCTGGCGGGCGATTTGGGCGGGTATCGGCACAACATCTATGACGCAGAAGACGTCAACGATGATGGTCGTGTCTCAGCGATGGATGCGTTGTTGATCATCAACGCGATGACCCGTGAGGTCTCGCATGATGAAGGCATGTTCACTGACGTCAACGGTGATGGTCGACGAAGTGCCTTGGATGCGCTGCGAGTGATCAACCGAATTGAGCGCGGCGATGTCATTCCGGTTGATCCCGATGTGGAGGACGAACGCTCTTGGTTGATACCGGAGATGCCGTCGGAGATTCGGTCGATCGATGGCACCGGCAACAACCTTCAACACGATGCTTGGGGAAGTGTTGGTCAGACATTGCTTCGCTCCGCACCGGCGGATTACGACGATGGCATTCGGATGCCGGCCGGTGCGGACCGCCCCAGTGCGCGGGAGGTCAGCAACGTGTTGTCTGGGTTGAACACGAGCGAATCCCTCAATGATCGTGGGCTCTCTGCATTTGTCTATGTGTGGGGGCAATTCATCGATCATGATTTGGGTTTGAGTGAAAGTGAAGAGCACGGGGAAGCGTTTGATATCTCGGTGCCGAAGGGGGACCCTTGGTTTGATCCGATGGGAACCGGTGAAGCGGTGATTCCGCTGATTCGAACACCCGTGGTGGAGGGGACCGGCACATCCGTGGACAACCCGGCGGAGCAGTTCAACCAGATCACGTCCTACATCGATGGATCAATGGTCTACGGGAGTGATCCGGTCACGGCGGCGACATTGCGAACGAACGTGGGCGGTCGGATGGCGATCTCCGACGACGGATTGCTTCCGATGGACGAGAGCGGGATGGTGATCGCCGGTGATGTCCGTGCCAGCGAGAACGTGGGTTTGACGGCGATTCAGACGTTGTTCGTCCGAGAGCACAATCGTTTGGCAGACGAGATTTCTGTCGCGGATCCTGAGGCAAGCGACGAAGAAGTTTATCAACGTGCGCGGTTGGTGGTGATCGGTCTGGTTCAGTCGATCACTTACAACGAGTTCCTGCCTGCACTTTTGGGCGAGCATGCGCTGGATGCTTACGAAGCTTACGACGCGTCCGTGAATCCCGGCATCGCGAATGAGTTTTCAACCGCCGCGTTCCGACTCGGCCACAGCACGCTTCGTGATGAAGTTGGATTCATGTCCAATGATGGACGCGAGAGCAAAGACGAGATGGAACTGAAAGACGCGTTCTTCCATGCATCGATGTTGGAAGAGACCGGCATTGATTCTCTGTTGAAGTTCGACGCGTCCGTGCAGGCTCAAGAAATTGATTTGGCCGTGGTCGGTTCGTTGCGGAACTTCTTGTTTGGGCCTCCTGGAGCGGGCGGATTGGATCTCGTCGCGATGAACATCCAACGCGGTCGCGATCATGGCCTGAGCGATTACAACGCAACACGGCAAGCGTACGGTTTGGACCAAGTGGAAACGTTTGACCAAATCACCAGCGATGTGGAGTTGCAACAGAAGTTGGCGTCGCTGTACGGCACCGTCGACAACATTGATTTGTGGGTTGGCTTGATGGCCGAGGATCACCAACATGCTGCATCCGTCGGTGAGCTGACGGGTTTGATCATCGCCGATCAATTCCAGAGGACTCGTGATGGAGATCGGTTCTTCTACAAAAACGTCTTGACCGATTCGGAGGTTGAATCGATTGAGCGTTCTACCTTGGCAGACCTGATTGAACGCAACACGAGTGTGGACGGATTGCAGGAAAACGTCTTCTTCATGCAGGTCGAACTTCGCGGGCGAGTCATCTTGGCCAGCTCGATTCCGCCGAACACCATGCCGAGCGAGCTGCGCGAAGAGGAGATTCGCGGTGTGTCGGGAATGGCGATCGAGTTGATTGACGCAAGTGGGAAGCTGGTTGATTCCACGGTGTCCGATCAACATGGGAATTATCGCTTCCGAGCGTTGAGCGAGACAGGCGATTACCAGGTTCGCTTGTCGGAATCGGGCGAAGCGATGGACGTCCTCGTCGCTCACGGTGCGGAAAGAATTCGCGACCTGGATTTTATCGTCCTCGCTTGAGAGTTCGGCACCGTAGAAGCCGCTGAGTGGTGACATCTGTCAGCCTCGAGTTTTCAACCCGAGGTCTTGGTTGCAATTCCACGCCTCAAGGAGGTGGTGCAGTTTTACAAACGCAGTGCTCGCAAGGTTGAATTCACCCTCCTGAACGCAGTTGGGGAGGGTCGGAATGCGAGCGTTCAGCGAGAATTCCGGGGAGGGCTAACCGCGCCGTTTCCCATGCTCGGCCCTCACCCTTGCGTACGCCTGAACGGCGTCGCTCGACCTCTCCCGAAACGAAGTTTCGGGAGAGGTACGCCATGTGGAAATCTGCCGAAAAGCGGAATCAAAAAAACGGCACGCCCTCCAAAAGTTGGGACCTGTCGGGCTGGTGGAGGTGGCCGCGAAAAACGGGTGTTTTTGTGAAAATGGCGTGTGGAAGTGACGTGACGGGCAGAGAGATGCCCTCTCTTGGTGGCCCATCAGATGAACGCGCGATCGGATCCTCGTTCGTGATGGGAAAGGCTGGCGATTGATGTGATCGCGGATGCCTCCTTTTTCCCTCGTCTCATTGCAACGTCTGCCCAATATGACTCAACGGAAGAAACGAACGCGCCGTCTTGCGATCCAATCTCTCGAAACTCGCCGCGTGCTTGCCGCCAGCCTGGGCTGGGATGGGCCGGGACTGGGCGGTGCCGCCCTGACCTACACCATTACAGGATCGCCGAGCACGCTGACTCAGGAAGAGACTGATGCGGCGATCGAAACCGCGTTCAACGCATGGGCCAGCGTTGCGGACATTGATTTCACGGAAGTCGACCAAGTCGGACTGAATGATTCCATCGATATCTCGTTCGAGAATTTGGATGGGAGAGCGGGCACACTGGCACAGGCGTATTTCCCCGACGATGTGAACCCGGCTCGATTGGCCGGTGACATCCAGTTTGATCTTTCGGAAACCTGGGAAGTTGGCAACTCGCTGGGCAATGCCGCGTTCGATTTGGTGTGGGTCGCGGTGCACGAAATCGGTCACTCGTTGGGGCTGGATCACACCGATGCGTCCGGAAGTGTTCTGGCGCCATTTGTTTCCGCCAATCAATCGTTCACCGAATTGGACGAGGATGATGCGATTGCAATCACCGAGTTGTACGCGGCGGCAGATACTGCGGCGGACGAGCCTGTTGACGAGTTGGACCCGACCGACGAATCCGAAGTCTCGACGGACGATGAGACGACGGATGCCGCAGACGACCCGCCTTTAGAAGATCCTTCGACGGACGAACCCGGCAATGGCGATGACCAGGACTCGGATTCAGGGAACAATGATTTCCGCAACCATTGGTTTGTTTGGAACCGATGGTTTCGAACCCGTTTCCAGCAACGATTTAGCGGGCGTTTGGATGCGGAACTGAATGCATTCAACTACGTCAATCCAACGGATGTCAATGAAGACGATCGCACAACGGCATTGGACGCGTTGATGGTAATCAATCGGCTCAATCAAACATCGGAGGGTGAGTCCGATGACGTCGAGATGGACGGGTTGTGCGACGTCAACGGCGATGGAAGCGTGACCTCTTTGGATGCGTTGATGGTCATCAATGCGATGAACGATGCAGATGTGGACGACGCTGCTTCCGAGTCGGCGGTGACGGATGTCGACATGGAATTGGACGAGGAGGAATTGAACTCGGAAGCGGACTCCTTGGACGATACTGAGGTTGTGTTCGACGAGGAGGACGAATCGACGATCGACGAAGGCGGTTTGGTCGATGTTCCAACTGCCGAGGATGATGAATCAAACGACGAGGACCCCGATTCCAGTGGTGAGACGGATTCCAACGAGGGAACGGGTTCCGATGAAGAGAATGGCGACGAACCAATGGACGACGATGACATTGATGATGAGATGATCGATGACAACGAAACCATGTCCGAGGAAGACTTTGATCACCGGGCGGATGGATTTGATCGACGAAACCACGGTTTGTTCCGTGCCGGTTTGTTCAGCGGTGACGTTGAGTCGTTGATCGAGCGGTTGGATGCGGACGGTGATTCGGCTCTTTCGGAATCAGAAGTGTCCGAGCGGTTGTGGGAAAAACTGACTGGTTTGGAGGCCGATGGTGATGCCGATGGTTTGCTGACCGCGGAAGAATTAGAAGCCGCGTTCCTGGTCGCTCGTGAGGAACGTTTCTTATCGAAAGACACCGACGAGGACGGTTTGATCACGGAGACCGAGGTTCGCGATCGGCTTTGGGCGAAATTGGCGGAGGCGGATGCAGACGCAGATGGCGGCGTTTCTTTCTCGGAATGGGAGGCCTTTCGGGAAGAAGCTGAGGCAGCTGATTCGGATTCTGTCTCATTGCGGTCATCGCGATTGGATCGCGTCGATGCAGCGTTCAGCGTGGTGGGTCGGGATGCCCCTCGGGATCGGTTCTCGAGGTTTCGGCGATAAATCGATGAGTTTTGAAAAAAACTGAAAAAGAGGTGACGGTTTGTAGTTTGCCCCGCAACTAGTTCCTTGCGAATGATGATGCGAAGTCACACTACTCTTCGGAAGGCAATGCGATGGTCGCCACGGACTCCTCATGGACGACGCGCGAAAACGATTCCAGCGACCGAGAAGGTTGGGGCAACGACGTCGGGTTCATGGAGTTGTTGGACCACGCACGCGATGGTGACAGGGACGCGTTGGGACGACTGCTCCAGTGGTACACGAACTACTTGACGATCTTAGCCAGCACTCAGTTGGATCGTCGGCTTCGCAAACGAGTCAATCCATCGGACATCGTTCAAGAAGCGATGTTGGAAGCTCACCAGGACTTCGGCGATTTTCGTGGCACCAGTCAGGGCGAGCTGCTTTGTTGGTTGCGAACGATCTTGATTCACACGTTGCATCGCAGTTTCAAACGCCACGTTCAAGTTCAAAAACGAGACATTCGTCGCGAAGTTTCTTTGGAAGCGGTCAGCAATCGATTGGAGGAGTCGGCTTGCAATTGGGCTGGTATTTTGGCGGGCAATGAACCCTCGCCAAGTGCGCCGATGCGTGCCCGTGAAGGTGCCGTCGAATTGTCCAACCAGCTCAGCAAGCTCAAACCGCATTACCGCGAAGTGATCGTCCTGCGAGTATTGCAAGGGCTATCGTTCGATGAGATCGCGGAGCGAATGGATCGCAAGTGCGGTGCTGTTCGGATGCTTTGGTTGCGAGCGCTGGAGAGTTTCAAAGCATCCGAGGATCAGCGTTGATGGTCGCCTTTGAATTGTCGACGGACGAATCGCAATCGACGGATCCATCGCTGCTGCGCGGTCTGAATGACGAGCAACAATCTCGGCTGACGAAGTTGTTGGATGAGTACTTGGTCGGTTTGGAAAACGGCGAGTCATTGGACTCGGATGAAATCGTTCGGCAGAACCCAGACTTGGGGTCCGTCTTTCATGCTTACCTTGAAAAGCTGAGAGCTCTCTACGGCGTGGCCGCCGGGATGCACCCCACGCTCGATGCGCCTTCGGTTCCGCTGCCGGCGGACAAACAACTCGGTGACTTCCTTTTGCATCATGAGATTGGTCGTGGTGGGATGGGAGTTGTCTACGAAGCCAGCCAGCAGTCGCTTGATCGACGCGTCGCGATCAAGTTGCTGCCGCTGGCTTCCATGTTGGACTCGAACCAGATCGCTCGTTTCAAAAACGAAGCTCACGCGGCTGGCTTGCTGCAGCATCCGCACATTGTCCCGATCCACAGCGTCGGCAGCCATCAAGGCGTTCACTACTACGCGATGCAGTTCATCGATGGCATCGCCTTGGATGCTTGGGTGCGGGAACGTCGTGAGGAGAAAATCGCTGGTGAGCTTGCCGTGGAATCGGGGACTTCCTCCGGCGAATCTCGGGCGGAGTCGGCGGAACGAAAACGCGACGCATGGAAGCAAGTGGTTCAGTGGGGAATCGACATCGCTGACGCGTTGCACGTTGCCCATGAAAATGGTGTGGTCCATCGTGACGTGAAGCCATCCAACTTGATGCTTGATCGATCCGGCAAGATTTGGGTGACCGATTTTGGTTTGGCTCGCTGTCAGACCGAAATGTCATTGACTCGATCAGGCGACGTCATTGGAACGATGCGATACATGAGTCCCGAGCAATCTCGCGGGCAGTCGGCTTTGATTGATGGACGAGCCGATGAATATTCTTTGGCCGCAACGTTGTACGAATGCCTGACGTTGCGTTACGCCCACGAAGGCGAAGATGCGGCAACGATTCTGAAGAAGATCGACAACGAGGAGGTGATCCCGCTGCATCTATTGCGACCAGATTTGCCTCGTGATCTAGGCACCGTGATAGCAAAGGCGATGTCGAAGGGGCGTGAGGATCGATACGAGACCGCCAAAGAGTTCGCCGAAGACATGGATCGAGTGTTGCGGGGTGAACCCACCATCGCCAGACCACCATCGATGAGCGATCGCTTGATCCGTCTGGCTTCGAAGCATCGTCGTGTGGCACTGTCGGCGGCTTTGATTGTGATTTTGGGTTTGGTCGGGTCGACAATTTACAATGCCAAGCTGGCAGCGGCGAAGAGCGTGTCGGACAGCAATTTGGCGCGGGCCACTCGGAGTGAGCTGTTGGCTCGCGGAGCGATCGATCGTTTGGGAGCTCAGATGGCCGAGTCGCTCGCTCACATCCCCGGGGCTGATTCGGTTCGTCGGGAGTACCTGCTGGAAACACTGCAGTACTACGAACTCTTTGCAGCGGAAGTCAAAGACGATCCAGCATTGCGCGAGGACCTGGCAATGACGCTTGCGAAAGTGGGTGATCTGCAATCTGAACTGGGGGCTAGTCAACAGGCGATCGCAGCCCTGAAACGCAGTGAATCGATTTACGCTGAGTTGGCGGCTGATGCGGGAATCAACGATCCCGTGCGGCTGCACTGGTCGACGTGCCAGAACAACTTGGCACAAGCCTTGGTACGGGCAGGGAAACTGGAGGAGGCAGCTCGCTATTTTGTTCGGGCGATGAAACTTCAACAGAAGCTGGTCAATCAAGGACCCGCGTTTCCACAACGCCGCGAGGCCGAAGTGTCGTTGGCAACAACGATGAACAACATGGGTTTGTTGTTGATGCGAACCGATGCAAAAACGGAAGCGGAATCGTATTTTGCGAAAGCAATTGAGCGTCTTCAGCCGTTGACCATCGAATTAGTATCAAACACAGACAAATTGTCGGAATCAAATACGGGGGAGATTGCGAAAAAGTTGTCAGCGGTTCAGTCCAATTTGGCGGGCCTGTTGACGGAATCGGACCCTGAACGAGCGATCCGTTATGCGAGTCAGGCACTCGAGTCCCAATTGAGTTTCTTGCAGGCTGAACCAGGTGACGCGGAGATTGCCGGGCAGACGATGGTGACGCTCAATACGCTCGGCGCGGCGCAATCCGCGATGGGGAGGAATGCAAAAGCAATCGAGACATTCGAACAAGCCATTGAAATGGGCAATCAAGTGGTGCTCCGTTGGCCCAGTCACCCGAACTACCGGAGGGATTTGTCACTCAGTTTCAATCACTTGGGTTTGGTTCGATCGAAGATGAAATCTCTGGGAAAGGCACGGGCAGCATTTGAGAAGGCGCTGGAAGTTGGACAACCGCTCGCTACTCAATTTCCAGAAGACGCCGAGACGCAGAGCATGCTGGGTGGAGTTTGGAACAACTATGGATTCCTTCAACAGCAACTGGGGGATGCTGGGGCAGCCGCCGAGGCATATTCCCACGCCATTCGCCTGCAATCCGTCGCGGTTTCGGTTGCGCCGGAAGTTGTTCGTTACAATGAATACCTGCGAAAGCACCGGGCGAATCATCAAAGCGTGATGCCTTCTGCCGGAAACTCGCTGCCTCAAGAAGAGCTACAAGGATTGATTCATGAAGCCAATTAACGACTCGCGAATCTTATTGCTCGAACAACTTGAATCACGTTCTTTGTTGGCCGGCGGGATCTTCGCGCATTCTGATATGGGTGCTGCGAACCAAGGAATGGACCGATCGCAAATGGATCGAGCGGTTCCGGCATTGCAACGTGCAGCTGCCGAAATCAATTCCGGTAGCGCGCGTGATGGTGCGGGGATTCAGAATCGATCAGAACGTTCGCTGGATCCCGGCGGTGCACGTCCGATGCGAGACTTCGCTGCGATTTCACGCCCATCAGTACAACACGGTCATCCTGGACAACGTGATGGAGGACAGAACGATCGGGGGCAACCCATTTCCGGGCGTGAGCCTCGCGGCGGTGATTTGCGAACATTCGATCTGATTGGTCAATCGTCGCAGGCAAATTCACAAACGTCGGTCGAAGGTTCATCTAGCAATCAGAGTCTTCAGTCGTCTGGTTCCAGTTCGGTGCTGTGGACGGTTCAGTTTGTGGTTGCTGCGCCGCGACCATCCAACAGTGTGAGTGTGGGTGATGTGCTTGATGGTTGGAGCGGCGGAAGTGTTCGTTCGTCGGCGGGCGAAGGAACCGTGTTGGCTCGTGCGAACTCCGCCGCCGGTTCATCGGAGTCTGGTTCGACAGGCCGGGGCAGCGATTCGAAATCATCCGCATCGAATGTTGCAACGAGCAATACCGGTGCCGTACAAGGCAGTGGTTCGTCGGTTGCCTCGGTCGATGATTCAACAGCCGCTGTTGCAGTCGCGAACGTCGCCGAACGGACGAATCGCTCGACTGACAACTCGCAAATTGCCGCGGTTGATTCGTCGTCGCCTATCGCCGGCGAAGTGGATGGGGGAACGATCGATTGGTTGCCCCGAGTTTCCAGCAGCGACGTGTCGCTGGAATCCTCCGGATCGGACGACGACGCATGGGAATTGGACGAACGCACGCTCGAGCAACTTCGCAAGGTGGCTCGAGATGCAACGGATGATCTGACGGAGGGTATCGAATCGGGGCGTGTTCGTGACACCAGCGAAACGCCGTTGTTGGAAGGACATTCTGTCGACGACGCTTTGGCAAGTTGGTTTGGCTCTCCCACCGGCTTGATCGATGGGATCCAATTCCAGGGTGCATTGCCAACGGTCGTTCCGACTTTTTCACCTGGAATGGTGGAGATCGCTTTGGATGCAACCGTGGGAGTCCACCGGACAATCGGTCAGATGGCTTCAGCGGAGAAGGTTCCGGGCCCAGTCGTTGTGAACGAAGTTCGCGATGCAGTGTTGGCGGCGATCGCGTTTGAGACCGACGCACTGGCACAGCCTGCTTTGGGCACTCGGCCACTTCGGTTGTCAGGATTCGCCTATCCGGGTGTCGCAATCGTTGCGGGGACTTTGGCACTGAACGCACGTCGACGTCGTTCAGGAGTCCTGCTGACCAGCCGCTGATCGGTGTTGCGGACAGAACGAGCTGCAAGCTGACGGGCTGGGTGCTGAGGAGGGCGGGGTAACGAGGAGGGCCGGGTGCTGAGGATGGCAGCGAGCGAAAGTGCCGCTGATCGCAAACGCGGAAACGGAACTTGGGCGGACTTTGCGGGTTCAATGCTTCATCGGGGGCGTTCTGGACGTTCCTAGTCATTCCCCACCGGCATTCTCGGAGCTGGAATCTTGCGACACACGACCCTTTTCTTTGGTTTGGCATTCTTTGCGTGCTGTGCCAACCACGCCGTATCGCCCGCCAACGGCAACGATATCAATCGCGATTGGCCGCAGTGGCGCGGGCCGGATGCGTCCGGAACGGCGTTGGAGTCCAGTCCGCCGACGACTTGGAGCGAATCAGAAAACATCCTTTGGAAGATCGATGTTCCCGGCATCGGTAGCAGCACCCCGATCATCCTTGGTGATCGCGTGTATGTCAGCACCGCGGTGAAGACGGACGAAGTTGCCGACGGTGCTGGTTCGGCTGAAACCGCGAACCAAACGCCGCCGGAATCCGGCCCACCGCGGGGAGATCGTCGTGCCGAGCGTGGCCGTCCGGAAGGCGGGCGTGGCGGACCGGATCGCGGAGGCCGTGGTCGTGGCCGCGGCGGTCGCGGTGGCAGTGCCAAACCGACGAACGTCTACGACTTCGTTGTGATCGCTTACGATCGGAATAACGGCAAAGAGATCTGGCGGACATCGGTGACCCAGGAAGTGCCTCACGAAGCTGGGCACAACACCAACACCTTTGCGTCATCCTCACCGGTGACTGATGGTGAGAAGTTGTACATGTCGTTTGGATCTCGAGGCGTTTTTTGCCTGGATCTGGATGGCACGCAACTGTGGAGTGTGGATCTGGGACAGATGCAAACTCGAAATCAGTTTGGCGAAGGTAGCTCACCAGCGGTTCACAATGGCATCTTGGTGGTGCCGTGGGATCACGAAGGAGAGTCGTTCATTGTGGCTTTGGACGCAGCTACCGGAGAAGAAAAATGGCGGCAAAGTCGTGATGAGCAAACGACTTGGTCGACGCCTTTGATCACCGAGTACGAAGGCGGTACGCAAGTCATCACAAACGGTTCCAATCGAGTTCGGAGCTATGATTTGACGACCGGTGAATTGATTTGGGAATGCGGCGGCCAAGCCGGCAATCCAATTCCTTCGCCGGTTCGGTTTGAGGACAACGTCATCGTGATGACTGGTTTTCGAGGCTACGCGATTTATTCGATTCCGCTGAGTGCGAAAGGTGATGTCACCAACAGCGACGTGATCACTTGGATCGAAGAAGACGCGGCTCCTTATGTGCCTTCCCCGGTGCTTTACAAAGGTCAGCTGTACTTTGTGAAGGCCAACAATGGTGTCTTGGTTTCTCGGAAGGCAAAGACCGGTGAACTGGTAATTGATCAAACACGCCTGCCTGATGTCTCGACGGTTTATGCCTCACCGGTGGCAGCGGCTGATCACATCTATTTCACCGGACGCGATGGAACGACTTTGGTTTTGAGTCACGGCAGTGAGATGGAAGTGGTCGCTACGAACAAGCTGGACGATGAAATCGATGCGTCCGCAGCCATCGTCGGGGACCAAATCTTCATGCGAAGCAAGTCGCATTTGTACTGCATCGGCAAGGAATGAATTTGGTCTCTGCCAGTATCCATCGTCTCGATGAATGTTGGTAGCATGAACGATTCAGAGCGGGCGACTGGCAGATCGGTTCCAGTCGCTCGCTTGATTGTTTCAACAGTTTTCCATTGCCCCATCGAACGGTTGAGCCCACTATGTGTGATCAGGATCATTTCGAAGAAGATCTAAAGAAGTATTCGCGTCGTGACATGGGGACGTTTGCCGCGGCCGGAATCGGTGCCGCGATGATGCTTTCTCGAGTCGCCAACGCAGCTGAAGTCAGCGAGCAGGATGTGGAAATCGAAACTCCCGACGGCAAGTGTGATGCCTACTTCGTATCACCATCGGCGGGAACGCATGCTGCGGTTTTGATTTGGCCCGACATCTTTGGTTTGCGATCCGCGTTTCGGCAAATGGGGAAACGTTTGGCTGAGTCCGGGTACAGCGTTTTGGTAGTCAATCCTTTTTATCGCCAGCAGAAAGCACCGACCGCCGCCAACGGAGCGAACACTTCGATTGCGGATGTTCGGCCATTGGCTCGTTCATTGACCCCCGAGACCCACACAACGGACGCAAAAGCGTTTGTGGCTTGGTTGGACAAGCAATCACAGGTGGACACGAGCAAGCCTATTGGAACGACCGGCTATTGCATGGGAGGCCCTATCGTCTTCCGAACCGCGGCTGCGGTTCCCGATCGCATCGGTGCGGCGGCAACGTTTCATGGTGGCGGATTGGTGTCTGACGGGGACGATAGCCCACACCGATTGATCCCAAAGATGAAAGCGGATTTTTTGATCGCAATCGCCGAGAATGATGACCAACGCGATCCCGAGGCGAAGTCGGTATTGAAGGAATCGTTTGACGAAGCGGACCTGGATTCTGAGATCGAAGTGTACCCCGCCGGGCATGGTTGGTGTCCGCCTGACACTCGTGTCCATAATCCCGAGCAAGCAGAGAAAGCTTGGAGTCGGATGCTCGCCTTGTTTGAAAACGCTCTGGTTTGAGGATCGCCCGTTTGGCGAAGGTGGGCTGTTGACGACGTAATCGCGGACCCATATCGTTAATCGTCGTTGAGCGATGGGTGCGTCTGGTATCCGCGATTTTGTGTCTGGCGTTTGAACGTGCGCTAGTCTTCGTCAATCCTTGAGAGTGATCATGAGTGAGTTGAACACCATCGGTTTGTTCCCATCCTTGAGCACCTTTGTGGAACAGCGCCGAGGCGAGTTGGATTTGATTTCCGAAGAACGCCAAGACGACTTGAAGCAATTGGCGGGCTACGTTCGTGGTGAGATTCAGAAGTCTCGCCCGGTGCAGTTGACGTTCATCTGCACACATAATTCACGCCGCAGTCACTTGACGCAAATCTGGGCCAAGGTGGCCGCGGATTTGTTTGGGCTGCAGAGTGTTCAAACATTCTCCGGCGGAACGGAAGCGACGGCGATGAATCCGCGAATCGTTGCTTCGTTGAAAAGAGTTGGGTTTGAAGTCGACGTGAAGACGGAAGACGGGAGCAACCCAACTTATGCGGTTCGTTACTCCGAGCAGGCTGAACCATTGTTGTGCTTCTCAAAGGTTTACAACGAGTCACCCAATCCGGCGGGGCAATTCGCGGCGGTGATGACTTGTTCAAGTGCCGATCAAGCTTGCCCGATTGTTCCCGGATGCGATCTGCGGTTGCCGATCCGCTACGAGGATCCCAAGGTGTCCGATGACACGCCTCGGGAAGCCGAAATTTACGATGAGCGATGCCGACAAATCGCGAGAGAAATGATCCACGCGATGTCGTTGGTGTAAGGCTTCGGCGTCGATCAATCAGTTGATTCGCGTTCGGCGATTTGCGCAGGAACGGTCGGGAGATAGGTACCCACACTTCTTCGCCGCTCATTGCGCAAGCATTCATTGTTGACCCGGCGGTTCGTGTTCGGCCGCTGGCGAGAAGATTGTGCTCAGCAGTGAAACCATCTCCGGAGAAGCTTCATCTTCGCGGTTCATCCGTCACGCTCAATGTTGTCGGTTGGATGATGCACCCATCGCCGACTTCTGCGCGGCAATCTGCGGTCGCCCGTACTTGAATCGATGCGGCAGCGTGTCTGAAAGCATTGCCACATCGAGACTTGCGTTCATTCAGGGCACGCGCTTTGCGGGACAACCCCGTAGCCGGACATATACAGTGCGACGCCATGAGAAAGTGGCGACCACTTATGTGAACCGAACAGACTGACCGAAAGCAACCCAAATGGCTTCCAACAATATGAACGCTCCCGCATCGAATTCCTCCAAGTCCGCGTTGTTCCAACCACTGGAGATCGGTGGACTGACGCTACGCAATCGCATCGTGATGGCTCCGCTGACACGAGCGCGTGCCGGAGTGGAACGCATGGCCAATGAAATGATGGCCGAGTACTACACACAACGAGCTTCCGCCGGTTTGATCATCAGCGAAGCGACCGTCGTATCTGAACAAGGGATCGGTTGGCCTCAATCGCCGGGCATCTACACCGATGAAATGGCCGAAAGTTGGAAGGTCGTGGTCGACTCGGTTCATCAAGCCGGCGGCCGTATCTTTCTGCAGTTGTGGCACACCGGACGTGCATCGCACAGTGATTTCCACGATGGCGAACTGCCGGTCGCACCATCGGCAATCGCCATCGAAGGTGACGGAGTGCACACCCCGTCGGGAAAGAAGCCTTACGAGGTGCCACGTGCTCTTGAAACGAGCGAACTGCCCGGCATCGTGGAGGACTATCGCAAGGCCGCCGAACGCGCCAAGTCGGCAGGCTTCGATGGCGTAGAAGTTCACTCCGCCAACGGCTATCTGTTGGACGAATTCTTGCAATCCAAATCCAATCACCGCGAAGATCAATACGGCGGCAGCATCGAGAATCGTTATCGGCTACTGGGCGAAGTCGTTGATGCGGTCACGAGCGTTTGGTCCAGCGATCGTGTTGGTGTTCGGCTGGCTCCCAATGGTTCGTTCAATGACATGGGGTCGCCGGATTACATCGAGCAGTTCACCTATGTCGCTCGTCAACTCGACCAGTACGGCCTCGCGTACTTGCACGTGATGGATGGCACCGGGTTTGGTTTTCACGAACTTGGACCCGCGATGACGCTTGCTGATTTCCGGAAGGTATTCAGTGGTACGTTGATGGGCAACGTTGGCTACACGCGGGAGTCTGCGGAAGAGGCGATTGTGGACGGAGCAGCGGATCTCATTGCCTTTGGCCGTCCTTTTATCAGCAACCCAGATCTGGTGGAGCGTTTTGAAAACGGGTGGCCTCTTGCGGAGATGGCCGACATGTCCGTTTGGTACTCACATGACGCGGAAGGCTACACCGATTTTCCAACCTACCAAGCGGAATCGAAACAGCCCGAGTCCTGCGGAGTCGAGTAGGAATTACCGAAGCTTCCGCTAAGCGTCGTCGTTGACTTGCACGCAATCCCCAATCCCTTTTGAAGAAAGATTCCAATGAAGACCGTCCATGCCTACGCCGTGAAAGAATCCAAAGGAACCTTTGAAGAGTTCGAGTATGAACTTGATCATATCGGTGCCAACGAGGTCGACATCGATGTCGAGTCATGCGGGATCTGCCACAGTGATATCAGCATGGTCGACAACGATTGGGAGATGAGCCAATACCCACTCGTTCCAGGGCATGAAGTGATCGGCAAAGTTTCGTCGGTGGGCGATCACGTTACACATTTGTCAGTGGGTGACCGCGTGGGTTTGGGATGGCATGCGGGATATTGCATGGTATGTGACCAGTGCATGAGCGGTGATCACAATCTTTGCAACGATGCTCAAGCAACGATTGGCGGACGTCACGGCGGATTCGCGGATACCGTTCGGGCTCAATCAGCCAGCGTTGTGAAGATTCCTGATTCGTTGAATGCCAAGGAAGCAGGACCCCTGTTGTGCGGAGGAATCACGGTTTTCAATCCCTTTGTTCAATTGGATCTTTCACCGACCTCTTCCGTCGGCGTGATCGGGATCGGTGGACTCGGACACCTCGCCCTCAAGTTTGCAAATGCTTGGGGATGTGAAGTCACCGCTTTCACATCCGAGTCGAAGGAAGAAGAAGCTTTGGAGATGGGGGCGCACCACACAATCAATTCGCGCGACATGGACGCGATTAAGAACACCGATCTGCGTTTTGACTTGGTGATTTCCACCATCAACGTGCCGTTGGATTGGAACGCGGTCCTCGGAACCCTAAAAACTCATGGCCGTTTGCACATGGTCGGTGCACTCACGGAGCCGATGGAGATTGGATTGCTGCCGCACATGCTCTTCAACCAGCTGACGTTGGGAGCATCACCAGTGGGACCACCGGTCATTATCCGGCGAATGTTGGATTTTGCCGCCCGCCACCAGATCGCTCCCGTGACCGAGCATTATCCGATGAGCAAAGTCAACGACGCGTTCGAACGTTTACGCAGCGGTGACGCTCGCTACCGAATCATCTTGGATCGCGACTGAAGCGAGGCGTCGTGATGACACTTCGCTGATTGATCAAAGAGTGGCTGTCGCAATCATTCTGTATCTGGCGTGAACGTCTTTTGGATGTCTTCGAGGATCAGGTACAAGCATGGTACCAGCACGAGAATGATCGCCGTCGCGAAGAGAATGCCAAAACCGAGCGAGATCGCCATCGGGATGATGTATTGAGCTTGCAGGGAGTCTTCGAAAATCAACGGCATCAAACCGCCGAAGGTTGTCAGGGTGGTCAATAAGATCGGACGGAATCGACGCAATCCGGCTTGTGAAATGGCATCAAAGGCGGACTGGTTTTTTCGGTGACGGTTCGCATAGTCAATCATGATCAGGGAGTCATTGATGACAACGCCCGACAAAGCAATCACGCCCATCAAGCTGACCAGCGACAGGTCGTAACCGAGCATGATGTGACCGATGATTGCGCCCACGACGCCGAAGGGGATGGCGACCAAAACAATCAGTGGTTGCACATAGCCTTTGAATGCGATGGCGAGCAGCGAATAGATGACCGCGAGTGCCAAGCCGAACGATCCCCAGAGTGACGCCGTGGCCTGTCGCATTTCCGCGTCACTGCCTTCAAAGCTCCATGTGATCCCCGGGAAGTCCTCGCGAAGCTTTGGAAGTTCCGAATTTTGCAAGGCTTCGATGACTTGAGTGGCAGCGCGTTTGGGTTCGACATCCATTGAGACACTGATCGTTCGTCGGCCGTCGCGACGATTGATGGATCGAAACGCCAGTGTTTCTTCCACCTCGGCAACGTCCAATAACGGAACCTCGGCCCCGCTCGGCGTGCGAATGATCAAATCTTCCAAGCTATGAATGTCTTCACGCTGTTCTTCGGGAAGTTTGACTCGGACTTCGGTCTCGTTGGTTCCACGAATCAGCCGAAGCGCCAACGATCCAAAGAACGCACCTCGTAGTTGCTCACCCAGTTCTTCATCGGTCAAGCCAAGCGAACGCCCCTCCGGTCGAAGTCGGAAATCGTACTGAGTCTTTCCTTTGTTGTAGTTGTCGTTGACATCCCGAGCGTTGGAATACAGCTTGACGCGATCAACGAACGCGGTGGCGGCTTGCTCCAGCACGTCAATGTCGCTGTGGCTGAGGTCGATGCTGATGTCACGACGGTGACCGCCCGGCCCTCGTTCAGCTTCAAATGTGACTTGATTGACGCCTGGCAAATCGCCGATGTGCTCACGCCACAAATCGATGACTTCGTTAGCCGTCATGTCTCGTTGATCCGGTGGTTTCATCACGATTTCCACGTCAATGAAACTCTGGCCACGAACATTGGTTTTGATCCCTTCGGCAACCTCGTAAAGGTTGTGTTCTTCAAACATCTTGATGCTGGCCTTCGTCACCGTGTCCGCAATTTTCGCGGCTTGAGCCTGGGTCGTGCCAACTGGCATCCGCACACCGGCTTCGATTTCATCGGCTGAGACTTCCGGCATCAGGATCAATCCCATGTGTGCACTGGTCGCATAGCCTCCGATGACAACGAACAACGCGAGAGCCAAAGAGGCGGTCACGTATCGATGCCGAAGGCTGAGGATCAGGACGGGACGATAAAAGAACTCCACCAAACGGTTGAATCCCTGGCTGAATCGTTGCTGCAAATGATGCAAACGTGCACCGATGCTGTTGGGATCTCGACCCGCGTCGCGAGCATGGGCCAAGTGAGCCGGAAGAATGAACAGGGATTCGACCAACGACAATGCCAAAACGATGATCACAACGACTGGCAACGGTCCCCAGAACTTGCCTGTTTCGCCGGGGATGAACAACAGCGGAACAAACGCGACGATATTTGTCAGGATGCTGAACGTTACTGGTCCCGAGACTTCTTTGGTGCCTTCGACGGCGGCGGCCTCGTGATCCTTGAGTGTCTGTCGTTTCTCGTAAACGTTTTCTCCCACGACCACCGCGTCATCGACCACGATGCCCAGCACGACAAGAAAACCAAACAACGAGATCATGTTGATGCTGACGCCGGCGGCGGGCAACAGCAGCACACCGCCGATGAAAGAAACCGCCATTCCCATCATCACCCAGAATGCCAAGCGGAATTCGAGGAACAAGGAAAGAATCACGAGCACGATGACCACCGCCATCGCAGCATTCTCGGCGACCAACATCAGACGTCGGCGGAATTCTTCGGCGTTGTTGCTGTCAATTCTCCACTTCACGCCTGGTGGAAGAGCCGTTTCGAATTCCTCCATCGTCTCTTGGACCGCTTCGGCCACATCCATCGGTGATTGAGAACCGACGCGATAGATGTCGAGTTCGACCGAGGGCGTTTGGCTGAATTGCGAATGGAAACCGACTTCTTCGAATCCGTCGCGAATGGTAGCGATGTCGCCAAGCGTCACCATTGGGCCATCACGCCCGGCCACAATTTCGATGCCGGCAAACTCTTCGGCCCACTGTTTTCGAGCTTTGACACGGAGCAGGATTTCGCCGGCGGTCGTTTGCACGGAACCGGCCGCAACATCTTGGCTGGACGTGCGAATGATTTCCGCAACGTCGGGAAGAGTCAGCCCATACTCTCGCAAGCGTTGACGTGGGATTTCGACATGCGTGACGTAGGCTGGAACTCGACGCAATTCGACTTGCGTGATTTGTTCTTTGGATTGCAGTTGATCACGAAGTTGCTCGGCCAGTTTTCGCAATGCCCAAACGTCGATCGGACCATAAATCGCGACCTGCATCACTTCTTGTTGACGAGACTGCAACCGGACTTCGGGTTGTTCGATTTGATCCGGGAAGGTGCGAATCCGGCTGACTGCTTGGTCAACGTCTTGCAGCACCTTCATCCGGTCTTCGCCGCCGACCAATTCGATCAGAAGTTCACCACGGCCTTCGCGAGCTTCGCTGGTGACTTCTCGAATGCCTTCGACGCCGCGAACGGCCTCTTCGATCGGACGCAGGATGCCCTGTTCAACTTCTTCCGGGGCGGCACCCGGGTATCCAACGGCGACCTCAACGATGTCGAGTTGAAACTGGGGGAAGACTTCTTTTTGAATCGCAAACGCCGACCAGATGCCTCCACCGAGCAGCAGCAACATCAGCAAGTTGGCCGCAATGGAATTACGAGCCATCCATGCGATGGGGCCACCTTCGGGAACCATCTTGCTCAACGAAGTCACTCGGTTGTCTCCTCGGTTTCATCGGAGTCAACGGTCTCTTCGTTCGATTCTTCATCGTCCGTGATTTTTCGCAATCCAACACCATCAGCCACCGTCGCCAAGGTCGTGGTCACGATGTCTTCGCCTTCTTCAATCCCTTCGCGGATGTAAGCGTACTCGGCGTCACGAAAGACCACCTGAGTCTCGCGAATTTCGAGTTGTTCCTCTTTCATCACCCAGACCGTGTCTTGATCTCGGACGTAATCGCGAGGCAAACGGATCACATCGTTGATCTCTTTGCCTTCAATTTGTGTTTCAATCAACGTGTCCAAAATCAACGGTGGTGCATCGGATTCTCGTCCGAGCGGATCAGCGACGGTGATCAACACACGAGCCAGCCGAGTTTGTTGGTCGAGGGTTCCGATCAGCCGAGCAACCCGGCCTTCGCGTTGGGCGTCGGGCCCCCAAGCATCTGTGTTGCGCAGGATCACCTTGGATCCTTCGGTTGATGTTCCATCTTCGCTGGTTTTGGGGAATTGAATCCATCGCAGTGTTCGAATGGGAACCGCCGCCATGATCCAGTACTCATCCACACCGATCAAACGCGCGAGCTCATCGCCCGGTCTGACTTGAGAACCGATGTTGACCGATTGCGTCAGGATTTGAGCATCGAAGGGAGCGGTGACTTCCGTTCGATCGAGGTCCAACTGAGCGCGTTCCAGCGATGCCTTTGCCGCTGCCATCTCCGCTTTGATCGATGCGATTTGCGGTTCCCGCAATACAAGGCCGCGGTTGGTATCGTCGATGGTGTCTTGGAGCATTTCTAGCTCTTTTACCGCCAGACGTTGGCGTGCTTGTTCGATTTCCCACAACGCTTCCTTCTGCAGCAATTCACTGTTGCTGATCGAGACCGCATTTTCGAAATCCGATGGGTCGATCCGCAGCAACAGATCTCCCTTGCTGACCATGCCACCGGGAATGAATTCGGGCGAAAGCTCAACCACTTGGCCGCTGATTCGTGGGCCGAGCGTGATATCTTGGGCCGGTTCGACGGTTCCAAGCACCACCAACTGAGGCGAGTAGGTGCCTCGTTCCGCGGTGATGGTGTCCACCAAAGCGGACGATTTTCGCGTCGCGTTGACCTGCTGAGCGGTGGGTTCGGTCTTGTTGATCACGACCACCGCAGCGGCGGACGCACCTAGAATTGCCAAGCAGGTGATGGTGGTACCAAGGATGCGAAGCCAGCGCCATTTGGGTCGCTGTTTCGACGCATCACTCATCGACGACGGTCTCCGGGATGATTTCCACGGTGGATTCCAATAATTCAAAGTCTTGTGGACGGGTGTCAAAATCGCCTGCCAACGCCAAGTACAGCGAGACGCGAATGAGCACCAAGTCTAGTTGAGCCGAAAGCGTTTCGCGCTGCAATCTTTGCTGTGCCGTGATTGCACTGAGCACGTCCAGATATGTCGCATCGCTGATCAGGTATTGCTCTCTCAGCTGTTCGGATGACTGTCGCGCCAGTTCGACCTGATTTTCCAGGTGCTCGATTCGTTCGAGCTGGTATCGTTCTTGGGCCAACGCGTCCTCGACTTCGCTGAAAGCGTTCAGCATGGTCTGCCCATAAACATTGAACAATTCACGTTTGACTGCGGCATTCCGGTCGACTTCAGCCCGACGTTGCCCACCGTCAAACAGCGGGGCGATCATCTGTGCACCGATGGATACAAACCAATCGCGGAACAACGTTTCGGGGGATTCCGACACGTTCAGCAGCGATCCCGTGAGATTGATCCGGGGATATTGGGCACTGATCGCGGAAGCCAGGTCTCGGTCAGCAGCACGGAAGGCCAGGTAATCTCGCCGAACGTCTGGACGACGCTGCAGCAACTCCGAGGGCAGGCCCGTCGAAGGCAGAGGGGGCAATGGCGGCAGAATTGATCCGGGGTCGTATTCCGCAGCTTGAGGCATCTCGCCGAGCAACACTGCGAGTTGATGTTCCAGGACTTCGATGCGGACTTTTTCGACGACAATTTGTTCCAACGTCGCTTCGACCAATTGTCGCTGCCGAAGCACGTCGGGGCTGCGGATCAATCCTGAGGCGAAGCGTGCTTCTTGCAACGCCAACCCCATCTCATTGTTATCAAGTTGCTCGTTGAGCAGTTTGATCTGGGCGTGGCCTTCGATCAGAGAGAACCACGTTCGAGCGATCTCCGCGGTCAGGGTCAATGCGATCGCATGGTAGTCTTCACGCGTGGCGGATGTTCGTAAGCGTTCGGCATCCACGCGGGATTCGATTTCGCCCCACAAGTCGACTTGGTATCCAGCATCCAATCCCCAAATGAAACTGGATCGATCTCTACCAGGACCCATCGTACTGCCGTAGTCGGCAACACCATTCAGATCCGGCCAGAGGTCCGATGCTTCGCGACGTGTAACCGCTCGAGCCGCATACAAACGTTGTAGAGCCGCGGCGAGAGTGAAGTTGCCTTGCAGTGCGACATCGATCTCTGCGTTGAGCGTTGGATCGTTGAAACTGGTCCACCAGCGGTCCGGCGGAATCACTTCACCGGGAGTCGAAAACGGCGGCGGGGTTTGCGTGCGAAAGGTCCACGTGCTGTCTGGATTGGCGCAGCCGACACCGACCAATAGCATTGCAATGAGCCATCGGGCGGGGAGAAACCTCGCGAATCGAACCATAGACATGAAGGCCGGATTACGAGATTCGGCGGCCCGAAATCCAGTCCAATTCAACACTTGTTACATAGCTCGGTGGCTATTCGTTGTGTTTCACGCTCGTTGAATGTTTCATGCTTCTTGAAAGGGCGATGACCGCCCAAGCACTGCCCCAGTCATTCGCGGTTGGCGTCGCCTTGCCCTTCGCGGATGCTTTTGTGCCGGGAACTTTCCATCGCCCATTGGGTTCCTGAGTCGCGAGGAGGTAGCTCACCGCGCGATCCAAAACACTCGATTCCGTTCCTGTCATTGCCAGAGCATGCAGAGCGTATCCGGTGCCCAGTGCGTCGCTGGCGTCTGCTAGTTTCCAGCCCCATCCACCATCTTCATTTTGGTGCGCTATCAAAGCCGCCTGCCATCGTTGGGTTGATGAGTGGGACGGCGATTGTCCAGGCCGACGTCGATTCATCTCGTGAGCTAACAGCAACCGAGTGGCCAGGAATTCCGTCGACTCGGGCTCGTCGATGGAGTCGATGAACCGAATCGCGGTGGATGGATCAAACTCAACCGACTCTGTTAACAAGGCGAGCGCCGTCCAGGCCGTCGTTGTGGCGGTGGTCTCTTTGGTTGGTCGACGTTGTGCAGGAAGTTGACCGCACGCACGCCAAGATCCGTCGGCGGCTTGTTCTTCGAGAAGGTTCTCTGCAAGACGCGACCGCCAGGCGGTCGCGTTGGGAGCACTGGATGCATTCGTCGGAGGGATCGCCAGCAAAAGTTGCGTCATCGTGTCGATGTTCGATGCCATCGTCGCCGCATGATCCAGGTCCGTCTTTTGCTCTGGTTTGACAAAGTTGACGACGTCAGTGGACCAGCGTTCCCAATCACCGAGCTGGTCGGAATCGACCATGGATTCAGTTTGTCGAGCAGCTTCGTGACTCCAAATCAGCGTCGGGATTTGATGGCATGAAACACAGCCACGTTTTTCGATCCACCGTTCGCCGGCTTGCCGAACGTATTGCAAACCACGTTGGATCGAACGCGTGGTTTCTTGCGACCCATTTGCATCCTGTGACCACGCAGGTTGGTCAGCCAACGCCACCCCACCGATCCAAATCAATGCACTCAACGCGGCGACGCGAGATTGGAGAGTCATAGAGGGTGCCGTTGGGAAAAAGGAACGCGGATACCGCTATCCTATCCTGATCGCATCCGTCGCGTTCCCGATCAGGTGTCGAGAATCTCAGCGATCTTTTCGGTTGGGCGACCAATCGCCGCTTTTCCCTCGTGGATTACGATCGGACGTTCGATCAACTTGGGGTGTTCCACCATCGTGGCGATCCATTGTTGATTCGTCAGGGTTTGTTCACCCAGATTGAGCTCTTTGAACAGAGGTTCCTTTTTGCGAACCAACGCTTCGGCGGGAATGCCCAACAGTTTGACGATCTCGGCGAGTTCTTTCTTGCTCGGCGGAGTCTCCATGTACTTGATGACCTCCGCTTCGACGCCTCGCTCTTCCAGCAGCTGCAAAGCTTGACGTGACTTCGTGCACCGCGGGTTGTGATAGATCTTGGTCATGCTGGGGTGAGTTGAGGTTGGAGTGTATGTCGGAGTTGGATTGGGTTGGATCAAGCGACGCGAATATTCGAAACGCCGGGGCGGGATCGTTCAATCCCGGTTGTAGAGCACCGGCATTTTGCCTTTCCACCGATTCCATGTCTCGTCATCGGAGATTAGCTCGGCCATATGGTGAGCGACATTGATGCGGCTTGATTTTCCCGAATCGAAAAGCGGGCTGCGAATCGGCGAAGGATGCAGGTCATACTCGGTGACCTCGTTCGCATCGTGCAGCGAGTCAGGACGAATGATGGACCATTCAATGGCGGCGTCACCTTCTTTGATTTGGGTTTGCAGATATTCAGCCGCTTGTTCGTTGTCGACGTGAGGTGGAACCAACACTCGCAACAATCCAAACGCACATCGTTCCGCGAACGAGTGGGTTTCGTTCAAATGGTGATTGCTGACTCCCGACGAGCTCATCAGCACGAAGCGGATCGGCATGGGCGCGGAGGATTTGCTGGCTGCTTTGCACAACCGTTGGGCCGCATCCGTGACCAGCCGGCGCGGTTGTCCGAACATGCCTTTCAGTGTCAGGTTGTGACCCAAGCACGATGCAATGGCATGGCAACCATCGACCTGAGCGGTCAGGTGCTCGTCGGTTAAATCGAGAAGGCTGGCTTCGGTGATCGTGCAAGTGGTTTCGTCGAATTCGCCCAGCATCTCACGAAGACGCGAGGCGGATCGAACCACCGTCACAACGTGGTGGCCGCGTTTGATCAGTTGCTGCATCAACAAGTGACCTGTTTGGCCGGTTGCTCCGGCGATAAATACCTTCGACATCTCAATCTTCAAAAGGACGTGTTCACCAATCAAAATCTCATTGCGATTCGCTGGATGCAATCATCGCGTGAGCATGGGTTCGACCCAGATGCCCCAGTCACCTCCGCGACCGTTGCCGCCATCGGTCACTTTCAAAGTCAGGGTCTGCACCTTGCTGACATCAATGTCGAACGCGTTGCCCTGACCGGCGGTCACGCGAGTTGCTTTCCAGAGCGATTTACCATCGCCGATGATTTCAAAATCGACTTGCCCAAACAGATTGCCTTGGATTCCACTTCGCCCGCGAAGACGTTTCCAGTTTCCATCAAGCTCGTAGACATGTTTGGCAGGTGCGTGGGCATAGATCCCGTGAGCAAAGTAGTCGCCACCCAAGGACAACAATCGGTTTTTGTCTGGCACGGAGTTGTAAGTCGCACGCAACCATCCCACTTCGGACGATTGTGGGCGAATCGTCGAGAGCCAAATTGATTTGGTAGTCGTTGGGATTCGAGCAGCGTCGATTGAAATTGGTTGGTCAACGTTTCGGAAACGATTAAGCACGCTTTGGCCGATGCTGGCGAGTTCATCGTCTGAGCCGGCGATTTCGCGAAGCAATTTGGTGGCGTCTTCGACCGAGCCGGTTTGCAGTTCATCGATCACCGGTTTCAGTTCCAACTCCAGCTTCGCGATCGAAAGGTTTGGCGTTCCATCCGGGTTGATGACGTACCGCAGCGACCGCGTGCTCGTCGTGCCATTGACGTGACAAGACACGATCCTCAACTCACCGGATGTTCTCGGCCGGAGCGGACCACTGCGCATCGCAAATTCGCCGTCGGTACCGGGAATGGATGTTGCCGTGGTTGCGTCATAGTCGCCACCTCCATCTGGATCAAAGTAGGCAACCACCGCATGAGATGGGATCGTAGCGTTGACACGCCCAATAACCTGAATTGATTGGTCTGGACCCACTGACAGGCGCAAGTCATGAAATTCGGTGGTGGGACGATCGTAGATCGAGCGGCTGACTTGTCGGTTGAAAACCGGATGAGCCGCCAATCGCAATGCATGAGTTTGCGTGATGAAAGTACCTTTGCCTTCGCCTCGCAATTGTTGTGCGTAGGTTCGATTGCCCGAGCCCATCAATGCTGTGCCACGTTCGGCTTCGTCGACGCGTTGGCGACAGTGCGGCAGCGAGAGAGCATGGCCAAGTTCATGGATCACCCCGCCAATGAAAATTGAGTTGTGGCGGCCGATCGTGATGCGTCCGTATTCGCCGTCTCGGATCGGGGTTGGGTCACGAAAGCGACGGGTATCCAGAATCTCGGAATCACATTGCCAAGCGGTCCCCGACAAGTGGTTGCCACCGCCGTAGTAAGGGCTGTGATGAGAGATCTTGCCGGCGACAGGATCGTAGTCCATTAGATTGCAAAACAGCAACAACACGGATGCGTCGGCATCGATGCCACGTTGTCTTAGGGCGGGGATCACTTCGTCGCGTATTTTTTGTCCATCGGGTTTGTCGTAATCCGTCTGTTCACCAACCACGTCAACGATGTCGATTTGTCCTCGATCGTTGCGCAGCACGTGCATGGAACGATTGGGGAATCCATGTCGTTTGAGTTCGCTCTCGTAAAACTTGGCGGTTTCCTCAACGATCCTACGGATTCGTGCGGTGTGACTGGCCGCCGGTGGACGGTCACGAGGCGTGAAGTAAACCACGACAACACGACCGGGGGATTTGATCGGATCTGTTTTGATCGCTTGTGCGATTCGCTTGCGGGCCACGGTGACGGACGCGGCGGATGCGTGCGTTCGAACCGCAGGTGGTCCGTCGGCGAACGACATCCTGACGTCGACGGCGAACACCGACGAGATCGCCAGAACGGCAAGCAGCGAGAATGGTTTCATCGGTGAGTGATTTGTCTGCGTCAAAAGGAATTCCGTGGCCGGTGGGCATCGATGATGCTCATGATCGGCCATGCGGTGCAGACTCATCAAGGGGAAGGGGCCGGCTCGAAAGCCAGCGGTCTTCCTATCGCAATTTCGTCGCTTATTCTTCGGTCGACGCCTCGGAATCTTCCGGACTCGCTACTTCGGAAGCTGCTGGCTTTGCATCGATCCGGTACGCTTTCGCGATCGCTTGTCGGCTGTAGTCGATCGACTCGCCCAGAATGCGAGCGGACTCTTGGCTGGCATGGAAACCCTTGCTGTTTTCGCTGGCGATGTAGTCCAGACGCCACATCGCTTTGCGTTGCAAGTCACGAATCGGTTTGAGTTGTTCTTCGGTTGCACCGGCTGCTTGGACTTCGATGATCGCGTCCAGCATTTCGGTCATCGCACTGGCTGCGCGATCGATGAGAGCACGTGTTCGGTCCTGAATCACGTCCACGCGAGCTTTGATCTCCGCTTCGGGAACCTTGTGGCAGGTTTGGCAAGCCTTGTTGATGTTCATCATCGGGCTGCGAACCCAGTGGCTGCTGACTTTGGTGGCGCCGACCTTTTCGTATGGCATGTGGCAGTCGCTGCAACTGACGCCGGCTCTCGCGTGAATGCCCTGACTCCAAAGTTCGAACTCGGGGTGTTGGGCTTTGTAGACCTTTGTGCCAGTCGTTTTGTGGACGTAGTCGTAGAACTCTCCGCCGTCGGGGAACGTGGTGGCGTCCCACTCGGCCTCGAGGTTTTCCATCTTCAGTCCGTTGCTCCAGGGGTAGGTCAACGTCATCTTGTTTGCACAGTAGTACTCGACGTGGCACTGGCCGCAGACAAACGATCTCATTTCCTGGCGAGTCGCCATGGTGTTCGGGTCGTAGTCACCTTTCTTGCCGCTATCACGCCAGGATTGAATACTGGGAAGATGCGGAACTTCGGCGTCGCTCTTGGCGAGCTTGTCGATGCCCAAGATGAAACCGGGACGCGTGACTCGAATCGCCATCGTTTCTGGTTCGTGACAATCCACGCACGAAACGGGATGGGCGCCGCCGATGTGTGGATCGCCGCTGGTCGCGTCAAACCCATCGGGAGTCTTTTCGAGTTCCGCATGGATTTCTTCGTACTTCTTCGTGCTGACCGATCGGAATCCCGCTAAGACCGCTTCTTGCTGAAAGCCGTTCGCAAGGGCCTTTGCATCGGCTGGTTCACCTTGTTCTTCTAGGCCGATGCGGCGATAGGTGGCCGCGATCGATGCATGGCAGTGCAAACATGCACCGGATTGCTGAACGTCGGTCACTCGCTTGGTGACTTCTTGGTCGGCCAACATGTGAGCGTGACCACGGGCTTCGCGGTAATCAATGCTGAAGGCATAGCCGGCGAACAAGCGTTTCAACCAAGGCGATTCTTCCAACTTGCTCGGCGGGAGAGCGTGGTTGCCGCCGAAGTCGGTGTAATCGTCGTTGACCGTTTTCAGGTAGTCCTCGTATTGCTGTGGGAAGTTCAGGCCCCACGGTTTGGGATCGGTGCTGATCTCGGTGACCTCCACCACTTTGGTGAACGGAGCCCTGGCCTCTTGTTTGCGTTCAAAAATGTTGACCAGCAACGCCACAACGCCGAAGGTTGCGAGAGCGGTCAGTGCGGTCAATAGAATCAGCCATCCGAAGCTGCGTGGTTGCTGATCGGACATGACAAACCTTTGCGAACGAAAATTGAAAGAAGAGGTCGAATCGAAAGAACGAGATCAATACCGAGGGGGTCAACGCGGATGCATCCAGTCCACTTTGCCGTGGCCCGCATGACCAACGTCGGCATGACAATGAACGCAGTTCTGCATGTCGTCTTGCGGGGTCGCCGGCAGCAACGCATGCACAAAATCACGATGGCAATCGACGCAGGTGCTCTGGGTGACTCGGCGGTTGCGTGGCTTGATTTCGATCGGATCGGAATAACCACCCATCGTGAACGCCAATGAATGGAAGAAACCATTGTCGCCTTTGACGACCCACTTGCCGATTTTGTCGTGAGGCAAGTGGCAGTCATTGCAGACCGCAACATGATGGTGCGAACTTTGTTGCCACGAATCAAAGTGCGACTGCATCACATGGCAATTGACGCAGGTTTCGGGATTGTTGCTCAGGTAGCTGGCACCTTTGCCGTAACCGAAAGTGAATGTGCCGATCCCAGCGAGCAGTCCCAGGACCAAACAAAAGGCAAACGTCGCCTTTGAGTACCTGGTTTTCGCGGAGTTCTTGATTGGCATCGGTTCCGATGGATCGCCGGGGGCAGATCGCATGATGATCCATTCCTTTCGCTTGACCCAAGCCAGGTCAGAGATGACTCGCTTGGTGGGTTGGAATGTAACAACTCGCCCGTGCGTGTGAACCTTTTGAACGATGAAATTCAGCTTTGATAGCAGAACTTCATTGGTCTCTATGCAATGTGATCAGCAGACTGGAAGATTGATGTGCTTATCTGCTCAGTTGCCTTGTTGATGTGTGACCCTACGGCACGCTCTCGTAACCATCCGGTGCGCGGAGAAGCTTGTTGTGCGTATGAACGCGTCGTGTGGGATTGCCGTTTGGATCGACGAGCACACCGCCGGCTTCGCACCATCCCAGGATGCCCGGTCGATAGTTGCGAGATTGAATTCCGTCTTTTAGGCAGCGTTGAGCAAATAACAAACTGCGACCACCGACCGTGCAGGACGCGATCACCGTTCGGTTTTTGAGCTCGTCACGTTGCGACCAAAAATCGTCCATCGAAATGGCACCGGGGATTTGCGAAACATCTCGCTCGGTTTGTGAACGGACATCCACCAGGATGAAAGACTCGTCGGCACGTTCGAGCACGCTTCGCAGTTCCTCGGTCGAAATGTTTTCGACTCGGCTTCGTCTGACAAACGGAGCGATCCAATTGAGCCAGCGAACGAATTGCTTTGACAACCAAACCATGCGTGTTTCCTAGCGAGGCGAAGCTCCTACCGAATGGAAGTGAGCGAGGGGATACATTGTTGGCTGTTTGAGGGACTGGATGAACCAGGGAAAAGTCCCAATTTGGCGTTTGACTCTCCCCTTGGAGGAGGCCGTAGGATGGCGGAAATGTTCAGCATAGGCGAATTTTCCAAGGTGACCGGACTGACATCAAGTCACTCCGGTTCTATCACGAGCAAGGTGTTTTGACGCCCAGTCGCGTCGAAGCCGGAAGCGGGTACCGGTACTACTCGGAGACGCAGATCGAAACGGCGCGGGTGATCGCTCGGCTTCGTGAGTTGGAATTCTCTGTGGCTGATGTACGAGAAATATTGAGCAACCACAGTGACGATGCCGACATCATCGAGCGTTTGAGGTCCCAGCGGGCCGTGATCAAAGAGCGGATGAAAAAGGATTCTGACATTGCAGGATTGCTCGATCAAATCATTGTCCATGAAACCGAGGCAACCCAAACGATGAACCAAACCAACTACGCCGTCGAGGAAAAGAGTGTCGAGCCTTGTTTGATCGCCAGCGTTCGCATGAAAGGAGCCTACAGCGAATGTGGCAAGGGATTCGCGAAAATTGGCCGCCGAATGGGGCGGTTTATCAATGGCAAACCCATTTTGTTGCAACACGACACCGAATACAAAGAAAACGACGCTGATTTCGAGGCATGCATGCCGATCAAGAAAGGCCAGTCGAATGAGGAGATCACCGTCAAGGAATTGCCTGGCGGACGAGCCCTGTCGTTGATGCATTTAGGACCGTACGAAGAGATCGGTCGGTCCTACGAAAAAATCATGAAGCATGCGAAAACGCAGTCACTGAGCTATCACCTGCCGACGCGGGAGATTTACCACAAAGGGCCCGGCATGATTTTCAAGGGCAACCCGAAGAAGTACCTGACCGAAATCGTGTTTCTGATTTCGGACGATGTTTCCTGAAGCCGCTGGGCCACGTCCAACCTGTTTCGATCCTTCCTCGGAGAACCCATCATGAGCGATGCCATCTCTTTGTTTCTTTCCGCTCCGACCTATGCCGTTGCGGGGGCTTCGGCTCGTCAGCATAAATACGGCAACAAGGTCTTTCGGGCTTTGATCGGATCCGGACGCACCGCGTACCCCCTCAATCCGATCACGGAAGAGATTGAAGGGCATCAGGCGTACCCGCGGATTCAGGATTTGCCGACGGTGCCCGAAGCGGTTTCGATCATCACCCCGCCCGAAGTGACTCGCAAAGTGGTCGCTGACGCGATCGACGCGGGCGTGAAGCATCTTTGGATGCAGCCCGGCGCGGAGGATGACGAAGCTAGCCAAGCTGCTCGCGAGGCTGGACTCACCGTGATCGATGACGGCAGTTGCATTTTGGTGCTGCTCGCTCGCGAATGAAACGCAACTCGCCGGTTTGAAACGCATCGATCGAGAGCGAACCTCGCGAGCTATTTGTCGATGGAGTAGCCCGCGTTTTTCCAAGCACTCATGCTGCCTGGGACGTTGTGGACATGCTGGAACCCGTTTCGTTGCAACACACTCGCAGCGATGCTGGCCCGATATCCGCTGCCACAATAGACCGCGACAGGTTGGTCGCGTTTCAGATCCAACTCGCCGTTGACGCCATCTCTCATCTCAGCGACGTAGTGATGTTTCGCTCCTGAGATTCGATTGGACTTATATTCCGAAGGAGCGCGGACATCGAGGATCTGAAACTCACTTTTGTGTTCCTTCAAGTCATGAACGGTGAGTTGAGGTGTCGTCGACAACGGCAGACCGGCGTTGTCCCAGGCTTTCATGCCACCGACGAGATAGCCCTCGAAGCGATGCAATCCGACGACCGCAAAGTGCCAAGCGACCCAGTCCAATTGGGTTTCGTCTTCCACGACTAGCAAGATCGGCCGATCGTAATCGAGCATGTCACCGGCCCACACAGATAGTTCTGGACGGTCGCCCAGATTGATTGCACCCCCGATGTGCCCACCGCCAAACGCGAGCATTTGACGCGTGTCGACGAGCTGTGCTTGGCCGGATTGAATTGCATCTTGAAATCGCTTCGGAGGCAGGCCCGGAACGACAGGGGCGTGGCCGATCAGTTCGGGGCCCTTGGCGTTGATCTTTTTGAGAATGGGATAGTGTTGCGGCACGGGAGGGGCACCCTCGCTGACGAACGTCGCAAATTCGTCGAAGTCATCATGCTGCAAGAACGCATTGTTTTTTCGTTCCTGGCCAATGGTGGTCATTGGTCGCTCGCCGATGCTGGCCCCGCAAGCGGAACCCGCTCCGTGACAGGGGTAAACGATGACGTCATCGGCCAGATTCAGGTAGTAATCACGAAGGGTCGAGAAGAGTTGCTTGGTGAGCTCTTCGGTTTCTTCCTCCCCCAACAAATCAGGGCGACCTGCGGATCCGACGAAGAGGGAGTCGCCACTGAGGACACCCCATGGTTCGTCCGGTGAATCGGAATCAGCCAGCTCATACGACAAATGTTCGGGTGTGTGACCAGGCGTGTGCCGTGCAGTGATCTTCGTGGATCCAAATTCAAAGGAATCGCCGTCACTGATTTTTTGAACGTCGAATCCATAGCTGGCATCCCCTTCGCCACTCGCGAAAATGTTTGCGTTGCCGACTCTGGATTGGAGTTCACGCGAACCGCTCATGAAGTCCGCGTGAATGTGAGTCTCGAAGATGTGCGTGATCGCGACGCCGTGTTTGCGACTAAGTTGGACGTAGGACTCGACGTTGGGTTGCGGGTCGATGACCGCCGCGGTTCCACTGCTGTCGTCACCGATCAAGTAAGACAGTTGCGAGATTCCTTCGGTTTGAATGGTCTCAAAAATCATGGTCATTGGACTCACCTGGATGTCGAAGCTGGCTGTCGAAGAAGGAGTGGCAGTGGAACTCTGCTGGTTCAGTTGCCGCGAATGAGCGACCGCGGCACGTATCCCAAGAGGATCAGCTCGTGGCGGCTTGCGTGCGGTTGTCGACGTATTGCTTTACGAATTTTTCCAGTTCGGGTTTATCGCATTCGAAGCCCATCTCTTTGGCTTGTTCGAGTGCCTGATCACCCGAGAGACCTTGTTCGACCGCGGTGTGCATCATCATCATCGCCCCAGCCCGTTTGCCGCTCTTGCAGTGAGCAAAAACCGGTTTGGGAAGCGACTGGTACTGCTCGCGAAATTGATCGACTTTCTTTTCGTCCATGCCATCCATCGAAACGGGGACGTGGAGATACTTCAAACCGGTTGCCCGCACGGCCTCGCCTTCCTCCTCGGGAGACAAAGGCTGCTCGTCCTCTCCGGCAGTTCGGAAATTGATCACGGAACGAAATCCATCGTCTGGCAACGATTTCAGTTCGTCTTGGCTGGGTTGTGGGCCGACAGTCAATTGGTCGTTGAATTTCATTCGATTTGACATGAGGAACTCCGTGTCCGAGGGGAATGTTTGGTTTGGGAAACGTCATCTGACGAAGAACAGACAGCAACTGATGTTCCAGACAAACGAGTCGGCAAGCATCGCGGTGCCGTAGTCAGTTACCTCCGATTGCCTTCGCGAGCCAATACCGCGATCTCGTCGCGACATTGCGTGCCTGAAAAGCGGAGTGTGCGAAAGCTGGAGACCGATGTGACGTACCGCACACTTCCGGTCGCTTGAGTGCCGGAAAACCGGCTTGGTCGGTTTGGCACCAAGATTGCAATTTTGCGAGCAGGACCACCGCTGCGAGCGATCAGGCGTTGCTACCCAAAATCGGGATCGCATTTCAAACCAGGAGTCAGAGTCATGCACAACGTTCTGTTGGCCATTGATGGGTCGAACGCTTCGGAAGAAGCCGCCAAGTTTTTTGCTCGTATCCCGCACTTTGACCCGGTTGAGTTGACCCTGGTGTCGGTCGTGCATCGACGATTTGTTCACGCTAGCTATTCGACTAATGAACTGATCGAAAAAGCGTATGAGCAAGATCGTATGAACGCTTTGCGAAGTCTGGATCGCATCGCTGAGCTGTTTGATGGTGCGAACGTTCGCGTGCGATCGGAACTGATCGAAGGCGTCGTTGGCGAATCCATCGTGCAAAAAGCGAAAGATATCCGGGCTGATCTGGTGGTGGTGGGGGCAACCGGGCACTCGCAAATCAGCCGCATGTTGTTGGGAAGTATCAGCGACTTCGTTGCGACTCATTCACCGTGCAGCGTGTTGGTGGTGCGGCCCCAAGCCATTCCCAAACCATCCGCACCACTCAAGGTTTGCTTGGGTTACGAGGGCACCGGTCCCTGCCAAGCCGCGTTGGAAGAATTGAAAGAAAGTCCCTGGCGCGGGAAAACGGAGTTGCATGTCGTTTCGGTTGCCGCTTGTTTGAATGAGATGTACGCCGATTCGGACTGTGTTCAGCACTACAAGGATCAACTTGCCCAAGCAAAGGAACAGCTCGAAGAAGTGTCGGATTCTGTGACGACCCACTTCATCGAGGACATTCACTACGGCGAAGGCATCACGCGTTTTGTAGAAACTCATGACATCAATCTCGTTGTCTTGGGTGAAACACCTCGATCGCAATTCAGTCGTTTTCTCTTGGGAAGCACATCTCAGTACGTGCTCAGACACGTTCCTTGCAGTGTGTGGATCACACGCAATCGAATGATTGAGGGATTGAAGGCGAAACAGTCCAAATCGAATTCACGCTCAGCGTTGAACTGAAGTCGTTTGCTTCGATCAGCAATGAGTCATCGGTTGATGTCAATCGATCCTTGGCTTGGCGTTCATTACGTAGCTTAAAATGCTTCTTAGATTGGCCATTGGGCGTTAGCGGGCTGTTGATTTGATGAGCCGTACCGCGTTAGCGGCGGTTAGTCAGACGCCAACCGGGGCTAACGCCCATCGGCTAGTTGTTGTCACTCGGTATACGACTAAATCAACAGGCTGCTAGCCAAGGTTCCTGACGCAAAGGCCGGGACTCACGCCCAATCGGCTGATTGAGTCTGACGCGGTTCAGGTAAGCAGGACCGGCGAATTTCAGCGTGCTTTCAATGCCGGACCTTTGAAATTGCCACCAAACTCGTCCTGCAAAGCATCGGGTTTTAGTGTCCGAAGAATCTGCGGCAGCGCAGCATCACGTGCTTGCCAAGGACTGCTCCGCGATCTGGCGATGAGCTTTGGCGCGGTCTTCTCGATCGCGAATGATCAGGACGCTGCAATCCGCATGGCGGAGAACGTAGCGGGAGGTGCTGCCCAGAAACACGCGGGTGAGCAAACCACTGTCGCTGTCGCCCGTCACGGCCAAGTCACATCCATGACGACGGGCGTATTCAACGAGCGTCTCGCCCACGTGGTTGGATTCAACAAAGTGGGTTTCCGTGTTCAGGCCGAGTTGTTGAAGCTTTGTTTCAAAGTCGAGGATTTGGGCCTGAGCTTGTTCGTGCTGTGCCTGCCACGCATCAGAAGCTTGCTGACGAAGGTCTTGCCGGTAGTACGAGAAACGGTCAAGAACGCGAACCAAATGAACTTCCACGTTGGGGCGTAACTTCAACTCACGGAGCCATGTCAGCATTCGTTCATCTTCGGGGCGTCCCGACAAAGCCAACATGATCTTTTGCAAGTCCGGTTCCACATCGGCTTCGCTGGTGGGACGTACAACGAGAGTGCTCATGTCAGCGTGCGTGGCCACGTAGTCGGAAACGCTACCTAGTAGCACACGTTCGATCGCCGAATGTCCAATCGCGCCCAACACAATCAGGTCCGCGCCGGATTCGTCGGCGACGTCCAATAAAGCGGACGTTGGTGGTCCAATCGGCACATGGGTGTGAACCGAATGAACGTGGTCTTGAGACTTCAAGTCGCTCGCAACCGCGTCGATCGCTTCGCGGCTTCGGTCGGTTTCGATTTCTAGAAAGCTGCCAAAATCCATCGGCATGCTCATCCCGCCTGTGTCGACCAACATTGGAGGTGCAACCACCGAAACCAAATCGAAGTCAACGGGTTTTCGAAGCGGCAAATGCGACGCAAATTCAACCGCTTGTTGCGAGTAAGGAGACGAATCAACAGCCAGTAGAACTCGCATCGTTCAATTCCCAAAATGAGGTTCTGAAAGGATCGTTTCGGAGGGTTGAAGTTTCCAACCTTCATGCGAAGGGAATCATTTGCAAGGTTCAGACCAACTGGCATTTTGCTGGGAATGGCGAGCCAAGTGTGACGGGGTGGCACAGGTTGGGCTCGCCGTGAGACTGGCCGCACGGACCCAAGTCCAACGACTAGCGAACAATCAAAACCGATTGATTTGCGTGTCGGACGACAAAGCGACTGACGCTTCCCAGCATGACTCGTTCCATCAACGAATCGTCTTGGTCGCCGACGACAATCAAGTCGCAGGCATGCTCATTCGCATATTCGAGAACCGCCCGTCCGACATGGGGAGACTCCAACAAGCTTGGTTTGACCTTCATTCCAAGAGCTTCCAGCCGTGGTCGGGTCGTTTCCATTAGCTTCCAGGCCGCTGAACGGACTTCTTCCATGTAGGCGGCAACTTTCTTGAGCAAATGCAGTTCGTATTCGGGGTGTGTTTCCATCACGTGAACCAAGTGCACCTCGCAATTTGGGACCAGTCGTAGAGCTGCGACCCAGTCCGGCAAGGCGGTGTCTGATTCGGCATTGCTGATGGCGATGACAACACGAGAAAACAGCCCTTTGGACGGTTCATGGTCTGTCGTGATGGGGCGATGCACCAAGCAAGTTCGCGTGGATCGATTGGCAACATAGTCCGAAGTGCTGCCCAAAAGAATTCGCGAAAAAGCCGAATGACCGACCGAACCGATGACGATCCAGTCCGCGTCAAAACGTTCGGACATTTCTATCAATCCGCGACCGGGATGACCTTGAGAGACCGAGAACTCACACGAGCTGAACCTTTCACCGAATTCCTGCTGCAGTTGCTTCAATTGGGTATTTTCAATCTCGAGTCTCGAGTCAAACACCTCCTGCGGTATCCAAGGCATCGATGTGTCATCGATGGTGTACAGCGGCGGTTCCGGGACAATTGTTGCCAAAGAGACTTCGCAGGCTTCCGCCAGTGTGGACTTGGACAACGCCTGCAACGCATCGCGTGCGGGGGCCGAAGAGTCAATCCCGATGAGTGTTCGTAGTTTGGGGCCGTTTCTTTCATTCATAGCGTTTCTTCCGCTGGCATGCCTTGTTCGAACCGTTCCAGCAATCGATACAGTTTGCGTCGATGAATGCCCAAATGACGCGCCGTTTTGGCTTTGTTCCCACCGAGCTGTTCCAGAACTTTCAACACGTGTGTCTTGATCAGATCGTCCACTTTCAGGCTGCTGTCGCCCAGCATCAGAGGCGGTGCCGATTCGGCGGTCGATTCCTCATCAATGGGATCCTCGCAAGTGAGGTCTTGGCCGAGATGTGAGGCGTCCGCATGTATTGGCGAAGCGGCGAACGAGCCGGAGTTTGATGGCAGATTGGATAGTTCGCGGGGCAAGTCATCCATGGTGATCACTTGATGGTCCGCCAGGATTGTGGCTCGCTCAACGACATTGATCAGCTGTCGAACATTGCCGGGCCAATGGTACTGAACCATCGTATCGAGAGCCTCTTTGTCGAAAGACCAACCTCGCGGCAGAAAATGATGAAGCAACAATTCAATGTCGCCTTCACGTTGCCGAAGCGGCGGCAAATTCAGCGTGAGAACATTGATGCGGTAGAGCAAATCCTCTCGAAATCTGCCCGCTTTGACTTCTTCCAACAGATCACGATTGGTGGCCGCGATCAGTCGCACTTTTACTTTGCGTTCTCGATGGCACCCGATCCGGCGAAGCGATCCATCTTCTAGGACGCGGAGCAATTTTGGTTGCAACGCGGGAGGCAACTCGCCGACTTCGTCGATAAAGAGTGTTCCTCCATCGGCGACTTCGAACAAACCGGGTTGATCGGCGGTGGCACCTGTGAACGACCCCTTTTGGTGACCAAAGAGTTCGCTCTCGACCAACTGGGCCGGCAAGGCGGCACAGTTGATAGTGACAAAGGGTCGGTCGGCCAAATCGCTTTGTTGCTGGACCGAACGCGCGACGACTTCCTTCCCCGTCCCACTTTCACCTTCGATTAGCACCGGTTTTCGAGTCGGAGCAACTTTCGCGATCATTCGCGAGAGTTCTTTCATTGCGAGGGAATTCCCGATGAGCTTGGGAGACGGGCGGTTCCGATGCACGATCGCTTTGAGCTGTTGGTTTTCTTTCTTGAGATGCCCGCGCTGCTGAGCCAATTGAACCCGGTGTTCGAGATCGGCGAGTGAACATGGTTTGGTGAGAAAGTCACATGCACCCATTTGCATCGCTTGCACGCACGCCTCGATGGTCCCTTTGCCAGTTAAAAACACGACTTCGACGTCGTGCGATTCCTCGTGGACGCGTTGCATTAACTCCAGTCCACTCATGCCCGGCATGTCGATGTCGAACACGGCCACGTCAAACGCCTCTCGGTCGAGGAACGACATGGCTTCGGCACCACTGGCTGCCAACCGGACCGTGTGTCCCATCCGCTCCATGAACTTGCCGCAACTGCGACGGTAGTCATCTTCGTCATCGACGAGAAGGATTTTGATGGCAGTTTGACTCATGGTGATACCGATCAAGAAGAAAGCGTTTCAACAAGCTGTGTTCGCTCAAGTCGAACTGCGATCCCTGTTCCAGCACGCGAAAAGCTAGTGAGAAGCCTTTTGACCCTGCTTTTCGTGCGTCTGGGATCACTTGATGTGCATTATGGCACAGCTGGCCTGGGGGCGTGAAAGCAACCTGCAAAACGATCGGTGAACAGACCAGTCACCACATCCGCGTCGAAGCGGATTGATCGATGCAGGATTGGACGCGAGTTGGGACAGGTTGGATTGAGCGGTGGTGTCACAAACAGCAGCATGGCATGACGTTCGCGATGCGAGCGGGTGATTGAAGCTCTGATTTTCAGAATCACAAAAGGACTTGTGATGTTGTTGCCGTTCCGTTGTCGTCTGGCCCCATGACTTATCTCAATCACATTCTTGTCATCGAAGATGATCTCGATGCTGCCGAATCATTGTCGGACATGCTATCGATCGATGGGTTTCAGATCACGACCACCGCGAGTGTGCAGGACGCGATGGAACTGCTTGAAAGCCAACGGTTCGGCGTTATCCTGACGGATCGGCATTTGCCCGATGGTTTGATCGAGCATCGATTGCAGGAAATCTTAGAAGTCAGTTCCAAAACACCTGTCATCGTCGTGACCGGTTACAGCGATCTGCAGGCCGTCATCCTTGCATTTCGCCAAGGGATCTCGGACTACGTGATCAAGCCGATCATCCCGGAAGATTTGATTCAGACGGTCCGGCGGATACTTGAGCGACGTGTTTTAGAGCAGCACCTCCAAATCGAACATGCTTTTGCCGAACGCATTCAGTCAACGGCAGAAGCGATCATCTTGGTCATCGATTTTGATGGCAGGGTGATCCACTTCAACCGTTTTTTTACGGAGCTGACAGGATGGGCCCAAGGCGATCTGATCGGGGAGAATTGGTTCGATCGATGCATCTATCCTGAAGACAGAGATCGGCTGATCAATGTTTGTGACACGATGTCTCGAACTGATCGCTATCGAGGATGCACCAATCGCATTCGTTGTAAAAATGGCGAGGCTCGCGAAATTCGATGGTCGAATTCAAAATGGAGTGAAGCTGACGGTGGGCAGCAATTCATTCTGGCAATTGGAATTGACGTTTCTGATCTAGCAGAAGCGACTCAGCGTGCAGTTCGAGCGGAGCGTTTGGCAGCGATCGGAGAAACCGTCGCGGCGTTGGCTCACGAGAGCCGCAATGCGATTCAGCGAATCAATGCAGCGTCGGAAGTTCTCGCCATCAACATTCGCGGTAACGTGGATTCGGAAGAAGAGTTGTCGGTTGTCCAACGAGCCGCATCTGATCTGTCGACGCTGCTGGAAAGTGTGCGAGCATTTGCTGCACCGATTCAAGCAAAGCTCGAGTGCGCGGATCTTCGCGAGATTTGGCGCCGGTCTTGGGATGACCTGGAATGCAAACGTTCGGGACGCGACGTTGAGTTGGTTGAGAACGCGACCAGCTGTTTGCACGATGTGAAAGTCGACGTTTGCCGAATGGAACAGCTGTTTCGTAACCTGTTTCTCAATGCGCTCGAGGCGAGCGAAGGTCCCGTTCGCATCGAGATCGATTGCGAATGCAACGACGAAATGGTGTGTTTGAAAGTGACTGATGACGGACCAGGGCTCACCGCCGAACAATCCGCTCATTTGTTCGAGCCCTTTTACACGACCAAGCCAACCGGAACCGGTTTGGGCATGCCGATTTGCCAGCGCATCGTCGAAGCCCATGGCGGCACGATCGCCGCCGGAAACCATTTGAATGGAACGGAAGTGGCGATTTGTGTGCCTCGAGTGAAAGCGGCGGTATTGGTGAGCTGATTCAAAGCGGCGTGCTGTCAATCGAAGGCAATCGATGACGCGAAGGAATCAAGCCTTTCGTACAAACTCGGACTTCAATCCCATCGCTCCGATTCCATCGATTTTGCAGTCGATGTCGTGGTCGCCATCGACCAAGCGGATGTTTTTGACTTTGGTGCCCACTTTGACAGTCTGTCCGGCACCTTTGACTTTCAAATCTTTGATCACAACCACGGTATCGCCATTTTCAAGTGCGTTGCCGTTGGCGTCGCGAATGATGTCTGCTTCCGCGGCAGCCTCTGCATCGGCTGGCGACCATTCATGCCCGCAGCTGGGGCAAACCAAAAGGATGCCGTCTTCATAGGTGAATTCACCAGCACACTCAGGACAATTCGGAAGGTCACTCATTTGGATAGATTGGTTGCATGGGATCGGACAGGAAGAACCCACCATTGTCGCAGGTTGAGTGGATGCGCGTAGTGGACGTTGCTTTGTGAGTGCGATTGGCCGTTTATCTTCTCTATTTCTTATGAGGGAACGCGACTAGCCCGATGGAACTTCCGAGACGCCAGTGGTGTCAGAAGGAGACGACTCTCCACGGATGATGTCGCTAGAAAGTCCGTTTTACGATTGGCCTCGAAATTCATGAATGTCTCGTGTCCCGGTTGTCAGCGCACCCTCAAAGTCTCGGATCAAGCAGCAGGAAAACGCCTGAGGTGCCCTCACTGCCAAACGCAATTTCGCTTGCCCTCCCGAGAGCCTGTTGTTGCTAGCCAACCGGTAGCGGCAAAGGCGGCCGTTCGTCCGGTGACACCGGTGCGGAAGCCAACCCGACCCGCTGGCGCATCATCGACCCGGGCGGTGCCTAGAACGCTTCCAAAGCAACCCGCCACGGTGCGAGCGTTCTCAGGGGCGACTGGCGCGGGTGTTTCTGGTGCGAATCGTCCAATCAATCGACAACAAAAAGCGAACCAGAACAGCGCGTTGGCATGGGTGAAAACGCATAAGTTTCACGTCGCGGTAGCTTCGTTCGCGATTTTGAATCTTTGCCTCAGTTGGCTCGCACCGTGGCCGATGTTCATCGTCGGAATCTTTGAGGTCGTGTTGGGAGCGATCGCGGTTGGATTGTTGTTCCTGCCGCGGTTGCACATTCTGCGAAAGGTTTTTGGCGAACTGGGCAGTACCTTTGTCAGTGCGGCCGCCGGTTTGGGAACAACCGGAGTGCTCTGCATCGCTGGTGCGGTGCTTCTCAAAGTAGGTCTGCGACTGAATCGCAACGGTGCGGCCGAGAATTTGGATTTCAGTGGTTTGCAGGGTGGCGGCACCGCTGTGCTCATGCAGGTTGCATTCATCTTTCTGGTTGGGATTGTCCTGATCTCGCTGTGGTACTGGATCGGAATCGCGCGAGCCTTGGCCGCGACCTACATCGCTCAAGCCGCTTTCATGGCAGTGATTGTTTTCGCGACTGTTCTCTCCGCACCTCCCATTCCCGATGCCAGTTGGCATGATCAACATGTCTCCGCCGAGTTCCCAAGTCCTGGCGGACCACGCGGGCATTCTCATCCACTTCCATATGGTCATCCGGGCAATCGATCTGCACCGGATATGTTTGGTTCGGTCAATCCTTTTGGGGTGCCCGCAGAGGAAGCGGTTCGAGTTTTGATCGAATTCTCAGATGGCCAGAATGCAGAAACCATACGATTCAAAATCGTTTCTAAGTTAAAGGCACGCCAATGGAGGGTACGTGCAATCGATGGGGAGCTCGTCCTGTGGGTTCGGACGAATCAGTCGTTTCAAGAGGTTCAAGATGCAATTGAAGACATCGACCAGGTCGAAGTGTTGGACTCGTCTGAATCTGACCGGTCATTCCGCATCCGGAAAGCGACTTGAGAATATGATTTGTGCAACCTCCACGGCATTGGAAATGTTCGGAGGACAAATGGTAGCGGGCTACATCTGAACCGCGGCCCGTCTGTATCGCGGTAGGGTGCGACGATCCAATGTGTTCACGATCGCCCTTTTCGTTCTGCACCACTTATGCAAGGGCCGACACGCGGCAAGACTCGATCGCCTTGGTCGGTTGAAACTTCCCGAAGGAGTGCTGGGCACCTCCCAAAGCGTCGTTTTCCCAGAATCTATTTCTTTGGAAGCTTCACCACGTTGACCCAGAATTCTTGAACGCTTTGAATCACCTCAAAGAATTGAACAAGATCGACTGGTTTGACGATGTAATTGTTGGCGGCCAATCCGTACGATTCGTGGATGTCGCGTTCTTGGCTGGAAGTGGTCAAGACGACCACCGGAATCGCCTTGATCCGATCGTCTGATCGGAGTTCTTTGAGGACGGTTCGGCCGTCCATTCGCGGCATATTGAGGTCGAGGAGAATTAGGTCGGGACGAACCGCGTCCTTGTACTCGCCTTCCTTGCGGAGGAATTGGAGCACTTCTTCACCGTCCCACACATGATAGATGTTGTTGCGGATCTTACCTTGTTGCAACGCATCCATGGTCAGCTCGGCATCGGTTTCGCTATCTTCGGCCAGCAGGATGTCGATGGGTTTCGCTTGGTTTGACATGTTGAATTTCTTGAGCGGACGGGTCGGTCTGGGTATCGGCGGGAAGGGAGACGCGGAAGGTTGATCCCTCGCCTTCTTCGGAAATGAGTGAGATGGTTCCGTGGTGACGTTCCACGATTCGTTTGCACAGGGCTAGGCCGATGCCGGTACCCGGGATCTGTTCTCGACGATGCAAGCGTTTGAATAATTCGAAGACCTGAGCGTGGTGGGTTTTTGAGATTCCGATCCCTTGATCGGCAACCGTTATGTTGATCCGGGAATCTTTGGTGTGAGAGTCAATGTCGATCTTGGCTGTCTGATCAGGTTTGCGAAACTTGATGGCATTGCTGATCAGATTTTGGAACAACTCGACTAAGAAACCCTCGTGTCCGTGGACAATACCCAGCTTTCCGATCCGAATTTCAGGTTCGGTTTCTCGGATCAATTGCGAAAGATTTTGAAGTGCCATTTGCACGCAGTCGTCGAGATTGATCTCGGCGAATTCCAATTCAGATTGACCCACTCGCGAAAGCGTCAAAATATCGTCGATCAAAGTCTTCATTCGGCCGGCGCCTTCGACGATGTGCCTTAGGTAACCTTGCCCCTTTTCATCAAGCGAGTTGGTGTGCCGTTGTTGTAGAAGTTGACTGAATCCGGTGATCGCTCGCAGAGGTTCTTGCAGGTCGTGCGACGCTGCGAATGCAAAGCGTTGGAGTTCCTGATTGCTTTCTTGAAGCTCGTGTTCATATTTCTTGCTGTCTTCAATGTTGAAGATGGTTCCGGCTGTTCGAATCGGGGTTCCACTGTTGTCAAACAGCGTGTGGGCATGCGTTCGAAACCATCTATAGCAATCTTCGTGATCCAGCATGCGAAATTCGACGCTAAAAGGTTTGCGCGTTTGCTTTTGGTTCGCTAGCCGATCAGCGAAAATCGCGATGTCTTCAGCGTGAATTCGATCGCGACTGGCGCTCACGTTTTCGGGGAATGATTCGGTGTCATCGCCCGCGTACCCAAGCAATTCGCGAAATTTCGGTGCGTACTGGACCTCATCGGTTTGGCGGTTCCAGTTCCAAATTCCACCGCTTTGCCCAAGCAGTTCGATGTAAACAACTTGGTTTCGCAGGTTCTTGATGTGTTGGCGGACATTGAAGGTCGCCAATGTGATCGCCGTGCCCAGACCTAGGATGACGTTGAGTATCATCAGCGCCCGAGTGAGGCGTTCTAGCCGGCCGGCTTCGGTCCGGTAAGCATCGCCGAGCGAATCGACGGTTGTCTTCAACTCGTTTAGTGTGGGCGTATCGTCGAAGCGAACCGCTGCGTCAATCTCACGGGCAGATGCATTTTCGCTGGCCATCTCATGAACGATCTGCAGTTGACGAGAGTACTCCGCGATCATGCGCCGGGTCTCTGGTAGCGGCTTCCCTTGGATGGGGCCCTGGTCAATCTGCTCCAGTTCGAGAATCAGCTGCAACGCTGTTTCAGCGTTCTGGATCGCGTCTTCGTAGTACTGTGACTCGGTTGGGCGAAGAACATAGTTTTTGAAATGATGTATCAGCCCGCCGTAGCCAATCTCTCGTTCTAACCGTTCGGTTGTGTCAATCGCTCGTGCTGCATTCTCATTGACTACTTGGCGTCGCTGATCTGCCGAGATCATGTACCAGCTGATAACAGTCACGGCAGCGATGCATAAGCCAATGCATAGAATGAGCGTGGAAGTACGCATTGAGATTTCTTTTGCGTGTTGTTTGTGCCGAACGGTGGCATTTTGCTGCTAATTGCGGATAAACGCAAGGGATTGTTACACGCCGCGGATTGTTCTGGCTCGCTGCCGCTAAAGACGGCTTGTTTCAGATTTTGATATCGACGATCGCGGCGAAAAGCTTTCGCAGTCATGGGGCCATGCATCTTGGATATGTTCATGTCCAGGAGAAGCACGCCGGTAGTTAGTGCCTGGGAAAGTTCGTCACGCACTTTTTCGGCGTCTTCGAAGACGCTGGCATCGAAGTTGTGCCCCAGATGGTGTTCAGCCAAAACACTGCTTTTTCGTTGCTTGGCTCGACCTTCAATTTGGTGGGTCGGTTGACGGGCACTGAATGTTTGGCCTCTCTCGCAACGGCGGTGGCTGCAAACGGAGTCAGTCAAACGGCGCCAGCGCAGAGCCTTCGGATTTGCGTTTAAAGACAATCGTCAGAGGATCGCTTAGCGACCGACATTCCATCGCATCAACGCGTGCAACATGGTTTTACTGAACGGCGTTAGACGTGTGCGGTTGTATTGATCGCCCAATTTGCGGATCGCCTCGGCTTGCGTCGGGTATGGATGAATTGCATTTGCGATCGCCCCCAGTCCCACGTTGTTGTTCATCGCAACGGTGATTTCCGAGATCATGTCGCCCGCGTTTTTCGCGACGATGGTCGTGCCGACGATTTTGTCAGTCCCCTTCTTCGTGTGGATTCTGACGAAGCCTTCTTCTTCACCCTCGAGGATGGCTCGATCAACTTCGCGAAAATGTTGGACGTATGTGTCGATTTCGATGCCGGCGTCCTTGGCGTCTTGTTCGTACATGCCGACATGAGCAATTTCAGGGCTGGTGTAGGTTGCCCAAGGAATGATCAACTCGCTGGCCTTCTTTTTGCCGAACGGTCCAATCGCGAAAAGCGAATTTTGAATCACGATGCGTGCCAGAAAGTCTGCCACATGAGTGAATTGATATTTCGATGAAACGTCGCCCGCCGCGAAAATGTTGGGGTTGGTGGTTTGAAGGTTGTCGTTGACCTCCACGCCGTTTTTGTCAAATTTCACGCCGACAGCATCGAGGTTGAGTTTCTCAACATTTGGTGCTCGGCCAACCGCGACTAGCAATTGGTCGACCGGTTGGTCGTATTGGTTCCCATGGGAGTTCAGCGTCAAGCGGATCCCGCCTTCGTTCTTGATTTCGAGATCGTGTCCGCAACAAAGCAACTGAACACCATCGGCCAGCATTGCTTTTTGAACGATATCAGCGGCTTCGCGATCTTCTTTGGGTAGGATCCCGTGCTGAGATTCGATCAGGAAGACTTCCGAGCCTAGCTGGGCGAACGTTTGGGCCATTTCGCAACCGATCGGTCCCGCACCAATGATCCCAATTCGCTTTGGAAGTTTCGTTAAAGAGAAAACGGTTTCGTTGGTTAGGTAGTCGACTTGATCCAAGCCTTTGATCGGTGGAGCCGCTGCTCGGGCTCCGGTTGCGATCACCGCTCGCTTGTACTGAAGTTTGGTTCCTTGAACATCAATTGTTTGGGAGTCGGTGAAGCTGGCTTGCCCAAAGTAGACGTCGACGCCTAGGTCCTGAAATCGCTTGGCGGAGTCGTTTTGGCTGATCTTTGCGCGAAGTTCCCGCATGCGGCTCATGACACCATCGAAATCGATCTCAACTCCGTTCGGCACATGGACTGAAAAATCCGATGCGTTCTTGACGGTCGCTGCGACTCGAGCGGCGCTGATGACTCCTTTGGATGGAACGCATCCAACGTTCAGGCAATCACCGCCCATGAGGTCTCGTTCAATCAGCGCGACTCGGGCTCCCAACCCAGCCGCTCCTGCCGCGGTGACCAATCCGGCGGTTCCCGCACCGATGACAACCAAGTGATACGGTTGTTTAGGACTTGGGTTTTGCCAATCGGTCGGGTGAACGTTCGCTTCAAGTTGTTGGTTGTGTTCGTCGTGGGGAAGCAGAGCGTTCATGCGGTGGCCAATGGGTATGAAAAGCGTCGAAAAGATGAGGCGTCGTTTGTTCGATTCGAACTATCGTGGCCGGCGATTCGGCAACGTGTTGAGCGACCAGTCGTATGGCAGCCATTCGACGGTTGGATCCTGCTCGGAATCGATTGCTTGTCGAAGCGATTGTGAATAGGTGGCTGCAAAGTGTGGAATCGATTCCGCTGACTGCAAGAAATCGCCGGCGTACCAGTCGTAGAGCTTTGTGAGTCTTAGTTCGTTGGAGCCCGCGAGATGTTCAAACCAAGTCGCATGGTCGTGGACGATCCGAGTCTGATCTTCCAGTTGTTCATTCAATCGATCGGGATGGTAGGCTTCGCGACGTAGAGGTGGGCAACCAACAGCGGCGCAAACCAGTGCGAAGTGGATGCGAGGCTCTTTGAAATGCGGGCGAATCTGCTCGTGCTCAATTTGGTTGAGACTCCAGATGTTCCCACCGATGTTCCATCGAACCGCGTCCCAGCGATCGGTCGCGGGAATGTCCTTGATGGAATCGACCGGGTAGTGGTCCACAATCAATTTCAGCGTCGATGCGTTGTAGCCGTTAAGAAGCAAGGCTAGTTTTTCATCACGGCCAAGATCGTCCCACGGTGCCGACGCCACAACGTCCAGGTATCGATCAAGCTTGCCAGTGTTGTCTCGCAATGCCTCATAGTTCACCCAACCGCCTTCTTGAACGTGTGTCGCCAACACTTCATCCAGCAACGAGTGATCGATGTTTGGGCCACTCGGATTGGGCGAATGCGTTTCGGTTGCGTCGACTGCTGGTGGACCAAGCCAGCTGGTGACCGTGCTTTCGATGTCACCGGAGTTCATCGAGACGTAAACGGCAAGCAAAACCATTGAAACGGCAATCGTAGCTAGAAGCACCGTCCGGCGAGCGTTCGATGTTGCCACCGAGCCGGATTGTTTCGATGTGTCAGCGTTCTCACGCTGATCCTGGTCGACTTGTTCGTCCAGTTTTTGGCTGGCCAGTCGCGTGACATAGACGGTGACCGCGATGGTCGCCAGCAATCCCACCGCTAGCATCGCCCACTCCGCGGTGGTGCGTTCACGATCCGCACCGACCGCTGCTCCCGTGACATGTCCCAAGTAAACATAAAGGAATGTCGCGGGTAGCATCGCAATCCAACTGGTGAGAACGTACGGCCAAAAGCGAATTGGAGTCAGGCCGTACAGATAGTTCTGTAAGTTGAAGGGCAAGGCCGGCGACAACCGCAACAGCCCAACGATTTTCCATCCGCCTTCTTCGATGGCTCGGTCGATCGCGGCGAAGCGACGATTGTCTTTGGCAAGTTTGGCGACCCTCTCTCGGGCCACATACCGAGAAATCAAGAACGCCAGTGCGGCGCCGATCGTCGAGCCAATCGAAACCACGATGGTGCCAACGAGCAACCCAAAGATCGCTCCGGCGGCGAGTGTCAAAATCGTGCCTGGTACAAACAGAACTGTCGCGACGATGTACAGCAACACGAGGACCACCGGGCCCCACCAACCCAAGCTACCGATCCACTCGTTCATCGCCGAAGTGACAACGTCAAACGGCAGCGTGCGGATGATGACCAGCAAACTGACCACGACGATCGCGATGGATCCCCAGCGGACGTACTGATTGATTTTCGCAGCGGTGGTCTCGGCTGGCATGAAATGATCTCATTGGCTGACGTTGCGAAGGGCTCCCACACTGGAAACAGTCGAGACGATGTACGGCACCATTTACGTCAGTCCGATTTTAGCAGCGTGTCGAATTTCGAGGTTTCCATTCCAGATCACGTCGCCTTGGTTGATCGCAATCAGAATCGTGCCAACAATCGAGCTGCAGATCACTCCGCGTACAACGATCGATCGCTTGGTTGCCAAACGGATCCAATCACGCATGTCAGGTTGCAAGTCGGAAGGAGTAAGAGGGGGCGAAGCTTCGGAGTTTGTCTGTCCGCCGATGGGCCACGACGAAGCGTTGTCGGGATTGTTGGAATAGTGAAGCGGCCACCCCATCCGCCAGCCGGGGTGGATCCGCAATGTCCGGGCGAGAGAACTGCAGTTGTCAACCCTTTCAAAATGAGTCTATCCGGTGATCTCAATTTCCGTGGAACAGTCGTGCCATTACGATTCGGTTCAACAGCTCACCGTTTCGGCTTTTGAAGCATCAAAGTTTGGTCATCAGGGCGAATCGGAACTGATCGAAGCCTTGCGTGACAATTGTGAGCGAGCAATTTCGTTGGTTGCTCTTGATGATCGAAAAGTGATAGGGCACGTGATCGCATCGCCTGCCGTCATTCATTTCGCCGGCAGTGAGAGGAGCGGTTTGGCGATTGGTCCGATGGCGGTGATGCCGTCGTTTCAGCGGAGAGGCGTTGGTTCGCAACTCGTTCGTGCGGTCGTTGAGCGAGCGGACGCTGCGGGCGAGTCCTTTATGGCGGTGGCTGGGCACCCGGAGTTCTACACTCGATTTGGGTTTCGGCCGATTTTGGACTTTGGCGTTCAGCACTGTTTTGATGGAATGCCTGACGATGTGTTTTTCTTGCGAGGACTTCAGACCACATTTCCGGATCACTTCGAGAATGGACGCCTCGTTTACTCCAACGCGTTCGGTCGGCAAGACCGATTTGCCTGATCGCGAACGGACGTTTGGTTTGATTCTGCCTGCGAACCATCGGCTGGAATTCGTGTCCCTTTGATAGACGTGTCATGGCACATCTGCCGTGGACCAAATTGAATGATACGAACTTCGTTCTATTGAGAGGGACCTGCGATGACGATGGTGGTGACGCAGCCGTGCATCGGTTGCAAAGACAAAGCCTGCTTGACCGTGTGCCCGGCGGATTGCTTTCACGAAGACGAGCAAATGGTTTACATCAATCCCGACGACTGCGTTGATTGCGAAGCTTGCATTCCCGAGTGTCCGACCGAGGCCATCTTCGGCGAGGACGATGTGCCGGAGCAATGGAAGGACTTCATTGCATTGAACGCGATCAACGCGGACGCATGCCCGCCGGCCAGTGAGTAGTTCGCGGTTCTCGATCAGTATGGCGGTGCGAGTCGGCGAAAGCCGTGAAAAAGAACGATCATCAGGAACGCGAGGTTGCGAAGAACGACTGCGAGTGGATTGATCCAAGGTGCTTTGTTGGGCGTTCTGCCCAGTGATGTTGGCTCCAATGTGTCGGCGAGTTTTTCAGCGAGGTGCTCGATCCACATGATGCTACGCGGCCAGTTTTGGATGCCGTCGAGCCATTTCGTTGGAATGCCATCGCGTCCCACACCGGCACCAACGATTCCGCCAACAATCGCAGCAGTGGTGTCAGCATCACCGCCGCACTCGATGATGGAGGTGACCGCTTGTCGGTAGTCGTTTGGGCTGGACAGCCAGGCGTGAACGGCAAGCGGAACTGTGTGAAGCGTGTAGCCGGTGATGCCTCGTGAGAGTCCTTGTGAATCTGCAAAGTCTCGGGTGGATTCGTTCGACTGAGCACTGTCGATTGAGGCTCGGATTCGATTCAGTAATTCCGATTGCTCGTTGTTCAATGCCTTCTCAACGTCTTTCAGCCAAAGCTTGTGGTCGACCATGGGAAAAGTTCGAGCGTGCCGTGCGGCAAGTGCGACCGCGATCGCACCTTGTTCTGCCTTTGGGTCAGAATGTGTCAATCGCGATGACGCACGCACGAAGTCCAGCATCAGCGAACGATCATCGATTGCCGCACCAAAGATGGCCGCTCGCATTGCCGGTCCGTTGCCAGCGGAGAAAACACCAGACGTTTGTGGCTTTGCGCCCAACCAAAGTTTGATACCGGATCGAGCCGTTGCTTTGCCGACTCCCGCGGGCAGTCCCAGGATCCACCACCGCAAACGCCATGCAAAACGCTTCGCGAATTGATTGACGTCGGATGGAGATTCCATTAACGATTGAGCCACCATGCAGGTGTGCTCCGTGTCGTCGGAAATCATCCCGTGACCAAGAAAAAAACGGTGTCGTGTCGGTGGGCCGAGAAGACGTGCGGCTCGATCGGGAGGCAAGCCTTCGTAGGGAAGTCCAAGAGCGTCACCAACGGCGGTGCCCAGCATGCAGCCAACAATGGATTTGTAATGCAAGACAGCTGCTCCAGGATGAAACGTTGGGTTTCGGTCAGTCAGATTCGCAAAACAGCCGACGGATCACGTTGGGAAGGTGAGGTAAGTCGGCGGAACCGAATCGACTAACCAAACTTCATTCTCAGAGAGATAGAAAATATGACCGTCTTGATGCATTCGCTGTGCAGCGATGAGAAGGAGTTTGGGTTTGCCACGTCGCGAACCAACATTGGTTGCCGTTGCTTCGTCGGCGGAGAGGTGAACGTGGTTTCGAGATCGCTTTTGCAATCCTTGTTCACGGATACGAGGAAGGAATGCATCCACGGTTCCATGGTAAAGCGTTGCGGGCGGATTCGCTTCGGTCAGGTTCAGGTCCACTCCTGCAACCGAATGCCCTTGGCTGGCGCGAATGCGAAGCCCATCATCGCTTAGGACAAAACGTTTCTTGTCATTTGTCGCGACCACTTCGTGAATCAATTCGAGCGTCAGCTTCTTGCCACGTGTGTTTGCGTTTGCAATCAGTCCATCGATTTCGAGCCAGCCTTGCTCGTCCAGCGTCATGCCGATGACACCGGGTTGGTGTCGGAGGACGAGGCTCAGGAATTTGCTCGTCGACACGAGTTGTTTGTCTGCTTTCATCGTGAAGATTCTATCGAAAGGCGGCGTTGAGGTTACGTAGTGGTGCGTCGCGTCAGGTCGACGTTGTCGTAGAGATGCATGCCTTCCGTGTGCGATGAGGTCAGTGGTTGAGCAACGATGCCACCAAAGCGTGCTTCGGTCACGTACACCGGTCGGTGATGGATCAGACAAAACACGGACCCGCAAACTCTGGACGCCGTGTCTGGTTCGTCCGCATAACCAAAGCAAAAGCCGCCCGAAAAACTCACGTTTCCAAATTCCAGGCGGCGGCCATCTCCATCCTCCGCCAGAGCCAAGCATTCTTTGCAGATGTACCAGGGATACCGAAGAAACACACGTTGCTTGGAACCACAAACTGGGCAATGGTGGTCGGGCAGTTCGCTTGAGGGTGAGGGCTGGGGCATGGCCAGTTCAGGTTTCAGGGTGCGGTTTCGAAAGTGTCTGATTCGGTGACATGAATGATTGCAGAATTGGTCGCGGGAGTGTGCGCGAGGCGACGGTCAACGGAGGGCTCGTTGTTGCGGCGATCGTTTAGGATAAATTTCAAGATTGAATGATTGACACCTCGTGATGTGACGATATATTGGAGTCACCGAGAGCGAGGGAGAACAAAATGAATCGCAAAACAGAACTTAGAAACGAGCGTCCGTCAAAACCGCCCGGCACGGCAAGCGATTTTGCACAAGCCGCGGAATGTTTGAAGGTCCTCGCTCATCCAGTTCGTTTGCGAATTGTTCAGATGTTGCTACACGGCCGATACACGGTTGGTGAATTGGCATCGGATTGCGAGATCCAGAACAATGTCGGTTCGGATCATTTACGGCTGTTGCAGCGTTGCGGATTTCTGACCAGCAAGCGGGATGGACGCAAAGTGTATTATCAAGTCGCTGAGTCTCATTTGGAGCAGCTGATGGCGTGCATCGAAGGACGCTTTCAGACGTCTTGAAAGCAATTCAAAATAGTGGGACGGACGGTCGTCCCTTTTTTTAAACTGACATATCGTCGCATCTCGAGGTTTCGACCCATTTGTGGTGCGACCCTACAACGGAGTCTTCTCATGCAGTCAATCACAGTTCAAGAGCTCGCCCAAAAGCAGAAGAGCACCAGCGTCGACTTGATCGATGTTCGGATGCCGACCGAGTATCGCGAAGTTCATGCCACCGGAGCGGTCAGTGTTCCACTGGATTCATTGGATCCAAAGGCAGTGGCGCAAGCCATGCAAAACGGAAGTGGTGAGCCGATCTATGTCATTTGCAAGAGCGGGAATCGATCCAGCAAAGCCGTGCAGAAGTTCTTGCAGGCAGGCGTGCAAAACGTTGTCAACGTGGATGGCGGGACCAACGCATGGGTGTCCGCTGGGTTGCCAATTGTCCGGGGGCAGAAAGCCATTTCACTCGAACGTCAGGTTCGAATTTTGGCGGGGTTCTTGGCCTTGCTGGGTGCGGTCCTGGGGTTCTTCGTCCATCCCTACTTCATCGGACTGTCTGCATTCATCGGTGCCGGTTTGATGTTTGCCGGAATCACTGACACGTGTGGGATGGGCATGATGCTTTCGAAAATGCCCTGGAATCGATGCGGAGATTCAGGGTCATGTTCGGTCTAGCGATCTTGTTTGGCTGCATCGTCGGTTTTGCCCTCGGGCTTACCGGTGGGGGCGGCGGAGTTTTTGCCGTGCCATTGCTGGTCTATGGCATGTCGATCGCGCCACGCGAAGCGGTTGGGATCTCACTGGCATCGGTCGGCGGTACTGCGTTGTTTGGTGCGGTCCCAAGATTGATTCATGGTGAAGTCGAACTGAGGACCGGGTTGTTGTTTGCGATTGCTGGAATGATGGGTGCCCCGGTTGGATCGTATTTGTCGTCGTTGGTACCGGAGACGGCTTTGTTATTGATGTTTGCGGTGTTGATGCTCGTTGTTGCTTACCGGATGTGGGCGAAGACGAAAGATCCAAGCATTGTCAGCGGTGTGTGCAACAGCGAAGCGAGCATGGAACGCGATCGCAGTGCTTGTCAGCGTGATGAAGATGGCACGCTGCGATTGACATCGCGATGTGCACGGTTGCTGGTTCTGGTGGGACTGATGACGGGAGTGCTTTCGGGTTTGTTTGGCGTTGGTGGAGGGTTTGTCATCGTGCCCGCGTTGGTCTTGTTCAGCGGCATGGAAATTCACCGAGCGGTTGGGACGTCGTTGTTTGTCATTGTCCTGGTCAGCGTCTCTGGAGTCGCTTCTCATCTGCTCAGTGGCAACGAACTTTCCATCTCAACCGCATTGTTGTTCACGACGGGCGGATTCGCCGGCATGTGGTTGGGCGGGATCGTCGCGAAACGTTTGGAAGGTCCCACGCTTCAAAAAGTTTTCTCGATCGCGGTTGTGTTGGTCGCGACGTTCGTCCTTGTCAAATCAACGGTTTTGTAGCTCACAGTCACTTTTGAGAGGAGACAATCATGTTGCTCAAGTATTTCTATGATGACAAACTCGCACACGCTTCGTATCTGGTCGGATGTCAGCGCGTCCGCGAAGCCATCGTGATCGATCCAGGTCGCGACATTGAGGGCTATTTAGCGATGGCCGAGCGAGAAGGGCTCACCATCGCAGCCGTTGCGGAGACACATATTCATGCGGACTATGTGTCCGGTGCGCGGGAGCTTGCTGACCGGGTGGGGGCGAAATTGTACGTCTCCGATGAAGGCCCCGCCGAGTGGAAGTATTTGTACCTCGATGGATACACCAATCAATTGCTTCACGATGGCGATTCGTTTTCGATCGGCAAGATCAAGTTCGACGTGATGCACACGCCTGGCCACACTCCTGAGAGCTTGTCGTTTGTGTTGACTGACCAAGGCGGTGGAGTCACTAGTCCAATGGGAATTTTTACGGGCGACTTCGTTTTCGTCGGATCCATCGGTCGCCCAGATTTGTTGGAAGAGGCAGCCGGGATCGCTGGAACTGCTGAGCCGGGAGCAAAAGATTTGTTTGCGTCCATGAAGCGGTTTCGAGCATTGCCGGATCACTTGCAAGTTTGGCCAGCTCACGGGGCGGGCAGTGCCTGCGGGAAAGGATTGGGGGCGATTCCCTCATCGACCGTTGGCTACGAGAAACTCACCAATCCCGCCCTGCAATATGACAACGAGGAATCTTTCGTGCGTTACATCCTGGCGGATCAACCGGAAGCACCGAAGTACTTTGCGGTGATGAAACGCGTCAACAAAGAAGGGCCACGTGTGTTGGGTGAAGGGCATCATCATCAGATGCTTGACTTGGCAAAACTACATGCCGCATTGAAATCAGGGACCGTCATCGATCTAGCAACCTCCTCTGAATTCGCGAAAGGGCATGTGCCCGGGGCAATCAATATTCCGATTGGCATGTTAGCGACCTGGGCAGGTTGGTTAGTCGACTACGACAAACCGGCGTACTTGATTTGCAAGCCGGAGCAATTGGAAGAAGCCGCTCGCGTGCTTCACAAGATTGGTGTGGAGGAAATCGTCGGTGCTTTTGACGCACACAGCGTTCAAGCGTCAGGGGAAGCCGATGAGGTCTATTCGGCCGCGAAGCCGTCTGAGTTGCTGCCTCGCATCGAGTCAGAGCGAGTGACGCTGATTGATGTGCGTTCGAACGAAGAGTGGAACGAGGGGCACATTCAAAATGCCAACCACTACTTTCTCGGTAGATTGCCGAGTCGTTTGAGCGAACTGCCCAAGGACAAAACCGTTGTCGTGCATTGCTTGAGTGGTGCTCGATCGTCGATTGCCGCCAGCGTTCTTCAAGCCAATGGCGTGAAAGACGTAATCAACATGGAGGGAGGCTACAAGGCGTGGGTGCAAGCGGATTTACCAAAGCAGAAAGAAACGGTGTCTTTGTCTAGCTAGCCTGATCGACCACGAGCGATTTACCACGGGGATTCGTCCGCAATTCCGGCGGTGGAATCTGGTTGGTTGATGAGAAGGCCATTTGGTCATATGACATCCATGGCCGACACGATCGGCAGCACGAAGCGATTCACATTTATTGAAAACTTAGGAGACAAACGATGAGTAAAACGCAAACGATTGAGAACTTGCAAAAAGCTTTGGCAATGGAATTGACGGCGACGCACCAATATCAGTTGCACGCCTGCGTGCTGGATGATTGGGGCATGGGGCTGTTGGCTTCCAAAATGCGTGAAGAACTACAAGAAGAGCTGGGGCATTCAGAAGACTTTTTGAACCGGATCTTGTTCTTGAAGGGAAATCCCAACTTGACGATGCAGAAAACGCCTGTCCAAGCAAAGTCGCTGAAGGAAATGTTCGAATCTGATCTGGCCGACGAAAAAGAAGCCATCGACTTCTACACGACCGCATCGATTCAGGCGAGTGAAGACCGTGACATCGGGACGCGTCAATTGTTCGAACGCATTGCTGTGGACGAAGAAGGGCATGCGGGTTGGTTGGAGCTGCAACTGGATCTGTTGGAGCGGATGGGTGAACCAGCCTACATCGCCAAGCACATGCCAGCGAATTCGGATGAATAGGCAGCTGTTGATTTTTTACTGAGATGTTGTTTCCGGCGTGAACTTTGAAATAGGAACGATTCAATGAACCGAATGATTGGCTTGATGACGCTTTGGTGTTTGACGTTCCTAGTGAGCGTGCCAGGGTTCGCGCAAGAGAATGCTGGAGATGCTCAGCCAGATGTCAGGCGAGGGCCGGGATTTGGGCAAGGGCCGCGAGCCGGACGTGGTCCGGAAGGTGGCCAAGGTTTCGGTCGTGGCCGAGGCATGCGGAACGGTCAGAGATTTGGGCGGGGAGCAAACGGAACGGAGGCGAACAGGGCGGCGGCTGAACAGCACGGCCATGATGACCGACATGATTCCGATCACGAGGTGTTTCAGTTCCTGCTTCAAAACCATGAAGCAATCCAGCGAACTGTTAAGGAGTTGGCTTCCGGTGTTGAAACGTTGACCGAATCGGATGACCCGAAGATTGCCGAGGCGATTCAGGAACACGTCGAATGGATGGAATACCGGATCGAAGAGACCAATCCGATTCGCATGCGAGATCCGTTGTTCGCGGAAATCTTCCGTCACACCGACAAGATTAAAATGGTCCACGAGAACACTGAAAAAGGTGTTCGCGTGACAGAAACCTCCGATGACGCCTACGTGGTGAAGTTGATTCAAGCACACGCGAAAGCCGTTTCTGGTTTTGTCGAGCGGGGATTCGCTGAAGCCATGAAGAATCATCCGGTGCCTGAAAGGTCCGGCGATTCCGATGTGCACGAAAAGCAGTCTTTCGAAGCAACCACCCCGGTGATCGCTGGGGTGGGAAAGGTCGTGAGACTGCCCAGTGCGGTTCAACAACCGAAGGTTGGAGCGAAGCTGTTGGTGGATTTAACAAGCGGTGCCGAGCCCGGGAAAATCAACCCTGGGCTAGAGAGAGTTGCGAAGTATCTGAACATCTACGCAGGTGCGGGTGAACTTCCGACTGAAGTCCAAATCGCGGTTGTCATTCACGGCGGAGCAACGTTGACGGTACTGAATTCAGACGCCTACGCGGCGAAGTTCGGCACGGAGAGCAACCCGAATCTGGAGCTGATGCATCAATTGCACGAGGCCGGAGTGGATATGTATGTGTGTGGTCAATCGTTGATCGCTTCGGGTGCAAAGCCGAACGAAGTGGTCGTGTTTGTCGACACGGCGGTTTCAGCTTTGACCGCTGTCGTCAACTTGCAGTCGGATGGCTTCGCTTACGTTCCCGTCAGCAAATGAAGCAAATGAAGCAAATGAAGCAAATGAGCGGAGTGATCACCGACTCGGGAAGCGTTTCGAACTGTTTCAATTCGTTTGTGCGGAGGAATCCGTTTTGATCTCGATGGGTTGGTGTGAAATTGCAATTTCATCAATCCAAACTTCCGAGGCGTGATCGGTGGCGGTGATTCCGACTTCCAGAGCGTTGAGCAAGGAGTCTGATGCGGGCAACGTTGCAACTTTTTCGTCGATCAGAAGCTGATCGTTCTGCCAGATTTGTACTTGTCCATTTTTATGATGCAAAACGAGGTGCACGGTTAGAAAGAACCACTCGCCGATTGGGACTTCCACCTCGGACTGACGCATCTTTGGTTTCCAACCTGATTTGAGTTCATAGCCGAGATACTTTTGATCCCAAATTGTGATTCGTGGACCGGGGCTGTTGTAACGCCCACGTTCTTGGAAGTCGGCGATTGTGAACGGAACTCCTGATTGGAGCTTGTATTTGCCACGGAACCAAAGGTCGTCGCCTTCAACAAACCAGAGTCGATTGTTTTCTAGCATGGACTTTGATGTCACCATCGATTGGGTCGGCGCGACGGCGGTGAATTTTGCGATCCCATCCGCTGACTCGATCCGATTGTCTAGGAAATCACTTTCGCCCGAGAAGATCTTTCGACGCAAACTGACGTAGGCTTCCAGCGATGGTGATGCGGGCGAGAGTGTGTCGATCGTGGTCCAGCGGTCTTCACCAAACCAGTTTCGGAACTCGGGTTCCGAGAAGTCATCGAAGAAGGCTTGGTACATTTTGCCCGTTTGCTCTTGGTGACGCACCAGGACATAGTCCGAGGTTTGTTCCAGAACGTCGATGTCGGAAACTGTTGTCTTCGAGGGCATCCACGTCCACAACACGACCGCACCGACAACGCAGCAAATCGCGAAACCCAGATAGACGTGTCGGCTCATGGAAATCACTTCGCTGGGAAGAAAGTCGACGCGGTGGCATGGAGTTGTTAGGACGCGCCCGACGTCTTGATGGTAAACGCTCCAGCGGTGGCGAGAGAATTGTATAGCTCAAATTTGCCATTTGCTGGACATCAGACTGTTCGTTCATTTTGGGTTGGACTAAAATTGGATGCTATGTTTGCCAGCTTACCACACCCGAAATTTCAAAGCCGCTTGACCGCGCGTGTTTGTTTGGTGTGGTTGGGGTGCGTGATGTTGCTGCCTTTACCGGTGCCAATGATGCACCGTCACGATTGCATCGAAGCTCCTCAGGCGTTGGAAAACCATTTGGGCCAGTTGCATTCGCAATCGCAACTGCAGTGTCTTGAACCGGACGAAGCTCATTGGCACTTGGTGCTCCCTTCGCATCGATGCAATGAGGATGGGACTCACGACGGATTGCCGATTCCACCCAGGGACTATGTCGGTTCGGCTGGTGAGTCGGGATCGAGCTTGGTTTCGGTGGTGGAGCAATTGACCAGCCTTTCATGGGTGCTGGTCTGCGCGGATCATGAATCAACGTTGGCGTCAACGTTTTCGGTTTGTGACCCAAGGATCCAGATTGCATCCGCGTCATGGCAGCGCGATCGTTGCACGCTTTCTTGCGTGATGCGTTGTTGATTTTGGTTCTCGTTTGATCGTTCGCTCGCGATCGTCACTGTTCGCGAGCAACCCGAGAACCTTTCTTCATCAACATCAACATGAAACTAAAATATTGGTTGAGCGCGCTCGTTGCGCTCCTCGTCGTTGTCGCGATTGCCTGGAATTTTTCAAACCGAGAATTGGATACATCTCGGGTCGATTCTGTCGCAAGTGAGGGAGCTGACCGCGAGGTATCGACGCCAAGCGAAGTCGACGGCACTCAACAGGTTCGTCTGAGCGATCGAAAGATCAACGTCGCGGGAATTCGCTCGGAAGAAGTCGAGCGAGGAACGCTCGTCATCACACGGACTTTGCCGGCCCGATTTGCATACGACGACACGCGCCACGTTTCACTGCGGACGCCAACGGACGGCGTGTTGGAATCCATCTTGGTCAAAACCGGTGATTCGGTTGATCGCGGGCAACCGGTCGCGGTGCTTCGCAGTCCGTCCATCGGAACGGCACGGAACCAAATCCTGAGCGAGAAGGCAAATTTGGAACTCGCCCAAGAAGCCTATCGCTGGGAGGCGGACATCCATGCGGGTGTATCAGATCTGGCCAAGCGGATTCGTGCCGGTGAAGCGATCGATGCGATCAAGCAATCATTGCAAGACAAAACGATCGGCGAATTTGGCGGGCAACTGCTGACGATGTACAGCAAATCCAACCTTGCCAACCGACTTTCCCGCTCGGTCGACGATCTTGGTGGCAGCGGAGCGATCAGTGGCCGAGTCGTTCAGGAACGGCAAAGCGACCGGCAGCAAAGCGAAGCGATGCTTGAGGCAGCCATCGAACAATCACTGTTCCAAACTCGCCAATCGATGATACAAGCCGAAGCCAAACGGAACGAAGCGGAACGTCGGCTGCGAATCGCGAAACAAACGCTTGGTACCTTACTGGGAACGCTGGCGGATTCGATGGGTGGTTTGGATGTTTCGCCCAACGAACTCGATGTATCTCGACTGACGATTCAGTCTCCGCTTTCAGGAACCATCGAAAGCAAGGCGTTCTCCGCTTCCGAGCGTGTGGCGGCGCAAAACGAGTTGTTCGTGATCGCCGATACATCGAGCTTGTGGGTGGAAGCGGACATTCGCGGCCGAGATTGGGAATCCATTCACGTCGGTCAGGGCGATGAGGTGATGGTGAGCACTCCCGCCATGAACATGCCTCCGCACCCCGCCACGGTTTATACCGTTGGTCGTCAAGTGGATCCGGCGTCGGGGGCGATTCCCTTGGTCGCAAAGATTGACAATTCAAAAGGGCACTTTCGACCGGGCTTGTTCGCTCGCATGGCGGTGCCAATCGAAACTCGGCACGACGTGATTCTTGTTGCTGAATCCGCCCTGATTGATCTGGACGGTCAGACGAGCGTTTTTGTGATCAGTGAGGACGGTTTCGAACCCGTCACTGTTGAGGTTGGGGCACAGGGCGGCGGCATGGTCGAGATCCGAGAAGGTTTGATCGAAGGGCAGTCGGTCGTTGTCTCCGGTGCATTCGCTCTCAAGAGCGAGCTGCTGCTGGAAGGGGAGGAATGATCATGCTTCAGCGACTGATTGAGTTTTCGCTTCAGAATCGTTTTTTGATCATCATCGGCACTTTGTTGATGGCAGGTTTGGGAATCCGGAGCGCCTTGATGCTTCCGATTGATGCGGTTCCCGATTTGACCAACACGCAAGTCACAGTCATCACCTCGGCAGGGTCTTTACCGCCGGTCGAAGTCGAACGGCAAGTGACTTATCCAATCGAATGGTCGATGGGCGGACTGCCTGACGTCGACGAAGTTCGCAGCGTATCGAAATTTGGATTGTCGGTCATCACGATTGTTTTCGATGAAGGAACCGATGTGTACTTCGCCAATCAACAAGTTGGTTCGAGGTTGTCGGCTGCCGCGGCGAGTCTGCCGGAAGGTTACGGACCACCTGAAATTGGGCCGATGACCACCGCACTGGGAGAAATCCTGCAGTTCGAAGTTCGAAGCGAATTGAAAACGCCGATGGAACTGCGCACCTTGCTCGATTGGGAGATCGCACCGAAGTTGAGGGAGGTCAGTGGTGTGACCGAGATCAACGTGATGGGAGGTTTCTACAAAACGTTCGAGGTTCGGCCTGACCCGGACGGCTTGATGGATCAGGGTTTGACGCTGGAGGAACTGTATTCGCGGATCGAAGCGGCCAATGCCAATGCAGGTGGTGGCTATGTCATACACCATGACGAGCAACGATTCATTCGCGGGCAGGCATTGCTTGCCAGCGTGGATGATCTGAAAAGCATTGTATTGCGGCGGGGAGAAAATGGATCGCCGTTGCTATTGTCGGATGTTGCCGATGTCACCATCGAACCAATGTCACGTCAGGGGGCTGTCAGTCGAGACGGCAGGGGCGAAGCGGTGACAGGAATGGTGATGATGCGTATCGGCGAGAACTCTCGCGAAGTCGTCGGACGCATCAAAGAACGTATCGCAGAGGTGCAAGCGACGCTTCCCGAGGATGTGGTCTTGGACGTCATCTACGACCGGGAAGATTTGATCAATCGGACACTTCACACCGTGATGAAAAACCTGCTCGAAGGCGGGGCGTTGGTTGCCATCGTTTTGCTGATCACTCTGGGCAGTCTTCGAGCTGGAATCATCGTTGCGTTGGCCATTCCGCTGTCGATGTTGTTTGCGTCGAACATGATGTTGGCCATGGGGATCTCCGCGAGTTTGATGAGTCTGGGTGCGATCGACTTTGGGTTGATCGTCGATTCCTCCGTCATCATGGTCGAAAACTGTGTTCGTAGACTGTCGCAACGAGAATCGACCGATGAGATTGGATCATCCAGCGAAGCAGTGGTTGGGAACCCGCCGAAGCATTCGCAATTGATTGGAAAAGCTAAATCACGATTGGCGACGATCCGAGATGCATGCATGGAAGTTCGCGGGCCAACGATGTTTGGTGAACTCATCATTGCGGTCGTCTATGTCCCGGTGCTTTTGCTTGAAGGAACCGAGGGGAAGATGTTTCGTCCGATGGCAATGACGGTCCTCTTGGCTCTTTTTGGTTCCTTCATTTTGTCGATGACCTTGATGCCTGCACTCGCATCGTTGGCGCTTCCCAAGAATCCTCATGACCACGATTTGTGGCCGATTCGAATGCTGAAGAAGGTTTATTTGCCTTTGGTGGGGCGTGCGATCGCGTCGCCCGCGGTCACCGCATTGCTCGCCACATGTGTTTTCGCGGTCAGCATACCCGTCGCACTGAACTTGGGCGCCGAGTTCATGCCGAGACTTAACGAAGGGGACCTGTTGGTCGAAGCGGTCCGGTTGCCCAGTGCATCGTTGGAAGGTGCCGAGATCATGGCGAGGCAAGTCGAAACGGAATTGTTGAAGTTGCCGGAAGTGAAGACGGTGTTCACAAAGACCGGTCGACCCGAAATCGCGAATGATGTCATGGGGGTTCACCAAAGCGATGTTTGGGTGATGTTGAATCCGCCGGATACGTGGCCGACGGCTAAGACGCGAGAAGAGCTGATCGGGGAGATGGAAGTGATGCTTACGGAGAGCGTTCCTGGGGTCGCCTTTGGGTTCACCCAGCCGATCGAAATGCGTGTTGATGAATTGGTTGCGGGAGTGAAGGCGGATGTGGCGGTTCTTTTGTATGGCGATGACCTGGAGACTCTATCGACCAAAGCCAAACAGATTGAACGTGCGCTACGCAGTGTCCCCGGATCAGCGGATGTGAAGGCCGATATTCAATCGACACTGGCGACGCTGACGATCGAACCTGACCGCGAAGCGTTGGCCAGGTATGGCATCGACGCTCAACAAGTCATGGATGTCGTTGATGCACTGGGTGGCCGTCCGGTGGGGGAAGTGATTGACGGCCGAGCACGATTTCCGATTCAGGTGCGTCTTCCAGAAAATTGGCGAAGCGATGTTGAGTTGCTCAAACAATTGCCCATTGCTTTGGCAGGAGGAAAGCCGGTGCCGATGTATGAGGTCGCCAACATACAGTTGGAGCAAACGCCACCTACTGTGGAGCACGAGGACGGACGCCGACGCACGTTTGTTTCGGTGAATGTGCGGGGACGCGACGTTGCTTCGTTCGTTACGGAAGCCCAATCCATCGTGGCTCGCGATGTGGCATTGCCGCCCGGATACGAACTGCGTTGGGGGGGCGATTTTGAGAACCTTCAATCCGCCAGTCGTCGTTTGGCCATCATCACACCAATCATATTGATTGTGATCTTCTTGCTGCTCTTCACTTCCTTCGATTCCGCTTCGTTGGCCTCACTGATCTTTTTGTGTGTGCCGATCGCTGCCAGTGGTGGTGTGTTTGCATTGATGCTTCGTGGCATGCCATTCAGCATCGCAGCGGGTGTGGGCTTTATCGCTCTGTTTGGCGTGGCGGTTTTAAATGGATTGGTGTGGGTGAGCGACGCCGAGCACCATCGCATCGCTGGCACGGGCGCGCGGGAGGCGGCGAGAAAGGCGGCCGACGATCGATTGCGTCCGGTGTTGATGACCGCGATGGTTGCCAGTTTGGGATTCCTGCCGATGGCACTGTCCACCAGCGACGGTGCGGAACTACAACGCCCACTCGCAACGGTCGTCATTGGTGGCTTGATCACCAGCACACTGTTAACTTGCGTTGTAATCCCAGCGATCTACCCTTGGTTTTCATCGCCAGAGTCGCCGGAGTCGATTAACGGCTGAGTATTCGAACGATTCTCCGTTTTCCTGTGTGACAATGCTCGAAACGCTGTGTTTGGCTGGTAGGAGAAAAGAATGTTGCAAGGTCCGGAAACACGAGCGTCACTGATTGGCAAACTGAATGAGCCGGCTTCGGAAGAAGTTTGGACGGAGTTTGTTTCGATCTATCGTCCGCTGGTGGTCCGGGTTGCCTTGGCAAAAGGATTGCAGCACGCCGACGCGGAAGACTTGACGCAAGACGTTTTCGCGGCGGTGCGACGGTCGTTGATAAAGTTCGAATCGCGTGGCAGCGGTTCGTTTCGGGCTTGGTTGTTCCGAATCACTCGCAACTTGGTCGTCAACCATCTGACCCGTTCCAAGGGACCGATCGGTTCGGGGGACAGCCACGTTCAACAGTGGTTGATGCAGCAACCTGAACGAGAGAACGAAACCGCCACGCTGTTCGATCACGAATTGCGGCGTCAGCAATTTCAGCTTGCCGCCGATCGTGTGCAACCGCATGTGGAACCCGCGACGTGGCAATCCTTTTGGATGACGGCCGTCGAGGGCAAATCCATCTCCTGTGTCGCGGAATCGCTTGGGAAGTCCGAGGGATCCGTGCGAATGGCAAAGTGCCGCGTGTTGGCTCGTTTGCAACAAGAAGCTCAAGCAATTTCTAGTCAGTGGGAGACGGAAGCATGATCGCACGCATTCGAGATGAGAAGCACGACGGTGGACTTCACTACGATCGAGAAACGCTCAACGACTACCTGCACGATCGCTTGGACGCGGACACGCAAGAAGTCACCCAGCACATCGAGGTGTGCGAGCAATGTCAGGCTCACGTGGAACGTTTGGTCACCGATGACGTGACGTGGGAGGAAGTCGGCGAGTTGCTTCGGGAGCCGATCGCGAATGGCGGCGAACACCGCTCGGACGACTTTGAATTCGAATCCGAAGCCAAGGACCGCTCGAGCTGGATTCAGTTCCTTCAGCCTTCCGACTCGCCCGGATCCATCGGCCGTTTTGCACGCTATGAGATTCATCAAATCCTTGGCCGCGGCGGGATGGGAATCGTGATGGAAGCGACGGACACGTCACTCGGCCGTCGCTGCGCAGTGAAGGTTCTGGCACCTGAATTGGCCACGTCCGCCGCCGCCCGCAAACGTTTTTCGCGGGAAGCCAAAAGTGCCGCGGCGGTGGTTCATCCGCATGTGGTTCCGATTCAAACGGTTGACGAACACGAGGGGCTTCCGTACTTGGTCATGCCGGTCGTGGATGGTCCGAGCCTGCAACAGCGAGTCGATCGCGACGGGCCGTTGTCCTTGATCGAAACCGTCCGCATCGCGTCGCAGATCGCCGATGGGTTGGCGGCAGCGCACGAGCAAGGATTGGTGCATCGCGATATCAAACCCGCCAACGTGTTGTTGGAAAATGGTGTTGAACGAGTTCAAATCACGGACTTCGGTTTGGCGCGAGCGGTGGACGACGCCAGCATGACTCGCAGTGGCGTGATCGCGGGAACGCCGCAGTACATGTCTCCGGAACAGGCCCATGGGGATTCGATCGATCATCGCAGCGATCTGTTTTCACTGGGCAGTGTGATCCACTTCATGTTGTCCGGTCGCAGCCCGTTCCGGTCGGAAACGACGATGGGAGTTCTCAACCGGATTGGCAACGACCAACCAAGGTCGCTTCGAGAGATCAACCCGGACGTTCCTGAGTGGCTTGATGCGATTGTGGCGAGATTGCTGAGCAAGGATCCCGACCTTCGCTACCAAAGCTCATCGGAAGTCGCTGAGTTGCTAAAGAATTGGCAGGCTCATCTGCTGGACCCGGCCAACGCCAGAGCACCTGAGTCCGCATCGCAAGCGAAACCGCTGGCAAGTCGTTCCAGCATCGGCGGGCGTTTCAATGGCAAGCTGCCTTGGTTTCTTGCCGCCGGGATGTTTGGTTTCTTCGCTTGGGCGACGACCGTCATCATCCTGCAGACCGACCAGGGAACACTCCGGATCGAAAGCTCCGCAGACGCAAACGTGCCGATTGTGATTCGCAAAGGAAACGAAGTCGTCGAGGAATTGACCGTGACCAGCGACGGTGCATCCGTCGAAGTGAAGGCGGGCGAGTATGTGATCGAGATCGCCGGTGAAGCGGACGGGTTCGAGGTGTTGGACCAGTCCGTCGTCATTCAACGTGGTGAGACACAGGTGGCAAGGATTGCTCTGCTTGCGTCAGATGCGTCTGATCGAACCAGCGTGATTGAACGGCGAATGGAAGGCAAAGAACCGCCCAAGGTCTCTCCGTTCACCCGCATGGATTTCGAGGGTGGAAGGATCTTCGTGCGGTTCGAGTCCAATCGCTACGAGTTGTATGCGGTGGATTACTTCTCGAAAGGAGAACTCATTCGGATAGCTCAGATGCATCATGGTCGCAAATGGAAGAAACGATTGAGTGAGGACTTGGTCGAGGTGCTCTGGGGGATCAACCATTTTCCTGGAAACACAGTGCGTCTTCTCCTGAAGGATCCCAAGACAGGTGAGGTCCGAAAAATCGGAGATGCGGAAATGACCGAAGCAAATCGAAACGAACTGTATCAGGACAATGAGCACAATCAGATGGAGGATGAAAGCATTGCTTTGGATGTATTTACGGGAATGGATTCCTATGGGAATCGGTGCCCAGAGTACTGGTTTGTTCAGCCCTATGGACACCGCGTGACGCTTGATGATTCCATTAAACACTCGGGTGAGTTTAGTGCGTTGCTAGAACGCACGACTGAATTTCGGTTGCCGCGATTTGGAACCTTGATTCAAACGGTTAATGCCTATGTTTATCGAGGACATAGAATTCGTTTTAGCGGTTTCTTAAGGACCAGCGAAGTTGCAAAGGCGGGTTTGTGGTTGCGAATTGACTCTGGTGACAGTGAAATGGTTTTGCTCGACAATGTGCAGTCCCACGGGATAGCCGGAGCAAACGAATGGCAAGAGCTAGAGATTGTTTTGGATGTTCCCGAGGATGCAACCGTGCTGACATATGGTGCGATTCTCTTTGAAATAGGTCAGTTGTGGGTGGATGATTTGTCCCTGACCCTCGTCGGATCGGATCGTCATCCGACTCAGCATCCGTTGGAGGCGCCGACCCAGAGAGTTCAGCCAAATCGAGGACAGTTGCTAGGTCGAATGCACCCCAATCCGGCCAATTTGAATTTCGAACTCTTGCATTCGTCAACTCAACCCAATGGGCGACTTGAGTGAACTCGTTTGCAGCCAATGATGAGACGCGATCATCTGCGTGCATGGATTGGCGGAACGATCTGCGACAAGGTAGAGCAATCAGTGGGATAGGCTTCCAGCCTGTCGTGGAGGGAATGACAGGCTGGAAGCCTATCCCACTTGATACTCACCGAATCGAAAACGCGTTCTTCCCCAGCCACCCACGAAAGCAACGCCTACCGCGCCGGCCACTTCCATCCGTGCTGGCTCAGCAAGTCGCTTCCTTCGACGATGGTTTCACCCGTTTCTTTGTTCAGACGCACCGGCACGCAGATGTCGTCCCGTTCCAGTCGGGCAACGAGTTGCTGGTTGTGGCTGACGACGATGACTTGGCTTCGCTCAGCCGCTCGGCAGATCATGTTTGCCAGCGGTTCGATCAGCTCCGGATGCAAGCTGGTTTCAGGTTCGTTCAACACCAACAACTCCGGTGGTCGAGGTGAGAACAATGCGGCCAGCAACAGCAAATACCGAAGCGTGCCATCGGACAATTCTCTGGCCGTGAGCCCACGCAGCATGCCAGGTTGAGTCAGCACGACTTGCATGCCGTTCTCGCCGGATTGCACGTAGAGTTGTGAACCAGGAAAGGCTTCTTCAATCGCTTGTTCGACGATGTGGCTGTCGCCGATCTCACGGATCGTTTGCAGAGCCGCGGCCAAGTTGGATCCATCGTTGGCCATCACCGGAGTGAACGTTTGAGGCGATGGCAATCGAGCGGGTGCGTGCGAGTCACACCGGAACGTGTCGTAGAATCTCCATCCCCGCAATTGCTCCTTCATTACGATGATCTCGGGAGCCGCAAAAGGATCGGCGTACTCGGTCATCAGGCTTGTCCCGCGAGACAAGTGCAAGTCGATGTCTTGCCATTTGCCTTTCCCCGATCGGCATCGCAAGTTCGCTCCCTTGCGATCAACGCACAGCGATCTGGCGTCCGGCGTCGGCCCCGTCCAAATGCATTCGCGTTTGATCTCCGGGTCACCATCGAACATGGAGTTGGATGGAACGGGGCGACCCAGGTCGATGCAGTAGCTCATCGGGTCGGCGGAGAAGGCAAGCTTCAATGCGATGGGTTTTCGACGCAAGGTTCCTTGCACGGGAACGTCACCCCGCTTCATTTCGTTGGGGATCGATTCTGGACCCGCCCAAAGCACGGATTCAAATCCGCCTTCTTCCGCCAACGATTGGTTCAGGTTGCCATTGGCAGCCGAAGCAATCAAACGCAGCGAACGATACAGGTTTGTCTTACCGCTTCCATTTGGTCCGGTGACCACCGTCAACTCACCCAGTCTCACGGTCAGCGAGCGGATTGAACGGTAGCCGGTGATTGCGATTCGGTGGATCAAGAGAAAGGTGCCGTAGGGATCCAGAGTCGGACGTGTTTCTGGTAGCGATGATAGTCCTCCCCGAACCGAAGCTGAAGATCGCATTCTTCGACGGGACGCACGAAGAGGTGCCAGACCACCGCTCCGCACAGCGAGTAAACGATGACGGGGATGCTGCCGAGAAACCATTTCACCGCGAGGCCCTGAACGATGCCCGCGAGTGCCATCGGGTTCCGAACGTAGCGGTACGGGCCGGCGACTACCAAACGAGGTGCGGTGGCCGTGGGCAGAGGCGTGCCATCACCACGGATCGCCATCGTGATGCCGCTCCACAATCCCAGCCATGATGCGACGAGAAACAGGCCGATCGAAATTTCGCTCTGCAGCGGATGTTGAAACGGCAACCACCCGAGTCGTTGTTGCAGTTCAACGATTCCCATTGGCAGCACCCACAGAAACGTCCCCCAAAAGATCACCGTTTGCAGCAGAGTCAACGTGGTTGCAACAGCAGGACTCATCGAAGCAACCCGAATCGTGGCGGGAGATTGCGACGTGTTTCCATGGATCGTTGCCATGGACAGAGACAACCCAGCCATGCAAACCATCATCGCCGACGCGATCCAGGCTTCTCCGGTTTGCACGCTGGTCGCGATGCAAACCAAGGTTGGGTACCAAGTCACCGCGGCGATGACCCAAACCAACGTGGCGGCGGAGGATGTTCGTCGCCACACGCAAATCGCGGCCAAGAGTGAGCCGGCGACGATCAATACAAAGTCTGCCATCCAAAACGAAAGCAATGAGCCATCCGGCCAAGAAGCCGGCTGAAACCACTGGATGCTGGCTGGATAGACGAGCAGCAACATCCACCACCCCAGCGTCCCAATGGCTTGCACCACAAGATAGGCCGAGACGATCCGAACGGGAGTGTCACTCACCGTTGTCTCGCCGTCGCTCGATTGTTTCTCGTTACAGTCGGTCACATCGTTCCAGACAGCCGCGAAATGAGATGGTGATAAGCCCGCAGGAATCTTGAATGGATCAACGTTCTAGGTCGCCGATTAGCATCAATGATGAGGCGTACCATGTGTGGTCTTTGTACTTTTCTGGCTTCGCATCGAAATCCGTTTGGTTTCGTTCAAAGAGGATCTCTCGTTTGTCCAGTTGATTCGGCAACAGTTCAATTTTGACGGTGTGTTTGCCCGGTTCCAACTCCGAGCCAACTTTCAGTGTTGCCATTCGGTGGTAGGTGCAATAGCCATCGATCCGATTACGAGTGAATTCATTCCCGTCAATTTGGACACGCACTTCGCCACCATCCGGACCGAGGATGTCGAACACTCCCGCGTTGGTGCCTTCGAAAGTGAATTCCAAAGTGGCGCCGGGGCCGTTGGCTTGGTAAAGCTCAGGCATGTTCCGCTGGAACCGCTTGGCCAACGAATGATCCGCCGCCAGCTTGGTCCAATTGCCCGACAGCATCTCGGGCTCAATGGAGACCATCTTGGCTCGTTCCCAGTTGTCGTCTCGGAGTGGGGGGCCAAGCAAATGAGGTTGTGCGGTTTGATTTGCTTCCATGATCTTCGGCCATGATCGAGCAATTGTTTCGGTGTAGATGCGGTGTCCGGTCTCGACGTGCGGATGAACTCCGTCGCTCGAGAACACCATTGGTTCCGCATTCATATCCGCAGGCTTGGGGGCTTTGAAAACAAGTTTGCCGGCAGATTCCAAACGTGCGACTTCGACACCGAAGTGGATGGAGGGAATCGAATAGTGATCGGCCAACACTTCCATGGCACTGGCTGCGCGAGGCATCTTGCCAGCCTGCAAATCGGAGAGCATCTGCTGCGTCAGTGTGTAAACAAAGCAAATGTCGGTGTTTGGATTCGCTGCCCAGGTTTGGCGGACGATCCCTTCCATGGATTGATGGATGCGCTCGGGAGCCACGCCTCCATCGTTGACCGCGAATTCGACAAACAGCAAATCCGGGGCGTGTTGCAACGCATCACGCTGCAGGCGAAACACACCGAGGTCTGACCCCGTGCCACCAATCGCGGCATGAATTTCTTCGATGGTTGCCTTCGGGTATTGCTGTTGCAACCACTGGCGTGATTGGATCCGCCAACCCGGTGCCGCAGTGATGCTGCCGCCGAGATAAGCAACTCGAACCGTTTCGCCAGATTCGATTTTGGCGGTGAAATGCGGCAATCCAGCGCGAGGGTGGCATTCCACCGCATCGCGAAGTTCAAACTCGCCATGAGCTTGATGTGAGGCGAGCAACCAAAAGGTCAGGAGGCAAAGCGTGCTTGAGGTTCGGAGCATTGGAAGGAAATTGGTGAGAGGAAGGCGTTTGCGGTGGGAGCGATGGGGGCCGTCGCCGGTGCTACAATCATGCGGGTTTGCGAGAGCGAACTTTGGCCGGTAGGAATCGCGATTGTAACTGCGATTGTGAAATGATTTGAGTTTTCGGTTCGGATCGCGGTTGGTTTCGATAGGTTGAAGAAAGACGTTCACTCATGCGGAACGGAACGAGTTACTTGCAAAATTTCTTTCCTGGTTATCGACGCCTCTCACGATTGCCAAAACAGTGCTTGGCGATCAATCCGTTCGCCGGGGACTGCATGCCGTCACGCGTGCGTTTGTTGGCTCCCAGATCAGACCGACCCACCCAGCCATTTCCGCATCGATGGAATTACGAAGATCCGGTTCGTATTCTCGAAACGTATTTTTGGAAGGCTGATGAAGAACAGGGGCCGGGACGCCACAATCGGTATCTCGATGTTCCTGGGTTTGCTCCTGTGCTGGTGACTCGTGACCCGGGAATGATTCGAGCCATCGCGACAGCGACCGGGGACCGAGAGGGGCAATTTGATCGAGACACGCTTCCCTCGGTCGGCATTGCTCGAGCGACCGGCACCGATACGTTGCTATATGCCAACGGAGCTGAATGGAAAAAACAGCGGAAAATCGCGGCTTGCCCGTTTGGTAAAACAACCTTGTTTCAACCGGAACAATTTTGCGAATTCGCCGACACCTTTCGCGAAACTGTTCGCGGGCGGATCGATGTGTTGCGGCAGCATTTGACGGCCAGTGGGAAGAAAACGGTCGACATTCAGTTGGAGCCCGAGGTCAAGGTGGTGATGTTGGAAATGCTGACCAACAACTTTTTCGGTGCCGACATCAGCTATGAGGAACTACGTGAAAAGTATGTTCCCGCTTTGGAGCGTGTGATTGATCATATCGTCAAGGATACGGTGAAGAATCGGCTTGGGATTCCGTGGCGGAAGTTTCCAAGTGTGAGTGATCGAATTGTTCGAGCGAAAGCGGATGATGCGACGTTTGAGGAATTGACTCAGCGAATCTTGGTGCCCCGCGGCGAGAAGAAAGCGTTGTGGAAACAATTTAAATCCGATGCACCGGATGCGAAACTGATCAGCAATCTAAAGGTCTTCCTGGCCGGAGCTTTGGAGGCAACGACGTCCTACGCAACTTGGGCAATCTCTCATCTGGCGCGTCATCCGGACGCGCAAGAGAAAGTCTTCGAAGAGGTGAAGGACATTGATGTTTACACACCAGAGATCTTGGCGGGGGCAAAGTATCTGCGTGCGGTGCTGGACGAGACTCTGCGGTTGACTCCATCGTTGTACTTTCTGCCGCGACGAGCCACCGCCGATACTTGGGTGACATCGGCGGACGGTCGAAAGATGTTCATCCCCTGGGGCACGCATTTGCTGTTAGACGTCTGGCATGCCAATCGCCATGAAGATCACTGGGGCGTGCAAGTATCCGGCTATCCGGCGAACGAGTTTGAACCCGATCGCTGGCGGATTCTTGCTGAGTGGGGGCGCGCAACAAAGGACACGTTGCATTTCGGTTTCGGACACGGTCCGAGAGTTTGTCCCGGTAAACACTTGGGCGAATTGGAAGTGGGGCTGACTGTTGGCGCGTTGGTGAAAACGTTCCGTTTTCAGTCGGAATCGCCGGAGAATCTCGCGCGCGCGGGCGTCTCCACCAAACCAGCCGATGGAACCCGCGTATGCATGTCACTCCGTTTGTCGTGAGCAAACAATGCCGCCTGGCCAGAGCAATCGCCAACGGTGGACTCTAGCGGCCTGTTGATTTAATGAGCCGAACCGCGTTAGCGGCGGTTAGTCAGACGCCAACCGGGGCCAACGCCCATCGGCTAATTGTTGTCACTCGGTATACGACTAAATCAACAGGCTGCTAGGTCAGGTTTTGTTTCCCGCGGACATGAAAGATTGACGTCACATCGCTGATCGGTTCCTTCAAAGAATAGGTCAGCAGTCCACTTTCGAGATTGGCAACGATAGCGCTCGTCATGGCGATATGAAGAGGCCAAGCTGGTCCGCCGATCAACAGGTTGACCGCGGCGACCCCGACCAAGAGCCAAGCGGTCTTGGCCGTTCGAGTGTGGTAGGTCGGCAGTTTTCCAAACTTGAGCAGAGCAAAACACTCTGCCGCGATGAAGCTTCCGATCGCCGCGGCAATCCAAATGGCTTCATCCGCCAATAGGTCAGCTCGCAGAAACAACAGCGACAATGCCAAGCAAACGTACATGGCCGCATCCGCGATGCTGTCGAGTTTGGGGCCAATCTCCGTGCGCTGGTTGAGCCATCGAGCGAGCTTTCCATCGACCGTGTCAGACAAGGTCAAAATCAGAAATAGGACCAGTGTGGCTTGGCCCTGGTCGTTCCAAGCCAAAAGCACCATCACCGGAGATAGCAACGCACGCAAGACACATATGATGTTGGGCACTGTCAGGTTGGAAACAACCCGACTGGACGCGGCATGACCGGAAGCAGTGGATGTCGATTGTGCATCGCTTTCTGCAACGTTGGAATCACTGTTTGTGGAAGGTAACGCGGTGTGTTCGGCGGTTTTCATGAGAGGACCTTCATCAGCAGCAGTGCGACCGGGGCGGTGAATGTGAGGGAATCGATGCGATCAAGAATGCCGCCTTGCCCGGGCAAGACATTGCCGCTGTCCTTCACCCCTGCGGAACGTTTGATCGCGGACATGTTGAGATCGCCAAGAGTCCCCGCAATCGCGATTGCTAAACCAAAAACGCTGCTCGTTGCGTGCGACATGTCGGTTATGTTCGGGCCGATAAGAGTGGCTAGCGTGATTGTGGTGAGGGCGCCACCGATGAATCCTTCGACGGTCTTGTTGGGCGAAAGGGTCGGGGCGAGTTTGTGTCGTCCTAACGCCCTGCCGAACCATGCCGCGGTGATGTCGTTGACTTCCGTTACGCCAATCAACAACAAGAACCAACCCGGAAGTGCGAGTGACGGGGTCGGGTTGGATGGAAGCAACAAAATTGATGCAGCAGGAAGACAGCCGGTCAGGGTGACTCCGTAAACAATGCCCCCAACGTTGCTTGTGAAGTGTTTCGTGGAAGCCGTCGCCATCAGCACACTGCCCGCGATGATGACGCACGCCAGTGGGAGGCAAACGAGGAGCGTGTGGTCCGCACCCGCAGCGAGCCCCGCGTACAGCAATGCGATGCAGACGTAACCTACCACCATGATCGGCATGGCGGGCAGAGCGTTTGTCCGGTCTTCGAAGTGGGGTTCAATAGCGGGTTGGCCGCTTTCGTCGTCGTGATGAAAAGCCAATCTCGCATATTCGCGGAGTGCGAGCGTGCTCACCGTCGCAAACAACAAGGAGGCGATGATCGTTCCACCGACTGCACACAGGAGAACCCATGTGGCAACAATCCACCATGAAAGCAGGCTGCCCAATCGTTTGCGAGCCAGATCACTGGTCCAATCCCGCAGCGTTGCCAAGCGATAGATGGTGCCCACGAGCAACAATCCAAACACAGAGATTGCAACGTTGGTCATCGCGAGCTTCCTTCGATGGGACTTGTGTCTTCGCCAGTCTCACGAAATCGCCGCGATGAATGAGTGATGATCAACGGGATCGCGATCACGACCGAACTGACCAGAAGAATCTTCCAGTCCACCACGGTCCACAGATCCAGTTGTCCCAAACGATCAACGCTGGGAAGACGAGAGCCCGCGAGTACGAAGACGACGTTGCTGGGGATCATGCCAATCAACGTTGTCCATGCGAATGTCGTAATCCGCACGTTGGTGGCGCCGGCCGAATAGTTCACTCCCGTGTAGGGTGCATGCAACAATCGAAGTGTCAGCAAACATGTCGCTTGGCCACCCACGTTGAGAGCGGATTCGATTTTTCGAACCAATCGAGGGACTTTTCGAAGTGCCCAATCGCGAAACATCAGTCGAACGGATAGCAAAGCGATGCAGGCGGCGATTGTCAGCGAAAGACTGACAATTGCCAGGCCGATCCACAGACCGAACAGCCATCCGTAGAGGATGGATTTGCCTGTCGTTCCGGGGATCAACGACGTGAGAATGTAGATGCCAGTGGCTGCTGCGATTGAAAGGATGGGATGGTCGTTGATCAGGGACCGAATCCACTTCTCGTTTTCCGCGATGGTTTCGTGATGCATGGAAGCATCCGAGAAATACCAAAGCGTCGCGAGAAGTGCCACGACCAGCACCAAGATCAGCCATCGTCGCATCACACGGCCATCAGTTGACTATTTTCACTTGCCTTTTGACATCGCACACACCGGCGAGCGTGAGGGACGACTTGCAGACGATTCATCGGAATCGATTTCCCGCAATCTTCGCAATCACCAAACGTTCCATCTCGCAATCGTTCCAGAGCCTCTTCAATGTCGGCCAGTTCGCGACTTTCTGATTCGGCCATGCGGCTGGTCAGTTCGCTGGCATGAGATTCAATGCCGCGATCACCGGCGTCGCCGACGGTATGATCACTGACGTGCTGAAGCTCAGCGAACTCGGTGCGAACCATTTCCTGGATCTCCGCTGCTCGACGTTGAAGTTTGTTCACCAGGCTGCGGATCAGATCGTTTCGAGTCATTGTGTCACCTCGTTGTGGATTGGATGACTCCAATGGAAGCAACTGCCGCGCCAATTTGACAGCAAAACGACCGCGAACTTTTTTGCTTCGTCGCTGGCCTGCCCTTACGGCTGGGTGGCAGTTTGGAACGCACCGGGTGACTGCACGCCGACGGCTTCAGAATGACAGGCGACACGCATTGCTGCGGGGCGGACAGAAAACTCAACGCCGTCACTTTGTTCGGTTTCGCCATCCAAACTGTATGGCAGCGGAGGTGTGGACTCGACGCGAACCCAGCGAGCGGTGAAGGTCGCGATACGCCCGGATTCGTGATACCAGCCAAACGTTGTGTCGACTCCCGCGGCCAACAATTCAGAAACGGGCATCACGGGCACAACCGTGACATCCAGCAAACCATCATTGACTGTTGCCTCGGGCGCCACCGGAAACCCGCCACCGACATACCGACCGGATGCCACCGCTAATCCAAACACCTCAAACTTGGCTTGTGTGTCATCTTGAAAGGTCAACTCGAGTGAGTACTTCGGTAACGATGTCAGATGGGTGACGGCGGTGATCCAGTATGCCATCGATCCCCACCGTTGCTTGTCGGCCGAACTGACTTCACCCGAAACCAATCCGCCGAAGCCAGCTGTGGCGGCGTTGATGATCAAGTGGGCGGAACCATTGCGAATGTCAATCAAATCAATTGGCGTTGCTGGTTGCTCTGTTGCGGTAGCGTAAGCGTCACGCCATGGCAGTCCGTGCATTCCGATTGAGCGAGCAAAGTCATTTCCGGTTCCGCCTGGGATTAAACCCAGTTCGAATCGATCCAGCATCTTTTCGTGGTCAAGTTTTTGGACCACCTTGGAGAGTGTCCCGTCGCCTCCGAAGATACAAAGCCGTTGTGGAGAGTTGTTTCGGATTTGATCAAGCCAATGGTCGTCTGGATCGAGTTTGACCAGATCATGTCCTCGCTCGCTCGCTGAACGCTCAAGGTCATCGCGACAACGATCCCAGCCGGACGCATGAGGGTTGCAGAGGATGGAAACGGATGAATTCATCGGTATGCGAATTGCAACAATGAGGAGCGGTGGGACAAGCTTGCTTGGTTTTGCCAATCCAAGCTGCCCGAGACGAAGCAGATGTTGCGGAGTCGATTGGTGCTTCAGCCGCTCGTGGTCGCCACGGTTTCAACACGGAACCAAGGCCAAAGACCGAACGGTTCATGTGCTTGCCAAATCCTTTCTCCGTACACGCTTCACGAACCTTTGAACGAGCAATCCGTGTGCCATGAAAATCTTGCATATCTCCGACGTTCACTTCGGACCACCCTATTTGCCGAACGTCGGTGAGGCGTTGCTTCGGACGGCTCCCTCGATCGATCCAGACGTCGTGGTGGTCAGTGGTGATCTGACCCAACGGGCCAAACCGCAGCAGTTTCAACAGGCCGCTGAGTTCATCAAGCAACTGCCAGACGTTCCTCGGATTGTCATTCCAGGCAATCATGACGTGCCGCTATACCGAATCATGGAACGACTGACTGATCCGCATCGTTACTATCGCCAATACATCAGCAACGAACTGAACACGGTGCTTCAAACACCCGATGCCCTCTTCGTGGGCCTCGACTCCACCGCTCCGCGATCGGCCATCAGCAACGGACGCATTCATCCGTCACAACTCGATTTTTGTCGCGATGCATTTGGCAGTGTTCCGGATGGGTTGGCAAAGATTGTTGTCGCACATCATCACTTTGCGCCGGCACCAGACTACTTGCACGACCAAACGATGCCGAAGGCGAAGCGAGCGATCAACTTGTTCGTCAAGCTCGGAGTCGAACTGATTTTGGGCGGCCATTTGCACCGTGCCTTCATTGGCAACACGCTCGACTTCTATCCGGGTGCAGGTCGCGCTCATGGCATTGTGATCGTCCAGTGTGGAACAACGACATCACGCCGTGGTCGAGGACGTGAGAAAGAGAAGAACTCGTTCAACGAGATTGACGTGACCGAGCAAACGATCATCGTGACTCATCATATTTTTGACGATCAAACGGGCCAGTTCGCTCCTTTGAGCCGACATGAATTTGCCCGAGGTGGGCGTCGACTGGAAAACGCTTCCCCACGATCCAGCCACAATCCGCGTGCGACAAAGTCGATTGAATCCAACCCACTCCCTCAAACGCTTCGGTCGACGAGAGTGTAAACCAACGACGTCGTCAATCGTCCAAACAATCGCTCATCGAATGTGGGACATCAGCGGTTATGTGCTAAGTCGCACAGTCCAACAGCTAAGAAAGTTGACAGTCAGTGCCCGACCGCACGATCCTTGGCGGTCCCAGCTTTTGGGAAGACATCTCTAGCTCAGTGAGCGGTCGCAAAGTGGGCCGTGTTCGGGGACGACGAACATCGTCTTCGCGATGGCGGTTAGTCAGTGACTTTTCGGTTGGATGTCTTTCGATGGCAGTCCTGTTTTCGTAAGGACCGTGTTTCCTTTGTGGCGTGGTCGTTCTTGTGGCCGCAGTTTTTTGCCCCAGTTTTTTGACACAGTGCAATGCGTAGGCTTGGTATTTTTCGATCATCAAAGTTGCGGCTTGCGATCACGGGCGGCATGGTCGCGGGGACATTGGGTTGGATGGTGGGGGTGAATCAGGATACGGCATCTCGGGCAGCAACCAGACGTCCCGTTCCGGTGCGATTGGTTGCAACGAATCAATCGTCATCGAGCCAGCCCTACCCGCCTGGAGAACTCGGCGAAATCGTGAGGCTCGGTGAGTCGCTGGTCAAAACAACCAACACGCATCCGCTATCGAGTCCGTTCGTTGGCAATTCGCTGAAGTGCACCTCCTGTCACCTGGATGCCGGTCGGCATAAAGAGGCGGGATCATTCATCGGAGTTGCGGCGGCGTACCCCGCTTACTCCCCCAGAGAGAAAAGCGTGATCACGCTCGAAGATCGGATTTTGAACTGTTTTATCCGAAGTCAGAATGGGACCCGGCCACCGAATGGTTCCAAGGTGCCGGTCGCGATTGCCGCTTACATCACTTGGCTATCACAGGGCACTCCCCTGAAGATGAACCCGGCAAAGCCGCTCGGTCCAAACCACATGACGCTGCTCGCCGAACCTCCCAAGGCACCCAGTGTTGATCGAGGTGAGTCGCTTTACATGGATCGCTGTGCTTCGTGTCATTCGGACGATGGATTGGGAAGCGATGACGGGCCGCCGGTTTGGGGTGATCAATCTTTCAACGACGGTGCCGGGCTGGCTGGAGTGCAAAAAATGGCGTCCTGGCTTCAAGTCGCGATGCCTCTGGACGACGCCGATTTGACCGACCAAGAGGCATACGACATCGCCGCTTACGTGAATTCGCACGATCGGCCAAACTTCGCACCGAACTGAACCCGGTCGCCTCTCACTTTGTCATCCATGTCATGCTTAGTTCTAGCTGTTGAAGCGACCGAGAGCTGTTCCATTTATGTCGGCCGTTTTGGGCGATGTCTGGCTCCTGCATCGAGCAAAGATCGGTTTTGGATTCGACGGACTTGGAAGTCCATCGTACGGTTGGCCAGACCAAGAATGGGGCGTGACCGGTTGATGAGTTCGCGACTTCTGGATGGATGTGGTGCTTGCGGGTGCGAGTGCGTCAAAGCGGCCGAGTGCATCAAAGCGGAACTGAGAAGATGAATTTTTTGGTGGTGAGATAGGTTGGGATTGGAATGGATTTAGAACAAAAGCCTGCCTTGCCGTTGGGTGAGTTCGTGACCCTGATGGCGTTGATGATGGCCCTCGTCGCGTTGGCGATCGATGCGATGCTGCCCGCCTTGCCAATCATCGGTGAGGAACTCGGGGCCAAGCATGAGAACGACAGCCAACTCATCGTGTCATTGCTTTTCCTCGGCATGGCTCTGGGGCAACTGTTCTTTGGACCACTGTCAGACAGCATTGGCCGAAAGACGGCGTTGTGCGCCGGGCTCGGTCTGTTCGTTGTAGGGTCGATGGTCTCGCTGGTCGCGGAAAGCTTCACATGGGTGTTGGTGGGACGCTTCGTTCAGGGACTCGGCGTCGCCGGACCTCGCAGCGTTTCGTTGGCGTTGATCCGTGACCAATACGAAGGGCGGGCCATGGCACGAGTGATGTCGTTCGTGATGACCATTTTTATCTTGGTGCCAGTGATCGCGCCGACTTTGGGCCAAGCAATCCTTTGGGTGGCGAATTGGCGAGCGATTTTTGCGGTGCTCGCCGTCTTGGCTTTGATGCTGTTTGGTTGGTTCGCATGGCGACAGCCGGAAACACTCTTGCCGTCGCATCGAATGCCGTTCTCGCTGCAACGAATCCTTCACGTCTCACGCGAAGTTTGCACCAATCGTATCGCGTTTGGTTACACGATGGTCGCGGGTTTGGTGTCGGGGGCGTTTCTGGGGTTTTTGAGTTCGGCGGCTCAGATCTTTCAGCAACAATACGGACTCGGTTCGTTGTTTCCGATCTACTTTGCCGTGTTGGCATCGGCCGCCGGTGTTGCCTCGCTGATGAATGCCAATTTGGTAATGCGTTTTGGCATGAGAGCATTGATCAGCCACGCGATGCTATCGCTCGCCGTCACCTCGGCCGCTTTCTTTGGATTCGCATTTCTTCACGCCGGAAGTCCTCCGCTGTGGTGCACGATGGCTTATCTGCTCGCGATATTCTTTGCCATCGGAATCTTGTTTGGAAACTTAAATTCCTTGGCGATGGAACCATTGGGGCATGTCGCTGGGATAGGATCCGCACTGGTTGGTTCGATTTCAACATTGATCTCTGTGCCGCTCGGTATCCTGATCGGTCACAGTTACAACGGCACCATTTTGCCATTGGTAGGCGGTTTCGCGGTCCTGGGAGCATTGTCATTGCTGGTCATGCGATGGATCGAAAGTGCTGCGGTACAACCCTGTACAACCGTTTTATAAGCGGTTCGCTGTCTTTTGGTACATGCGAGTGGGCCGCGTCTCAAAGCGTCCTCGTGAACGACTACAATGCGTTTGCGACCTTCGACGTAGATGGTTGAACAGTTGCTCAAAAACCTGCGTCGGCGGCAGGGCAAGCTAAAAGAGTGACTCGAGGTGCAGGCGGATTGCATGAATTGTCGACAAATGACGCAAGCGTTTTTTGCGTTGGCACTCGTTTTTCTCCACATCGAATGCGTCCACGCTGAAGCGGTGGATTTTGAAAAGCAAATTCAGCCCATCTTCGCTGTCCACTGTTTGGAATGTCATGGTCCAGACGCACACGAGTCCGGTTTGCGACTCGATCAACGCGGTAACATGCTTCGCGGAGGCGACTATGGCGAAGCTACCATCGTTCCCAATGATCCTGACGCGAGTTTTTTGCTCCGTGTGGTGAGTGGGGATGAACCCGATATGCAAATGCCTCCGGAGGGACCGCCACTCTCACCGGAACAGGTATCGCTTCTAGAACGCTGGGTCCAGGAAGGTGCCAATTGGCCGGGCCAAATGGATGCGGATGCCGATGAGGTCCACAGCGATCATTGGTCCCTGCAGCCCATCGCCGATATTCAACCGCCGCGGAGTCAAACGTCGCCGTCTCACCCAATTGATGCTTTCGTTGTCGAGTCGCTGAAGCAACGCGGTCTTCAACTGTCGACGCAAGCCGATGCCGCGACGTTGGCCCGACGTGTTTCGCTGGTCCTGACTGGACTTCCTCCGACCCCTGAGGAGGTTCGTGCGTTTGTTGAGCACCCAGAAGGTTTGGAATTCGCCTATGAGGAACTTGTTGACCGCTTGTTGGATTCACCTCGTTATGGCGAGCGGTGGGCCCAGCATTGGTTGGATGTGATTCGGTGGGCGGAGACGGTTGGATTTGAGACGAATTCGCCTCGCCCCAATGCTTGGCCCTATCGCGACTGGGTCATCGACTCGCTCAATGACGACAAACCTTACGATCGATTCCTCTTCGAACAATTGGCGGGCGACACCGTGGGCGAAGACGCCGCTCTCGGTTTTTTGGTCGCCGGTCCCGCCAACTTGCCGGGCCAGATTGGGCGTGACGAAGAGGCGATGCGTCAGGCTCGACAAGACGAACTGGACGAAGTGATTCGCACTGTCTCGCAAGGGTTCTTTGGATTGACCATCGGCTGCGCACGCTGTCACAACCACAAGTTCGATCCGATCCTGCAACGCGACTACTACTCCATGCAAGCGGTGTTTGCGGGGCTCACCTATGGAGAACGACGTCTACGCGGAGAGCAAAACGATGCGATGGCCGCGCAAGTACCCGCGGTTCGAGATCAGTTGAAAGCTCTACGCACCGAATTGGATACTTTACGGCAAAACCATGACTTGCAGCCAGCCTTGGTCGACCGGCAAACGGAGACGTTTTCTCCGGTACTCGCATCCTCCGTTCGGATGAACATTCAAGCGACCGCGAATGGCTCGCCTGCTTCTTTGTACGAGTTCGAAGCCTGGACGGTCGCCACTGAGAAGCAGCCCGCCCGTAACGCAGCCTTGGCATTGAACGGTGCGAGGCCATCCGCATCCGGTTTCGCGTTGGCCAATCAAACTCGGCACTTTGACAATCTGGTGGATGGCCAGTCGGATCGACGTCAGGCCTTTCCGTGGGTTGCGGACAAAGGTGGTCCAGCTTGGCTGCAGGTTGACTTCAAAGAGCCAGTGATGATCGATCGAGTGGTCTGGGATCGTGGCAGCAGCGTGCCGGTGGACTACACCATCGAGATGCAACTTTTAGGATCCGATGACTGGCAGATCGTTGCCAGTCCAAAGAATCGCATGCTGCGTGAAGATGATTCGCGAAAAACGGATCAGATTCAACTCGCGAATTTGAATTCCAATCAGGTGCAAGCATTGGTTGGCAAGCTCAGCGACATCCGTCAGACGCAAAAGAAGTTGAGCCGTTTGGCGGGAGGTCCCAAAGTCTACGCCGCAAGTTTTAACCCTTCGCCGGAGCCCACTTGGTTGCTTCGCCGCGGTGATGCCATGCAACCAACCAAAAAGCTGGCCCCCGCGATTCCCATTGTGCTGGGCGATCTGGGAATGACGGTCGATCAGCACGAACCGGATCGTCGGCTCGGACTGGCGAAACACCTCACACGCCCCGATCACCCGTTGACCGCACGAGTCATCGTCAATCGGGTCTGGCAGAAACACTTTGGAACCGGATTGGTCGAAACGCCATCCGATTTTGGAGTCATGGGGGCCGCCCCGTCGCATCCTGAATTACTGGATTGGTTGGCGTCGGATTTTGTTGCCGGTGGTTGGTCTCTCAAGCGACTGCATCGTTTGATTGTGACGTCCAAAACGTTTCAGCAATCGAGTCAACCAAACTCAGAAGGCATCGCCATCGATGCCGATTCGCGATTGTTATGGAGGTTCCCAGCTAGGCGTCTCGAAGCAGAGGCAATTCGCGATTCAATGTTGGTCGCCAGCGGCAAATTGAATTTGGAAATGGGCGGACCAGGATTCGATTTCTTTGACCGGCGTGGTGGGCTGTCAGACTACACCGCGAAGGAAACGTTTGATGAATCAGGTTGGCGGCGGATGATCTACGCTCACAAGATTCGCATGCAAGCCGTTGACATCTTTGGGGCGTTCGATTGCCCCGACGCTGGGCAGATGACTCCCAAGAGAACGCGATCGATCACACCGATTCAGTCCCTAAGTTTGCTGAACAGTCCCTTTGTGAATCGGCAGGCGGCATATTTTGCCGATCGAGTTCAAACCGAAGCGGGGGAAAGTCTTTCGGACCAAATCGATCGTGCTTTTCAGATCGCATTGTCCCGAGCACCCAGCGAAATCGAACGAAGCAAGATGCATGACTTCGCGAGCGAACACGGTCTCGCACAACTTTGTCGAATTTTGATGAACACGAGCGAGTTCTTGTATATCCAATGAACCTTTCAAACATGCACTCACGATCGAAGTTGCAAGCGACTTCCAGTCGTCGCCAGTTTCTCGCAAATGCTGGTGGCGGATTGTCGGCACTTGGTGTGGCAGCGGCGCTCGCTGATTCATCTCGCAATTCCACTTCCGAGATCGATCCGGCGAATCCTTACGAGCCCCGACCGTCGCACTTTCCGGCGAAAGCCAAAAGTGTCATCGTCGTTTTCTGCTCGGGAGCGTTGAGTCACGTCGACACGTTCGACTTCAAACCGGAACTCGAGCGTCGTCACGGTCAGCCAATGCCTGGCAATGAAAACCTGGTTTCGTTCCAAGGACCCAACGGCAATTTGACACGGCCGCTATGGAAGTTTCAGCCCCGAGGTGAGAGCGGAAAAATGATTTCTGATCTCGTGCCTCACATCGGTGAGATGGCCGATGACCTGTGCTTCTTTCATTCGTTGACGAACAAGTCCAACACGCATGGACCCGCCGAGAACGTGATGAACACGGGATTCACATTCGATGGTTTTCCCAGCATGGGAGCGTGGGTCAACTTTGCCCTGGGCAGCGAGAATCGTGATTTGCCGTCGTTCGTGGCGATGGAGGACCCGCGTGGGATGCCTCAGTCGGGACCGAATAACTGGGCCAACGGCTTTTTACCAGCAGCGTTTCAAGGCACACCGTTCAGTACCACCAAACCGATTCGCTACTTGGATCGTCCCGATTCGATCTCTGCAAGCACGGAGCTTGCGTCATGCGAAGCACTCCGGTTTTTAGAGCAACAATACCAGGATCGTTTTCCCGGTGACCAGCAACTAGCCGCACGGATGGCCAGCTATGAATTGGCGGCTCGAATGCAATTGCAGGTGCCTGATGTGGTGGATCTGTCAGGTGAACCAAAACATGTTCTAGAACTTTACGGTGCTGACAGTTCCAACAAGACCAAAGCCGACTTCGCAAACAACTGCATCCTGGCCCGTCGAATGATCGAACGGGGCGTTCGGTTCGTCCAATTGTTCAACGGAGCGTACGCATCGGGCGGCAAGATCAACTGGGATGGTCACAGTAAGCTCAAGGAACAATACGACGTCCACGGTGAAATCCTGGATCAGCCGGTCGCTGGATTGCTAAAAGACTTGAAGCAGCGTGGGCTGTTCGATTCGACGCTGGTAGTCTTTGCCACGGAGTTCGGTCGAATGCCAATGTTTCAAGCCGGAACGTACGGTCGCGACCACAACCCCAATGGGTTCACGTGTTGGTTGGCGGGTGCGGGGGTGAAGCCGGGGTTCAGCTATGGTGCGACCGACGAGTTTGGTTTTCGAGCTCAAGAAAACGTGATGACCGTGCACGATTTTCACGCGACCATCCTTCATTTGATGGGATTGGATCACAAGCGGCTGACGTTCTACCACAACGGAATCCAACGCCGCCTGACCGACGTTCATGGGGAAGTCATCCGCGACGTTCTGGCATAGGCAGGCTGTTGAGTTAGTCACATACCGATAGTCGCATAAGGAACGACAACAATTCGCCGTTTGGCGTCAGCCCTGATTGGCGTCTAGTTAACCGCCGCTCACGGAGGTCGTGCGGTTCTTGAGTGCTGTGTTCGTGATGTCTTGCAAACCCCGCCCACGCAGCGGGAGAGGTACGGTCCGCGAAAGCAGCAGAGATACCTGCATCAACAAACTGCAAGACCTCCACGTGGTAGGGGCGTTGAATCAACAGCCCGATAGCCCTCTCGCGCAGGCTGGACTGCGGAGGCAGGATTGAAAGCGAAGTTCCCTCGTCAACGCTCGTGTCAAGGTTTAAACCATATTGTTCGGTAGAACACGTAAGAATGGCGCAGTGCACCAGCCAGCAAGGGCTCTTGAAGGGCAATGGAGATTTCAAAATTGGCAGCACGAGTTCCGATCTACCCGCTATTCATCGCGGCGAGTTTGCTCGTTGGATGGTTCATGCCCGACTTTTACGCATGGACGGATTCCGACCAAAGCCGTCCTTCGCCACTGCTTTGGAATTTGCCTATGTGGTCGGCGATTGCTTCCTTGGTTTTCTGCTTGGCTCTACCGTGGCTGCCCATCGCGCCAAGGAAACTAGACGATTTGCAGCGGACACCGATGCGGTTCTCGGTTCGTGCCTTGTTGCTTCTCACCGCTGGTGTCGCAATCGCGATACCGATGCTCGCGAAGTTTCCAATCGTGTTGAGCGGGATCGTTTGCATCGGGGCGTTTGCGTATCTGGCTGCGTTCGGTGCACGGCATCCTGAACATCGCATGGCCGCGGTGACCTTGGTTGCATGCATGGCATTGCCCTATAGCTGGATGGTTGGCGATGAGGATATTGGCAATGTCCTTTTTGGTCTCATGATAATGTTGGTCGAAATGCCCGCATTTCTTCCAACGGCATTGTTGAGCATACCACTTGAACAATATGTTTTTGACATGCAGTGGCTGGCGGTTTCGCTGAACGCACTTGAGATCATCATCGGCATCTGGATCATCCGGTTGGGACCAAAACGAACGATCGCGTACCTACTGCTGGTGATTCAAATGTCCGCAGTCGGCTCCTTGGCGTTCTACGCGATGTGCGTTGCTTGAAAAGATTTGTGGTCGATCTGAATTTGAAGTGATACAACTTCACTCTTCGGATATCGCAACGTGCGTGCATCTTTGATGCATCGATTCAAGATTGGGGCTGCTGCGTCTGGCAACGCAATTGGCAGATCAGGCACGACTTGTCAGCCTCAAACGGTACATTGTCGAAGAAGGTGATTCATGCCACGCATTGCTCCTGGCAAAACTCTTCGAACACTCGGTGTCGTCATTCGATTACTTCTGTATGTAGTCTGCGTTCGCACGTTGTCCATTTCCTTATCAAGCTTCCATTCATGACCTGGCGAGACTGGTACGACGCCCTCGATAAACCGACTTGGACCCCCGAGCCATCGACGATCGGACTGATTTGGCAGATCCTCTACCCGATCATCTTGGTCACGTTCGGCTACGTTTTCTATCGCGTTTTCCGTAAGCAAATCCCATGGTCTGTCGCGGTTCCTTTCGCGATCAATCTGCTTGCCAACATTGCCTTCACGCCAATTCAGTTCGGTTTGCGCAACCTCCCGCTTGCTGCTCTCGATATTGCGATCGTTTGGGGCACGATTCTGTGGGCGATGAGAGCCATCTGGCCACACCATCGTTGGGTCGCTTTCGCACAGATTCCGTACTTAGTTTGGGTGACGATCGCGAGCATCTTGCAGTTCTCAATCACCTGGAACAACTGGTGACACGTCAGTGGGATCACTGTCCGTTCCATTGATCCAGCAACGGCAACTGTGAGGTTTGTCTCACGTAATTACCTGAACCCTCTGCCCATACATTCGCCGTTTTGGCGTTCGCCAAAGCTTTTACTGACATTCGGTCTGAACACCCATGTGGCCCATGAGTTTGCCGACAGTCATTTCTGCGTTCCCTCTATTTTATTCCTGACATGGCAGGCCGCAACGCCGCTCGGTGAAGTCGCCTGCGGTTGGGAAGCATCGAGAGGTCGAGTTGTTGACTAGATGAACACTTCAAGCGTGATCGGAAACATCGATAGGCTTACAATTGGGCTTTTGTCGATGGAGCAACACGGATTTGAATGATGAGCGAGCGTTTTGAATTCCCAGACCTCGACAACCTATCGGCGGTGGACCCTGCAGGTTGTGAGTATTCGTCCAAGTTGGTGGAAGTCGAAGGGGTCGTTTCCCAGTCGAGTCAGAGTGGCTGGCCCGGATCGGAAGGCTACTCTGTTCATCTGTTTTCGCTTGCGGCTTGGCTGGTTGTAGGAGAACCGTTACGTCGCAATACGCTGTTGTTGCTTCGGCCCGTTCCGGTAGAGGCTGACTATTTCGGTGACTTCGCGGCGGGGACGCTGCACCGGTTCGAAGTCGTGTTGTCGGTCGATCAGACTCGTGCGGTTGTATCCAAGCTGACGAAGAGAGACATCGTAAACCGCGAGCTCGCAACTGTTGCGAAAGAGCTCGAACAACCGGTCGTCGTTAAAACAGAACGGTTCGGCGACCTCACGTTGAACCGCAGCATTGGCTGGTTCGAAGGTCTCGCGGATTGGAATGGAATCGAAGTCGAACTCTCGATCGAAACAGACGAGAGTTTGGACATTGCGAGCCAGCTCGAAACTGCAGAAACACTTTTTCGTGATGCGACGCAATGGCAGAAGAAAATCGATGCGTTCGCGGTTGCCGAGAAGTTAGAGTTGGCGAACGATTGGCAGGAGGTCGGAAATGAGATGGACGCGGAGGAGTTTTTGGATCGTATGGTGTTGGAGTCGATCTCAATTGGTCCCGACGGTGAATTTGAGTTTTGGCACGACGATGGTGATATCTTCTATGGTCATTCCATTCAAATCAGCGGCTCGTTGAGTGAGGGTTTGACTGATTCGGACATCCCTGGCTAAGGAGCCAACGCAAATGGACCCGTTTGGACAGGTTTGGGAATCGTCTCGGACGAACGCTTTTTCTTGGGGCTATGCCGCCACCCTGTATGCAGGAGTTGGCGTGCTCATTGTGTTGTCAGTGATCCAGCGTGATGCTTTTCGTCGCACTTTGAAAGCGATTGCGATCTTTGGTTTGGCGATCATTGCAACGCAGTGGTCTGCATCCGAGATCGAAGAGAAGTGGCGGATCCGACGCGAGTGGGCGGACGCACATCCGGCTGAGATGACCCAGGAAGGCTACATGGGTTTGACGGTCGATGGTGCCAACCGATCTCTTGGTCCATTGATCTATGGCTTCCAGGCGTTCTTGCTTTTCTGCGTTGTCGCCATCGCCCTGTTTGTGATCCGTGCCATGATGTTCCAGAGACCGGTCGACTCACCAATCGAAGCCACTCCGGAAGACGAAGCCAAAGTTGCAGCGGATCTGTCTGCTTCTGACAATCCCTACCATCCCCCAGCGGAATCAACCTGAACCGTTCCCGATTCAGTTCCGAGGCGAAACCTGGTTGATCGCCCTCCGCGAGCCCAACGATGACCCCTGCCTCCGTTTGGGCTCGCCTCCTTTGGGACTTCCGAGCACCCGCGATTGTCGGTTGTTCGATGTCATCGGCAATTACACACACTGAAAGATTGATTTGACGATTTGCTTTCCGCTACACCAATGAATTGGAGGCTTGTCATGAAAGGCGACGCCGTCACCGAAAACGCAATTGGTCGTGAGCCAAAAATCTTGCACCGTTCTGATTGGGCATCACACGATCAACTCTGGAAGGGAGACGTTCAGGGAAAGGACATCGGGACGGAAGTGACCGTCTTGTTCTATTGCACGGATGAAATCGGAGCCGGGCCTCTCTGGCATGTTCATCCATACGATGAAATTTTCATCGTCCGCAACGGGAACGCGTTGTTCACCATTGGTGACAAAAAGATCGAAGCAACAGCGGGCGACATTTTGCTGGGGCCAGCGAACGTCCCACACAAATACCACAACGTTGGCCCCGGTTCACTGGAGACGACTGACATCCACGTCTCAGAAAGCTGGATACAGACGGATCTTGACGACCCTGAACTGATGGCTGAATGAAGCATCGTCTCAGACGGCCATGAAACGTTGGTTGCCTACTTCCGCTGCACTTCCGAAGATGGTTTCAGTGTGCCAACGGAGGAGGCAGACCGGTGACTGGCCGACCGATATGACCGGCTGCCAGATGGGCAATCCATGATTCCAGGCTCAATGAAATATTGCGGGTAACCAACGTCCCTGTGATCCAGACGATGTCGAGATGCCCTTATCGCTTCGCCTGACAAGCTACACAATCACCGGTCAACATCGCGGCAAAATCCCGAGCAAAAGTCTCGACTTTGCTCGGTGATTATGAGCGTTGCTCAACAAATCAGCTGTCACGTCAAAGGCAGGATGCCATTCTGTGCCATCGCTCTCATTGGCCGGAGCAGGACCCAAAGAACGGCGACGATATTCCACATGCCGTTTTTCCAAAGCGTCTTGCAACCATGATACGCTGAATTGAGTCACGCCACCGGCGTTCATCTCTTCCTTTCGGCAGGAGTGCAGTATGAGATCCCCACGCATCTTCACGATGAAACGAAGTCTCGCCAAGCAACTTGCTCGTGGTGTTCACGTTGGTGGTCAATTTGTGTTCGTTGATCTAGGTGCGATCGATCGAGATAAAGTTGAGTTTGCGAGCGATCTTCATCCTGCGTTCTCTGACATTGCTACAAATGCTGATCAAGGGCAATGTCGATTGACGATTCCCATTCCTCAGGGGGAAAGACTCACGTTGCCAGGTGTCAAGGTCAAAGCAACTCAGCCACCCCCTTTGGCGCTGGCAAGCCTGACGTGCGATCGCGATCTTTATCGATTTGGTAGCGATCAAGTGAACGTCTTGGTCGTCGATCTTGATTCACCGCAGCAAGAGGTTTGTGTTGATCTGCTGTTGGGAACTGCGAACGGCAGTCCAACACAGTTCGATCAACGGCACGTTCGACTCAATGAGTGCGGACTGGGGATTGTTCGCTTTGATGATTTACCAATTGGAACCTACCAAGTCGTTCGAGCGGATTCTCCTTGCAAAATTGATGGTTGCGAGTTTTCGGTTGCGGGCTTTGACTTGGCACCGCTTGTCGCGACGATCGGCCAGATTCAACTTCGCAAAAAAGCGATGTCGTGCACGCTGCGCATTTCTCATTTCTCCAAACCATTGACCGGTGCAATTCGCGTTGACTTGTACGATCAGAAGTCTCGAATCGACTCCCGCCGGGTCGGCGTCAAACAAGGGTTAGCCATTGTCGGGTTGGAGATCGATGGCGACGGACCGCACCACTTGGAAATCACCTTGGTGAAAGACTCTTCCGCCACCGCAACGATCCCGCTGCCGGGAAGCGAGCGACAGCAAAGGCGGGAAACTGTCTTGACGAGTAGTGGGCCCACGACAACCGCGTCGCTAATGCCCGGACAGGGCACCACCGAAGCACTTGGTTTGCATGTCCGTCAGACCGGACAAGATAATTCGCCTGTCCAAATCACCGATACGCTGCGTGGTGTTGTCCGCATCGGAGCAATGCAGGATATCGAGGACTGTGTGGTTTGCACTTGTCCTTTTCTCTCTCCGAGGGCCACCTCAAGCGAAGCTGCCAATGCACCCTCGCCGAACACGTATTCACGGCGACTGGGGGATTTGGCGGCTGGAGAAGTGATCGAGTTCCCGTCGAGCGAATTGGCTGGGTTGATTTCAGTTGGTTGCTTCGTCGATGAAAAACCGTGGGAGGCACGAGCGGTCACGCTGCAACGCTGCAACTGGAATCCATCGGTTCGGATTGCTCAGAGCAATGATTCAAGCAATGAAAGGGAACTCGAGGATGAATTTGACAGGAAGGCTTCTTTCGAACCGGGAACGAACGTTTCGATGGCCATCGATCTGGGAACGGAAGAGTCCGGGTATGCGGCGGTGGTGATTCGTGATGCTCGATTGCAGCCGAGTTCACGTCCAAAGCAGCGGTTGGCGGCGAGTATCAAGGTCGCTGCCGAGCAAGCACTGATCGGCGAAGTTGAAACACAAACGGTCTACGGCTCTAGCGAACAATCGGAACGCGATCCGTACTGGGCACATTTCTCGACGCGGACGCCGCCTATCGACGATGAAACGCTTTCAAAGTTTGTCGATCGTGAACTCATCAGCGAATCGCAGGCTGATCATGTGATGGAAGCGGCGTCCGAGTGTGGAAAACCTTACTTCACGTTGCTTCAGGATTATGGTTATGCCGCCGACGACGACATGTCGCGAGCTCTCGCTGAAATCTACGGATACCAATTTGTTGATTTGGACAATTTGTCAATCAACGAGGCAATTATTGAGCTGTGTCCCGAGTCGATTGCACGCGAGAACACTGTCATTCCCATCCGCGAAGATTTTGACGGCAATCTCGTCTTCGCAATGTCCAATCCCATCGACTTGGAAACGATTGAAAAGCTCCGCTTTATCTTGAATCGTCATATTGAGACCGTTCTCGCCACGCCCGATGCCATTGTTGAAGCGATCAACCATTTCTACGGGCAGATCGAGGGAGAATCCGCTGACAGCATGTTGCAGGAGTTCACCGATTCAGCGATCGATTTTACCGAGACAATGGATGCGGGCTGCGAAAGCGTCGTGCCAAATCCAGTCGCAGCGAATGATAGCGAAACCGCGTTGTCACCACCGGAGCAGCTGGATGCAGAGGATGCTCATGTCATTTTCTGCGAACTGATTGAATGTCCGTCGGGTCGAGGCCAAGCGGCGGTGGAGTTGCCAGAACGAATGGGACGCTACACCGTTGACTCGTTCGTTGTTTCTGGACGTCAGTGGTCGCATGTTGAGAACGAGTTTGAGGTGCATGCCGATCCCTATGTCAAACTTCAGGTCCCGGCGGTTCTCTTGGATGGCGACCAAGCCAGTGGTCGGGTAATCGCACGGTGCCAGTCGGGGAATTTTTCTCTGACGGTTGATTGTGACGGGACTTCAGTAGAACTTCATCTTGCAGACGCTCCCTACGATCCGGTCACGACGGACCATCTGACGACGGCGGAATCCGAGTTCACCTTTGTTGTCGGACTCGGGCGGTACACGGCGAAGGTCTGCGATCGGGTCAGCGGTAAAACTCGAGAAGATATCCATCAAGTCAAGCCGCTCGGGAAGCTTGTCGAGCTTCGGCGAACCATGCGGATGCTCACCGACGGTGAACGGATTGAACTCGGCGATCAGATTCGGCAGATTCGTTTGCTTCCCAGTGTGCAACCAATGAAGCAAATGGTGGCGGAGGCGACGACGAATTACGATCATCTTTGTTGTGAACAAACTGCGGCCAAGCTTTTCTCGGCAGTCGTCTGTTTGGCAAATCAAATTGGCAGCGGTGAACCAATCGAAAAATCCTGCACGGCGATCCGTGTCGGCCTGAAACGACAGCAACGCATGTGGTTGCCGGGAAAAGGATTCGCAATTTACCCAGGCAATTCACCGGACGTGACCTGGGGACGCATGGCGACCATGCATTTACTGAAAATGGATTTTGTGAGTGAGCTGATTGAGTCCAACAGCATGGCACGCTCGCTGCTCGGCGAAGTTCGACAGCTTGCCCGCGAGTCAGCCAAGCATTACCGGATCGCTTGGCCACCAGAGTCGATCGGATCAAGCGAAGACGCCTACGCTCAATTGCGTTTCGGTCACGGGGACCAGAGCCAAGCCCTCGAATACGCACGCTTGCAAGCCCGAAAGCCGATTGCTGGCGTTCGAACATTTTGGCGCGCCGATCAAGCGATGGCTGCTGCTGCTCTGCTCCGTGGAGGAAGCGAGCAGGCTGGCACGCGAGCATCTGATACCGCCGAAGCCACGCGATTGTCGAATCGATTGTTTGATGAGCTTGGGCCGGAGGGGCGTTTGTATTCGACCGTTGACTCTGTCGCACTCATTGTTCTGCTGCTTGAGCTTTCTCGAACGGAATGGATGCAGTCGGATTGCACAATAACGGTCAATGACCAAGTACAAACGATCGCCAATGCCATCAACAGCACTGAGCCGATTGAATCATTGCAAACCAATCATGGAACCCTCGCGGTGGAGTATCTTTCCTATGTCGAGCAGGACTGGATGCGTTTTGTTTCCAACACGCCAATTACTGTCCAGTTGATGGTAGGTGGTCACGCCCAAACGCAATTCCAGGAAGGCGACGTGATTGAACTTCGCGTGCGGATCAAGCAAGGATACAAAGCGGGGGACCTTGTTTGGGTCGCCTTGCCACCATGCCTGTCACGAATCCAAGGTGGCGGCCAAGTCAAGCAATTCGCGGTCGACATGGAGGGAGAATCGGAAACGGCGATCCGCCTAGCGGCAACTGCACCCTCGTCACATCCATTTTGTCCGCCGGCGAGTTAGCGTTTTCTGGTGTGCTTGCGAAACATGTATGACGAGGATCGAATCGGAAACCTCGGGCCGATCTCGGTCCAGGTTACGTAATGAACTTGTAGGCTTGAACGCGCCGAATGAATTTGACGATTGATGTCGCGATGTTAGTGAGTGGTCTACGCAAAGTTCCGGTTTACTCGTCCATGACAAGAATCAGTGCACACCGACTCGCTGTCCACAAACAACTTGCCGCACGAACTGACGCATCCATGCAGAAAATTGAAACCATTGTTGCATCGGATTCGCCTGCCTCCGACAATCTATGTTATTCCTGTTGATCCGAACTGAACCGTGTCTCTTCGGTTTCAATCCGAATCAACAGTGTTCGCTCTCCGTGAGTCCAATGATGACACCCCTGCCGTTTTAGGCGTCTAATAGGATCTGACGCTCGCGATCGCGTTGTGATCATAGCGATTCAGGCATTCAGGAAGGGCGACTTTTGCGATGGCGATTCTTATCTTCCGAATTTGGCACAATGATGTTCAGTTGAGCTGACCACCCATCGCGTTTTCGCACGCCACCATGCTTTCTGGGACATGAGCTTTCTGTTCGGTTCTTAGACTTACGCGATAGCTTCACACTGACGAGTCGTTGGAAGCCACCCCGTTTCTCTTCACCTTTCTCGAGTGTCTACGATGCTGCGTTGGATCAGAAACTTCCTTCTGTTTTGGACGATCGTTCCGGTGGTGTCTCTGGCGAGAGCCCAGGAATCGGACGCTTCTACAACGAATGAAACGTTCTCGCTGAAGCTTTCGACGCCAACGCCGATCGTTCATGTCAACACCGAGGGTGACCTCGCACTATGTGCTCAGTGGCTTCCAGCTGGTTTCGATGATGGAGAGAAGCGACTCGGCACAGCCGTGGTCCGGTTGGTAACCGTCGATCTTGATTCCCGTAGGCTGCTTGAACAAACGGATTTGCCAGCCAAAGTATACGGATTTGGAATCGGACACGAGCGGTTGTACATCGTAACTTTGGATGCCGGGGAAGTCAGTGTGTTGGATGCACGCACTCATGCAAACCTGGGAACTCAAAGCCACGAAGATTGCTTTGGGCAGTTGGAGGTCGTGGCAAACCGACTCGTTTGCTCGTCAGAAGGACATCTGCGGCTCAACCTAAATGACTTGACAGAATCGAAGCGTTGGGCTGGCCTTGATCCTGCAACGCTTCGGGGAAATGCTCCGTTGCGGCGGCATGCCGAGGTTTTTTCAGTTGAGGGAGCATGGCACTTGGACGGCATAATGTATGGTGAAGCGATGAACCCATTGATGATCGTGGACGGACGTATGTCGAGAGAGCAGCTTTTTGGGTTTTGGCGAATGGAAGCACAGGCCAAGAGACCAATTGGCAACATGGCGTGTCGTGATCTTCCACTGACAGTGGTCGTGTCGTCCAAGGGCTACGCGAGTGAGGAGGCAGGGATGGAGCTCGTAGCGAAGGTGTTTTGCAAACATCAGACATTACCTCTCGCAGAATACGACATCGGAAAAGTTGACGGCAAGCACTTCAGGATGAAAGGGGAAAGGATCGTTTGGAAAAGGCGTGAAACGTCGGCCGGGAAACCTTTTGGATTTGCACAATTCGGACGGTACAAGCCATTGAGGACACAGTTCTATTTGGGTGACGACAACGAAATTCCGCTTGCAATGGCGAACGCCCGTTCTCGTGTGGTCATTGCGTCGGAAGGCTTCCTCCATGTAATTGATCTTGGCGATTCGGTCAAAGAGCAGGTTGAGAAAATTCCGCGTTTGAAGAAACAGCAGACCTTCGTGTCAATCTCGCTTGCTGGCGAAGACGTGGTTCTTGAGCATGAGCTGTGGAAGCAATTACCCGATGTAAGATTCGGCGTTTCGGTGCCTTGCATCTATGGGGAAGATCGCACCGTCGTGGATGCATCGAGTGGTACTGCGCGGGTTTCAGCGAAACAGTTGGAAGAAGCAATTCAGAATAAGATTGCCATGCTTTCTCCTGAGAGACTGAATGCTGATGAGCAAAAGGCGGTGACGTACTTCAAGCAGGCATTTAATAAACCGCCAACGGGGCGATGTTTTCTGCAGCCGGTGAACGTGACTGCAGTCGCTACCAGTGAGGGAAGAGAGGTTGCCGATTCGCTCAGATATTCAATGATCGTTGAAATCCCAGAGGCGACCTTTCTGAGCCTTCGGCAAAACAAAGAGTACTTGTTTACCGTGCCGCGATGGGCAGAGGCAGGGCAAGCGGGCTCGTCGTGGTCAATTGACAGCGGATGAAGTCGAAAGGATCGGCCAGTCTTTGCTTGCACGTTTGCATCACGCTCATGATTCGTGACTGGGCCAATGCTCCGGCTTCGGTGCGGTTGCCGCCCCATACTTTTCGATTCACGACCGCCGGACGGATCGCCTGCTCGCCTCGCCAGTTCGTTGCGTCGGCACCGGGACGGTGCAGGAACGTGAATAGATCATCGAGATGATTTTCCAAAAACTTCGCGAAGCGTTCATTGGCAGCATGCTTCTTTGGGTGACGAACCAATTTCCACATCTTCATCGTCAATCGGCCCGCCATCACCTTCATCCCATGTGCCGTCATCTCATCGGATCGAAAACGGTTGCGATACTCGAAGCCTGCGAGCAGCAAGTCTTTCACTCCACGCGGAAACGCCAACGCACCACTGGTCCCGCTTTGGATTAACGATTCACATCGCCGAAGCAGGTGCGCAAAGCATTGTTGATGAGTCGCTGCGGTGAACTTGTCATAGACCGCCCAGCCGTCGTGTCCAAAGATTCCCGACCAGTCGATGCCCAGCAGTCTTTCCGCCGGCCCGATGCTTCTCGTCGCATCCACTTCGTAACACGTCGCGGTCAGTCCGACGAACGCATGAAGCCAAGCCCCACGTCCATCGACTCGCCAACCCGTTTCATCTCCGACCACCTGAGGCGAACCACGCACGGCCCTTCGGACCTGAGCGTAGGCGTCCTCTAGTCGATCAGCGGTGCGAAGCATGCTTCGGCAACTGGTGCTGCGACTGACCCGAATCTCAAAAAGCATTTCCAGCAGACGCTTGACCTTGCCGTGACTGAGCCCAAGTTCTTTGTTCAAAAGCGCCATCGCGGCGTGAACGTTCGGTCCGAGTTGAGCCGCGGCGGCTCCGACCGCGTCGGACGTTTGCAGTTTGTGCCGACCCTGGACATGAGATCCACAGCCACAGCAAATTCCAGCGTCGATGTTGAATTGCCGGTTGATGACGACGCGAGGGATATCGGTTTGGAACTGCACGAGCGTTTCGGTCTTGGTCAGTTCGCCATGGCCGCAGTCGGGACAGCACGCTGGTAGGGGAACGTCGTACGTTTCATCGATCTGTTCGGGCACGGCTCGGCGATGGTGCTTGCCGTGATCTTCACCGCTTTTACGCCCTGGCTTTTTCGGATCGGCTTTGCGTTTCTTGCGAAACGGAGCCGCTTGGCGTTTACCTTCGCGTTCAACTTTCTCAAGACGTGCCGTGAGCAACTCAACTTGCTTGACCAGCATGTCGATGATCGCCTGCTGCTTCTCAAGCAGCGGCTTGCAATCCGGGCAATCGGTGGTGATCTTGGGCACATCCATGACCCGCGAATTGTGGTCGATTCAGGCCAAATTCACCAACACCAGTTTTTCGCTGGGTAAACAAGTACAACAAAGATTCGGTTCGAAATCAAATCACGGCAAAATTGCAGCAAGCGGAGCAAAAAGCCAGCCTTGCCAAGGCAGCAGCGAATCAGAAGCGTAGGCAAGAGATAGCGAACGAAAAAGCAATGGAGAAATGGCAAGAGGACCGATTCAATTTCATCGTTCGTTGTTTTTACGGTAGTCTTGTTATGTTCGCTTTGTCCCTCTTGGTCTTCAAGTTGTGGAAATGGAGGCGTGCTTCGTTGCAAAAAATGGCATTGGCAGATTCTAGTGTTGTTGTTCCGGATTCCCACGGGCTGCGTAAAGGGTTGCTCACTGTCCATTGGAGCATGATTGCTCTACTGGTAGTCGGATTGCTGCCGTTAATAGGAGCGGCGTGTGAAGCGGTCGGGGTGATCTCTGAGATTCGAATTCCGATGGGGCCGCTCGTGGTCTGTGCGTGCTGTTGTGTTGCGGGCATTCTCGCCGGAACGGGGTTGTGCATCACTGGGCCTGAATCTCTTGGTTCTAGGTTGTATGCAACCGGCACGCTTGTTTTGGGAATCGCCTCAGTCTTTGTATTGGTCGGTTTCGTAACTGCGGTATTTCTTAGCGTTGGTCTTCGGGCCAATGAGTCGAGTGCGTTGTCCGTCCTCGCGCGTTTGCTCGCATGGACGAGCATGATCGTGTTCGTTTCAGCCTGCGTTTCAATGCTGCTTTTTCTTCGCACCCTCGCTGAGTCGCTGCAGCACCATGGGGGGATCATACGCGCAAACGTTGCAATGTTTGGGGTTGCTCTTTGCGTTTTGCTTTTCGTGTTGTGTTATGCTCATGCATGGAATTCATCCGGACGTGCTACCTACCTGGAAATGATGCGCGGTGTGGTGTTTTTATGGGCCGTGATCGCCTGCGTTGCGTTTGCCATCTACATGATCTCCGTAGGGTTGATTCGAGATCTTGCCAAGCTACTTGGGCGTGATTGATTCTCTCGAGCCGATTGGTTTGTTTGTGCAAGCCTGCATGAGATCAGTCGCGAGCATGCGTCGCAGTTTGCGATATGTCTTGTGAAGGATTTAATGTCAATGGAACCGTTTAAGCAAATCTAGGAATCGCCGCGGACAAATGGGCCTTCTTGGGGCGATCCAGCTGTCGTGTACATAGGAGTAGGTGTGCTGATTGCGTTGTCTGTGATTCAACGCGACGTTTCCCATCGGATTTAGAAAGCCATTGCGATTTTTGGTTTTACGATCGCTGCAGCTCAGTGGTCTGCGTTCGGAATCGAAGAGAAGTGCGGATATGACGCGAGTGGGCGGACACACATCCGGCTGAGATGACCGAGGAAGGCTACATGTAATCGACTGTCGATGGCGCCAACCGAGCCCTTAGCCCCGTGATCTACGGCTTCCAGGCGTTCTGGCTTTTCTGCGTTGTCGCCATCGCCCTGTTTGTGATCCGTGCCTTAATGTTCCAGAGACCGGTCGACTCACCAATCGAAGCCATGCCGAAAGACGAAGCCAAAGTTGCAATGGATCTGTCTACCTTCGAGGATCCCTACCATTCCCTAGCGGAACCAACCTGAACCGTTCCCGCTTCAGTTCCGAGGCGAAGCCGGATTCGTCACCCAACGTGAATCCGAAAAAGACCCTCGTCGCCTTTTGGGGCCCTGTCTGGTGTTTGCCACGTTGGGTCGAATACGATCTGCTGCCGCTCGAAAACCCTTTCAGTTCATTGTCGGTTCACAGGTCAGCCCAGTCGCGATCCGTTTTGGACGAGGCAACCAGTTCGCGACGCCAGGAATCGTCGCCTCGTCCACTACCAACTCGAATATTGAGATCCCATGAGCGAATACCAGTATGTGGCCTTCCGTGCCGTTGACCGAGCATTGGATGACAAACAACTTGAGTTTGCTGCACAGCAATCGTCGCGTTCAGAGCTTTCTCGTTGGGAGATGTCGGTTGAGTATCACTACAGTTCGTTTGGTGGTGACGTTGATGGCCTGCTGCGGCGTGGCTTTGACGTATATCTGGCGTACGCGAACTACGGTTCTCGTGAGATCAGACTGCGATTATCAAGTGGCCTGCCATTTTCAAAATCGACGCTCAAGCCGTTTCTCAATTGTGACGGGATTTCTTGGAAAAAGGATCCCAAGGGTAAAGCGGGAGTCCTCAGTGTTTGTCCCTATCATGAGTCAGGAAGCATTGAGGACGTCTGGGAGTTTAAGGATTACCTGGATTCGCTGGCGAAAGTCCGCGAGCAACTGATCGATGGTGATTTGCGAGCGTTGTACTTGCTGTGGTTGTGTGCTGCGTACGATGACAACGAACTTCCAGAGCAGACGATCGAACCTCCTGTGCCGCATGGTCTGGACACGATGCCATCAGGCAGCAGCGATTTGCTGCCTTTCTTTGGACTTGATCCGTTGACGTTGAAAGCGGCTGCGGATGGCGTGCCGAAGCTTGCTCCGCAGACCGACGAGGAAGATCCGATTCAAAATTGGTCACGTTCGATAAGCGAAGCGCGTTCGCGAGCTTTGTTGCGTCGGCTGTTGAAAGAGGATCCCGCGTCACTCAAAGCCGAATTGCTTGCCGAGATTCGCGAATCCGGATCGGCTGCTGCTTGGCCCACGACGGTGCGAGGTCACTCGCTTGAGACGCTGCTTTCTTCGGCTAATGAATTGCGAGAGAAGGCGAACGCAGTGAAAAGGAAGAAGGAGCTTGCAAGGGCCAAGCGAGAAGCCGCCAAGGCAGAGAAAGAACGCCAAGCCCGAATGGAGAAGATGAAAGAATCGCCAACGACATGGCTTGCCAAAGCCGAGAAGATCGTGGCCGTTCGCGGCACGGAAAACTACAAGGCCGCCGCCGAGATCCTCGCCGATCTGCGAGACGCAGTTGGCGGCGAAGCGGGAAAGAAGCTTGCTCGCGACTGTGCCGAGAAGATGGTCAAAGCCCACCCCACGCTCAGCATGCTCAAGTCATCGTTGCGGAAACGTGGGCTCTTGAACTGAGTCTCTCTACCAGGACGGCATTCCCGTTTGCATGAGATGCGTTGCTTCTGCATTGTCAAATTCAGTCGCGTCAAATGGACCGCTCCATTCCATGTACTCCTCGTGCTGAGGATGCTTGGGATTGCTGATCGCTTCGAGGTATTCGTAGTAGCCCCAGATGCCGCCGACATCCTCCGGCGGACACGCGTTTTTACCGGCGGTGCAACATGGATAGGTGACATTGCGTTTGGGAGCAACGATTCTTTCCAACACGATGTTGTGAGTCCAGCCATCGCCAAAATCATAGTCGTATTGCATCTTCAGCTTGGCACCATGCATTGCCACCAGTTTGGCGATCGTGATTCCTGAGTAGGATTGGGCCCAATCCATCATCCCATGCTCGAGGCCACGCGGATCCACATAGTGGGCTTCCCCGATCACAAACTGATGCAGGTGAGAGTTCGTCCAGCCCATTGCGGCCTGAATCAACTCATGCAATTTGGCCAAGGAAACGTCACCGGTTTCGACGCGTCGCCAAATCGGCGGTTTGGAGCCCGACAGCGTGATCTTGATGACGTAGATTTCAGCGGGTGGCTTGTGTTTCTTGTTCGCGAGTGTTGGCCGGGCTTGCTTCTTTGCATCGGAATTCGTCATCACCCACTCGCGGACGACCCGAGTGATCTTGCCGCCAGACCACTTAGGGATCAGCGATTCGTCAATGAGAATCTGAATCGACCGTGGGACCCCAGGCTCGCGATGAATGAGTCCTTTCTTTTGCAGCGTCTTCATCATCTGGTTGACTGACGGTGGTGAGACGCCGATGGCCTCCGCGATTTCAGATTCCGCGGGCGGCAATCCGAAGCCTACGGTGTAGGCATGAATGTAAGAAAGATACCGGCCCTGGGTTGGGGTGAAATCTGCCATGAACGGGGCTTTTCAAAAGAACGACGACAACATTGCCGTCGCAGTTTAGCAACGAGCGAAGAAGAAGTGTTGGATCGAAATTGTGGCATAGGTTTCCAGCCTGTGTTCCTCGCAATCACAGGCTGAAAGCCTATCGGGCTGTTGATTAAATGAGCCGTACCGCGTTAGCGGCGGTTAGTCAGACGCCAACCGGGGCTAACGCCCATCGGCTAATTGTTGTCACTCGGTATACGACTAAATCAACAGGCTGCTATGCCACCTGTCTTCCGCTTAGTCCTCAATCACAGGCTGCTATCGAATGTCGTCACGCTCGTAGGGCTGCAAGCTATCAGTGGCGACGTATTCAGTCTGATTGGAAAGAAATCCATCCAATGATCCGGCGAGTCGCAAGATCGCATTCCAGTTCTCCTGGGTGTAGGGCTGGGAGTGCGCAAGATTATTGCGAAGGCTTTCAAGCTCTTTGACAATGCGACGAATTTCATTTCGTGAGCGATTCCAAAACAGTTCTCTTAGCTTGTCTGACTTCGCAAACAACTGACCTTTGTCTGACAATTGCAAGCAGTCGACCAATTGCACCTGCTGGTTTCGTCGTACTCTTTCCGCCTGCAGTTGTTCCGCTTTCTCAATCCTGGTGGGCGACAACAGTTCGCGCCAAGCATCGCTGGGGAACGCTTGCTGGAGCACGCGTGTGATGCTCATCTCAAACAGAGTGATCGTGCCGAACAACCACATTCGCATGGGTGGCTTTTCCAAGTCACCTCGCATGATCACACCCACTGGCTGGCCCAGCGTCGAAACCAAAACGAACGACGTCTCGTCCAAAAGACCAACGACTTGTTGCACCGGCGTCGTCGTTTCCACCACCGCCACTTCGGCAAGCGGCAGCATTTGCTCGCTGATCGGTCGGTCATCAATTTGGTCTTGATGCAAAAGACCAGTGACAACGCCCTTGTGACGAATTCCCAGTACCGACAGCGGCCGGTCCAGCATGAACTCACGCAAAGTGTCGAGTTCGGTGGTGTCATCAAAAGAAGCGAGCGGCTCGGCGAGATCGCGAGCCACAATGCTCTCTCGAAATACGCGACGCAAACTACGGACGGTCGAAGATGTGTCAGTCATGCGAATCAAGGTATCACGGGCAAGCGCGTTGCAACATCCACGGCCGATTCCCAATTGGTTCGCCACCCGCACCCACTCCATTCAGCGAGCCCTTCGAACCCGTGCGAGGAGAGTTTTTCTTTTTCGTGCGAAGATTTGAAGTCTTCCGTTACATCACCGTGAGCGGAATCACTCGCCAAAGCGAGAGTGACCGGCCTAGCAAACAGCCATCTCATGAAGTTCTCCAGTGTGTACGGCGGAGTTCAATCTCAGTCGTCCCGAAACGACTTTGCCAACGATTCCATCGTCGAAGCAAACGCGTGCCGGATGTTCAAGCCACGGTTCACCCCACCAATCGCAGTCATGCTGGGAAACGAAACGGCACCGACAATCGAAAGGTCTATTTCCGATGATCCGCTTCTCCTCCAGCGTCCCGAGTTGAACCATTTCCGATTCAATTCCACCGCGAAGCAGGGCTCAACATCCTCCGCGAACCCAATAATGACCCCCACCCCAATAGTGTTCGGCCCGGCGTTTGCCGGCCTGGAATATTGGCGGATAGTTGCCGAGTTGAATGTAGGTTCCTTGCAAAGGAAATGAAGCGATCGTCTTGCTAGGATCGTTGCGTTTGTGTGTTGGGGACCGCGCAGCATTCATGCCGAGACCAGTCAGGCAAAATGACCTCCCACAACGCCGATTAGCAAATTTCTTTACGCTCCTCTTTGGCACGCTTTGCCTCTTCTGCAGCTGCTTGCTTTTCGATGTGAGCAATCAGCTCCTCATCAGTGGCTAAGCCTTGGAAGTAGAAGCTGATTATTTCAAACGTTCGTTTCGTGGGGCGAGATCCAGTCCACAGGTTGATCAGCAAACAGGCAATCACCGAACAGTAGACTTGAATCTGGATTCCATTGGCGTTGTGGCTGATAAGGTGATCGCCGCCCATCAGTTGCTTGTAGAACCGAAAGAAGATTTCAATTGTCCATCGGTAGGCGTAGATCAGGGCAATGATTTCAGCAGGTACATTCAGTAGATTGGTGGCAATGCGAAGGATCCCATCGCTGTTGAGGGTCTACTCCACTTCGTTCATCGATCGCTTTGTAATCCAACTCTCCAAGAGCATTAAGTTCGCCCGCAAGCACCCGAACCCAAAGTGGATTCTCGGAACATCTTCTACCGTCATTGCGTTTCTTTGCGACCGCACGCTCAATTACATGCGTTGGAAGTTCCCTGCAAAACTGGGCAGACGCCGTTTCGAATAGAGAGGCTGCGTTCTCAATCGTGAACTCGTCTGATTCGAGCTGAATTGACTCCCATTCGTCCGCCAGAAAAGACGTGTGAGTTGAAAATTCGGAAGCACTCCGCGCGGATACCAAAAGGCGTCCGCTTTTCGGCAGGCATTCTGTAAGCCACCGCAATGTACGATCAGACAAATCGATGTATTCATCCATTCCATCGACGACAATAAGCAACGCCCCTTGCCTGGCTGCCTCATGGAACAGCGATTCTAGGCGTTGATTCGCTTGAGACGAAGTCAAATTATTGTTCACTGGTTGACGATCTGTGATTCTCAGAAGTTCTTCAAGTTCTTGAATCCATCGCAGTTGCAAGTGATGCTTGCCGTATTTGTGCCCTAGAATTGTTGCGTAAACTAAGAGAAAGCACGGCAGATCCTTGGTGATCGTAGGTGCATCGTGATCAATTCGCTGTCTGGTTATCGAGCGTGATTTATTGATCGCGGCGACAAAAGCAAGTAGAAGCGTGGACTTACCCAATCCCGCTTCTCCCGTGATAACTAATGCTCGCCGGTGGGCTGTGGTCCACCATCGCCAGAGCTGAGAGACGAGGCGAGTCCGACCTTGAAAATCACATAGTTCAGCGCGCAGTCTGTGAGTTTCGCGGTCGGCTGCTGTTGATGAATGCCTCTGGGTTTGTGATTTGGACCTTGCGAGCGACTGCGCCCCGTTTCCCACCCATTCGCGTGCCCTTTCTTCGAAGTAACCCTCTTCTTCGGACGCAAGTGTCCAACGCTTACCGTTTTGAGTTAATGTTGCTGGGTACTCGGTTATTAGGTTCGGGTATTCGTCCTCGATTCGACGAAGAAGAAGCCGTAGCCTATTTGAATTCTCAGTGGCACTGGCTTCGCCAGTCGTATCAGCTGCGTAATGGTCATCAAATTGCAAGCGATCCGCGTGCGGCACATGTCGGTAGTCTGCCTTCCTGACAAAAAAATGAACTCGATTCTCGTCGATCTCTCGGCGAAATGCTCCTATCTCTATTTCCAGCTCCGTAACGCTCTTCCTCCCAGGCGGTGGTCGGTGCCCCAATTCGGCTAACGCCCGTGCTACCGGGTGATTTGCGTCTTCCTTAGGTTCGCCCTGCGGGACCCAACCGTATCGATCGCCCAAAAGCACAACAAGGTGGTAATCAAGATCTTCCTTTCTACCAAGGTTGGACAAACATGTTTGCAAAATGATTCTTTCCGAATCTTCCTCGACGCAGCCGTCAGTAAAGATTCCGTGCCTGAGGTCGCCCCACCGCAATTGAACATTCGGTGTATCGGCTGCAAGCCGCCGGCGAATGTCGGGATATACATTTCGGAGGAGTATATCTCGCTCTCGCTGCATATCCTTGAACGTGCTTGAGACAAAAACGAGTAGGTTTGGCACTGGTGGATCTCACCTTGTCGGAGTAATCAGTGAAACAAGTCTTCAAGTGATGCGATGGGCTTCGGATGGGTTGGCCAGCCAATTCGTCGTATTTGCTTGGCCATGCTTTCTTTCTTCCCGGTTTCGGAGGGGAGGAGGCGGTCGAGGGCGTGGCTGTAGAAATGCTTGGCGCGGTCGATATTTCCGAGGAGCAAGCAGGCTTCGCCTTCACTTGCGAGAATCCATTCTTGGTCCACGCGATCCAGTGGAAGCTGTGAGCAGATGGCGAGAACTTCGTTGGCCAATTGATTCTTGAGCTCGTGATCGCCGACTAACAAGGCGAGAGTTGCAGCGTTGATGCCAGGGTAATAGTCGTGACTGAAGTCATAGGCCAATTTGTAATATTTGAGGGATGCTTGGTAAGCTTGGAAAGCGGGCAACGCGCCTTCGAGCATTTCAGCATGCGTGAAACTGCCGTCGCAGAGTCGGTCGGCACGGTCTTTGTAGATGCGTCCTAGCCGGCTTAGCAGTTCGTGATCTCGGAAGACACAGGCCAACTTGTAGAGTGGTTCGACCTCGCGTCGCGCAAGCTCGTGGTTTTCTGGCTGGTTGGTCGTGGACAGCAGTAGCGCCAATTGCTCCTTCAGAACTATCGCGTGCGGAAACCGGACAATTCCCTCCCGCAAGCTGGTGATGCCTCTATCTAGCAACTCGTCGGGATTGCGTCGGTCACGCTCGTTCCAACAGCGATAAGCGTAGGGCAGCAAGTGTAGGTGGCTGGGCACTTGCGAAACGTCGGGAGGTGACTCGCTGTCGGGTGGCCATGGCAGTTGCGAAAGATTGGCACAGGCGACTCCGGCGGACAACAAGGCCCAGGCAAGATGGTCGTCGGCAGAATGCCACTTGGCGGTGACAACCCCATAGGTGGCCAATGCGAAGTAATACTCGTCCTGCCAGTAGTTCTCTCGACCGCGCTCGAAGCCTAAAAACAGGGCGGCTTCTTTGCGAATGCGGGCGATGATACGAACGGCTCGGCCCAGTGCCGTGCTGGCCGAAATGTCGGGCTCGAAGGCGGCGTCGAGCTTGGTGGCTCGGCTGCGGCTGGAGATTTGCTTGGTCCAGTCATCGAGCAAGCGTTCGATGGCGAACATGATCTCCATCAACTCGACGCGTTGACCGATGCGCCGTTCCTCGCCGGTTAGCTGAATGGAATCAGGAAACGGTGGCTTCTGCGGTAACCGCAAGATACTTCGAAGTTCTGCACGCTCTTCTTCGCTATCGATGAGCTGCTGGAACAGTCGGCATTTCAGCTCAAGTTCAAGCTTGGCGAAGTCCCAAGCGATCAAGTTTTTGTCTGCCATCTTGTCGAAGTCAAACACGGCTGGCCATTCGGCTTCGCCTCGCACCGTACCGACAATTACATTGCGACCGTGCAAATCGCCATGAGCAGAGCCAACGAGCATTTTCGGGTATTTGCGATGTTCAATTGCCCAAGCAGCGTAATCCACCGGATCGACATAAAGCGGACGTTCTAATGAATCTGGTTTACGCGAACAGCAAGTCAGCCAAGCCGCACCGCGACGCAGGCCCACGTAGGTGGGTTGTTGCCACAACGCTAGCACATCATTGCTCTGGCCATAGCGAAGCGAATTCTTTACGCCCAGGTCAACGGCTTCGAACGACGGATCTTCTTTTGCCGAGTGATAGAAACAGCGGAAGGCTTCGGTGTAGACCTGCGAAAGCACACGCTCGATCGAACCGCTAGCGGGTACATCGGATTGGATGCAAGTGTCGACAACTGCTTCCAGTTCGCTGGGTTGATCGGCTCGTCCATTGTCGAAATAGTACTGGTAGACATCGGGATAGATGGTCGCTTGTCGATGTTCGGACACAGGCCCAGAGATCGGTGCGATGAACAGCCGACTAGCCACGCCCCGTCGCTGAGCGCACTGCTCCCAAGCTTGACAGTCTCCAGCAACATCATCCGTATTTCCCAACTTGACCACATGCGCCGACGAGTTGGTGGGGGATAGAATTTCAACAGCGATGATCAGCTTCTTTTCCGGCTCATCGGAGAAGCCTCGAAAGCGTTGCTTAACAATGATCTCGGTCGGATTGGCAGCACGAAATATGTGCATCAGCTCGCCGTCTGCATGCTGACGCAGTTTGTCGCTCAGGTCTCGACGCGCTTCGGATGTCCAAGTCGGTTTCATCATTTTTGATCTTTACTTCTTTTTGCGATTCCGCTTACGAGCACGATCTTTTGACTTGCGGATTTGCTTTCTTCTTATTCGATCGAATCGCATAGATTCCCTTGAGATGCTCAAGGCGCCAATTGCAGTTGACCAATCGCCTTCATCAATGTCACACCAAGCCCCCAGAAAACCGATCGAATGAAGATGCTTGACTATGGATCCTGCGGATAATTTGAGATCCTCAAAAAGCCCGAAAAGCACGCCGAAGACCAAATCGAATTCCTTACATTTCACACCAGAAGACTTCCGGTTGTCACAGACGATCTGCGCGGCCTTCTTGATCTCGCGTAGTGCCTCGTCGTAACGTCCTAAACTGCGATAAATCTGGCCAACATTAGTCTTCAGGACGGATAGAAGTGGGTCGCCGTGCTCAAGAGTGTCTTCGAATGTAATGCTGGCTAGGTCATTCAACGCTGCCGCCTCCTCAAACTCCCCTCGTTCTTTTAGCACGACTGCAAGGTTGATGGCGATTCGCGCGTAGGCTGGGCTGGACTTTCCGTATTTTTTCTTAACAGCTTCCATTGCAAACTCAAGATGCTGTTGTGCCTCTCCGTCTTCAGTTCGGTTGGATTTTAGGAGGCATTGGCCTAGCAGATCATGTGCTTTGTATTCGAGGTCACGATCTGAATTGGACAAGGAGTGTGCGAGTAAAAGTCTGGCTAGCTTTTCGGACTCTTCTAACCGTTTCAGCATTAGAAAGCATGTCGCCAAGTTGAAAGTTTCAGTAGCGTTTTCGCTGACCACACACCGAGAAGTTTTGGACTCATAGCCCAAGAACTCAGATAGGCAAGTCGCAGCGACATCGAAATTGCCTTGCGCAAAGGCAAGGCTCGCCTGAAGGATTGCACATTCCCTTTCCTGTTCGAATGCGTAGGGGACTTGGTCCAATTCGACAATCTTCTCTATCACCTCTTGAGCTTCATCAAATCTCCGTCGTTCGGTCAGGGCTCGCGCTAGGTTCTTGTATAAATGCGCGAGGCTTTGATGGCCCGCGATACGGCTATTCTCGTGTAGCGCTATTGCATCACGAACCAGCTGCTCAGCACTTGTCCAGTTTTCTGCTGATAATTGCCAGTTGCAAAGTTCGTGAAGCAAGATTGCCGATTGGTCTGGTGCGTATTCAGTCCACGAGTTCGCTAGATTTTCAATCGCATGCAGCTCCCAATGGCTCTTGTCTTGAAGAACACCTTTCAGGAGTGATTTGGCATGTTCGTGAACCAGGATAAATAATTTGGAAAGTTTTGAATCTAGTCGATCTTTGCACTCACTGTTTGAAAGATCAGGCCACGTGCGACGCCGAAGTGCAGCCTGGACAATCCGGTGCTGACGGGCAATCGGAGCTTGAGGTTCGCCGTTCAAGATGCGCCAACCAGCCAACAACCTCCGAACTCCATCGTCCCAGGGATCAGGATCGTCGGGATCATGGTCTAACGATTCGGGCTCCGATTCCTCAAGCAATTGAAACAACCAAATCCAGGGCACATGGTCCGCAGGCATAAGAGCGGCCCATTCCAGCACTCTCAGCGCCAAAGGACAATCTTGCTCTAACCTAGCAAAGGTAGGTTCCAACAATTGTGCGACGTTGGTCTCAATCTCTTGACTCAATCGAGCTCGAACCGCCGGGTCATCGCCTGCTTGCGCCAGCTTGACGGAAAGCCCTTTTTTCACCAAGCCAGCGTAGTAATCTTGCAGAGAAATTGAGCGGTTATGGCCTAAGTAGATTGCAACGACTTCTACGGCCAAGGCATGGCAACCCAGTTGGTTTACCAGTCGCACGGCAGCTTTCCATTCCGCCGAATCCGTTTCGGTTTGGTCGTTTAGCAGCAATTCATCACCACGGCGCACACGCTGCCACGCGAGATTGTCGGTGCCTGGCGTGGCAAACGGTCGGTATTTCTGAAAGAGATCGAGAGCATCTTCCGTGGATAGTGCATCCAAGTGCAAAGACTCGATGCCCCAGCGGGCGGGATCCAGCCGCGTTGTAGCCAGCACATGGACGAACTCAGGCGAAGGCAAACTCTGTGAACGCTGCGCAAGAATTCCGTCTGCTGCCACGTTGTCGAGGATCAGCAAAATCTTGCCCTGCCCCGGACGCTCAAAGGCAGCTTTGGCTTTGGCAAAGGCCGCGGGTAGGTTCGTGTTGGCCAGTTCGTCTGGAATCGAAGCACCTAGATAGAGGTTGGCCAGCTGAACGATCTCCAGCCTTAGTTGGTCAGCAGAGGTGACTTTCTCCATGCCGATTTCGAATTGTCCGCCGAGATATTCCCGACGCCGCGTATGTGCAAAGGCGCGTGCTAAAGCCGTTTTGCCAAGCCCACCTACACCCTGAATTGCAGATATCGCGGTGACGTGGTCCATCCGAAGCATATTCCATAGTTGCGTCGATTCGCGTTCGCGTCCCACAAAGTTGATATTGAAAGCAGTGAGATTGGTTGGACTGTTCTGAATCGAACGCACATCGCAGACCTGGTTCCAGATCTTTTTCCGAAGTCCCTGAAGTCGACCAGTCACCACTTCGCGTTGCAAGGCAACTTGCCCGTCGGGCCACCATGGCTTTGCATCGAGAAACTGATGGCGCTTCAGGGTCTCGAACCAGCTTCGCTGCGGATGATCGTCGTCGCGATCAAAATCGGCGTGTTCCTGAATGTAGATGGCATGAATTGGCTCACCTGGGTAGAGCTTTTTCTTCTGTTGCAGGACAAAGGTATCATACTCGCGGCGGCACCACGGGCTGCCAAAGTAAGCGGGCGACAATACCGCCAACATCGTTTTCGATTCGATCAAGCCACGGTAGATCCGTTTCTCCCAATCATCACTTGATTCAATGCCCCACAAGTCAAAGAAAATCTTCAGAGGTTCGTTCGGCACAAATTGTTCGTGCTCGCGACGAATATGCTCCACGAGCGCGGTGACTGAAGCGTCTTCATTATCTTTATGCCCATAAGAAACGAACAAATCAAATTCGGCCTGTTCGATCGCTTTAAATACGCTTCGGGCTTGATCGGCAATCGACTCGTTGGACGCCGTTCGACCGCTGCGGATCTGCGATTCGGTGACCCAACGGCAGTTGCCAGGAATCTGTTCCAAAACGGCGTCCGACAGACGTACCATGAAGGCCTGCCAATGATATTGAGTTTCCGCTTTGGCTGCTTGCGAGTACTCGCGGAATTGCATCGTTGCATAAGGATACGGAGCGACTTCGACCGCCGCCTCTGTGCACTCTAATTCTTCCGTGATTTCGCGTCTGCAAGCTTGATGAAATGATTCACCAATTTCGACGTGTCCTCCAATTAATGAGTATCTTTGCCAGCGAGAATTCCATTGAGTGAGTACCTCGACCGCCCCCGAGTCATTGAGGCGTGTTATCCACGCCAAGGCGGCTTCTGAGTGTCGGGACATGTCACAATCCAATTCGTGCTCTTTGCAGGTCGAATATTGGGCAGCTTACGCCAATCAACCCCATCCAATGCAGTGATTTAAAATCTCTCCTACCGATCCTGACACCGGTTGATATTCACCGGAACGCAGTTTGTCGGCGGAAGCGTAGAGGGCAGATGAAACGTGGCCAGAGAATTCGGGATGCGGTTCGACTTGGACGACGTGGTACTGGTAGTCCTTGATCTCGGCGTCGCGATCGGATTTTTGCAGACCTCGAAAGAATTGCTGCTCCTTGCCAGCGACAACACGACACGGGACTTGTAGGACTTCGGCGGCAGCGCGGACTGCTGCTTCACTGGGTGTCTCGGCAGGTAGTTCCTTGTCGATCTTGGTCATCGGCAACGTAAAGCAACGCCACTTGGCATTCCACCCGATCAAAATGTTGCCACCCGAATCGAAAACAAGTGCTACGGCGATCGATGGCTGCTGAGGATCAAACACTGGCAAACTCCTTGGTTAACTTCTTGTCGGGAATGGTTATTGACCCATTTCCCTGACGGGAATACATTGATTGTAAGGCGTGCGGATCGGCGGACAAGCGGCAAACGCACATTTATTGAATTTGCCGTGCCGGAATGATTCAGTGGCTAGCCGTTGCTGCCTAAGAGAGAAGACATTGAGTATCGCACATCTATATGTCGTCGTGGTTGCAGTTCGTTGGATAAGTATCCAGCGTGTCATCCGCAAAATTCGTGGACTGGAAGGTTACGGTACGTTGCGGAGTTGCACGCCATGAATAAGGTAAGTCACATTCCAATTGAGTTGATGGAGACGTTTGATTGCATCGTTAAGAATGAGGGCGATGCTACAGCGGCCGCTCAGCAACTTGGCATTTCGCAACCCAGTATCTCGAAGCGGCTTTCCTCGCTCCGGCGCATCGTGGCGGAAGATGACAATCGGCCGTGGTTGATACTCAAGGGAAAACGCTGGCAGTTGACCCAGGCTGGCCAACGAGTTCACGCGGTGGTCAGCGATCTGATCAAGAAATACGAGCAAGTCGAGCAATTTATCGCCGATAGTGGATCGTTTCGCTCTTCGGTTTCCATTGCGTGTGGTCAAACAGCCGCAGTTGGTTTCGTTCGATCGGCGGTTGAGCAGTTCGCTGAAGAATTGCCCGAAGTCCAAGTGCGAGTGTCGACGACTAGAGGGAAAGCCAGAATCGTTGGCGTCGCTGGGGGACAATTCGACCTGGCAATCGTCACTGACAACGAAGCCACTATCCGTGATGTCGCGGGGATGGAGCTGTTCGTTGAGCCAATCGCGGTCGACCGTTTCGTCTTGGTTGCTAATCCTTCGGAGAAATCAGCTTGGCGAAAGGCGTGGAAGTCGTTGCCTGTACGTAGACCATTAACCGCGTTTGACATTGTTGATTTGCCGCTGATCCTGCCTGAACGCGATGCAGAACGTCGCCAGCAGTTTGACCATTGGTTTGCCGACTCGTGCGATGAGGTGCCCACGATCGCAATCGAAGTGGGCGGTTGGCAGAGTATTCTTAGCTATTCGGCGGTAGGACTCGGCGTGGGCTTGGTGACCGAGGAAGCGGTGCGAGGTTTCCAGGAGTCTGCTGCCGGCGCAAGACACAACAGCCTTACGGTGCGAGCCTTAGAAGAAAGTGCTTTACAACCAGAGGGTGTACGCGTGATCGCTCGCAAGCCGCAGGGGCAATCAACGCCGGACATCAACGAATACACACAGCGGTTGCTTGATCTGCTGCGTAAATCTGCACCGCAAGCGAAAGGGACCAAATGAAATCAAATAGCATGCTATTGAACCCAGATGGAAAATTGCTCGCCGCCGTTAAGCAAAGCTTGCGTTTGGCTCGCAAGACCAAACCGATTTGGGCAAAGCGTTTAGCCAGGGACCAAGAGATCGAAACGATTGAAGGTTCGATTCAAGCCAAAGCTGGCCATTACTTGTGCCGCGGAGTGGTGGGCGAGTTTTGGGCTCAGACTGAATCAAAGCTCCGAGAGAAGTACTTGCAAAGCGATAAAGTCGATGCAGGGGGTTGGCATCGTTTCGATCCCAAACCCGACGCACCGCCAGTCGAGGCTAGCGAAATCGATGAGCCGTTTCAGGTCGAGTCGCACTTTGGCCGGCTCAATGGTCAGGCTGGCGACTATTTAGTTCGTAGCATGACCGATCGAAGCGATGTCTGGATCGTCGCCAAGGCAATCTTCGAAGCCAGCTATGTAATGGAGCCATACAACGAAGCACAACCGCGATTGAAGGCGGACGAAAAAGAATGCGACAAGAGAGAGGACCAGCAGTAATGATGTCCGCGCACAGTCTTTTCCTTATCATCATTTTTGCCCTTGCTGGCGGAGCTTTCGCGTTCTACCGCATTCGCCCGCGTCTGTTCATGAGGACGCTTCGGCGAATCGACGAGTGGAGCGGTTTGATAATCATCACTGCCGGCCTGACCGTACTCATTTGTGGTTGCTTGGGTTTTGCTTCTGTCGGCAAAGATGGGCCAGCAAAAAAATATGCTGCGAATCACACGAACAAGGACGCCGCACAAACGTCTGGCAACAGCAATCCAAACAACCTGGAGACTGGTGCTCCAATTCCGCTGACAATGGGCGATGCAGGATCCGAGGAGCAAGACGAGAAGACTGAGCAAGGTACGTCGCTGGCAGGTGCAATCTACGAAACCTTTCAGATATTCGCCTTCAATATTGAGCACACGGAACTGGAGCGGTCGCTATTGCTCCGTCTGGCGATGATCGCGGCGATACTTTTGGCAACGATGGTGGCTTCGAAAGGTATCGCGATCTTGTTTCACAAGTCGTACGAAGACATGGGGCTTCGGTTCAAGTCGATGCATGTGGTGGTTTGTGGGCTTGGAAGGATTGGTCGTCAGCTCTTGGCGGACCTCGAGGCGATGAAGTCTGAGTTCCAAATTGTTGTAATCGAGCCCGACGAAGACAACAAGAACATCGAGTGGGCTCGGGAGATGGGAGCTGTTGTGCTCATTGGTGATGCAACGCGAGCTGAGATGCTTGAAGCCGCTCGAGTCCAACGCGCTCGTGAAGTATTCGTGGTCACCGGCAGTGACGAATGCAACATCGAATCGGTAATTGAGATTCGTGACATTATCGCTCGCAAAGGCCGATATGGACGCTTTGCTTGGCTGACGCTCGGCCCTCTTAAAAACTGGCGATTCTTGGACTACGTTCGCAAGAAACTGCCCAAGCTTTGCTGCCATGTGCACATTCTCGACAAGGACCTGGCAGAGATAGTCCGGGACAAATCGATTCAACTCGAACGCCTCAGGAGCCAAGGCAAGGGAAACGAAGACAAGGAAAATGAGCTGATCGACGTCGAGATCTTCAATGCACTCGAACGCACTGCCCGGCGGTTGCTCGAAGACATCTCCGCGACGGTCTTGCGCAAAGCAAAGGCAGAAAATGACGACGGAGAAACGTTACCTACCTCGCCTCCACAGGTGCTGCACTACTTCATGTTCGGGTTCGGTGAGTTTGGGCAGACCCTGGCACTCAAGCTAGCTGAGCTATCGCACTTCCCATCTTGTACTCGGACGCGAATGTCGGTGTTCGATTACGAAATCGCTCGGACTGCAGCAGTTTTCACATCTCGCTATCCGGCGTTCTGTGCCAATGCTCCTGAAGAAAAATCATGGGTATTCGACCCAGAAGCGGATGATTGGGAGTACAAGAATTGTCCCGCTGACGATGATTCAAAGCCCAAACGCAAATCACCTGGAATTGACTACGTGTGCAATGCCAGGTTCGTAGAGTACCTCGACATCGCGGACGACACGATGCTTCGGCAGATGAAGCAGGTTTGCGAGGCCGCTAATATCCAGCCCGTCATCCTTGTCTGCTTCGAGGACGACCGGGAGAATTTTGCTCGCGCTGAACGACTGCGTGCAAAACTGAATTCACAGGATCTGGATTGGCCCATCTTTGTATGGATACCGCGTCAACGAGAACTATCTCAGCTATTATCGGAACACCGCCAGCATGCCCAATCTAAAGCGACCGACAGCTGTGATCTCATCCCCTTCGGCCAATGCTACGGCAGCGTCTCGTATACCGAGATCAACGACTCATGGATGGATTGGCTTGCCAGACATATCCATTTGGTGTGGATGCAACCCAAAGACGATCATTGGACTGACTCCGTCGGGAAGCTCCAAAATGCGTTGCAAGATGAAGATGGCTTGAGCACGCTCCGCAGCATAGACTGGGAAGAACTAGACAAGACTGCAAAGCTTGTCTGGGAAGGGCGAACCGAGTGGGAAAGGGCATCAAATCGATCTTGTGCGGTCCACGCAGTATTGAAAGCCGCAGCGCTGGGAATGAGAATTACCGGCTACACAACGAAGCCAGCTGCACAGGCGCCAGAACTCGGCATTTCACCCGAAGTGGACGAGCAGTTGCGCAAAATGGAGCATTACCGGTGGGTTGCCGAGCGTCTGCTTGCCGGCTGGCGCTATGCCGAACAGCGCAGCGACCTCCGCAAGACTCGCTGGCAGATCACACCTTGGTCTCAGCTCGACTCACCTCCGCAAAGCGTTTGGGACGAGGCCGCCGCCGAGGGGAGCAAACTAAATGAAAAGATGAAAGATGAAGTAATCGTCAGACTCTTGGGAAGCGTTGTTTCAATTGGCGTTCTGATACCGAAACACCAACCTCAATCGAGAACTTGATTTATGGATAGCCGTATAAAGAACCGTGGATTTTGAATCTGGAGAGTTGCAGTGACGGAAAAACCAGGAATGCAGTTTTTTTTAGCGAAGGATGGCTCAAAAGAAGGGCCTTTAACTAGCAAAGATTTGAGAAAGTTATCCGCTGAGGGCAAACTAAAGCCGGACGATCTTATTTTCATCGACAACCAATCGAAACCGGTCAGGGCAAGACGGTTTTCAGGATTGTTTACTAACGTCGCCACCAACACGAAACAATTAAAAAAGGGCAGTAGACGATTCAATATTACCAAACGTAGCGTGTTTATTTCTTGCGTGACCCATGAGTTTCGACACTATCGTGACCTGCTGGCAGCTCGCCTTTCCCTGCCTGGAGTTGAAGTTCGACACCAAGAGAGTTTCATCGATTCTGGTACGACAACGTTAGGAAAACTCAAAGAATATATATCGACCTGCGATGCTGTTATACACGTAATAGGCGATAGTACGGGAAGCTATCCAACTGCTGCCGAAGTAGGCAAACTAAGGTCCGAACTAGATAAATTCGGTTCGACTTTCGACTTATCGGAGCTTGAGAAACCACCAGGCATATCTTATACGCAATGGGAAGCGTGGCTTGCCATTTATTACGACAAACCTGTTCTCATCTATAAAGCTGCAGACTTGGCCAGCCGTTCGCCTGAGTTTGCATTTAACCAGGAGCAAAAAGAGCGTCAGCGAATTCACTGGCGATTATTAGAAGCAAACGGTCGTGACCGGCGGGAATTTGCTTCGGCAGAAGAATTGGTTATTGAAGTGCTTCGCTCCCTGCTAATTGTAGTTCCGGACATCAAGCAAAATGTTGGTCAGGGCGATTTTCGCGATCGAAACTTACTGTTTGGTGTCCTAGCCTTGCAAGACGCTTTGATCTCTCGAGAGGCATTTGTTAGAGCTTGTGGCCTATGGGCTATGGATACAGGTCAATCGTTGTCAGAATTGCTAGAAAGCGAAGGTATAATCAATCGCTCTGATCGCGTTTTGGTCGAGGCGCGGTTAGAAAGAAAAATCTTAGCCAAGGGTGGTGACCCGCGAAAATCGCTCGCTGATGCTATTGATAATGACATTCGCTTGACACTTAGTGAATCACTTGATCCTCAGACGATTGCCTCACTTCCGGATCAGTCGCACTTCTTAAAAACTCAACTATCACCAGAACATTGGCGCTATAGACTCACGCGAACGCACCAGACGGGTGGTCTTGGTGTTGTATCTGTCGCTGAAGACACCGTTTTGAATCGCAATGTGGCTATCAAGCAGTTGAAAGGAAATCGCGCAATCGATCCGATGGCGATTGAACGTTTTCTTCGCGAAGCTCGAATTACTGGCCGGTTGCAGCACCCCAATATTATCCCAGTGTACGAACTTGGCTTAACTCCCGATGATCAATTGCCTTTTTATGCAATGCGATTTGTTGGCCACAAAACCTTACATGACGCTATTAGGCATCACCACCTTGACAGGACAGCCTCAGAGAGAGCAAAAAAAGTTCATTTTCGTGAGTTGCTTCAGTCATTCGTTTCTGTATGCAAAGCTGTTGCGTATGCGCACAGTGAGGGCATCATGCATCGGGACATCAAGCCTGCTAATATAATGTTAGGTGACTATGGAGAAGTGATTTTGCTCGATTGGGGGCTGGCAAAGCGGATTGGTGACGAAGAACCTGATCAATCTCAGAAGCGTGACGTCGAAGGAAAATCTGACGACTCTGGATTTGATCAAACGCGGGCAGGAACACGCCTCGGAAGCCCCGGCTACATGGCGCCGGAGCAAGCGAGTGGCCGAATATCAGATCATGGCGCGCACACTGACATATATGGATTGGGGGCAACGCTTTACGAGTTGATCGCCGGAGATCTTCCGTTTAAGGCGTCTTCCACCGCCTCTTTAATGGAAGCTATACAACATCAATCCATTCCTAGTATCGCCGAATCAAATAAGCAGGTTCCTGCTGCGCTCGTGGCGATCTGCGGAAAGGCAATGGAAAAGCTTCCTGCTGATCGGTATGCATCAGCGGAAGCTCTCGCAGATGACATCCAGAACTGGCTTGCTGACGAACCAATTGCGGTTCTGCCCGACAACTTACTACGTGCGAGCCAAAGGGCAATTCGCAAAAGACCCAGTTGGGTCTCAGGAACAATAGCAGCCCTGGCAGTGGGAGTGCTAACCGTTACCACGGGACTGTTTTTCGTAAATAAGGAAAAGAACCTGAAAAACGAATCGCTTACCCGCGAATCGGAACTGCGACGAGTTGCTGTTGCAAACGAAAGTCGAGCTACGAAGAGCTTGGAGCTAGCGGAAACGCGTCTTGAAACGATTGTTGGGCAGAGAACCGAGATTGATTTGGCAACTGCCCAAACCTACTTGGCAACTTCCCAAGAGCTATATGCAAACGGTCAGTTTGATCACGCTGCTCGCCTCTTGCTTCCAGCCTTTCGACTATCAGAGGCAAGCAATAAACTTAAACAAGCCGTAAGCGATACCGCAGCGTTTCAATTTACGCATGGTGGTAAGCAAGCTGTGCCCCTTGCTAGGTTCAAATCACCGATACTGCAGGTTTCATCATCCCAAGATGGCACTAAGATTGCAGTACTTCAAGATAACTCCAGGATCGTTTTCGTAATTGATCCAAAGAGCATGACTGTCAATGGAAGCTTCGAATGCGAGTCAGTTGTTCAAAGAGTGCTAATGAATGCGGCTGGGACTCATTTACTGATTGCTGTTGAAGATGGGAAAGTGCTTTACCAAGCTCTCTCAGATCCCAAAGACCGAACTGCTCTCTTGGACACGCCGTCCGACTGTACTCAACTGCAATTCGGCGCCCGAGACTCAATCGCATATGTTGGCACCTTGGACGGATTGTTGAAGTACGATCTGCGTTCCGGGAGATTGCTGGCACGTTGCAAAACTGAGTTTCGATGCGATGCGATCGTCCCAAGCAAGGATGGAAACGTTTTGTATATCTCCGGTCGGCAAGACCGGATTGATTGGGGAGGCTTGAAGTTGGTTGGCACTATAAAAGGCAATGGACTTAGTCTGCAAGCAAATTTGGCAGCCAAACGAGGTTTTTATTTGGAGCGTGTAGATGCCGAAAGGTTTATCGTTGAAAAAACGATGATCAATGACGGTGCGCTTAGCTGGCCATTGGCAACAGACACTACCGGCGACTTGATACTGTATCTTCAGCCCGCCGAGAACCGCATGGTGCTTAACATCGCTGACGTGGCCCATCCACCTATCGAACTTATGCAACTAGGGGATCCACTTTTTGTGAATCCATCATTTCCACCCGTTGCGATTGGAACTTACGAGGACTTTATCGTCAATTACGTGGGCAACACCGTGTCCATTTCCAACTGGAGAGACAACCGAGATTCAGTCAGTTTTCCGACAAATTCTCAGGTTAGGTCAGTTTGTTGGGCAAGTGCTGGGCGAATCATCGTTTCCGGCCATGAAGATGGAACAGTCCGAGTCCACCACCCGTTTTCGAATGCCTATGAGGAAGCGGTTGTCGAACGGACGGTTACGAATCCGGCTATCGATTCAGGCCAAAGGTATCTTGCTTGTCTTAATTCAGATAAGAAACTCGGGTTGCTTGACTTACGCTCTTACGAGTGGGTTACTCAAGATCTTTGCACGACAACTGGGCTAGTCCAATCGCTCAAATTCAACAGCGATAGTGAGTGGATTATGGTAGATGACGAGTCGGGTCTTTTCGTTGTCAACTGTCGTGATGGGAAGCGTAAAGTCGAACTCGGCAACTCCAAATCGGCCAGCGAGTTCTCGGCTGATGGCACACTGGTCGTGACCAAAGCTGATGAACGAGTGGTTGAGTTATATGACCTCCAACAAATGCATTCGATTGACACCGTGGGCTTAGACCTAAATTCCGTTCTAGATACAGTGCGATGTGACATGGACACACTCAGGTATTTACTTTTGAGCTCGGAAGGCAAAACTCAACAGTTGCGAGTGATAGATGTTTCGGATGGGAGAATCATTAACGAAATTAGTATCAAAACCAGTATCAGCGGGAAAGGCATTTATGGGCGTTTTATTGAAAAAGGACATGTAAGCGTCGTCTCGGATCGCAATCTTTTTTGTGATTTATCTTCAGAAAACAGAGTGCTGGTAGAAGGAGTGCCAACGCCGGATTTTAGGCATGCGCTCGCCCTCCAACTTAACCCTAACTCAGATACGATCGAGATCCAATGCCGCTCCGTGGATGACACAGATAGTCTTACGTCTCGCCCCTTGAAACGTGCGATTGATCAGTTTGTGATCGTGTCTCCAAAATCGGACCGGGTACTTGTTTGTTCAGACAACGGCCAGACCAAAACCTTAGAAGTGTTTACCGTGGGTTCGCTGTCCTTGATTGATGAACGCTTTTGCGACTCGATGGATGAAGTGGAGTGGACTGATGATGGCGAGAATATTTGGATACGTGGAGACGATGGTTTGCTCTCTATTTGGAATCCTTCTTCAAAGACTTTTAGGAGCTATGATTTTGGGGATTGCAAGCACAGCTTTATGCTTACTGCGGGCAAAAAGTTTATTTCCGTCAAGACCGACTCAATTCGTATTTTCGATGTCGATTGGCTTAAATTAACCAACGTGACGCAATTCGATGCGTGGAGCGGAGTTCACGTTGACGAGCTCATGAATGTTCAGTTGCTGGATGGCCCTTGGCAAAGTAATTCCAGATTGCCGTCCGTCAAAGGAGTCTTCGTTTCAATAGATCCAGACTCATTAGAGTCTGCTGTTGCCGCAACCACAGCAAAGCTAATGTGGGAGCTAGGAGATAGGAATTTCGATATCTCTCTCATGACTCAAGCGGCCCAGCTAAAAGACAGATCTCACGCCGGAGGAGGATCTGATTCATGGAGGTGGTGGGGAACAATTGCAAACAGACTTTTTGAGGAGCAGCGGTATGCAGATTCTCTCGATGCAAGTCTTAATGTGCTGGTTTCGCTAGGAAAAGAGAAAGAGGAGTCCGACAATTATGTTGTGACGTTAGCAAATATTGCAAAATGTCAATCAAAATTAGGTGAATTCCAAAAGGCCAGAACCTGCTTAACAAATGCACTGGCAGCAAGGGATAGCATTGGCTGGACTGATCTCCGAGTGCAGCTACTCTTTGAATTGGCAACGATCGATGCAGATGCCGGCCAACCAGAAGAGTTTTTTGAGAATGCCGAAGCCTTTCTCGAGAAAACAGCACCAAGAAAGCTAGAGCTTTGGAGCTCCTACTCCACTCTCTCCATTCGATTAGCCAGAGAATATCGACTGAAAGGACGCCACGACAAGGCGGTGGTCGTTGTGGGAAAAATACTTGATGACGTTAAGTCGGGGGCAGGGGGACTATCAGACAAGAAATTGCTTGAGATACTGCTTTGCCTGCATGCCGGAAAGGACTTCGCCAACTTGATTGATGTATACCAGTCATTTTCCTATCAGCCGGACAGTTCCGAACAGATCTTTTATTTGGGGGTGGGCGAGATTCTCTATGCGCATGCGAAAATACTCGAAGGCGACGGCAAGGATGCGTTTAGAATAACTGCTTCAGCCATAAAAAGAATGCTATCCGGTACGCGAAACCAAGAAGTCTTGTCACAGGTTGAAATGCAACTTGTTAAGAACGCGATCGAGTTTATTTCCAAACAGAGTTACGAAAATAGAAAACTACGGGCCATTAGTGATGCTTTGGAATTGTATTGACTCTCAAGAGTTGTGATTACAATTTTTGGCAAAAAGTCTGCTCGCAACTAAGAGCCTATCCGGAAACCGTTTTTGATATTGAAAAGCAGGTGAGCCCCTTTGGTATTTGAGAGTTACCACACTTTCAACTACTCGCAGGGGACTCACCATGGACGGTGCCACCAGCTTCGACCATTTCCGAATGTCTGATGAACTTTGGGAACAGATGAATGCCGTGCTTCCGATATACGAAGATTGCGGCAAGGGCGGTCGCCCGAGAGCCAACCTTCGTGGCGTTGCCGATGCCATCTTCTATCGAATGCGTACTGGGTGTCAATGGAAAGCAATCCCGCGATGTCTCGCCGCGGGCAGCACTGCTCACGCGTACTTTCAAGAGTGGGTGGGCTTCGGCGTTTTCGACGATCTATGGCAACTGGCATTAGAAGTCTATGACGAGTTGGTTGGCCTGGATTGGACATGGCAAAGTGTCGATGGGGCGATGACGAAAGCTCCGCTCGGTGGTGATGCAACGGGCAAAAACCCGACTGATCGAGGAAAACTCGGGACAAAAAGATCGCTCATGACAGAAGCGGCAGGCATTCCGATTTCGCTCATCGTGGATGGAGCAAACACTCACGACATCAAGCTGTTGCAGGAAACGATTGAGCACTGCCTTGTTCGTTGGCCTCGCGAACACAATGAATTTGATGAGCACATTTGTTTGGACAAAGGCTATCAGTCAGCCTCCATGCACACACTGATCGAAAGCGTCTACCATTACACCGCACATGTGCGATCGCGTGCCGAAGAAAAACGCGAACTCAAGAGACAACGGGGTGAGCGTCCGAGACGCTGGGTAGTTGAACGAACACACAGCTGGCTCAATCGGTTCCGAGCGGTCTTGGTACGCTGGGAGAAAAAGATCGACAACCATGTCGCTGCTCTACAACTAGCATGCGCCTATTTCACATTCAGCAGAGCCGGAGTTTTCGGATAGGCTCTAAATTCCTCGATGCGAAGTTTTCTCAGCTATGGTCATGACTCGAACGAGGGGCTGGTGCAGCGGATCAAGCTCGACCTTGAGGATCGTGGCCACGTCGTTTGGATTGACCGAAGTGAAATCAAGGCTGGTGATGATTGGCGTCGCAAAATTACCGAAGGCTTGATCAATAGTGATGGTGTGCTCTCATTCCTGACGAAGCATTCCGTTCGTGATCCAGGTGTATGACTGGATGAAATTGGCATCGCCGTTGGGGTTAAAGGAGGCAACGTCCAAACGATTCTGCTTGAGCGCGAGTCAGACGTCTCGCCACCACCTACAGTCAGCCATATCCAACTGCTGGACATGCACGACTGGCAAGAAAGGAAGCGCGAAGGTGGAGCGGAATGGGACGCTTGGTATCGATCAAAGTTCGATGAGTTGGTTGGGGTCATTGAGTCCGACTAGGTCCGCTGGTTTGCTGGTGAGATCCAAGAACTTCAGTCTATTCTCAAGCCCATTTCTTCTGACCCACGAATTCTCGAACTGATTGGAAAGCCCTTCGTGGGACGCGATTGGGTCCTAAGGCAACTGGAGTCATGGTGGGGAGATCCTAGTCGCCAAGATCGAATGTTTTTGCTGCAGGGAGGTCCAGGCGTCGGGAAAAGCGCGTTCGCTGTGCACCTGGCTCATTTTGGCCGTGACAAAGTTGTTGCCGCAAGTTTCTACTGGTACGACAAGGTCGCATATCCAATTAGGCGCCACGCCTTATGATTAGACCAGCTGCTCAATCGCTACAGATCGCAATTCTTCGCGACATAGCTGAGGTTAACGGACGCTGAAGGCTCGCGTGTTCGTTACGAGCACTACGAACTGAATCGTTACCGTAGGGAAGACGCACTGCTGCCTTACTAGGAACACTCTTTCGGCTGCGCAAGCGGCGTTTTACCTTCTCGCAAATGCTTGGCTGGCGGCGAGGCAAGACTCCAACCACTGTGCTTCGCTGGGGTTGAGCGTCAACCCTCTAGTGGCGCCATCAGTCACATCGATGGGCGTGTTCCAGCTGATGTCGCCGCCGCGAAGAATCGCAACGCCCGTTGCCTGATCTCGTGTGAACACCCATTGCTCGCCGAAAAGATTTTCAAAGTAGCCGATGTACTGATCGGCCTGAGCGTCATCAACAATTGGCGGATCGCCTGATCCAGGAGCGTGATGATTGCTGATTCTCAACAGTGGTTCTGACATCGCAAAGTGCTCTCTTATTTCACCTAGAATGCATGGGTCGTTCATTCATAGCAAGAACTAATCGCATTGTCGTCACGGTTGCTTCTTGCTGCTATCGAACGTAGCGATGCGTTCGATGGCAAGCAAGCTAATCGAACCGGATGTGTTCCGTTTTTTAGAAAGTCGTTCGCCTCAACTTCGTCCATCAAAACAAGTATCGCACAATGCAATGCAAACCGCACACAGAGACACACTAAAAAAGGTTAACGCCGGCGCGTGCCAGCACGCTTCAATCCCTTGGCGACGAAGTCGAATGCTTCGGCCGGTTTGTAGTCTTCGAGAACATCGAAAAAACACGCCAGCACCCGCTTGGTTTCAGCAACGCTGATTTTCAAACCGTCTGTATCTGCTTTTCGAGAGACTTCATTGTAGATGTCGTTGAGGGTTGACGGCTTCTTCTTTGCGGGCGTCTTCTTGACGGCTGCTTTCTTCTTGGCCACTTCGTGTCTCCATGCTGAAATGAAACGTTTTGTTACGAAGTGTTAGTTGTACATTCCCTTCAAAAAATCGAATACCGGCGGTGCCAAACGACACAAGCCAGCGTGATGCTGGCTTGTGCGTAAGAGAGTTTGTCTTGACTACGAATTTCAATCGTCGAGGATGCCTGGATAGCTCGGCCAATCGTCGCCCCAATCGCCGGGATGAACGACGGGATAGTCTGGCATGCCTGGATAGGCTTCCCCGGGGTGACCTGGCGGAAGGTTGTCGGGAGCAGAGTAGCCAGGCGGAACGTGATAGGGATGGTCCGGCGGCAGTCGCGACCAAACGTGAATCGGCGGTGGAGACTCGATCACGACCGGTTCTTCGGGTGGCGGCGGCCATGGGTAATCGTCCGGCCACCAAGGCGGACGCGGGCCGGGATCGGGAGTGCCTGGCGGATAGTCGTCGGGCCACACTGGCGGAGGCGGCAATGGCGGCGGCGCGAGAATGATCGGGCCGTCATCGTCGTCTTCGGGATCGTAGGGCGGTTCGCTGCCGGGCGGATCAAACGGCGGGACAAAGGGATACGGCGGCATCTCGGGATAGTCGGAAGGATACGTCATTGCAGGGCACTCCGTTGCAGAGGATTGGGATGGGAGAACGCGGTGCGATTGCTGGGGCACAAGCTGCACTGCGGGATGGATTTGGTCTCGATGAAGGTTTGCAGTTCTTCATCCGTCGCGCATTCTGAACACGCTTGGTAGTCACGGAAGAGTTGCCACTGCGGAAAGTCTTGTAATCGAAGTTTGGATTCGAGCTTGGCGAAGTAGGCCAGTGCGGGACATTTCCAAAGCTTGCCCTCATAGAGCTGTGTGCACGTTTTCTGCATGCAAACCTTGAATGCGGCGTTGGGCCGCGAGGCGAAGGGCATTGGTTTGCCATTCGCCACCTTGTATTGACGCATCCAACCGCGGTGCGATTGTCGAATCTTGATGCGAATGCCGGGAAACTGTTGTCGCCAGCGCCAAACCAGGTGTTTGACTTCGCGAAAGCGTTTGACATATTCGTCGTGCGTTCCGTGTTGGCTGACTTCCAGTCTGCAATTCGTTTCGACCAGCACTTTCGGCAGGCCAGGAAAACGATGCAGAAAGAAACCGTTGGTAACGACCATCAGGTCGCTGTCCCAATGCTGTCTAGCGAGCTTGATGTGTCCCAAGATCGCGGGATTCAACAGCGGTTCGCCGCCGAGCAACGCGAACCGAGTCGGCTTCAAGCGATGCGACCACTTCTGGTAATCGGCATCGGCTTGCTCGATCGTGGGCATTGCACCAGGCAAATGATGGTCGCTGTAGTGGCTGCATTGCTGGCACGACAGATTGCAGCCGTGGGCCAAGTGGTACTCAAGTGCCGGCAAGTTGTGCCGTTGCATTGGCGTCCTCCTTAACGCGAAGTCGAAAACGCCGGGCGTTGATGCCAAGCTGCAACAGAAAGCGGGTTAGCACTAAGTGCGACGAACCGGTTTCCGTATGACTGAGCATTCGTCGATCCAATTGGTGTGGTTCGTCTGACCATTGGCCAGTGACAATCAAATCTGGATAGACGGCCAGCAGGTTCGCGGCGAGTTGTGGAGTGAAGATCGGCCCGATGTCATATTCAGCCGGTCGATCATTTCCCCATCGTTGAATCAGCTCTTGCGTTTCAGCATTGCCAGGAAATGGCAGCTCCGGTGGATCCCGCCGTTGCCACCGACAGTCATCAATGTGAGTCTTTGATCGACCAACAAAATGGTAGACGTAGGATTGCATGACCGGATTGATGGCCCAGGCGGCCGAGTAGACCATGCTGACGTTGAAATCGGACGGCAAGAATTGGATGTAGCCCGGATGGTCGTTGTAGAGCTGATTGACGATCAACGATTCGTCGGTGGCCTGATCGCTGGCACCCCACGTCGGAATCAAATTCCGAATGATGCGAGCGAACATCGGGCCATACATTTCCGAACCGTACAGATAGAGTCCGCCATTGGGATGCAGCCATGTCGGTGCCGGCCGCACACTGCATCGCTTCGCCCAAATCTCTTGTGCCCGCTGCTGCCAACCGCCATTGTCGATGCGATTGTTTGCAGACTGACGCTCAGCGACCATTCCAAATTGCTTCGGCGTCAACAAATCAAACGGCGAAGGACAGTCCGATCGGATCAACATGTCATTGTCTAGTTGCAGCACGTGCGCCAGCCCGAACTTTTGATGCACGTGATCGCAGACAAATATCTTCTGCCAGAATGGATGCACGGGTTGAAGGTGATCGTCAATCCAAAGCACCTCCGCGCCCCATCGTTTCGCGGCAGCCTCATAGCTTTCTCGTACGTTCTGCGATGCTCGCCGTGGTGGCAAGTCGAGGACCGCAATCACTCGTTTCATTTCCATACAACTTTCTCCAGTCCGTGTTTGTCCAATCCGGCCTTCAGGAACTCAGGTCGCCGTCGCTGATAGCCGGGCGGGTCAACGTGCTCGTGTTTAAATGAGTGATTCAGATCGACCGCGACGTTCATACCGGCGATCTTTGCTCGCCAGAAGAAGTCCCAGTGCTCTTCGACCTTGAGTGACTCGTCCCAGCGGATCGCTTGCAGGATGTCACGATAGGCAACAAAGCAGTTGCCGACATAGTGACACCATCGAATCGAACGCCGCTGTCGGTAGCTTCCGAAGGCGATACGCAGCGTTCTGCCGTCGACACGCAACATGCGAGGACGCTCGTCGTTGTTACTGAGCGCCGCAAGCAAATCGAGATCGTGATGCTTGTTGAGCGTCTCGATTAATTCGGGAAGACGCGTTTGATTCGTCACGAGATGATCGTCATCGGCAAAGATAACGATCGGTGTGTCGCCAGAATCAAGCAGTCTGTTGCGACCGGCGGAGAGGCCGATGTCGTACTCGGTCTCAATCAGTCGATCGACCATGGCGGCATCGTCTGGACAAACGGCCGAGAAACGCAGTTCCGGTTTTCCGTCATCAAGGACGTGGATCAGCGGACGGTGATCACCATAGTGGTCGTAGATGCTGCGGACGAGTGCCGCACAGCAATGCGGGCGATGGATCGTCTTGATGCAGAAAGTTGCTTGATTACGCACGAACGATTTGACCTCCTGGCTTCGACAAATAGGTCAGCATCGCGACGTCGTACCGGCTATCGAACCGTTCGAGTTCCGCAAGGAAATCGTCTTCGCCAATTTGGATGGCTTGTTGGAAGATCGAACGTTGTCCCGACTCGGTCGCCATTGAATGCAAGTCACGCAGTAGCAATTCGATCTTCTGTCGTGTCGGCTCTTCCAGCGACTGATACGCCTGAAAGATCGGTTCCACGTCCGTTTCGATCGCCTCCGACCAATTCACGTCGATCGGAATTTTCAGCCCGCCAAACATTTCCTCCAGCAAACCGTTGGAAGTCTGCCGCAGGACGTTCCGCGGATTAAACCCAGCTAATGACATCGTCTTTTCCCCCTCTCGGAAACGCACCGTACACTACACACTAAACACAGAATCAAAAACGAATGCCTCCGATTCGGAGGCATGAACAAACCCTCAAAGCCGCCTACTCAGCGAACAAACCCAGATACTCCAATTGAATCCGCATCGCCTCGTCCGACACCGCGAATTGATCCGCCAGCGATTCACAGAACATCTCACGCATCAAACGGATCGGATCCGGCTGGACCTCGATCCCGTCCGCGTCGATCAAGAAACGTATCGGCTCGATCGCCGGCACAAGTTCTCGAAGCCGGCAGTCGCAAATCGGCGCATTGCTGCCGGTTAGCATTCGCCATGCCGGCCTGAGCAACCACTCCGGCATCAGCAAACAACCGGCGAACTCATCGGCCTGTCGTTCGATCAATGGACGAGTATGATCCTTGCGACAAATCACGTCCGGCATTTCATCGTCACCGTACAACACCGCATGTCCGTTGTCGTCCAGGAACAAAAACCGGTGCAACTGCCAGTGTGCGATTTCGTGGCCGAGCGTGAAGTGATAGCGACCGAGAAGATCGGGGAAACGATCAGGATTCAGTGTGTCGTCGATCAGAATATGTCGCCGCGAGAACCAGATCGCACCATGAACGCGACCACCAAGTTGGCTCTGAAGATCCGAGAAGCCAAATGTCAGCGGCAGCACCGATGTCGTGACGTCTTCGATTTCGATGGGAGGTTTCGTGATCGGCCCGAATCGCTTCGCGTACTCCGCCAGCACCGCGTCGGCCTCAGCAGCAATCTGGCGAGACGACAGCGGCGGCACTTCGATTCCCTGTGCCAACAAATCAACGACCATCGTCACTTCCCCCGCTTTTTCATTTTACGAATCTGTTCTTTGATGGTTTCAAATTGTTCTGGTGAAAGCCCAGTCGCTAACCGCATCAGCTCGGGCATGTCCTTGGGGTGTTGGCGGACCATGACATCCACGTCATCCGGCACGCGATCGGCCAGCCGAATCCATTCGTCGGAATCTTCGCCCAACAACTCAGCGATCTTCGTGACACGATCTGCCGTTGGCGGTGCAAAGTGATCCTGCTCGACCTGTGACAAATACGTCGCCGAAACGCCGATCATCTCCGCGAATTTGCGCAGCGTGATCTTCTTCGCCGTTCGCTTCTCGCGCAGCACCGCGCCAAACGACTTCGCACCACGAGCCTTTTTCATCGCGCAGGCCTCCCTGCCGAATCGTCGCCCGAAATCCACTGCATCCAAAGCATGGCAATCTCCATCAACCACTTTCTCCTCCAGAAACCCGCAAAAACACGAGCCCCCGACCCTCGATGTATAGCGTACACTAAACACTGCAATGATAATATCCCGTGTCCCCAAACCCAGACAATCCCCCAATCCGAAATTTTGCTAGCAAAACCGACAGCCCGGATTATTGAACCAGACGCCCGTGACACGTCTGGTCCATCGGATAAGACGATTTTCTGGTTTTGAGAAGATTTGCTGCGAAGTTTGAAACGACGTCAGCGGCTACTCACTTAAATCGGAAATTTGGAATCGAGTAGTCTGGGTCACCGGGCAGGATGATTGGACTTGAAGCTAGCTCCAGCTCTTCTGTACGGCGAATCGCATTACGAATCTGTTGAAGTGTATCTGGTTGAAGGCGGAACGCACGTCGGATTTGCGAATCCAGTTGCCGCAGCGAGGCGATTCCATCACGACGTTTCGCTAGGGAACGGACAACGGATGACAGCACGTCAGCTCGAAGGTTTGCAAGTTGGGTTTCCGCCCAAGTCCTCTGGATGATGAAAGCGGCGACCGGTGCTGCATGAACAACCCCGGATCGATTGAGCCATTCGATAACCGCTCTAAATACTGCGTCTGAAGAATCCCATCTGGCGCGTTCCCCTGCACGGTTCACCATCGCCTGGTCAAGTGGAATGAAACGGTAATCGCATGCGATCAACTGCAGAAGAAAGTCACGATAGGACTCATCATCTAGCAGACTCGCACGATTCATTTTTTTCAGAAGCATTGAAGTCCAAATGCGATCGACTGGCGTGTGATCCTCTTCCAGCAGCGTCACTAATGGATCGTCGATACAGAGTATCGCGTTCTTCTCGATTGCCGTACCAATCGACTCGACCGTGGCGGTACCACAGGATTCTCGCAATCGTTCACGAGCCTGTCTGCCAATCGATAGAATTCCTCGCCCACCACAGACACCCGCATTTTCCTGCAACCACGTAATGAACGCGGACAATTCCTCCAGGCCATTCGCGATTTGATCTTCCGTTCGTTCCTCGAGCCACGGCTTTCCAAACCGTATTCCGGCAAAGCACTCGCTCCGAAATCTAGAATTTGGATCCCTTCGTAACGAGCGAACGGTATCCAAAGCACTTGCGCTGACGATACAACCAGCGGGAAGACGCGAAATCCTGCGATGCGCAGAAAGCAAGAACAGCGTCGCCAGTGTCGATGGAGACAATACAATCGCACGATCGGAGTCAATGAATTGATCGGCTCGTTGTTTTTCTGTCACATCCCCAGAGCAACATTGGATTCGACAATCAGAACTGGCCGCTAAGAAACCAATCGCCTCGATGAGCGAACGTCCTGTTACTCTCGCAAACCAGCTAACTGAGGGAACCTCGTTCTGGTAGATCCGAAACGAGTTTTCGTTTGGCTCGTGAAGCTTCCTTTGTACTTCAAAAAAGGCATCAACATCAAGCTCACCGTTAGGCTTCTTGAAGCTAAACGATCGCAGGAAACCATCGTTGCCGAAACGTGAGGTCCAGTTATTTATTGAGTCGCGAGCACGGTATTCGACTTTATCGAGAATCGCTTCGATCGTTCCGGTTTCTTCTTGAAGATCATCTTCTCGCAATCGAATGACATCGCCCACGCACTTGCCGATCATTTGCTGCGTTAGAAATGATTCTCTCGAGATTTCCTGCAATGGGCCAATGGGAACATCTGATTCGATGACACGCCAATGAATTTCCTTCGTTGCGCCATTCGAGATTGCCACCGCACAGTTTTCATCCACCGTGGATCGAACGGGAAACTTTGTCTTTGTCCCGAACTGATATGCCCCAATCAAGCATTGATGCGCAAGTGAGTTGTTGAAGTGTTGTCGAACCAATTGGTACGCCAGCCTGAAGCCGTCATTCGGATTCGGCCCCTCGACCAACAGATGAGCGACACCACAGACGGCTGATAGGGAAAGGCTCTTACTATCCCCGCAGTCTTCGAGCCCAGGCAGTATCGCCAGATCGTAGGTTACCAACGATTCGTCTTCCAGCCACTTTCCAATCCAGCTTAGTTTTAGACGCAGGTACTTTGCAAAACCTTCATCAATCGGCGCAGCCAAGAATTCGTTGATTCGAGCAATCGCGTCGTCAAATTCACGAACTGCCTCCAATGCGAGAATTTCTAGCTCCATTGACTGGGCTGTTGATCTTCCCAGGTCGCGGAGCTTCGCCGTGAAGCTGAGGAGAAATTCGTAATCCTTAGAATTCCAAGCCGTCTTCAAGAGAAGTTCGGCTGCGGCGTCAATGCTCGCAGTTTCGACAACATCTTTTAAAACGACACTTGCTTCGTCATCCAGTCCGACATCCGCTAAGGTCTTCCCCAAAAAATACTTAACTACAGGTGGAGTCGTTGATGTCAACGCGTCGAATGCGTCTTTTGCGTTCGTCCTGGCCGACTCTACTTCCCCGGTTACAAGGTCTATCTCGGCAGCGATGCTTTGTTGCGCCGCCTGCTCAAGTCTCGACGCATACTGTTGCAGGATGTCTCTTGCTCGAGGTTCGTATTGGGCTTCCGCCAGTTCACGTGCTAGTAGCTCGACCGCTTCAAACGTCAGTCGTTCGTCAGGTGCTGGAACAGCGTCCAGTATGCCTATCAGAAGCTCCTCAGCACGGTCACGATCTGTAGGAGTATTTCTGGAGAAAAGTAGACGCGACAACAATAGACCAGGGTCGATCCGCGAACTGTCGCAATTCGATTCATCGAAATGCTCAATTGCCTGCTCGTACTTGTTATGTCGGATCAGGAAGACGCAAAGCTGGTAGTTTAATTCACCGTCCTCTGGACGTTCTTGAACACCTGCTCGAAGATCAGCTTCTGCGCGATCCGGCTTATTGAGAACTTCCTGCGCAAGTCCGCGATGGTAAAACGCATGAGCTCGGGTCAATCGCGTTTGGCCCTCCGAAGCAAGCACGTTGGAAAGCAATTCAATCGTTTCTTTCGCAAGACTTTCGCACTCTGCCGTCGTGATTTCCCGCCGGCCGACGTGGCCATCAATCGCGAGATTTGCGAGAGCCGAACCCAAGCTCATTTTGAACTGTAAGTCATCTGGCGCCTTCGCAAGCAATTTACGCGAATATTCGACTGCATTCTCAAGTTCGCGTCGGATGGACGCCGCACAGCAAAGGGCAAACAGAACTTGCTGGTCATGAAGCAAATCCGGGGGCACATCTTCTTCCAACTTCTTTGTTGGCACCTGCTCGCTCGCCGACGCAATCTTCACGACCAATGCTTCTAGGCACCGCGGATTGTCAGCCAGCACTTCGTTTGCAAGCTCTAATGCTCGCTTACTCTCACCGAGCAGGTGATAAGCAATCGCTTCAAGACCAGCTGCGTCAGATTCGTTTGGCTGATATCGTCTTGCCTCTAGGAAATGTTTGGCCGCCGTTTCTAGCTCATCTTTCTGGTTGTGTGCGTGCCCCAGATTGGCTTCAACCCGGTACTTCTCTCTTGCGGTAAGTTGGTCCCATGAGTCGCGTCGAATTTGGTTTAATAAAACGATAGCGATGTCGGGTTTTCGCTCTTTCAGGTATCCAGCGCACTGGTCGATCTTAGCGTTGAAATCCGCGTCGCTGGCTCGATTGACGATGGTAACACTGTTGCCGTCACCCGTGACGTCGCCAACTACTACCGATTGACTTTGATGACCAATTGCCGACGAAGATTGCGAAGTGAACAATCGAATTAGCACCGGTCCGTTGCGTGATACGCCGGACCGAACATCCTTATCGAACGCTGCCAAACCCAACGTCACAATGGCGGCGGCAACGTCAAAGCTCCAAGGCACATCGCCCTCAATCGAAGCAACGGCTGGAAACCAAGCAGAGAACGAGCCTAGGACGACATTGGGAACACTTCTGATGGCCAGCCATGATATCGCAACACTCGACGCCAAACGAAAGAACCTGTACTTCGGGTTGAAGTACAGCATCAGCGCGAGAACAATCGCACCCGCGACAAATGCGTAAATTCCGTACGGGCTTGGCAGCAGGTAAGCGACCCCTACGGCAACCACGAACAGCAATCCGATGGATAGCGAGCTCATCAACCATGAGTCGGTCTTCAAAAAGTTCTTGATTCTCTCACTCCGTTGTTTGAGTTAGCCGTCTGATTTGGATTCGGACTTGTTGCAGTTGTTGGTCCGTCAATTGATCTGCTTCCCGAATCAAGGCCGGCATTTCGATGGGGTGGCTTTGAATGATCGCCGGAAGATCGTCTGGAACGCGACCGGCGAGTGCAGTCCATTCATCGGGATTCGCATCCAGCAGCTCCGCCATCACTTTGACCCTCTCAGCCGTGGGTGGGGCCACGTTGCCTTTTTCAACCTGCGACAAGTATGTCGGGCTGACGCCGGACAGATCGGCGAACTTTCGCACGCTGTAGCGACCATCTCGCGCCTTTCGCAGAACCTCACCAAAAGTCTTTTTGCGGCGGTTCATGACGGGTCGGCCCCCACCGTCAACAATCCTGCTTCACTTTGTTGCCACACGTGCTCGTACAGTCGCCCAGCAAGCGCATTGGTCTCGTCTTCACTGAACGGCGGTCGTGGCAGTGTCTCGAACAACCAATCGAGAATCGACGTCTCTACCTCTGCCTGTGTTTGAGCGTTTCGCGTCCAATGCTCCATTGGGGCTAACAGGTCGCGAATACTCAACAGCAATGACTGACTGGCCTGCTTTACCTTTTCACGATCCTTCTTGGTCAGCTTGTCACGCTTCAACAGATCGAAAATCGCCATCTCCTGCGGGGAAAGCCCTTCCTCGACCGCCCGACGCTGCTCTTCGTCGAGATTGCCGGCGAGCGCCACCAGCGCCGCGAATGTTTGCTCAACCGTCGTTCGATCTTTTTCACGGTTATAGTCCGCAATGATTTCTTGATAGCGGCGGTAGTAATCCATCATCAACGGATTCGTTCGCAGCATGGCAGCCAACTTCTTTTCGAGTACATCACGAATATCCTGAATCGCGACGTTCTTCCTCGGAACCTTGCCAAACTCTTCCTTCAGCTTCTCAAAGTCAATCTGGCTTAGGTCGATTGTCAAACCCTCAGCGTGGTCGTCGCCCGGTCCGGCCGCTCGAATCGCTGCATTGACGATCCGATGCAACTCTTTCAACAACTCGGTCACGTCCGCGGTGTCGCGTTTTTCGCTCAGCTTCTTGTAGATGGCTTCGATATTGTCGTGGCGTTCGGCGTAAGCGTAAATGCTTGGCTCGGTCACCAACGCTCGGAACCGACTGAACAACTCGCGAGCCATGATTTCAAACCGACTGCGTGTTTCATCTGTGACGCAAACAGCGTCCGTTCCGTCTCTGATCACCGCGATACGAACAAACCCTTTGGCACCAGCGAACCGATTGACATCGAAACCCAGGTCCGCCAAGAACTGCTCGATCACCTCTAATGCATCAATCAACGATGCCACCAGATTCTCAATCGGCTCGGCCAGTTCGTCGGGCGGCAAGGCATCGTCGTCCCCCACCGCGTATTGAGCCAACGCCTTCCGGAGGCTTTTCAGCATTCCGTTGTAGTCTACGATCACACCGCAATCCTTGCCCGGATAAACGCGATTGGCCCGAGCGATCGCCTGCATCAACGTGTGAGCCTTCATCGGCTTGTCGATATAGAGAGTCGACAGACATTCCACGTCGAATCCAGTCAGCCACATGGCGCACACGATCGCCACGCGAAAGGGATGTTCAGGCTTCTTGAAAGCGTCTTCCAACGTCAGGTTCTTGCCGCGGGCATCCGTAAATCCACGTTTGATCAAATCGCGATGCGGAACGATGTCAAAGCCCCACTTCGCGAAATCACGAACTTCGTTCTGAGCCTCGCTGATGTTGATCGCAATTTGTGTGCTCTCCATCCACGCGATGCGCCCGCGAAGATCCGCCAAGTCTTCCTCTCGCTTTTGCTTCAAATCCGTATCGCTCGTCGCCGCGACCTGCGCCTCGGCAATCGGGATCTGGTCGCGAAGCTCCTGCGTTCGTCGTTTCCAACGAGGCTCGATCATGGCATACATACGGCCGCAGGTGATTTTGTCGATGCACACGAACATCGCCTTGCCCGATTGCCAACGCATCGAGCAATGTTCGACAAAATCGTCAGCCAGTTTGTCCAGCCGATCATCCGCTGTAATGACTTCGTAATCCTGGCCTAGCAGTTTTTCCAGCAACCGCGTTTGGTCCTGGTCCAAATCCGCTTCTTCGACCTTTTCGGCGATCTTGTCATTCAGGTCCAATCTCGCGAGCCCCAACTTCTCGCCACGGTTTTCGTAAACGAGGCGTACCGTCGAGTTATCCTCCTGCGATCGTTTGAAGTCGTACTTCGAGATGTATGTCCCAAAGATTCGTCGCGTGATGTGATCGCGCTTGAACAAGGGTGTTCCGGTGAATCCGATGAACGACGCATTCGGAAGTGCCAGCCGCATGTTCCGGGCCAGCTTGCCTGCCTGGGTCCGGTGAGCCTCGTCCGACATCACGATGATGTCCGCGCTGTCGCTGTAGGGTTCATCAGGTTTGACGTCTTGGTTGAACTTATGAACCAAGCTGAAAACAAACCGATGATTCTGTTTCAGAAGCGTTTTCAGCTCTGTTCCGGAGCCGGCCCGTGGAGTCTTGTCGTTTGCCACACCACATCCCACGAACGTCCGAAAAATCTGGTCGTCCAAGTCTTCGCGATCCGTCATCACCACAAACGTGAAATTGCCCGGCACACACCGTCGAACCTTTTGGGCGAAGAACGCCATCGAGTACGACTTGCCGCTTCCCTGCGTGTGCCAAAACACACCAAGTCGTCCCAAGTCCGGGTGTGCCCGTTCCACCAACGGCAACTCCATCGTCCGCGGCGACGATTCGCTGACGTGCATCGTCGCGTCGGCAGCTTCCGAGTACTCAAGCTTGTCATCAGTCGGATCGGTCGTCCGCTCGGGCATTTCTACCGTCGCCATGCGGTATTGCAATCGCTGCTGGATCGGGAACAGCTCTTTCAGCTCCTCCTGTTTGACCACCGATGCAACTGCATTATTGACGCCTAGAACCTGATGATTCCGTGCTACCACTTTACGAATGCCATCGGGCCGACTGGCATCGAAAAGAATGAAATTCTCAACGATGTCCAGCAAACGCTTTCGCTCCAACATTCCATCGAGTAGCACCTTCGCGTCAAGTTCGCCCTTGTGCTTCTCGTCGTTGCGTTTCCATTCGGCGAAGTGCTCCCACTTGCTAGTGATCGAACCGTACTTGGCCCGGTCGCCGTTGCTGACCACGACGAACACGTTGTGATGGAACAGTTGATTGATGGACGTCTTCGACATGTAGTCGGTCAAGTTGTCGTCAAAACCCTGCCGGATGTTGCGATAGACCGCTTTCAACTCAATCACGACCAACGGCAAACCATTGACGTAGCAAACAATATCGGCACGGCGGTTGTAGTGCGGTACGCCGAGCCCTTTCACTTTTAATTCACGCACCGCCACGAAGCGATTGTTTGGAGCGCCGCCGGCTTCTCCGTCGGCAAAGTCGATCACGCGAGCGTGGGCGTGCTGTTCTTCATCCTTCACATCCCGCCACGACACCGGTACGCCGTCTCGGATGTAGCCGTAGAACGTCTGATTGTGTTGGACCATCGTGCGAGAGAAATCGACATGGGTCAGTTTGTCGAACGCTTGCTGGTGAGCAACCTCGGGCAAGCCCGGATTCAACCGAGCGATCGCGGCTTTCAAATCGGGAGCCAACACTGCATCGCGCTCGTTGGCCCGCCCCAACGAACCGCCAGGACCAAACGTTTCCGTATTGAACGCGTACACGCTCTCCCAACCGAGGTGATCGCGCATGTAATCCGCAAACGTCGCTTGGACGAGTCGGTCCTCGCTGTTGATTCCGGTAAATGCCATCTATGAGCCCTCGTTGAATAAGTGATTCACTCGGGAATCGAACCCGATCGTCCCCCTTCAGCCAGGCACTCGCCACTGAGTGCGTGGTTGGAGGGGGGCATGCTACCGTTACATCAATGAATCATGTTTCTGCTCTATCTCAAACGCGATTTGGTCCGCCGTGGTTGTATCAAGTCCAAAAACGGTCTTAAGGTTGACCGAGATCTTTTTCCGTATACGCGTCGTGTTCCCTGCCAGCTTTTTGAAGGTTGGTGAGTGCCCGTCTAGAACACTACTCCACTCATCTCCCTGCGGAATTGACGCTTGAGAAAAACGCTCTCCGATCGTCTTCGCGATTCGACTGAACAAAACAAAATCGTCGAAGCAGAGTTTTTCTGGTGAATTTGGTGCAGTGAGTTTTTCGTATTTCTTTTCGTTCTCAGGTGACCATGGAATCAAGTTTTCAAACTCAGCCTCAACTGTTTCGACAACGCACTGATCCTCGTGAAGGACCCAATTCCGAACCGCTCGGTAATAGTGAAATAGAGAAATCAAGTCTTTCCCGACGAACCTTTGCATCTCGTGCGTCGATCGCTTCATGTTCTTTAGCGCAAGCGACAGTTTATCAATGCCTTTTGCGTCTCCAGAATATTCGCGGGAGAGTAGATCAAGGTGTTCCCTACGAAGATTCGTGAAAAATCGGTCGGCCGATTCGTAGACAACGACAATATGATGCCGGTACAGGTGCGTTTGAAACGAAGCAAGCTCGGAGACATTGACGCACACTCCGTGGGATTTTGATGCCGCCGCGACGAAGTCTTTGACGCTAGTCTTATTGGCAGCGGCAGCGACGAAGTATCTCGCCGCAAGTTCGGTCATTTCGACCATGGCGTCCAGTTCGCCCATCTCTTTCTGCAGTCGGCGATAACATGGAAGGCTAAACGTATTCGAGGATGACGTCATTGGAGATCCTTTCCTCCAGTAACCGCCAATTCGTCACGCACATATTCTCCAAATGCAATCAACACCAGGTCGATCGTCGAAAGGCAATGTTCGATGAACTCGCTGGTCATGTAGAACACCCAAGGTTCACCACCGAATGTCGCGGAAGAAAACCACTCCGCTGGCCATTTCTCCGTTGCGATCCGATTGGCAAATCTCAACCGTTCGTCGACTGGCCACTCAAAGCCACAATGAAACATCTTATTCCGGTAGCCAAAGAGTGCTTCGAGCGTAGGCTTCAAGTCACCGGGGAAGCGATCGCAGACCCCAATTGCATCGGCGAGTTGAAGTATCCCCTGCACCAAATCTGTACGCGACTGGCCGTTCCTAAAGACAAGGTGGCAATCCCACTTCGCCTTGTCAGCATCTTGCCAGCGTGAATGACTGCTCATTTCCTTCTTGCTCGATTCCAGCTTCGTACCAATCGCCAAGAAGCACTGGAAGAAAACAGTCTCGAAGAACGGTGCCAGCATACCGATCGCCGCCATGCTATGAGCGGCGTCCTGATACACGGATTCATGCATCAGTGAAACATATTCATCGGTCGCGTACTCGTTCCAAATTCCGGAGAGCCGCTTTGCCTTCTCCTCGGTCTGTTGGATTCGCTCGGAATGGGCAGCCTCGGTGTCAGCATTTCGGCGGAGCAGATATTGGATTGCTCTAAGCTGCGATTCAATGTCGAACGCAATACCCAGCCCATGAAGCCAATCTCCGGCCGAAAGCTCCAGAAAGTGATCTGGATCCAACTTATTGAGCCAATCGGGCAGGTCGGGAAATGTGGAACTGTCGTTCATACTGGAATCTCCCCGCTCATCAATCGCGGCAGAAGATGGCTACGCCCTGCAACCAAACGCTCATTCTGACTTTCCAAATTGTCCATCTGAGCGAAGATGGTTGATGCCATTTCGAGAAATATCTTGCGAATGTTGCTGCTGGGAATCAGTACCTCAATTCGTCCAAGAACTTCTTGGTTAAGCGACGCCATGGTTGCCTTGTTTGAACACTGGGTCAGCATCCACTCTTTGTGACGTTCGTCGCGAAAGGCCAAAGACATCAGGGTCGTCGAGATACGTTCCGAATTTGATCTCATGCGAATGCAATCGGATCCTTGCACCCATCCATGCTGCATGCTTCGGATCAACACGTGGCGATCGACCGCCCCTTTCCGTCCAAACACGATGTCGCCGCTGGCAAGTACGTGTTTGTGCAGGCGTTCTGCAACTTCTTCGGGAACGAATTCAAGTTTGTCGGGTCGGACACTCCCCAAGCCGATGTTTCTTACATTGATGACCGGTGCGCCGACATCTGTGTAGTCGGATGCTTTTAACTGAGTGCCGAATGGTCCCGTCTGAAGCTCAAGCTCGCCTGCCTCCACCAATTCAGCGATCGTTTGCTGTTCCCAGCCATTCGGGACGCCATTGGCAAAGTGCGCGTGTTCGTGTCCGGGGAAGCGGAGTCGAACGAACCACTCCTCATGAAGTTGCCGAGCCGACGCTTCCAACAATTCCATCCGACGACGATTGTTCTCGATCAAGTCGTCATATCCTGAAAGGACGTCCGCAATTCGCTGCTGAACGTCGATCGGTGGAACAGGGACATGAACGAGGGCAAGCTTCTCTCGTGGAAGATGCTTAATGGTCGAACCGGTAAAGAAGCCGCTCAATACACCACGCTTTCCCAAATCAACAAACGAGTAAAACAGGAAGCGATTGTCGAGGCAATCGTGAGGGCGGATACGATGAATCGCTTTTTGAATCATCATGTTTTCGCATTGGTTCTTCCAAATCGCGCAGCGGCCTGGTTCACCTCCCTCACACATGACGATGTCACCGGAACGAAGCTCAAACTTTTCAACCTCGTGCTCTTCAAAACGCATTTCACGCAAATCCGTGAGATCGAACTCTCCCCATCGAACATTGACATTCGCAAGATAGGGCATCAACTCGCCACGATTCTTCTTTGCGTCGAGCATTTTCCCGAGCCTGAAGTCAGCTACGTCTTCAAGTGGTGCTGATTTCCAGCTCAAACGACCATCTCCTCGTAGTTCGCTTGAATCTTCGCAGCCAGTTCGACCGCCTCTGCATTCAAACCCGCGAGTTCAACGTGGATGTCGTGCATCGTCTGATCAAAGTCAAAATTTTCATCGACTTCCGCTGGCGCGACGCCGACATATCGGCCTGGCGTCAGACTCCAATCCGCCGCTTCGATCTCGGCTAAGCTGACCAATTTCACCAACCCAGCAACGTCCACCAATTTCCCGTCGGGAAAGCGCTCCAGCAACCAGGATGCTTGGCGATGAAAGTAAATGCCACGCCGCAATTGCTCGATCGCTGACTTACGAACTTCGTCAAGTTGTTTCAATTCTCGGCCTACCACGCGGCGATCAAAAGGCAATGCTTCCTTCACTTCGTCGCTTGCATCGGACAACAACGACGCGACCAAGGGGCTGATCCGGCCAGCCAATTTGCACAGCAGATCAATCTGCTTGATCAGCCCGCGAATGCGCTCAGCCAGTGGCGTGAAAGCCGCCAACGCGGACCGCTGAGGCTTCGTAGTCGCCGGCGGTTTCTCATTCTTGCCTTTGCGATAGGCGACCAAATCCTTCCACAGCGATTGGCGATCCTTACGGTAGGCTGTGTCGGCTTCTTGCAGTTCCGTAACCGCTGCGAGGATCGGCTCCTTCTCTGCATCCGCGACGAGTTTGCACCGCTGAAGCTCTTTGACGAACGCGGATGTCTTATCGTTGACACTATCGAGCGTCGATTCCAACTCTTGCAGTGGTGGCTCGCAGCCTTGTGTTTCGATATTGATCGAGTGCAGATATCGTTGGACCAATGCGACGAACCGCTTCTTTTGGCCTCGGTACAACCAAACAATCGACGACAGATTTGCCATCTGCTCGGGTGCAAAGTCATTGATCGTGCGATTCACTTTGCGGTAGACACTGCGAGCATCAACCATCAAGACGTGATCACGCTGGGCCTTTGGCTTGCCGCGATCAAAGAACCACAACTCACACGGAACCGAGCGGGTGTAAAAGAAGTTCGACCGTATCGACATCATCACGTCGACGTCCCCCGTACGGACAATTCGTTCACGAACGTCCTTCTCGCCATGCCCGGCGCTGGACGCCTGCGACGACATGACGAATCCGGCACGACCTTTTTCGTTCAGATAGCTCCAGAAATAGGAGATCCACAGATAGTTGCCATTCGCAACCTTCTTCTGCTTGTTGACGCCTGGTAATCCGAAGGGCAACCGATCCGTATCGGTCTTGATTCGCTCGGCATCGACCAAGTCGACGTTGAACGGAGGATTGGCCATCACGAAGTCTGCGCCGCCGACCAAGTTGTGTTGGTCTTCGTAATACGTGATCGCTTCGCCGATTTCGCCGGTAAGACCGTGAACGGCCAAGTTCATCTTGGCGATTCGGATTGTGTCGGGGTTCTTCTCTTGACCGTAGAAGACAGCCCTCTTCGCTGTGTCGCCCCCTTCGTGTTCGATGAAGTGGCTTGACTGGACGAACATTCCACCCGAACCGCATGCCGGGTCAAAGACTTTGCCGTGATCAGGTTCGATGACATTGACCAACATTTGCACCAACGATGATGGCGTGAAGAACTCGCCGTTATCGTGGGCTTTCTGGATTGAAAAGCGAGCAAGGAAGTATTCGTAAATACGACCAAACACGTCGCCGGTGGCCTGGCGGATTTGTTCGCTATTGAACAGCCGCATCAGGTCTTCGAGTACCTGTGGTTCAAAGATGCCATAATCCTTGGGCAGTACGCCCTTGAGCGGATCAAATTTCTCTTCGATCGCCCGCATTGCATCAGTTACGAGCGCTGGCAACGGTTTATCACCGCTGGTAGCCATTTGCATGATCCAATCGAACCGTGCTTCGTCGGGCAATGGCAGCGCCCGCCGGCGAACGTAATCCTGGTCGATGACCTTCCGCTTCGGCATCCGACCAGCGGCCTTGTCCTCTTCGATTTGCCGAGTCGCCACATCGAAGCGATTTTCGGCATGGCGCAAAAAGATGATGCCCAGCACAGGCATGAAGTAGTCGCTCGAAGTCAGCTTCGAGTTGGCTCGCAGATTATCCGCCGCCGACCAAAGGTCTGCCTCCAGTTTCTCAATATCCGCAAACGAGCTCCCATCCATCCGCCAAGCACCCCAACAGTCCAAGTTGCCAAAACCATGCGATCAAATCGAATGCACATGTTTACCAAACAGGGCGCACTCCGGCAAGATATGGCGCATCGACTGTCTGTGTGAGAAATGAGCCGGGTCGTTCCTCTTAATTTTCCATTGCAACGCAATCGAGTTGACAACGAATCAACAACTGAACCTAGATCGAAGGATTAACCGGCTACACCATGCAAGACATTAACGAATTTATTCAAGATCGAGTTCGCGTTCTGGGACTTCCATGGTCATGTGACAAAACGCGGCTGGCAGCTACCGCCGACTTTGAACTCGGCGGCGTCAATCCTCCGATAGCTGTCGGTCGCGTTCTCTCGGCATCGGAACTCAATGACTACGACATCGGCAACAAAGCGGTTTTCGATTACTTCACGAGCCTGCAGTTATTGAAAGTGGTTGAATTCAACTTTGAAGCGTTCGGAACGAAGCTCGACGATCTTTCGTCCGACCATGCAGAGCATCCCAATCTTAACGCGGCGATGGTTCATGCCATGATGATCCATGTCAACGCTGCAACTTTGAACTTCCTGGGGGCTATGCGAACGTATCTCGACCACACCGAGACGCGGTTGAAAAGACAGTTCGGAAAAGATTCCGAACAAGTTGCTGCGTTTAAGGGAGCGGCTTCAAAATCGTTCGATTCATCTTTTGCGTACCGATTCGTGTACAGACTTCGGAATTTCACGCAGCATTGCGGGATGCCCCTTGGTCACATCGCTGCCAATGCGTCACAGCAGCAAACTGACGCGACGACAAAGATCGCGCAACTTGACTTCTTTCTTGACAGAGATCACTTGCTCCGTGACTTTGACGGATGGGGAAATGTGGTCGAGCCCGACCTACGGTCCCAGCCCGCACGATTTCCGCTACAACCACTAATAGAGGCCACAGTAGCGGAAATACGAGCGATCAACGCGGTTGTTTCGCGATCGGAAATTGAGGCGGCAGGTGATCGCGTTAGCGGTCTTCTGAACCTAATTGACGAGGCGAGGCAGTTCGGCGAGCACCCTGCCATTATAAAACAGATCGAGGTGAAGCTCGACGAGGTCAGCCACATACCGAAGATGGATATCCAGCTTGAACGGCTACAAGTTGATACGATCGCGGATATTGATGAGCTGCTCAATCTTTTCAGGCCTCGTAAGACTGCGAAGTCTGCGAGAGAGCGATATCGCGAAGGCTGGGATACCGTATTTGGCAAAGATGAGTGATGCAAGATTTCAAAAAAAGTTTCAGATTGGACGTTGTGAAAGTTGTTCACCAGTTCCATTCCCTATAGAGGCACCTACTTTTCACGCTTGAGGAATGGATCATGATCCGGCTACCGGAACGCTTTCGAGAACTCGGGTTCGACGCCATTGAGCTCGAACCCACCATTACGGACGACGATGGTCAGTCACGCCGGGAATCTCTTCGGCTGCTGATCGTCACTGATCTGGAAAACCTTATCCAAGAGGCGATCGAAATCGCTCGCTGGCACGCCGATCATGGCACACCGGAGAATCAGAAGTTCTTCGATTTCTGCATCCAAATGCTTCCGTACGTTGGGGCGTGCGACAAGATCGACCCGGTGAATGAAAGACGATTCGATGCGAAATCGTTCAATCATTCTCCTGACTTCCGAGAAATGATGCGAATGACCAATTCGCGTCACCTTCCCCAGTCAGAACGACTGAAGCGATTTGTTACCGACGACCATCGGTTTGATCAGAACAGTTTTGAAGAAGCTCGCTACCAAACTCCAGAAATCATCATGCCTTTCGATGAGGCTCGATATGTGGCGTTTCGCGACAATCTCTTGGACGAGATGGTTGGGGTAAGGGCTGAGTTAGAAAAATCTGCCACAGACACGGTTAGAGCGGAAGCTCATGGTTGGCTGCGTGATCCAAAGGCTCCAAAAAAGAGCAAGAAGAAAGCAAAGGAAATCTTGGATGCGGAAGATGTCTTTGAGTTCTGTCCGGAGCTTTACGATGCCTGGGACGAGATCGAGCAAATGCTTATGAAAACGGCTTTGCGGATCGAGACCGAGCGTACGCTGCCGTTTGAGCATTTGCTCCGCCCGGCAAGCCAAATCCTTGCTGATGTCACCGAACTGTCTGCATCGGAAAACTCGCAAAATGACGATCCGGTCGAGATCTCCGAGGATCAGCTTCATCGCTTTCTAGATGTCGATTCCGCCGTCGAAGTAGTACAACGCATCATCGACGTCGAATCTGACCATCCCGAGTCGATGGGCGATCAAGCTCAAAAACTGATGATTGAAGCGGTTCAGAGCAAAGCCCCGGACGAACTATGGGAAGCGTTGGAGTGGTTTTGCGAGAACATGGTCAATCGAAATGAGTGCATTCGTTTGCTCGCCAGGGAAGCTGAATGGATTCTTCATATTTTGCTCGAACTCGCGCTCATCGAACGATATATCGAAATTCGCCCTGAGCTTTCGCGAGCCGAACGCCGCCTATTTCACTTCATGTATAGAAGGTCACCTTGGTTCAACGATCGCATTCCAGCGCTCGATCAGATTGGAACTGGATTTCTCTTCGGGCTTGATGATGAGCACGCATCGTTGGTTATCGGCGTCGCTGGTTATCGAGGCGACGCGGACCAGACGACCGAGCTCGAAACACGCTGGAAGGCGTTCATCGGGCTGTATCCGTTTTGGCTGGAGCTTCTCCGTTCGCAGGACACCGAACGAAAGTCCCGGCGCAAGAGTGAAACGATGACGCCAGAAATCGAAGATGATCTCGGGTGCGATGATCCTAGGGATTTGATCGACATGCATTTGCCGAGGGAGTTGGTCGACGCCTCGATTGAAAGTGTCCAGATTCTGGCAGAGCAATACTGTTCCGCCACACAACGACCCATCATCGTCGGACGCTTCGTTGATCGGAAAACGCAGGACGAACTTGCGATTGAATTCGGCGTTTCGCAGCAAGCGATCAGTCGCACGCTGAAATCGGGCTTGGATCAAATACGAAACGGATTGTTTCAGGATCAGAAAGTGGAATCAGCTAACGACAGCCAAATGAGTGCGTAACAATGGACCCAACAGTTTTGCTAACCGTGTTCGCTATCCTCGCTATTCTGGCATTGGCCGCGTTCAGCGTTTCCCGCGGCTTCGGCCTGCGTTTTAAAGGCTGGGGCATCGAACTGCGTATCGAGAAGCAAGAATGACGCACGTGGGTCACGCAACTTCAATTGGCCGACTTTCCCTGCTGTTCATCGCTGGCGGCCTGAATCACTTTGTGTCGCCGGGCGTTTACCTGAAGATCATGCCGGACTATTTGCCCTGGCCGTTGGCTTTGGTTTATGTCTCTGGGTTCTTTGAGGTGCTTGGTGGCGGTGGCTTGGCGATACCTCAACTGCGGCGAGCGGCGGGGTGGGGATTGATCGCTCTGCTTGTTGCCGTCTTTCCAGCGAACGTTGACATGCTGATGAACGCGGATCGGTTTCCGACGATCCCGGTTTGGGCATTGGTTGCTCGGCTGCCGTTGCAAGGCGTGCTGATCGCTTGGGTATGGTGGGCGGCGGTGAAATCGCAATGAGATTCGTGTCTCCCAGCTATTCTCAGTGTCTCTAAATCACATGACCCGGTAAACGGTGTTTGGGCTCCGTTTCGGTGGGTCGCTACGAAGTGGGTGACGGGGAACATCGCGATTTGCAGGGTCAAACGGGGTTCTCAACTGGACCGAAAGGGAGGTCGCTACGGCTCCTAACCCAAACCGGCTAAGACACAGAGAACGTAAGAATTCTGGCCCAGAAACCGAAATCCGGCCGCGAGCGCCGGCCAGAGTGTTCTCAGATGTCTGAGACGACAGAGAAAACGCCGCGACGATCGTTGACGCAAGTGGTTGCGAGATAACGGGATAAAACGAAAAAAGCCGACGTGGAGCACACGTCGGCTTTTCGTTTACTTGCGGGTCAGAACGTGTTCCAACCTTTCAGAGAAGTTGAGCGAACCGAACTCCTTTCAAAAGGTCTCTCCGCACAAAGTTATCCACAACGGAACTCTGCCCGCCCTCCTACAAAAAACTGGTAAACGCCGGTCAAAAACAGCCCCCTCCTGAAAGCCTGCACACTGCGAAATACTACGACTTCATAACCTGGTTTTAACGTGCGCGTTCTCGCGTCATTCGCGAGCGCGCGTCGTTCGCGACCGCCTTCGCAGATTCAGTGGCAACGCGTGCACTGCACGCTTGCCGCAAATTCTGCTTGACGGAAGGGAATCCTTGTAGCACAATGTGGTATCACCTGCCGCGGCTGCATTCGAGAATCAAAGTTGGAAAACGCCTGTCCTCCCATCGTTCTTGATACGAAGGTATTGATCGCAGGAGCGTGTCGACATGCAGGTAGCTTGGCTTACCGCGTTCTGATGGCTGTGCTCGACGGTCAAATTCAGCTCATGCTCACCGAGGGCATTGTGGCTGAGTATGCAGACGTCTTGGGGCGTCTTCCGGTAAGAAAGCTGACAGGACTGACGGCGAAACAGAACGCTGATTTGATATTGGATCTCATTTCGCTCTCACACCAAACGCAACTCCATTTCAGTTGGCGACCGAACCTGCTTGATGAAGCGAACAACAAATTTATCGAGGCCGCCATCGCCGCAACCGCGATCATCGTCACGTATAACGTTCGCGATTTTTCGCACCTGGATCTCGTCAAGCACGGATGGGACGTGATGACACCGCTTGAATTCACAACACTTTATGACGTGGAGAATTGATCATGGCAACGCTTTCCTTGCGAATGCGAGATGACCTCAAAGCAAAGGCACAAGATTTGGCCAGCAAACAAGGCGTTTCGTTAAACAGTTACATCAACGCAACGCTTGCTGCCACGATCGCTCAGACCGAGACGCTCGCGATGATGGGCGACCGGCTAAGCAATGTCGATCGGGAAAAGTTGCATGCACGAGTGCTGAAGTTCATGTCCAAGACCCAAACCGGAACCGAGCCAACTCCAGCCGAGATTGAGCGAGCCGTCTCGGGAGAGTAAACGGCTTGAGATAGTGGGGGCCCGCACACCACGCGATACTACGACTTCATAACCCGGAAATCGCACTCATCATTTTTCAAACTTCACCCTTCACTCTTCAAACTTCCCTCCAATGACCTGGCGAGACTGGTACAACGCTCTCGATAAACCGACTTGGACTCCCGAGCCGTCGACGATCGGTCTGATCTGGCAACTCCTCTATCCGATCATCCTGGTAACGTTCGGCTACGTCTTCTACCGCGTTGCCCGAAAACACATCCCGTGGCCGGTCGCGATCCCGTTCGCCATCAACCTGATCGCCAACATCGCGTTCACCCCAATCCAATTCGGCCTGCGAAACCTCCCGCTCGCCGCTCTCGACATCGCCATCGTCTGGATCACGATCCTCTGGGCCATGAAAGCCATCTGGCCTCACCACCGCTGGACCGCCCTCGCCCAAATCCCATATCTCATCTGGGTCACAATCGCCAGCGTCCTGCAGTTCTCGATCACCTGGAATAACTGGTGAGATCACGGCTTTGGCGTTAGTTCCGGTTTCTACTCGCCTCCTTGTCAGACATCTATCCTTCTATGGTGAACGATCCGATTTCCGAATCGTCGCTGCGGGTTTTCGTTGGGTGAATGGATGATGCGTAAACGAATGGTGTATTTCACGAGTATCGCGGTGTTGGTCGCGATCGGGGTGTTTGTGTTCAACAAGACCACTCGAGCTGGCTACGAATCAGCCGAATACAAGGTCATCGAATCCGACGGCAACTTTGAAGTCCGCGAGTACCCCGACCTGATGCTGGTTGCGACGTCCACCAAGATTGACGCCCAAGGCCGCGACGGCAGTTTCATGAAACTGTTCCGCTACATCTCGGGCGCGAACGAATCCGAGCAGAAAATTTCCATGACCACGCCAGTGTTCATGGAAAACGACAAAGCGGATTCGGAAGTCCAAATGGGATTTGTGATGCCGAAGGAAGTCGCCGTCGAGGGCGTGCCATCGCCCACCGGTGCCGACGTCGACGTTCGCAAACGATCCGGCGGCCGATTCGCAGTCCTCCGATTCTCCGGCCGACTCAACAAAAAACTCGCCAAAGAATCCGAAACCAAGCTCCGAACCTGGATGGAATCGAAGGGCCTCGCTGCCGACGACTCGCCTGAAGCCAGTGGTGTCGAATCCGCATCCTACGATCCGCCCTTCACGCCCGGCCCTCTGCGCCGGAATGAAGTTCTGATCCGATTGAAGTGATTCATGAGCAACCACCTCTCATCTAGCAGCCACAAGGTCGAAGTCTTCTACGACGGCGAGTGCCCACTGTGCCTGCGAGAAATCAAGCTGCTGAAATGGCTCGATCGCAAAAACCGCATCCAATTCACTGACATCGCAGCGGACGATTTCAACGCGGCAGAATACGAAAAGACGCCCGCTCAATTCATGGATGAAATCCACGGTCGACTTCCTGATGGCCAGTGGATCATCGGCGTCGAAGTCTTCCGCCAACTCTACTCCGCCGTCGGCCTCGGCCCGCTCGTTTGGCCAACCCGCCTCCCCGGCATCTCGCACGCCCTCGACTTCGGCTACCAAGTCTTCGCCAAGAACCGTCTCCGTTCAACCGGTCGCTGTACAAAAGAGACTTGCGAAGTCGGCTGAGGTCAAAATGGTGCGTACCTTAGACGGCTATCTGCCGGGCCATTGTTCGATGCAAGCTTGTTGGAACGGGATATTCAAGCTCCCAGATAATGCTGATGGGGCGACTGCCTGTGTGACTCAAGCAACGGCACGGGCCAAGGAAGTGATATGGGGCCGAAATCCCGGACGGAAGATTCTTCGTTTCGCGTACGAAAAGTAACGGCTTGTAGCCCATCTCGCGATGCCGAATGTATCGCTGACCCGTCGGCGACTGCTCGGACGTGTTACTCTGTGACTGCCAATGAAATTGGTCGTGTGAGATCAGATAGTCCTCGTACATCGTCGTCGGCGAGTATTCATCCTCGGTTTTCTGAAGCGTCACAAAGAATACATCGTGTTTCCGGTCCTTCAGATGCAACACACCCTCACGCTGGCTTGGCCGATCATTGAAATTCCAGTGTCCTAGCGCCACCAAAATTTCGTCCCGCGTGTACGCAGCGTGAATGGCCAATGGCTCGAACGCTGTTGCATTTCGATTTGCGATCAATGGCGAGTGCTTCAATCGGTATTCCAGCACGCATCGCAGGTCATCGGTAACGACCGAATTGTCTCGCAGTCGCTTGTCAGCGTCGGCGAGTGACATTTCCGCATGCTGTGCACCCCACAATGAAACGTGTAGCATTTCGGCGATACCAGTTTCCGGAGGCACGTCCTGCTCCAAGTATTTCATTGCAGTCTGGATCTGCAGCGGGCAGTTGATGTGACTTAACCGACGCAGCCCCTTTGCGAGTTGTTTTTCGTCTTGGGCCTCCGCCACTTCAACAAGACCAGCATCTGCCAGCAGTCGCGACCACAAGCCTCGCTTCAGCAACTCATCAAGGGTCGTGTCGAAATAGTCGAGCGCATCTTCAAGCGTTGGCACTCTCCCCAAATACTGCTTCAGATCACGCAGGGAACTCAACATTCGCGGCCGGACCAGGCGAATTGACTCACGCACGTTTTCAAGCACACGTTGTTGCGCGACTCGCTCCAGTCTGATTACACAACCACTCGGAAGGTGCGGAAAACCGTTTTCGACTTCGTTGTCGAGTTTCGCAGTCGGTTTATCACTTAAGGCACGAAACCGGCTGGCGAACCGAAACTCTTTGCGTTGCGCGCCGATGAAGTCGAGCACGGTCAAACACTCTTTCTCAGGATGCAATCGCAAACCACGCCCAAGCTGCTGCAGGAACACAGTCAAGCTTTCCGTCGGTCGGAGAAACAGCACCGTATCGACCTCGGGAATATCGATGCCTTCGTTGTAAAGATCGACCACAAAGATGAAGTTGACCGAACGCTCACGCAACCGCTGCTGAGCGGAATTGCGTTCATCGTTGGTCGAACTTGCAGACAGCGCAATCGACGGAATCCCGTTTTCATCGAAGAAGCGAGCCATGAATTCGGCATGAGCAACACTGCAGCAGAATGCCAGGCCACGCACGTCTTGCGAATCCAATACGGTTTCGGCAACCTTCTCGAACACCAACTTGGCGCGGACGTCGTTGCCGGTGTAGAGCCGATCCAAATCATCGATTCGATAGCCGCCACGTTGCCATGTCAGACCATCGAGATCGACTGCATCTGAAATCCCGAAGTACTGAAACGGACACAAGAGACGCCGTGAAATCGCGTCCGGCAACCGAATTTCAGCACTCGCTCGTCCTCCAAACCAACTCAACACATCCAGTTGATCAGAACGCTCGGGCGTCGCTGTAAGTCCAAGCAGAATCTGAGGCTGAACATGCTCTAACAAGGATTGGTAGCTGGGTGCCGCAGCATGATGAAACTCGTCGACGACGACATACTCAAATTGCTCCGCGGATTCCATCTGCAGATTTCGAGAGTTGTAGCTCTGGATCGAGCAAAAAAGATGCTCGTGCTGCTCCGGCTGACTCCCATCGACTAGGAGATCGCCAAAGTTTTGATCTCGCAACACGCAACGAAACGCCACCATAGCCTGACTGAGAATCTCCTTGCGATGAGCGATAAATAGCAGTCTCGGTTTGCGCCCCGCTTCTCTCGCGACACGAGCGTAATCAAACGCAGCAATCATCGTCTTGCCGGTTCCCGTGGCAGCGACGATCAGATGCCTATATTTGTTCTGGACATTGCGTTCCGCAGCAATGATGTCAAGGATCTCTTCCTGAAACGGGAATGGACGCAAGTCGAAGTTGATCGCCAGTCCAGTATCCGTTCCAGCTTTCCGCTCGGTGCTAATTGCTTGGCGAAGCCGAGGCAGCGATTCAATATCGAACGCTTGGAATTCGTCATCCTGCCAATAGGTTTCAAATGTGCCCGTGACCTTGTCCCACAAATACGGTAGCTCGTACTGACTGATCTTCGTCGTCCATTCAAGCCCTTCGGACAACGCCGCGTTCGACAAATTGGCAGAGCCAACATAGGCACTGCTGAATCCTGTCTTGCGGTGGAACAAATAGGCTTTCGCGTGCAGCCGAGTACGTTTTGTGTCGTAACTGACGCGCACCTCCGTCCCTGGAAGTTCACTCAGTGCTGCAACCGCTTTCGGATCCGTTGCACCCATGTAGCTGGTGGTGATAACACGAACAGCCAGCTCGTCATTGCGGTCGACAAGTTCGCGAAGTTCGTCAACGATGACTCGCAATCCGCTCCATTTGATGAACGAGCAGAGAATGTCAACGCGATCACAAGTTGAGATTTCCTTGCGAAGCTGGCTTCCCAGACTCGCGTCTAGTCGAGTTCCCGTCAGAAGTGAGCAACGCGAAAGAGGACTGTCCGGTCTCTCGTTTGGCGAGCCATCAACTGACCTGTGAATCGCCAACAGCCGTCGCAATGGACTAGCAATGCTCAGAACTTCAGCATCGCCGTCATGCAACGCTTCCGCGACAGTGCTCAGTATCCTGTCGGTGAGCTGCCGTTGCTTATCAGCTGCATCAGCCCCGCGAAACGCAGCCAAACTGCCAGCGATCAACCGCTCTAGAAATTGAGCTAGGGCCGAGTGCGCCTCCTCAGAATCGACCGGCGCAAGCATCGCCAACCGGGGATCGCCCAGTCGAGCAATCTCGTCTTCGATAGCCTTCGTCAAAAGATGATCGTAGAGTCCCGGTTCCACTAGCTGCCTACTGCCCAATAAGTTTTTGCTGGCAGAACGACGCTGCCTCATGTAACGAACATAGATTCTAGCGACTTGATGCGATCGCTGGTTGCTTGCTCGTATTGAGAGAACGATCAGTACCAATCAGGTGGTCGAATGATCTTCGGTCCGCTCGGATGCACTTTGATACTCGCTTCATTCTTCCTACACCAATGCGCGAAGGCACGATCGATTGACGGAGAGTCGGAGGGCTGAGTGAGAGTCATCCCCAGGTTTGTCGTGAGGTGCACGCGAGCACGATGACCGTCAAATCGCCGATCGGTTTGGTCTAGTTTGCAATAGGTTGCGATGTCCATCATCCCAGCGCCGGATACGTCATCAAGTGATTTTGATTTGTTGGGAATCACATAGGCGCAAAACTTCGACGGAGCAAAGAGCTTTGACACTGGATCAAAGACAAAATATGTAACGGTACGCCGCTTCCATTGCTCGCTTGCAATCGATCCCGAAACTTGGTGGTTCCACTGGTGAAGACTCCGAACCACTTCAAACAACTCAGACGCAAAATGAATTCGATGTCCATCGCTCTCAAGCACGGGGTCAACGACCTGAAAAACTCGTTCTTGCTCGGCCGGGACGTCTAGCCCTGAATTCTCAAGCTGCTCGAGCGAGGAGTGATTCAGCCGCTTGATTCTCTCCGGTTCGATCGCTGGGAGCAGGACCGTTTGAAACGAGTTGATTCCGACGTGTCGAAGCAAGTGGATGGTGTTTGAAGCCAAGTTGCGCCGCCCGCGTGTCACGTGCGAACTGACCATCGAGACAAAAACGTCGCAAGGCTCAAACGCCTTGAATAAGTGAGAAGTCGCGAATTTCGCATGATTGGCAACCGGATCTGCACGACTGATTTCAAACTCAATCCACAACCTGCGAGTCCCGTCTTCGCGCTCAAGGCACACGTCCGCTCGGGGGCTGTAGCCGAGCAGCTTTTCCATGCCCGACGAAAGAACACGCTTCTCAGAATCGCAAGTCCAGCCTCTCGGGCACTGTGCCGCGAAGGCCTGTTGCATGAATCTCGCTAACTGGCCCATGGCGTTGTCATGATTTCGATTCCTTCAGGTATGTAAAGCGATGTCGTCAACTATCCAGCCGTCGCAAGCAGGCGGTCGATTGCCGCCTGCCATCGGTCTTCAAGTGGCACCATCGACGACGACGTCCAGGTCAGACCGCCCACGTCGGCCGTCGTGGAGTACACCCATTGGGCGACACGGGCCGACGTCGGCAAATCGTTGAATATTCCTCGCACAGTGAAAGCTTCCTGCAATCCGCCACGAAGCGTTAGGTTGCGATCGACCCACTTGTCCAAAAACTCGGCCGCCGCAATGTGATCGGACTTTGACGAATTGCACGTCGCATGGGCGAGAACGAAGTTGTGCCCGAGATCAACGGGATACTTTGCCCAAGGCACGAAGTGATCCACATGAGCCGTCGCCTCCGACAATCCCTTGTCACAATAGAAACATCTCGACGCTCCCGTATCCACTAAGGCATCGCGAACGCTGTTCAGCTGCGAACGCTCGCTACCGAACATGAACTCGCTGAGGTCAGTCGTCGTGCCCAACAGTTCGCGGTTGTAGCGGCGAACGTAACGCACCCAAGCACCACGGACAATGTCTCCGAGCAGTCCATAGAACTTGCGGAAGCAAGTCGCGACGCCAGGCCGTAGCGTGATGCTGGTTCCCCTTCCAACATTCGGGTAGAGGAAGTCAAAGCTCTCACTACCCACCGTTTGAAGCTTCCAAAGTGGCATCTTCCGAACCGTATCATCGACTTGTCGAAGCAGTGGATTCCAGACTTGGGAGTTTCCTTTGGCGCAAGCCAACGAGTCACCGAGCGAAGTCCTCGCCTCGGCAATCTTGTTACCTAAGCAATCAGTACGGCGACTACGGTTTGCTGGGCAAGGACGGAAAGCCACTCGCTGTTGTAGAAGCTAAGAAGTCCAGCGAAGACCCTGCTATTGGTCGCGAGCAAGCGAAACAGTACTGCCTTGATATTCAGGCGGAAAATGGTGGAGAGCTCCCGTTCTGTTTCTACACCAACGGGCACGAGATCTACTTTTGGAATATCGGAGAAGCTCCGCCTAAGCGAGTCCACGGGTTTCCGACTCGTCAAGATTTGGAACGATTGCTGTACATTCGGAAGTACAAAAAGGCGCTTGTCCATGAGCTGATCAACACTGATATTGCGGGACGCGACTATCAGATTCAGGCCATCCGAACCGTGATGGAAGGCATCGAAAAGAGTCGCCGCCAATTCCTCCTGGTCATGGCAACCGGAACTGGAAAGACTCGCACCTGCATAGCCCTTGTCGATGCGCTAATGCGAGCTGGATTTGTGCAACGAGTTCTCTTTCTGGTCGACCGCATCGCCCTACGCGGCCAGGCCCTCGACGCCTTCAAGGAGCACATCCCTGATGAGCCACGTTGGCCGGAGCCAGGTGAGAAGTCGATCGCCACGGACCGCCGCGTCTATGTTGCCACCTATCCAACGATGCTCAACATCGTGCGTGACGAAAAGAGCGTTCTTTCGCCGCACTTCTTCGATCTCGTCGTTGTCGATGAAAGTCATCGGTCGATCTACAACACTTACGGCGAAGTACTCGAATACTTTCACGCGATCACGCTGGGCCTGACCGCGACGCCCCGCGATGTGATCGACCACAACACATTTGAAGTTTTCCACTGCGACGACGGCCTTCCCAGTTTCGCGTTCTCATACGATGAGGCGATCAACCACGTTCCGCCATACCTTTGCGACTTTCGCGTCCTGAAGATAAAGACGAAGTTTCAGGACGAAGGAATCAGCAAACGCACCATCAGTCTAGAGGATCAAAAACACCTCATCCTCGATGGCAAGGACATTGAGGAAATTGTCTACGAGGGGACTGACCTCGAAAAGAAGGTCACCAATCACGCCACGAACGCGCTCATCGTGAAGGAGTTCATGGAGGAATCCATCAAGGACCCGAATGGCGTACTCCCCGGAAAGACGATTTTCTTCTGCATGTCAATCTCGCATGCTCGACGGATCGAGCGGATCTTCGATTCACTCTATCCTGAGTACAAAGGCGAGCTCGCCAAGGTCTTGGTCTCAGACGATCCACGCGTCTACGGAAAGGGCGGGCTGCTTGACCAATTCACCCGTTGCGACATGCCCCGAGTGGCGATCAGCGTCGATATGCTCGATACCGGAATCGACGTTCGCGAGATCGTCAATCTCGTCTTTGCCAAGCCGGTGTTCTCGTACACAAAGTTCTGGCAAATGATTGGTCGCGGCACGCGACTTCTGGAATCCAACAAGATTAAGGCTTGGTGCCCGAAGAAGGATGTCTTCCAGATCATCGACTGCTGGGACAACTTTGATTACTTTCAGCTCACCCCCAAAGGGACAGAACCGAAGCCGCAAATTCCGCTGCCGGTTCGGCTGGTCGGAGTACGCATCGACAAGATTGAAGCCACCCAAGTCTTTGGTCAAACAACAGTAGCCGACAAAGAGATCGCGACCCTTCGCAGACAGATCCAGAACACGAATCACTCAGCATCTCGCAATACCGCAAACTCGTCGAAGAGAAGGTCAACGAGTTGACCGCCAGCAATCCAATCCTCCAGAGGATTCGGGACGGCCTGACTGTTTCCGACGAAGAAGCCGAAGACCTTGCGACGCAACTGCATGACGAGCACCCGCACATTACATTGAAGTTGCTGCGTAGGGTTTATCACCATCAGCGGGCCTCGTTCATACGCTTTATCCGTCATATCCTGGGAATCGAAATACTGGAGAGCTTCCCGGACACGGTCTCAAAGTCGATCGATCAGTTCATCGCCGAGCACCCCGCGCTCAATAGCCATCAGCTTCAGTTTCTGCGACTGATGCGTGATTTCCTGATCGAACGCGGTGATATCGAAAAGCGTGACCTGATCCAGGCCCCGTTTACCGTTATTCATCCGAGTGGTATCCGCGGCGTGTTCTCCCCCAGTCAAATAAACGAAATCCTCGCCCTTACCGCAAGTCTGGTCGCCTAACCCATGCTCCAACTCAACGCCGCGCTCAAGGCACTTATCGCCAAGCTGTGGGACCGATTCTGGTCCGGCGGCATTTCCAATCCGCTTTCTGCAATTGAGCAAATTACATACCTGCTGTTCATGAAGCAGATTGACGAACTTGACTTGAAGCGGGAACAGGACGCCGAGTTCACTGGGGACACGTACGAATCGCGATTCTGTGGCGATTATTTCCTTCCCAGTGACCGATCACGGATTGAGGAGATGGAGAAGCCAAAGCCAGGCGAGAGTGCCGCGCAGAAGAAAACCCGAAAAGCGGAAGCAAAGAACGAACGCAAACGACTCGCTATCGACAAAGCCACCCTGCGTTGGAGCCACTTCCGGCAAATGCCGGCCAACGAGATGTTGCCGCATGTGCAGCAGAAGGTTTTTCCATTCATTAAGGAACTCGATGGTGACGGCAGCAATTTCACCAAACACATGGCGAATGCCGTATTCATCATTCCCAGCGCCAACCTGCTTCAGGGGGCGGTGCAGATCATTGAAGAGATCTTCGTTGAGATCGAACGCGACGCTCGCGAAGAAGGGCACCTCTTTCAGGACATCCAGGGCGATGTCTACGAGATGCTACTCAACGAGATAAGCAGCGCGGGCAAGAACGGTCAATTTCGCACACCTCGTCACATCATCAAACTGATCAGCGAACTGGTGAATCCCCAGCTAGGTCATCGCGTCTGCGATCCCGCGTGCGGCACGGCGGGGTTCCTGCTCGACGCCTATCAATACATCATCACTCAGCTTGCGAGAAAAAAGGCCAAGAAGAATCAGGAGTTCGAGCCGGACGAAGATGGCTTCATTCGCACCAGCGTCAGTGGCCAACTCGACCAGAACAAGAAAGATATCCTGGAGCAAAGCCTGTACGGATTCGACTTCGACAGCACGATGGTCCGGCTGGCCCTGATGAATCTAATGATGCACGGCATCGACAATCCGCATGTCGATTACCAAGACACGCTAAGCAAGAGTTTTAGCGAGGAAGCCGAATACGACATCGTGATGGCTCAATCAGCACATATTTAATGTTCGACTTCGCGAAGACACTGCAATTGACGGAGACTACTTCATTCGTGTCGTCAACAGCGTTCTGACCGAAATCATTCGACAATCACACGGAGGAGTCGGACTTCAGCACATAACCAAGGCTAAGTTGGAAAAGATTGAAATCCCGCTTCCACCACTGGACGAACAACGGCGGATTGCGGCAGTGTTGGACAAGGCCGATGCTCTGCGCCGCCAGCGCCAGGAATCTCTGCAACTCACCGAGAAGCTCCTTCAATCCGTCTTCGAAGAAATGTTCGGCAACCCGAGGGAGAATCCAAAGAATTGGGATATTGTCCCGCTTGGGGAGCTTGTTGCTGATGACGACGCGATTAATTACGGCGTCGTTCAGCCAGGAAAGGACTTTCCAAGCGGCGTCCCGATGATCCGTCTCGGGGACCTCGCTAACCCCGACCCAACAATGTTAAACGTGAAGCGAATCGACCCTACAATCGACGCTTCCTGCGCACGCTCACGCCTCGCTGGAGGTGAAGTTCTTGTTGGATGTGTCGGGCATACCATCGGTGTGGCGTGCATCGCACCAGCAGAGTGGGCAGGTGCAAATATCGCTCGGGCAGTGGCGAGAATTAGGGTCAAACCCGGAATACCAGCCGAGTTCATACTTCAACAAATTCGGACACCGGCAATTCAGCACTTTTTTCGAGGTGAGCGTCGCATCGTTGGACAACCCACTCTCAATATAAAGCAGATTAAGGAGACGCCAATTCTGCTGCCTCCGCACAAACTGTGCGATCAGTTCGTCAAGTTCTATCGGTTGACTGTGGATGGGCATTCTGACAAACAAAAGAGCACGACGCTCGTTGAAGCTCTGTTCGCCGCGATTCAGCAACGAGCCTTTCGCGGCGAACTGGATTTGAGTCGACTCCAAATTGACCCACACTTTGATTTAACAACAAAGGCACCATTACCGGGCCATCGGTACCGAGACGGCATTTATAACCGTCCCGGTTTTTTTATCGCTCCTCCCGAAATCGAGGCCGAACTGCAAGAGTTGGAGACCAAACTTGATAGTGGGCCTGGCGATTCGATTCCTTGGTCTGAAGACTATTTCAAGTACCGAACTCTCAGCCAACTCTTGATTCCACCTTTCACTTTCAAAAACATTTGGGACAGGGTTGTATATGACATGGAAGAGGCGGAGTACAAAAACGTAAGAGACAAAATATTCGAATATGTAGAGTCGGGAATCCTTGAGCAGGCATTCGATGAAGCGAACAAAGAAATTGTTTTCAGGCCGAAGTCATGAAGCTGATCCGCCTCAAACTGGATGTCCCCTTCCGTAGCCTCCCCGCAGGCTTCGAAATCAACTTCCTACGCGAATGGGATTTCGACCGCTGCTTCGAATTCCACCCCTACTGCTTCGCTGGTCGCAACGGAAGCGGCAAGTCAAACGTCCTGGAAGCCCTCGCAGCGATCTTCTACCACATCGAATGCATCCACCTTGACTATCGTCCCGAAGGCTTCGAGTACGACGAGCAAACGAACCATAAAGGCTTTCAAGCCAAAGTCTGCATCCCGGATGCGTTCGAGCTGGAGTATTTCATCCCGATTCGATTGGGCGCTCTCGATGGCCTTAATTTTGACGAGACGAAAAACTTCTCTCTTTCGGGCAAAGAACGAGTCCATGTTTCGCTGACAAAAGAGGCAGGTGAAACAGTTCACGCTCGGTGTGTAAACTTCGATTTCTTAAACAAAGCGAAGGGATTTCTAGAGCGAGCAAGAATCAAGTGGCTGCTCCCGACATTCGTGCTGGGATATTCATCAGGCCGGAACGAGATTCTGAGTCTGCCATTCTTCAAGATGCGGTTCATCCAATTCGATGAATACCGTGATCATCTCACGCGTGATGTCCCATACGATGGCAAGCCCGAAGGCCGTCTAGTGTATCTCGACGAGCAGTTTAGCCAAGCAATTCTTATTTGTCATTTTCTGTTCCCCAGTGAGCCAGTCGTACGCGTCTTTGAAGAGAAAGTCGGACTCCGAGGAATACAACGTTTTCGCATTATCATTCGGCGACATCACCGTCTTGGCCTCGCTGAGGAGCGGCTAAAGACGCTCACCAAAACGCAGTTGAAAGATTCCTCGCAAACAACGGTCGAGCTGACGTCCAAACTAACTGGATACTACGACGATAATGAAGAACTACAGCTTGGTTTGATCGATAAGCTCATCAAATGCTCAACAGCACATTACGAGGACTACTCCGCGAATTCGGACGATGATGGTTACGACCTCTATCTGGACTACTGGGTCAACGATGCTACGAAGCGAGCGTTTCAGGTTCACTTCGGGGAGGCGTCGGGAGAATCGCGAGAAATTGACAAGGCCAAGTCGGCATTGAACCTGTTTCATGCGTTCCAGACATTGCTCACACTGAATCACTACTCGGTGGATGATGAGACGAAAGCAGAACTGTATCACTCGGGCAGTCTCTATGTGAACGAGACGATCTCCACGCCCGCATCTCACGAACGAATCACCCGTTTCAAAGAGGGCGAGCTGATCAAAGACGGCGTGAAGGAACCGCTCTACGTCAAAGCGCTTTCCGACGGCGAACACCAGTTCCTGCACACGATTGGCCTATGCCTGCTTTATCGCCACGAATCAGCACTGTTCCTCCTCGATGAACCAGAAACCCACCTCAACCCCGACTGGCGAGCGTCCTACATTTCAACTCTGCGAGCCGCCCTGGAAGCCGATGCCGCCACGAAGAACGTGATGCGGGAAGTTCTGCTCACATCGCACTCACCGTTCATCATCTCCGATTGCCAAAAGGACAACGTCTTGGTTTTCACCAAGAATCCTGAAAACCAAGACGTAACCTGGCAGCGCCCTGATTTCGAAACGTTTGGTGCATCGGCTAACGCCATCACAATCAAGGTCTTTGACCGCAAAGAGACAATCGGTAACTACGCTCTGAGCAAGCTCGTTGCCCTCCGAAAGCGTCTTGACGATGGCGAGTCCCCGGACCAACTCATCGACGAAGCAGGTCGGGAGCTGGGTGACTCCGTTGAGAAGGTGCTTTTTATCAACCAGGTGCTGAATAAGAAGGAAACGAGGTAACATCGTGTTGTTCAGTTACAAATACGTTTCACACAGCATCGAAGCGTTTCAGACTTGGCTCGATCACTTGGTAAAAGAGGTGTGGTGCAAGGCGACCGACACTTTCACGCTGGACCTGCTGCATCCCACATTAAGGGAAGTCGTCGAGGATATTTTCAACACCGAAGAGGACAAGACAAAAGGCAAGATAAAGACGGACTGGCTGTATGGGCCTATCACGACGATTTACGACATCTTCAAAGATGAGCTGAGTTCGACTCAGCGTCAACAAGTTGCCGAGTGGTACGACGTCAACAACGACATTGAGGCACTTTGCTCCTGTGATCCCACCAAAACCCCACGCACGTACGCAGATGTGCGGGCGATCAATGAAGACTTGGAAGAGCATCTGAAAGCGTTCTGCCAAAGCTTGTTCACGAATGTGATTGGCCTTGATGCAGTCACGTCTCGAATCGGTGACATCGACTCCCATTACATCGAGTTCGTGAAAACCAACAAGGCTGGCAAATGCCCCTACTGCGGTTACAACGATATCAAGGGTGAGCATCACTCTCGGCGTGAAGCGTATGATCATTTCCTGCCGAAGGGCGTATACCCGTTCAACTCCGTCAATTTCCGCAACCTCGCTCCAATGTGTCATGAATGCAACTCAAGCTACAAGTTGAAGCTTGACCCAGTTCGACATATTGACCCCATCCGCCGAAAGAACACCGATGCCCCGCGAAAGGCGTTCTACAGTTTTTCTGCCAATAGCCCGGCGATTTCAGTTACTGTGACGCTCAAAACGGATGACGCGATCAACATGACCTGCAATGACATCGAGCTAGAACTCGATTCACCCGGCTGCGATCAGGAAATGGAATCGTGGTGCGATGTGTTTGGAATTGAAGAGCGATACAAGGCGAAATTCTGTGCCGAGAACGACGGTAAAGCTTGGCTCCAACATGTCATCGAGGAGTCAGTCAACTATGGGCGATCTGTCGACGAGTTGCTTGCAGAGATCGATCGCGCAGCAACTCGCGCACCGCTTGACAGCAGCAATTTCCTCAAGAATGCATTCTTGACAGCGTGCAAGCGAAAAAAGATTCTCCGGTAACTTATTTTTGAATACCGTGACCAAATGTGTCACTGCCATCTTAATGATAGCAACTGCTTCAGGCAGCTACCGTGGTCGCCGCCTTTATGCCGGTTCGACTAGGAATAGCGTTACCTCTTGTGTGATGATCGCTCGGTGGGCAGTGGCAGGGCCGGCTGGAATCGAAAGTGCGTCGCCCTCGCGAAATTGAACACGCGAATCGGTGAACTCGATTTCGAATTCACCGCTGACGACAAAACCGACATGTGCCTTGGTGCAGGGATCGGACTCGACAAATGGCGGGGAGAACTGAACCAAGCGGATTGTCTGGTTTGCGTCAGTGAAACGCTTTTCTCTCGCGCCGGGAGCGATTTCGACCCACGGTAAGTCGGAGAATCGTTTGAGCACATCATTCATACTGGTTGTTCTCCTCGGCTGAGTCGGTCGACTCGCTTGAGGATGGTTGGAAACCGATGGGGGCCGTGCATGGCAGCGATCTTGCTAGCCGCCTGGGCGACAGGAATGCCGGCAGATGTGATGTATAGCGGTCGAGTACTTCCGCCTCGCTGTAGCTCGTGAGCGTGCAGTGATCGCTTGAATGGATTCTTCGCGACGCCGATCACGGGAATCGCTTGATTCAGAGCATCGTGAAGGTAGTTGCCGAGGCCAGGATGGTCGAGGTCGTCCAACCACACGTAACCGTCAATGACGATGTGCGTTGGTGGATTCAGGAGTTCGCTTAGAACCGCTTTGATGCACGGCAATTCACGCAGATAGAACTGCCCAGGTTGATAGTCTTGGACCGCATCGACATTGACGACCAATTCACTCAGTGACGTAGCATCTCCCCAATCTTTGATGACAACGCAGGCAGCGAGCGCTGTCGTTGGATCAGTTTCAGACTCGGTGTAGCCGACGTCGATGCAGGCGATGGTCATGGTTGATGTGCGAAGGTTGGTTTCACGGCTAGATCTCAGTCAGGATAACGACTCTCGCGTCCACATTCAGAACCTGCGTTCCGCATGAGAGCTCGGCGAGAGGTTCCGGCCAATGTGAATGGCCCCTGACAACAAGCGTGTTCTCGTTTTGCCCCGGCCCCTGTTCTTCAAGGACTTCTCGGATTCGTGGTGATCCACGGAAGCCGCGCTCTGGAGCGTCCGGTCGATCGTGCAAGAGTGTGATCGCTGGCTCCTCGCACAAGAGCGTGCCAAGCGTCTCGACGTAGTCGTCTTCGGTACGTCGCCAAGGACGTCTTGGGTTGCCGGTAATACCGCTCAGTCCGGCGATCAAAACGCCGCCTATCGTCACGTGGTCGTTGTCCAGGAAATGAACCGGGCCAGTGAAGCTCGGCCGGTTCGCCCCGTCCGCGAACGTGTCGTGGTTTCCTGCGACGCCGGCAACCCAGTCGAACTCAGCGGCGAACGCGTCCCAGACGGGCCGTACCTCGCCGGAGCCGCCGCGTTTGTCGAGCGCCGGGACGGTGTAGAAATCACCAGCAAGCAAAACACCGATGTCTCCCTTTGGCAGACCGAGACAGGGGAGTACATCCGCTCGTAGCATCGCTGGAAGGACTTCACCTAGAAGCCGCAGCGGATGCCCGCCAGCGGACTTGAACGTCTCGCGGCCTTGCAGGTCGGCGGTTACGACAATCGCTGACGTGCCTTCAGGCAGTGCATCAACGAAGCCGCGATGAACCGGGACGACATCGTTGTAGAAGTCGCCAGGTCCACGACCTGCATTCAGATAGCGGATTTCGGTAAGCAGTTTCGATTCGATGGATGTGATTCTCATAGCCAACTGAGACACTATCGCCACGCATCGGTTCAGTACAGCATCCTCAGAGGAAACGAAAAACGCCCGCGGATGATTTCTCTTCCGCGGGCATTTCGGTTTTGTTGGTCTTTCGACTTACAGTTCGACGGATTCGACTTCGCGGACGAAGCGGGATGCGTCGATTTCTAGGAACGATGAGACGACGTTGAACACGGCGTCACTGAAGCCGCCGATGTTCAGGATGTCGTCTCGCTCAGGTGCCTGACTGGTTCCGTAGGGTTGGATGTCGATGCAGACTAGCTTTGGATCGACAACGCCGAGTCCACGCTGGGTCTTCTTGAACTTCTCCCACTGCGTCATCACTCCGGTTGAACCGTTTTGGCCGTAGCCGTAGCGACGTCCCGAGGTGATCCAGCTTTCGTTGTCGCTGACCAACACGATGCCGGCGAAGGCTTGCTTCGCGTAACGCGTGTTGGCTTCGACAAATGGCAGCGAGCAGTCCGTTCCTCCGCCTCCGTACTTCGACAAGCGTGCTGACAGAGACAGGATCGTATCGCTTGGATCGACCTTGACCTTGTAAGCCTGCGTATCGAATGGAATCACGACGCTGTCCGGGTTGCGACGCAGGATCGCTGCTGCGAACAGTGCCGCAACATCGACGCATCGCATCTTCGACGTTCCGCCGCGACCACGGTTTCCTGTGACTGGGCAGCCCATCGAACCTGACGTGTCGAGTCCGATGATGACCGGTCCAGGCAGCGTTGGTACGTTTCCGCACGCGATCTCGGCAGCGTCATGCAACGCCGACTTGATCTTGCTTGGAACCTCATCCGATGCGTTCATGTAAGCCGCCAGGAACTGGTACGGGAACTGACGGCTGCGAGCGATCGCGTCGCGGTCAGCCAGTTGGCCGGCCACGTAGTCGATCATCGCGTTGTCGGTTCCTGCAAATCCGAGGATTCCAGGCTTCTTGAATGCGTCGTGACGCAGTAGCGTGTTGAGGTTCATCCGCAGTGCTTGCGGTCCCATTTGTCGGGCGATCGCCTTCCAAACCAACGGTCCCTTGGCTGCATCGGCTAGCAAGTCCCATCGAACTTGCAGGTCGCCGGCGATCAGCGTTTGGGCTTCGGCCGTGTCGGCTGCTCGGTAAGCGACCAACGACTGCACCGTCGAAGGCAGGCTGTCAGCCGTAGCTGGTGCCCACTTCTCGACTGGCTTGTCGGTCAACCATCCGAACAACGCTCGACGTGCGTCGTCCTTTGGCGTTGGACGTGCCATTCGCAAGATGTCTCGCAGGCTCGGATCGTTACCGATCGAAGCTGAGAGCAACTTGCCAACAGACGCGTCGTTGAGCCAACGTTGGAACGCACGCTGCAGCGAAGACGACAGACCCTTTCGACCGAACTGTCCCGAACGAGTCATTTGGAAAACGGTGCGTAGTACGCGGCCGTTGTCCGCGACTCGGTCGAAGACTTGGTGCATGAGCTTGGTGTCTCGAGTCGACAGTACGACCAGCAGCGCCGCCGGCATGTCCTTCATGTAAGCACGCTCACGTGAGTAGACGGCCAGCTTTGCCAGAAACTCGTTGTCGTCGATCTCGTCGATCAGCTTTCGCATCGCGTCGAGTTGGTTTTGCGCGGACGCATAATAGACGTTACCGAAAGTGCCGGTCGCAGCCATTTGGGCGAGCGCGTGCTTCGCGGACATCCTGTACGCTGGGCCGCCCGCTTCGTTGACGACGGTTGCACGTGGCAGGACGCTGGTGATGCTTTGGAATAGAGACTTGTTGGCCATGTTTGACCTCCTGAGTAATGCAGGTTGTAGCCTGCGTGTGCAGTCGCGGCAGGCTGGAAGCCCACGCTACGACGAAGTAAACGATCCGACGAGGTTTGGTGCAGAGGTGGCTCCCAAATGAGCCACGTCGCCGGTTTTGACCAGCCAATTCGGCGGGGTCGTTACGCAAAGCGGCGACGAAGGGAATCGAACTCTTATGTACTCCACTCCGGCAGTCGGATCGTGTGTCTTGCCACCGCGAGCGAAACGTCCCGAACGAAATGGGACCGTTTCGACACGCAATGGTTTTGTGTTGTTGAATCAAATCGAAAAAACACTCGGCGAAGTGTTGGTCAGAGACCCGTGTCGCTTTCGAGAAAGCTGGCGGGGCGGGGCTCGAACCCGCTGGACCTTTCGGTCGTGCCATGTACTCCGAACCGGCAGCCGAGTGTGTTTCGATGTGTTGTCATCTGTGGAAGTAGTGATGCAAAAAACGCGATCGACGAAGTTGTGACCAGAGGGTTTTACGGTGCTCTACCACTGAGCTACGGCGCTGCAATCTCGCGAATGGCAGTTGCGCCGGTGGGACTCGAACCCACGACACCCGGCTCCTGAAGCATGTACTCCGAATCGGCAGTCGATCGTGTGCGCTTTCTATTTCGTTTTCTTCTTGGTGGTCTTTCCCATTTGTTTCCAAAGGGAACGGCCGTTGTCTCGGTCGAGCCGGACGAGTTGTTGCTGTCGTGTGTCGAAGGCAATCAGGTTTCCCTTGGGACGCTTCGCGTAAACGAACGGCAAGCAAACGGCGATGACTTTGTGCGGTTCGCCGGCTGCGCGAGGCAAGTAGCGAAGTCGAACAAGTTCGTCGATAGGTTGCGAGATGCCAGAGCAGTCCCATAAGTAGGACGGAAGCTCGATGATCTCGCTGAGGATGGTGGGAAAACGCGACTAACGAAGTGGTTGATCAGAGAAAATGTTCTGCCAATTAAACTACGAGCGAACCGAAGCTTGCTCGGTGGGAATCGAACCCACACCTTTCGATTAAGAGTCGATGTACTCCGATGCGGCAGTTAGTCGTGTACGGTGGGCGACGAAGTTTGTGGCCAGAGGTTTTTTCCTGAGCTATCGGCGTTCCTTGTGGATACCGAGCGGGGCTTGAACCCGCGACCTCGTCGCTCTCACGACGCGCTCTAACCTATGTACTCCGAACCGGCAGTCGCCTTGTATTGTTGTTGTGTGTAAAAACGATTGACGAAGTTTGTTAATCAGACAGATTCGATGCTCTACCAACTGAGCTACGAAGCGAACACAAGGTTCACTTCGGTGGGACTCGAACCCACGACACCCGATGTGATGTAGTCCGATTAGGCAGTCAATCGTGTATTGGTGGCGACGAAGTTCTGGACCAGAGGTTTCTGTCTGAGCTACCACTTGCTTTCGCAGCGGACGGGAATCGAACCCGCGACCTCGTCACTCGCGTGACGCGCTCTCCCATGTACTCCGAACCGGCAGTCGCCATGTGTTGTTGTTAGCGGGATCAAAAACGACTGACGAAGTTTTGACCAGAGAATCTATCCTGCGTGTCTTCCAATTCCACCACAACGATCTTGCGATCGCTGGCGGGACTCGAACCCGCAAGGCTTGTAGGCCACAGAAGCCCATGTACTCCAAATCGGCAGTCAGTCGTGTTTTGTAAATGGCGACGAGGTAATGACTCAGATCACTAACGCATAGGAATCGAACCTACCGATCGTGTTGCCACGATCCCCAGACTCACTGGACGCAATCATTGGTGGATGGATTCCAAGCCGGCAGTCGCCATGTTTTGTAAAAGTCCAACGAAGTTGTTTGCCGAGAAAACCGCTCTTATCGACAGCAATGCCGTCGACAGTGGGCGCACGACGACGATCCTCATGGAGATTCATCGACGCTCACGCTGCTTCCGGTCGCCCGGAAGCTCGATACCTTAGGGTCCTCATAGTTAGGATGTATTCCCAGCAGGCAGTTGAACTTTGTGTTGTGATCGACCAGCGAAGGTTTTGAATCAGACGGTTCTTTAGCAAAGATGTATTCCGATTCGTCAGTTGGTCGATCAAGAAACGCTGGTGGGAGTCGAACCCACTTAAACCGGGTTGCAGCCGGCCGCCTAGCCATCTGGCTCCAGCGTTTTGTTGCTCGCGGGGTTGCCACGAGCGAGTTTCGTTCAGTCGTCGTCCCTAAAAGTAGTCGTCGCGATTGACGCCATCACAGACGCCCCGATCGTAGGCAACAACGTTTGAACCGCTGACCGCTGCCGCATGGGCACAGGTCGTTTCGGCCGAGTTTCTCCTCGAGTTGCTTGCCTTGGATGATTCGGACTCCGCGTTTGACTTTCGTTTCTGACGGGTAGCCCTTACGACGTTTGCTCATCGGCTCGAAAGCAGAGGTCTTCGTCGCGGAAGTGTTGGTGTTCGTATCGCATCGTTCTGCTCCGGTTTGAGTGTGAAAGTGTTGATGTGGGTAAAGACCGATCGGCGAAGGTACAACTCAGAGGGTTCACATTTTCAAGATGTAATCCGAGTCTGCAGTCGATCAGTCAGTGCTCTCGCCAGGAATCGAACCTGGTCTACGACCTTCGCAAAGTCGCGTGCTATTCCGGCACACTCCGAGAACATTTTGAGTAACCCGCCCAGGAATCGAACCTGGTCCGACAGTTTCGAAGACTGTCATGCTATCCAGCACACCCGCGAGTCATTTGATTGGTTTGTTCATTCATAGTCACAAGAGCCGACGACTGGGTTCGCACCAGCATGGGTCGCTTTACAAGAGCGGTGCCTTTCTGCATCGAGCCACGTCGGCTTGAGTTGTCGCATCAGTAGCCCGACCAGGAATCGAACCCGGAACTTCTGGTTAGAAGCCAGAGATGATGTCCGTTTCACCATCGAGCCATTACAAACAAGCGGAAGGCGAGGGAGTCGAACCCTCATCACCCGAAGTTGGCACGCGTTAGCAGTGCGGCCCGGCAAACCGTATCCGGCTGCCTTCCGTAAACTATCTCAGTGGACCAGAAGGGAATCGAACCCTTCCACCGACTTTGCAAGAGTCAGTCGCCGCCTTGGAACATGCCAGCCCATTTGTTTTCATCAGAGGTCCGTCCGGGAATTGAACCCGGTCTTCGTCCATACCACAGACGCGTGCTGCCGCAACACTTACAGACCGTTTGCTTCAGTGATCACGGATGGAATCGAACCATCGGTCTCCTGCTTGTCACACAGGCGTCTTAGCCGCTGGACCACGCGATCGTTTTGTGAGTAGTCGAGACAGGAGTCGAACCTGCAAAATCACAAGCCTCTCATGCTTGCCGCTTTGCCTGTTTGCGTACTCGACCATCGGAAGTAGCGGATCCGGGGGTCGCACCCGACGTGCCTGGCATATGAAACCTGGCTAGGCACTGGCCCATCCGCGTTGTTGTCGCATTGAAGTAGCGGGTTCGGGGGTCGCACCCGACGGTCCAGGCTTATGAGGCCCGGATGAGCCTGGCTCACCCGCATCGTTGAAAAGTAGCCAAGGCGAGAGTTGAACTCGCACGCCGCTGTGGGCACGACATTCTGAGTGTCGCGTGTCTACCAGTTCCACCACTTGGCTGTTTGGATCGAAGTACTGCGGGAGGGAGTCGAACCCTCAAACACGAACGTTTGAAATTCGCCGCTTTGCCGGTTTGCGTACCACAGCTTGTTGATTGAGTACTGAGGGCGGGAGTCGAACCCGCAAGCACTTGTTCCTAAGACAAGCGGCTCGCCGTTGGCCTACCTCAGCGTGAGTGGAGCACCGGGGAATCGAACCCCGATTTTCTGCGTGCAAAACAGATGTCTTCCCGTTGGACGAGCGCCCCATGTTGTTTTGTTATCAGTGCCCAGAGCAGGAGTCGAACCTGCGAACACTCGGGTTTAAGTCGAGCCGCTCGGCCGGTTGGCGTATCTAAGCGTTGATCGCTGGTGCCGCTGGGAAGGACGCGACCGACCGCGTCCTTCCCTTGGCTGCCAACGTGTTACGCATGCAGGCGCGGCGTGCTATCGCCGGTCGACTTGCGATGGTTCTTGATCGCCTTGTGCGAATCAGGGAGTTGGTCGCCTTCGATGATCACGTCACCGACACATTCGACCACCCAGCCATCGACCCAACCGACGTTGTCGTCTTTCAACCTCAGGACGCGGCCGATCTTCGCAAACTCTTGCGGGATGTACGATGTCGTTCGCACTGATCCGCCGGCGATGTTGCGTCTCATCGCACATTGCACGTACTTCACATTTCTGGACATCGTCGTTCTCCTTGGTTAATTGCGGGCCAGCGTCACCGTGACGCCGGCAGTAGTCCCGGATGGAATCGAACCATCGTTTCCTGCGTGTAAAACAGGTGTCGTCGCCGTTGGACCACAGGACCATGTTGTCGATCCGAAGAGCACGTCCCCAAGGATTTGAACCCTGACTAACTGGTTTGGAATCAGTAGTGCTACCGTTACACCAGAGACGTGTGAAACTTTTCAAAACAAGTGGGAACGCAAGGAATCGCACCTCTCGCCGACTACCACACAATTAAAGGCAGAAGGGTTACAACCTCCCGTGTGGAAACGCTCCCAATACTTCATCGAACAAGCGGAAGCCGTGGGACTCGAACCCACAACGGTGATTTGCCGCAGCTGTTTTCAAGACAGTGTCCTCATCCGGCCGGGTGACTTCCGTAGTGCGTCATTGAACGCAGTGACGTGAGCGGGAATCGAACCCGCGGACTCCTGGATGAAAACCAGACGATTCTGCCATCAGAATCTACCACGCCGTTTGGTTGCTTCGATCGAAGCGAGTACCGCATAGGAGTTTCGATCTCCTTCCTGCTGCCTGAGAAGCAGCCGACCTAGCCAGTAGTCGAATGCGGCGAATTAAAAGCGATGGCAACGGGAGTCGAACCCGCAGCGACTTGATAGACAATCAAGCTTCCTTCCCAGAGGAAATTGCCACCGAAAATGTTCGCGTCAGGTGACCGATCGGAATTGAACCGACATGGACTTCGTTCACAGCGAAGTTCCTGAAACCAATACAGGACGGCCACAGCTCCATAGGCTGGAATCGAACCAGCGGCAAACTGATTAACAGTCAGTCCGAGCCACCAACGGCTCCCCCATGGATTATGGATTCAAACAGCACCGGAGATTGGAATCGAACCAATGAACTCCTGATTCAGAGTCAGGTGCAGCGACCAACAACTGCTACTCCGGCGTGCATCAAACTTGCAAAGCACTCCGTCCGGGAATTGAACCCGACCTGCGAGCTTCAAAGGCTCACGTCGCGACTACGCGCCGGAGAGAGTTTTCAACAATGGAAGAGTGTCCTGTGGGAGTCGAACCCACCTAGCCGGATTGGAAGTCCGGAACCTTTGCCGCTCGGGCAAGGACACTGAATATGCGGAAGTTTGAAGGGCGAGGTGTGAAACGAAGCGAGCTATCTCACACTTCTCGCTTCACCCTTCAAACTTCGCGAAGCTCCGGCGGATGGACTCGAACCATCACTCGTCTCCTTAACAGGGAGCCGCCTTACCATTGGGCCACACCGGATTCTGCAAAGCGCCCAGTGGGAGTCGAACCCACACTTCCGCCATGGCAAGGCAGCAGGCTACCGCTACATCATGGGCGCAAAAATGCATCACTACCAAATTGTCAAAGATCAATACGCCGAAGCGCTCAAGAGCACCGAGCCGGAATCGAACCCGCATCACCTCGCTCGCGACGGAGGAGTCTTGCCGTTAGACCATCAGTGCTTGTTTCAAAATGTCTCAAGTGGGATCGGTGAGAATCGAACTCACATCGCTCGGATTAAGAGTCCGATGCATTACCTTGTCTGCCACAATCCCATGTGTCGTTTTAGTGGGGTAAGCTTCCAGCTTGCCGTTGTTTGTAATTCGCAGGCTGGAAGCCTACGCCACGTCAGTCGGCGTGGCGGGAATTGAACCCGCGACCGTCGCCTTATAAGGACGCCGCTCTTACCCCTGAGCTACACGCCGATGTGTAGCGATGGGGCCGAAGGGAGTTGAACCCTCACCGAACGGATTAAAAGTCCGTCATGCTGCCAGTTACACCACAGCCCCGATGTTCAATCGCGGCTATGCGTTTCAAACGCAGTTCAGTAAGCATGTTTGTTTCTCTTTCGTGTTGTTGTCGTAAGTGGTAGCCCCGAGGATCGAACTCAGCGCGACCCGCGTATCAGGCGGATTTGGGCGACCAGCCCTCGACTACCGTTGTCGTTTCAAAAAAGTCGGACACCTCGGAGTCGAACCGAGACCCTCCTGGTCCCAAACCAGGCGTGCTTCCATCTGCACCTGTATCCGATGTTGTTTGTTCTCGCCGCGGATGATTCCGTCGGCGCATATCTTCCTTGTCAGTGGGCCGGGAGGCGCTCGAATCCTCGTCTGCGGTTCTTCAGACCGCCGCTAGACCGTCTCAGCTACCAGCCCATATTGGGTTCGTTGTTGGGGCCCGCCGTTCGATGCGGACACGAAAAAAGGCTCGATGCCTGCGTGACACCGAGCCTTCATGAAGAAGTCGTTCGCTTTTGCAAGCGAGTGTCACATCAAACGCGGATACGCCGGGGCATTATCTGTATTCAACGGTTGCCCGCCGAAGAGACTGCCTTCGTGTATCTGTTCGAGTCGACTGGATTGAATATTCGTTAACATCAGAAAGCTCGTTACTCGCTCGTCTGTGAATGTGACTTGTGTGTTCGGAGAGATAGACTCTTTCGCGGCCAGATGGTTCGCCAAAAATGCCAGCTTCTGCGAAAAACATTCTTGGCCGACAGTGCCTCACACGAACATGAAACACCGCTCAGGCTCGAAAGTACTCATTGGACGCGAAAATAAATCAGTCGCGGGGTGCAAGGAAACGCAAGTGGTGAGCGGCATGTGCAGAATGAATTTGCTCAATCCGCTCACGTGGCAATCGCCCAAACGCTGGATGCGGAGCATAGTCACCAAGGTGAGCGTAGAACCGAGTCACGCTCGCAGAGAAAGCCTCAACCTCACGAGCGTCATCCAGATCGGCCGGCGGAACGAACATCGACGCTGTGCGAATTCCACGCGGTGAATCGCCGCTAAGAACTTTCGGCAAGAGGATTCGTCGCATCACAGGACGCAAGAACGCGAACAGAGACATCCACTTCGGATAGCCATCAACACTCGGATCTTGCACCAGTACCAGATGGCGGCAAATCTGCCCCAGCGACCAATTGCCATTCCGGTTGTATCCGCTCTGCAGTAGCGACCGCGCCTCTCGGACCGCCGCGTTCAGATCGTCGAAGTGTAGTTCCCGCAGTTGTTCCATGCGGTTAGTTTAACGCGATAGGACATTGTTGAAACCGTAGTGCAAGCATTGTCGATGCAGAGCCAACCCTCGATACGAAACTCCCTATGAACTCAATCGAAAAGTTTCTCGCCGCAAAAACTTATGCAGTCGCCGGCGCATCCAACCGTCAGCACAAGTACGGCAACAAAGTCTTCCGCGCCCTGCTCGCGGCCAACCGCGAAACCTACCCACTCAATCCAGCCCAAGACGAAATCGAAGGCCACCAGGCCTACCCGTCGATCGCAGACCTACCGCTCGTCCCCGAAGCTCTCTCGATCATCACGCCACCCGAGGTCACTCGCCGAGTTGTCGCTGATGCGATCGCAGCCGGAGTAAAGCACATCTGGATGCAGCCCGGAGCCGAAGACGAACAAGCCAGCGAATCGGCACGCGAAGCCGGCATCACCGTCATCGACGACGGCAGTTGCATTCTCGTGCTATTGGCCCGCATCTAGCCAGGATCCGCGTACCATTCAGTCGAATGCGCTCAACTATTCGCCGATGCAATACAGGTGAGTGTTCGAGCGCATGAACAGACAATCATCGCTGATGGCCGGCGTTCCACCGAAACCGCTGGTATCGAATGTCATGTCACCTGACCCGATGACCTTGAATTCAGGCTTGGCTTCGATCACATGCACCATTCCGGAGTTTGTGGCGACATAGATTTTGCCTCCGGCAGCGACCGGCGAAGCAAAGTCATCTCCGCCACCACCACCCCGGCCGCCTCGCCCTCCGGAATCAAAACCACCCGCATCACGACCACCTCGATCTCGTCCGAAGCCGCCGCGCTGGTCGCCTCGGTCTCCGTCGCCTCGTTCCTGATCGCCGGGTCCCTCTGGTTGCCTGTCGGCTCCTGACGATCCGGCGTTCGTACTGGGCAACCGATCCTGGAAAACACGTTCGCCGGTCCTTGCGTCAACGCACTCGACCACCGAACCACTCACCGAGAACAGGTGTCCGTCAACGAGGACTGGTGTTGCGTATCGGGTGCGTATACGGCCTTCCCAGCGCGTGTTTTTTTCAGACACATCGTTTTTGCCATCGACACGGATGGCATAGCTCTCTTCGCCGGTTGCGTAAACGATGCCGTCGTCGACGATCAAGCTAACCTGAGCGTTTCGCGAGTTCACGCCGTTGGCGAACCAGCTCAATTTACCAGTGGCGTTGCTGAGCCCCCAGACTTCGCCGATCACCGACAGAGCGATTTCACTCTGACCATTATTGGTGACCAAAATCGGCGTCGTCCAGCACTCGCCCAACCCATCGGCTTCGGCGCGGTGCATTTCTTTACCCGTCTTCTTGTCGAGCCAAACGATCGACAACGATTCATCCGCCGCGTTCACGATGACATGCTCATCGGTCACAATGGGACTGGCGGCGGATCCAAATCCCTTGAGGCTCGGTTCTTGCCCAACGCTTTGGCTCCAGATCTCGTTGCCCTCAAGATCGTAGGCATAAACACCAGACTTTCCGAAGAACGCGAAGACGTGTGTTCCATCGCTGGCGGGCGTGTTGCTGGCGTAACCATGAGTGGGAATTCCCGGTCCTTGCCACGAGTCTTCTGGCATCTTGGCGTTGACCGTCTTCTTCCACAGCAACTCTCCCGACTTTCGATCGGCGCAGATTAAATGCCGCTTCAAGTCTTCAAGGTTACCGCCTTCGTACCCATAGCCGGAGTAACACGTCACAAAAACTTTGTCGCCAACGACGATCGGACTGGAAACCCCGCGGCCAGGAAGTTCAAGTTTCCATTTGAAGTTCTTGTCTTTGCCAAACTCGGTGGGCGCACCTGATGTCGCAATTCCGGAGCCATTGGGGCCGCGGAACCGAGTCCAGTCGGCATTGACCACGGTCGAAAGCAGAAGGGGAAGCAATATCGTCAAACTGCGAACGAAGCACTGAGTATGCATTGGGTGACTGCAATGATGGTGAGGAGAAGCGGAAGTCGCCCTAAAATTGCGACGGTTTGATGTACGATCTGAAGCTGTTGCTCTTAACACTGAAACTCTTGACGAGTTTCGTTACGTCCATTCAATTCGACTCAAGGATCGGAAAACGTTTCGGCGTGCTGCCGTCCGGTGGTGAATCGACTTTCACCCGAAACAGGACGGTGTTGTCCAGTTCAAGGTCGTCCGCCCAAATGAACTTGGCACCTTCAAAATCGTGTTGATAGAAAGGCCGTTTTGGCCCAACGGTTTGTTCATCGAACTCTTTGGCCGACTGCCAATCGCTGTCATCAAAGTCAACCGCAGTCCAGTTCTCTGGCATCTCCTCACGCCTGACCTTCGGATTGCGGGTGTCTCGGTCGATTGGCCCATGAAAGATTGATTTGGCTTTCCAGTGGTTCCCTGTGACCGTTCCATCGGCCATCTTGAGAATGAAACCGCCGTCACCGATTTGGGTGTTGTTGTATTCCATCGCAGTGATTGGGTCGGCATTATCCTTGGCAATCACCGCAATCGTCATCGGATAGCTGGGGAAGACGTCGACCGAGATGACGTTGTGTGGCATGAACCGGATCGAGTCGACCGCGATCAGTTCACCGTTGATGTACAGCGAGAACCAGTTGTCGGCGTAGACGTTCAACTTCTTCGTGTCTTCGATCTCTGGCTTTGCGCCGCCGCCTCCGCGTGGTGGTGGTCGGCGGCCACTGGGTGGCTGTGCGATCACGAACGTCGTCACGGATACGAGTAACGCAACGACGGTACCGAGTAAGAGGACGCCAGTTTTGCTTTGGATTGCATTTTTCATTCGGAATTCCAGCGGGTGAGTAAGTGACTCTTGTAGTGGATCTTGTTAAAAATCCTCAGGCTCAGGGATCTTTAACAAGATCCACTACGACAGAACACGCAGGTCACGGTCTATCGTTCGTACAAGACATCTAAAGTCGATTCGCCGAGCAGCTTGTTCTTCATCGCGTTTTGCAAATTGGCTCTGGTTGCCTCACGCGGAGAAACGTCAAGCTTTGATGACAGTGCGTAAACCGTGATGTGATACTTTTTCAGACCAGGACCTTTGGAGCACATCGGGTCGAAGTTGGTGGCCCCTCGATCGTTAGCGCCAACGATTCCGACGCCCTGCGAGTCTTGCTTCAGCGACGAAACATCTGCCGGAATGTTGTAGACAAGCCAGTAGGACTTTTCTTGGTCGGGAGCCGTGTGCCAAACGCTGACCGCGAGAGACTTCGTTCCCTGGGGAGTACCTTTCCACATGACCGCTGGTGACTGGGCGGCACCGTCGCAAGTGCAATCGACTGAGAGAAAGTGTTGTTCATCGACTGAGGCACTGCTGACTTCAAAACCGGGTACAGTCGTTCGCGACATGTTCGACTGATCGACCGGCGGGTCGACTCTTCCCATTTCACCTACGCCTGGGCCACGGCGTGGCGGAGGACCGCCTTGTCCATCGCGCGGTGGTGGAGGTGGGCCGCCCTGTCCATCGCGCGGCGGTGGAGGTTGGCGTGGGTCACCATCGCGCGGGCCACCGTCTCGCGGCGGTGCCGAGCCGGGATGTCGCGGCGAATTCGCAGAGTACTTCTCGGTCGTTTCGCGGCCTTCGGTGTCAACAAACGTGAACTCGGCTGAACCATCCTTGGCCAGCGTGTAGGAAACGGTTCCCTCTTTCCCACGCACGTCGTAAACCAAGCGATAGGTGTCGGGCTTCGGCTGCGTGAAGTCCGTGATTTTCGCGTCGCGGAGCGGTTGCAAGTCCGGTCGAATCGGTTCGGCTCGCGGTTGTGGATCGACTTGGCCGCCGCGATTGGTCACTTCACCATAGAATCCGCCGTTGAGATAGGGGTAAGTCTTGGTGGCGTGATAGTGATACTTGCCAGCGGCGTCTTTGTGACCGCCCAGTGAATCGAGCAACGCGAAATCGCTCGCCTGTTCGTCCTGGTATCCGAAGATCGGGTAGCCGTCCAAGGCGTAAGCAATCGGCTGGTCTTTCCCGACCGTCTTTTCAAGATGAGTAGGAGCGATGTGGTAGTGGTAGTCGTCGGCACGCCCACAATGACCACCGAACTCGTCCAACTCGCCGAACAACAAAGCATCATCGCCGCGATTGTTCAGCGGATTGAAAATCGGAACGCCGTTCACGGCCAGCGCGATCGCACCGCGTAGAAAGTCATTCTTCGTTGTCATTGGCTGCTTCGCTGGAACTGGGTGCAAAGGAATTCGCCAAGCATTATCACCAAAGTACTTTTGTGGAATCGGAACCTGTTGTTGCCACGAACGAATTCCGATCATCATCGGGTGATCTGGCATTCCGTTGGAACCAACATACAAGTAGTCGTCGTCCCAGCGCAGCTTTAAGGTGCTGGCAAACGGCTCAAAATGCTCGCGGATCAATGGCGCGGGTGTCGCCATATTTCCTGCTGGCGTACCGCCATTATCCGGAGCATTCTGAATGACCAACCGCATCTGCTGCTGTTGGTTCAGTCGCTTGATCGTTTCAAGTCGTTGCGAGATCCATTTGCGATCGGACGCAATCAAGCATTCGACTTTCAAAGTGACCAGCCGATCGTCGTCACAGCGAATTTGAACGACGTCTCCGGTCGCGGCGACAAAGCTGCCATGCAAGTGCGCGCCTTCATCACCGAGGGTCCAAGTTCTTGATGCATTACTCTTTTGGGAATCACCATGATGGTGACCCTCGTGCGCTAAGACCATGCCAGAAGAGACCAGTATCGCTAACATCGTAAACGCCGATCTCAATATCTGTCGAGGAATGATCATCTGCTGGAGCGTCCTTGGTTTTGTGTAGAGCCGGGTAGCGGACGTCGTCAAGACTTTCGACGACTGGTTCAGACCGAAACTCTTGACGAGTTCCGCTACCATAAAGTTGGGGTTTGATTTCATCGCTGTCACTCGAACTCCACGGCCCGCTCGGGACCGTGATGGTGTGCATGGTCAAAATAGTTGTCGGGCAACGATTGCTCGTCGATTGCGGTCATCGTCAATGAGATTTGCTGGGGACCGTAAGACATTTGGTCGAAACGCATCTCACTGATTTTTCCGCTTGATTCCGCATAAAGGATTTCGACTTTCGTCGCCCCACGGAAACCAGGTTTCTTAGTTGCGATCATCCGTTGATAGGTTTCACCATCGTGCTCGGATCCCGGCTCGGCATTCTCTCCGGGTATCAATTCCAAATCGTAGGCGGTCCGCAGCGCCTCCAGTCCGTCGTTCAAGTTATTGATTGGCAACCCGTCTTCATGGCCAGGAAGATCTCGAGCGAATTCCGTCAGATTATCGCTGTATCGAACTGGCCCATCGGGTCGTATGGCCCAGCTTGTTGTCTCGTTTCTGCCTGTAATGAACCATTCTCCTTGCGCGGTCTTGCGTTTGAGAACGAACTGTTCCGGGCCGCGGACATTGAGCACTGCGCCGTCGAGAGACGGCTTGGGAGGACGCCGACGCTCGGGTGAGCGAGGGTCTTGATGCTCTGGGGGAACGACTGCATCCAAAACAGAAATCACGAAAGTGCGGTCAACGGACATCTTGCTTGCCTCAATGATTCGATTTAATTCAGCCATCGCGGCCGACGCCGAAGGCGTATCGACGGTTTGCCACAGCAGCGCAACGGCCAGCAGCGCCGCACAGGCGGTCGACGCAAAAGCAAACGGCCAGCGCCGTCGCGTCATTGACTGCGGTTTGTTCGCTAAGCATTCCGGGATCAATGACTGACGTAGTGGACGAGGCAACGAGTCCTCCAGCACGGGACTCGTTGCCTCGTCCACTACCGAAATCGTCACTTGATTCTCGCGCGATGTTAACACAACCTTCGCATCATCATCGACGGCCAGTTCGCTACGCAGTCGATCATGCAGCATCGCGCGGGAGGCGAACTGCCTCGCGTTTTTTGGATCCGACTTAATCCACTTGTTCAACTGAGCCTGCTGCTCACTTGAAAGTGAATCGTCGAGGTATTGATCAATCAACTCTTGGTAGTCGTTGTTCATTGAACGCCCGCCTCCAGTGATTTTCGCTGGATGCATTCTCGTAGTTGATCTCGAATCCGCTGCAACGCTTTCGCGACCGAGTTCGGTGTCATGTCAGTTTGGGAGGCAATTGCGGCCGGTTTCATGTCGCCTCGGTACCGCAACTCGATCAGCGTTTTTGCGCGACCGTCGAGCAATCCAACGCAGTCCCCAAGAAAATCGAACGCGCCCGAACGCGCCTTCGCCTCTTCATCGAATGCGACCGCAAGACAAGCGACCGCGTCGTCATCAAATACCAGCGGATCTCGCCCTCTGCGGCGCAGGTACAGCCCAACCTGTCGTTTCGCGATTCCGATTGCCCAAGGAATGAACGGCGAATTCGCATCGTACGAGTCAAAGGATTCAATGACAGCGACGGCAACATCCTGCAGCACATCGTCACGATCACGGAAGTCACGCACCACCGAAGCAATGAATGCCGAGACCGCTGGCTGGGCCAAAGTCCAATGTCGGGTCGCCTGACGGGTTGTCTCGTCCAAAATATCTCCAGAAAAATGATGCCTCACGTGTTTACTTATCCGCGCGACCTCTTTTATGACCAACCTTTCGCGAATTTTTACAAAATCTCCCGTTCTATGCCACAATGTCCGCGCCATACGAAGCCACAAGCCAAATTCCCACCCACGCAATGGTCGCCGGAGTGAAACAAATCGGGATGCAACTCAGGGCTGAACAAGCAAACGAATCCGCACGCGGAGCCGGCATCACCGTCATCGACGACGGCAGTTGCATTCTCGTGTTGTTGGCACTTCAATGAAGATCCAAGCGACAGGCAGGATTCGAGTAGCCACGGAACAGGATCGCGATGCAATTCCTGCGGTACACATGAACGCCTTTGGCGAGGACGAAGGTCCGGTGATCGTCAAGCTGGTCGATGAGATGCTCGATGACGCTTCCGGCAAACCAATGCTTTCACTCGTCGCCGACACAGATGACGGGTTGATTGGCCACCTTCTTTTCACGTCTGTGAGAATCGAGCCGGACGATAGCACGGTCAGTGCAAGGATTCTTGCGCCGCTGGCCGTTGTTCAGAATCGACAACGCCAGGGAATTGGCGGACGTTTGATTCAAGCGGGGTTAAGTCAGTTGGCCGACTCTGGTGTCGACCTCGTCTTTGTCCTCGGCTATCCCGACTACTATTTTCGTTTCGGGTTCAAGCCCGCTGGTATTCAAGGTCTTCAAGCAACCTATCCGATCCCACCACAAAACGCAGATGCTTGGATGGTGGCGGAACTGACGCCCGGAACGATTGAGAATTGCGAGGGAACTATCCGTTGCTCGAAAGCTTTGGACCATCCGAAGTACTGGATCGAGTGAAGCCGCTTCCGATTGTTTTCTCCGCGAGCATTGACTTGCCGGCCTATAGCTGTAACATACAGCTATAGGACTTGTGTTCTCATCCCGCGAGTCTGATGAACAAACGTGCAACCTCAACTCGCATCAACTGAGTGATATGCCTCCATCTGAAACACGCAACGTTCGGCTTCCACGCCTCGCCTTCGTCGTGCGGATACTCTTCGCGCTCTTTCTGTTCGGCACCGGGATCATGACGATGAGTTTCGCCACGCGCGGCTATCCCGTGGGTGAGGCACCGGATGAGGTTGGCCAATTCATGATTGCGCTCCAGAAGACAGGCTACCTGATTTTCTGGGTGGGCTTTCTCAAGACGGTCGCTGGCGGACTGATGTTTTTTCCGCGGACTGCTCCGCTGGCGATCTTGATGGCGCTGCCCTATGCGTTCAACATCCTGCTGTACGTGATCTTCTTTGCTCACAAGTACCTCGTCGTCGGGCTACCTGACTTTGCAGCATGTGCATTTTTGATTTACTGCTACTTCGACTGGTATCGCCCGATCTTTGCGGGGCCGACCAGTACCGCTACCACCGAATTGGCTGGGGGCGAAGATGCACTTTGACTCGGAATCGTCGCCGGGATTCGCAATCGGGCGAGTTGCATATCAGATTCGTGCTGGTATGGCGGCGGTGCTGAAGAGCGCGGGTTGGCCGTTTTCGCCGGAGGAAACCCAGACGCTTATCACTCTGTTAGATGCCTGCCAGCCGCTGAGTATGAACGAGTTGGCGTCGTTGATGATTCGTGATCCCACGACGGTGAAACGACAGTTGGATCGACTCGTTGAACAGAAGTTTGTTGAGCGGAGCGTATCGAGCGAAGACGCTCGCATCGTGATGGTCGGATTGACTCGTCGTGGCGAGCAGAAACTTCAAACCGTCCTGCCACTGCTAGACGACTTGCGAAAAACGACATTGAAGGGCATCTCGAAGTCGGAGCTGGAAGCGACGCAAAACGTGCTGCGGAAGATGCAGAAGAACTTAACCAAACACATTTCAAAGGAATAGTCTCATGAAAAATCTTATCGCTACTCTCTGCCTCTTGGTAACGGCTGCTGGCGTTGCCAGCGGACAAACGCAGGTCGAGCCCGACACGGCACTTCGGATGCTCAATGCTCAGCAGCAACAGTTCGAGAAGGGAGTTGTCAAAGTTGCGGACAACGTTTACACCGCGGTTGGGTTTCACGGAGCGAACACCTCAATGATCGTCGGAACGGACGGCGTGATTATCGTCGATACTCTTTTCGGTCCAACCAGTGCAGCCAAAGCGGCTGAGGCTTTTCGGCAATACAGCGACCAGCCGGTCAAGGCGATCATCTACACTCACAGCCATGGCGATCACATTGGTGGAGCCAGTGCCTTTGTCGGCGATGAGAAACCGGACATCTATGGCACGGAGACCTTTGGTTCGGCCGAGGGCGTCAACAAAGCGGTTGATCCGGTAAAGCAGAAGCGAAATATTCGCCAGTTCGGACGGAATCTCTCGTCGTCGGAGATTATCAACCGCGGTGTTGCACCGGCGGGTACAGACGATGGCGATCGCGGCAAAGGATTCCTTCCACCGACCGTCACCGTTCCCAGCAGCGGACTCAAAACGACGATCGCGGGTGTCGAAATCGAATTCCACATCGGCCCAGGGGAAACCGACGACGCGATGTTTATCTGGCTCCCGAAGGAGAAGGTGTTGCTGGCGGGCGACAATTTTTACAGCTCCTTTCCCAACCTGTATGCAATCCGGGGCACGGCCTATCGCGACGTGCTGAATTGGTCCGAAAGCGTCGGGAAGATGGCCGCGTTGAAACCACACGTTGTCGTTCCTGGCCACACGATGCCCATCCAAGGACAGGAAGCGGCTACGACGGCACTTACGGACTACAGCGAAGCGATTCGCAGTGTGTACGACCAAACGGTGCGAGGCATCAACGCCGGCAAAGGTCCCGACCAACTCGCTCACGAAGTCAAGTTGCCAGAGCATTTGAAAGACAAACCGTACCTCATCGAGTTCTATGGATCGGTTCCTCATGCAGTGCGAGCGATCTATGCGGGGCTGCTTGGATGGTACGACGGCAATCCGACGACGTTGAATCCGTTGGAACCCAAGGTCAAGGCGCAAAAGATTGCCAAGCTGGCGGGTGGCATAAATAAGCTAACCGAACAGATGAACGCCGCACTGGCGAATCAAGATTACCAATGGGCACTTGAGCTTTCGGAACATTTGAAATGGCTGGATGATGGAGATCGAAAGCTGGCCCGCACGGTGAAAATCGAGGCGCTGCGAGAATTGGCGGCACGCGAGTACAACGCGCCTAACCGAAACTACTATTTGAGCTATGCCAACGAGCTTGAATCCGGACAGTTGAGCGAGTTGTGGTTTTAGTCACTCTTTGTTCAAAGTGACTGGGGCTTCCAGTCGCAGTTCCCAGTGAATGCTACCGCTGGAAGCCCCCGCCACGTTCGATCTTCCCCCTTCCCCTGAAAGAATCCAAGATGATTCAACGATACTTTTCAATCACACTTCTGCTTCTAACAACCCCGCTGTTCGCACAAGACAACGCCGCGACTCGAAAGCTGGTCAACGCAACCGCACGCAACTATTCCCTCACCGTCGCTCGCGAAGTTCGTGAGGAGCCGAAACCAGCAGCGGAACAGGAGCAAAGCGGGCTCAATGAATTGCCTGCTGGTTCCAATGCCGGTCGAGCAACCAAGGTGTCGACAAACTCGGGAAACGCAAAAGTTTCGTTGGGCCAGGAAGCAAGTTCCGCAAAGGTCAAAGAGTCGTTTCCAAAAGAAAAATCGTTGAACGCAACGACCAGCATGATGCAATTGCAGCTCTATGCAATCTTCACCACGTTGACCAATGGGATTGCTCCCATGATGGACGTTCTGGAGGAACACCTCGACTACCAGAGAAAGATCGAAAAGAACGGGATACTTTTTGGTGCGGGCCCGTTCTGGACATCGGACGAAAAGTTCTGCGAAGGCGAGGAAATGATCATCGTGCGCGCAGACGATACTACGGAGGCCCGAAAAATTGCTGATGCCGATCCGATGCACGCGAAGGGAGCGCGGTCGTATGTCGTGCGACCATGGTTGCTGAACGAGGGACGTCTAACGATCCATTTGAATCTGTCGTCTCGCAAAGCTGAACTGAACTAAGCAACACACGACGATTGAATGTCGTCCGCTACGATTCGCGAAACTAAAACGAAAACATCATCCGGAACAAGATAATGAAACAACGACTATTACTTGGAACCCCCCAACAAGTTTCACTCGGCATGCTTGGCTTACGCATTGCCTTTGGCTGCTTCATGCTTGTCCATGGCATTCAAAAGTTGATGGGCTTTACGGCGATGGCTGAAAGCTTCCCTGATCCGCTAGGAATGGGACATCAGCTAAGCCTTCTCTGCGCCATCGGTGCCGAAGTCGGTTGCTCGGTACTATTGATCCTTGGACTTGGCACACGATTCGCCGTTTTGAACCTTGCGTTCACAATGTGTGTTGCACTCTTCTTGGTTCACGGCAGTGACCCATGGAAGGTAAAAGAACTGGCAGCGGTCTACCTCGCTGTGTATGCCGTGATCTTTGTCACAGGGCCCGGTGAGTTCTCGCTGGATCAGAAGCTCTTTGGAACGCAGGAGTCCGATGCTGTTTGATGGGTGGCATCATCTACACCTGATACAACCCTATTCTGCACACACCAACGGTCGACTGACATGAATGAAACAACCAAAAAAACTGCAATCGTCACCGGTTCGTCGCGTGGGATCGGGGCAGCCGTCGCCAAGCGTCTGGCCAGAGATGGGTTCAACGTCCTCGTCAATTATTCTGGCAGTAAGGATCCCGCGAGCGAGGTCGTGAACACAATCGAGACCGAAGGCGGTCATGCCATCGCAGTCCAGGCGGACGTTTCCGATTCCGCCGCGGTCAAACGGATGTTCGACAGCGCCGAGGCAGCTTACGGTGGTGTCGATGTGCTGGTGAATAACGCCGGCATCATGAAACTGGCTTCGATCGCGGACTGCGACGACGCGATCTTTGACGCTCAGGTTGCTGTGAACTTTCGAGGCACATTCAACGGCATGCGCGAGGCTGGAATTCGCCTGCGGGATGGCGGGCGGATCATCAATTTCTCCACCACGGTCGTCGGGATGAAGTTTGAAACATACGGCGTGTATGCGGGCATCAAAGCCGCCATCGAAACGATGACGGCGATCATGGCGAAGGAAATGCGCGGACGAAACATCACGGTCAACGCAGTCGCTCCCGGACCGACGGGCACCGCATTGTTCCTAGAAGGCAAGTCCGATGAGTTAGTCGAGAAGTTGTCGAAAGCGTCGCCGCTTGAACGATTGGGGACTCCCGAAGACATTGCCAATGTTGTGGCCTTTCTCGCTGGGCCGGATGGAGCTTGGGTCAACGGTCAGACCCTGCGCGCCAATGGCGGCATGGTCTGAGTGCGATCGTTCAAGATGCCCCCGGTTTGAGTGAAAACTTGAATCCATCCGATACCTCCAGAAGCAGAGATTCAACCCATGGCTAGTCGCACCACGATGGAACTGGAAGTGATTCGTTCCGCACCGATCACCGAGCATATGCTGCGCGTCACGTTAGGTGGCGATGCCCTTTCGGCATTCCCCGTTGACCAGGAAAGCGCCTATTTGAAGCTGCTAATTCCTCAACGCGATGGCCAGAAGCCACTTCTGAGAACCTATACGGTAAGGCATCAGCGACCAACCGAGATTGATATCGACTTCGTCTTGCATGACTCGCCGGGTCCGGCGTCAACCTGGGCGATCGACGCTCAGCCAGGAGACCGCATTACAGTCGCCGGACCGGGGCCTAAAAAACTAATCAACCATTCCGCCGATTGGTTTCTGCTGGCGGGAGACATGACCGCACTTCCCGCGATCAGCGTCCACCTCAGTCAACTGCCGGAGGACGCTGTCGGCTACGCTGTAATTGAAGTTCCCAGTCGTGCCGACATCCAAAAACTGACGCATCCGCGAAACATTGAACTGCACTGGGAGATCAACTCACGCCCCAAGGTCGATGGTTTGTTCCTTGCTTCCAAGATTCGAGCATTGCCCTGGTTGGAAGGACAACCCGCCGTCTGGGCCGCCTGTGAATTCAATAGCATGCGTGTGCTGAGGACCTTCTTGCAAGAGCATAACAATCTTCCGAAAACACACCTCTATCTATCGAGCTATTGGAAGCTTGGTCAATCCGATGAGGGTCACAAAAAGGCCAAACGACTAGACAGCGAACAAGTTGGCGGAACCAGGTAGGGCCAACGACTTGCCGAGCCAGTCTTCAATTAAGCGATGCGTCATAAAGGGACCAGTGAGATTTACGCGACGAAACAAGAAACCACTCAGAAAGGAAAGGCGAACGCCGCGCGAGTACGCGTTTGGCTCGATCTCTGCATGTTTGTCGGCATGGTACTGGTGCTCGCGCCGCAGGCGACTGGAATCACGGTCCATGAGTGGGCGAGCTTCCTGATCATCATTCCATTTTTCCTGCATCTAATCTTCGCTTGGCAGTGGATTGTCAACACGACTCGACGCTTTTTCAATCCGACTCCCGGTCACGCTCGTTTCAATTATGTGCTGGACTGGATGCTGTTTTTCCTGTTTGTGACGGCGACTTTTTCAGGAGTGGTCATTTCGGAAGCGGCGTTGCCAGCACTGGGAATTCGTTTCACGATTGACCCATTTTGGTCCGCTATCCATGACATCAGTGCCAACCTTCTGATGCTCGTGATTGGAATCCATTTAGCGATGCACTGGAAATGGATTGCGACCAATGTCAAAAAGTATGTTTTGCACCGACTTAGACAATCTAGCGCCGCGGAAGGAGTTGATCCGTAATGCCAGCGTTACGCGAGACCATTCGGCCAATCCTGTTCATCGTGGTCGCTGCTTCCATCGTCGTGTTACTAATCGCACCACTCGATCAGACTCAGTGGGCGGCGGGAATGAGGGCGGGGGCCGCGTCCGATGTTGGCGAGGGGGTGAAAGGAAGTGATCCCAGTGGGGCAATCCGGTTCATTGGTCCCCTGCTGAAAATTGCGATTTTAATGGGCGTGCCGGCTCTGGTGACGCTTGGAATCCGACGATTGATCCGCCGATTTTTTCGAAGAGCAACTCAGCAGTAATGGAATCCTCACACAGCAGAATAAGATGAGAGCTGTTGCACTCACTCGATACTTGCCAATCGACGATCCGAAGTCGTTGCTCGATGTTGAATTGGACAAGCCCAAGCCAACGGGCAGCGATCAGTTGGTAGCTTACCCTCGTCGACCACGCACAAATCTATGAGTAGGAAGAATTCAATGACAAAAATTGCCGTCACTGCCGCCAGCGGAAACTTGGGCGGATCAATTGTCCACGCCGCCGTTGAAATCGTCGGCAAAGAGAACGTTATCGGACTTGCACGCACTCCTAGCAAAGCCGAATCGCTCGGTGTCGAAGTACGCCAGGGCGACTACACGTTGCGCGATCAATTGCGGGAATCACTTCGCGGTATCGACGCATTGTTACTCGTTTCTGGAATGGACGCTCCCACGAAGCGTATTGGTCAACATCGCAACGTCATCGAAGCTGCCAAGGAGGCGGGTGTTAGCAAGATTGTCTACACCAGCATTCAAGGCGCAGAAGAAGGCACTGCGTTCTCACCTGTTGTCCAAAGTAATCGCCAGACGGAAGAAGACATTCGCGACAGCGGCCTTCAGTGGGTGATCGGTCGCAACGGTATCTATATTGAACCAGATGTCGAGTACATCGAGACCTACAAACAACGTGGTGAGATTGCAAACTGCGCTGGTGACGCAAAGTGCGGCTACACAACTCGCGGCGAACTGGCCTTTGCCTACGCCCGCATGTTGACGGAATCGAAGCACGACGGCCAGACGTACAATCTGCACGGCGAAGCGATCACACAGCGAAAGTTGGCCGAGTACTTGAACGACGCGTATGGTACGGAGCTGAAATATCGCACCATGACAGTTGGCGAGTATCGCGAAGACCGCATTGCAGAACTCGGCGAGTTCCTCGGCACGGTAATTGCGGGCATCTATGAAGGCATCCGCAACGGAGCCGTGAATAACGAAAGCCATTTTTGCCTTGCTGCTGGTCGCAAGCACCAAGGCTGGAAAGCATACTTTGACCGACTCAAGGCTAACTCAGCACAAGAGTAGCACCGTCCGTGCCTGGGTATTTTCTCAACATTGATTTAACGGGACCGACACTATCAATACGCTCGAACAAAATCATGCCAGCGAGAACTTCTTTGCCGACGTCATCGAAGGACTTCAGAAACCGAAAAAAACGCTGCCTTGCAAATACTTCTATGATGGTGCCGGATCAAGACTGTTTGATGAGATCTGCGAACTCGACGAGTACTATCTGACGCGAACGGAACTCGCCATCACGAGTGAAAACGCAGACGCGATCGCACACCAAATTGATCGGCGTGTTATGCTGATTGAATTCGGCAGCGGCAGTTCGATCAAGACTCGAATTCTGCTGGATGCACTGATTGATCCGGTGGCCTACGTGCCAGTCGACGTTTCAGAAGAACATCTTTTGATGACAGCCGACGACTTGCGTTCAAGCTATCCTGGAATTGAGATTTGTCCTGTGGTCGCCGACTTTACGAAACCGTTTTCGCTGCCGACAGCCAAGGCCCCCTATTCGCACGTGGCCCTCTATTTCCCGGGATCGACGATTGGCAACTACACGCCGGAAGAGGCAGCAGGACTTCTCGCGTCGATCGCCAAATTGCTTGGCCCCCAAGGTGGGTTGCTGATTGGCATTGATCTTCAAAAAGATGTGTCCACCATTGTCGCTGCCTACGATGATTCTCAAGGCGTTACCGCAAAATTCAACTTGAATTTATTGGAGCGTATCAACCGTGAGCTAAATGGTGATTTCGTCTTGCCCAACTTTCAGCACAAAGCGATCTACAACTCGACGGATCATCGCATCGAAATTTCGATTGTCAGTCTTGTGGATCAAAACGTGATGGTCGGAGACACAGTCGTTAATTTTGCGAAAGGCGAGAAGATTCTGACCGAGTATTCGCACAAGTATAGCATCGAGGGTTTCGCCGAACTGGCTAGGCCGCATGGTTTCAGCTTGCACCAACAGTGGACGGACAGCGAAGGCCTGTTCGGCTTGCTGCATCTTGTGCCAGACGGAGCGGCAGATGAATGAGAACGCTGCGGATTCGAGCTTGAGCAAACAATTCGAGAGTGTTCGGCGGTTTACCGATCGCATCACGGCGTCGCTTTCGCCGGAAGACTGCATGGTGCAGTCGATGGAGGATGCGAGCCCAGTGCGTTGGCATCTCGCACACGGGACATGGTTCTTTGAAACGTTCGTACTGAAACAAGAAGCGGACTACACGGTATTTGACAAGCACTTTTCCTATCTGTTTAACTCCTATTACAACGCGATTGGCGAGCAATTCCCCCGACCCAACCGGGGAACGATCTCGCGGCCTGGACTTGATTGCATTCGGGAGTATCGCCGTTACGTTGATCGGGAGTTGCTCAGCCGATTGCAATCGCCCGACTTCGTTGCTCGGCATGCTGAAACGATCACCGTAGGTTTGAACCACGAACAACAGCATCAGGAGTTGATCCTTACGGACATCAAGAATGCGTTGGCGTCCAATCCGATGTTGCCCGTGTATGAAGACCGCGAGTTTGCGCCGTCAAATGGGACGACGGATTCGTGGGCAGAGATCACCGATGGCAAATACGACGTCGGACACGATGGAGATGGGTTTTGTTTCGACAATGAACTGCCTCGTCACACGGTATTTCTTCCGGCATTTCGTATCTCGTTGAATTTGACGACCTGTGGACAGTTCATTGAGTTCATCAACGATGGGGGATACGAGCGACCGGAGTTATGGCTCTCACTCGGCTGGAACGCGGTCAAGGAACGGAGTTGGAACGCACCGCTCTACTGGATGCGCCGAGATGGTCGATGGATGCAATTCACATTGGCAGGGCTTACGCCGGTCGATCCCGATTGGCCCATCTGTCATGTCAGCTATTTTGAGGCGGATGCGTTCGCACGATGGGCTGGCAAACGACTCCCCACCGAATTTGAATGGGAGGTCGCATGTCGAAGTCTCACCGAGACGCGTGCAGAAGCTAATACGGGCCAATTCGCTGACAAGTTGTTCGCAGGCGGCTACGCCATTCACCCGACGTTGTCATCGGGTGGATTTTTTGGTTCCGTTTGGCAGTGGACTGCGAGTAGCTATCAAGCCTATCCCGGTTACCGCCCACCGCCCGGTGCGATCGGCGAGTACAACGGAAAGTTCATGTGCAATCAATACGTCCTGCGTGGAGGAAGCGTGGCAACGTCGCAGTCGCATATTCGCGACACATACCGAAACTTTTTCCCAGCGGACGCACGCTGGCAGTTCTCCGGCTTCCGCTTGGCAGAATAGCCGGAGATCGCCGAGCCACGAATTCAACGACGCGTTTAACCCATCAACAGAGAGAACCAAAATGAACCGACTCTTCCTTCCATTGATCCTGCTGCTCGTAGCGGCCCCCGTTTTTGCACAAGACAATGCTGCGACCAGAAAGCTGACGCAACAATCGAAACAGTTTGAAGAACAAATCGTCAAAGTCGCCGATAAAGTCCACGTCGCAGTCGGATTCAGTCCGGCGAACGTTTCGATGATCGTTGGTGACGATGGCGTTGTCATTGTCGATACGGGAATGACGCGAGACGACGCCGATCGCATCGTGGCGGAGTTTCGCAAGATCACCGACAAACCGGTCAAGGCGATCATCTTCACGCACTCACATGGTGACCATACCGGCGGTGTGACTTCGTTTCTTGGAGCAGAGCGACCGCAAATCTGGGCTCACAACAACTTCGGAAGCGAATACCGTCCATTGACGGATGCCGGTGTTACGTTTCAATCAGTCCGAGCAGCAAGGCAAGCTGGATTCAAGTTGCCACCGGAGCAACGGATCAACAACGGCGTCGCCCCGGTTCGATACCCCAAGAGCGGCGGCCACGCGTTCGCGTCAGGTGCGGAGTCGAAACCGTCACACTTTCTCGAAGGAGATCGGCAGACGATCAACGTGGCCGGAGTTGAACTTGAACTCGTGTCAGCACCCGGTGAGACCAACGACGAACTGTTCGTCTGGTATCCGGCTGGCAAAGTACTCTTCGCTGGCGACAATTTCTACCGATCGTTTCCAAACTTGTACGCGATTCGAGGGACTCCCAACCGTAGCGTTCGCCTGTGGGCCGACAGCCTCACTAATATGTCTGCCAACAATGCGGTCGCCTTGGTCGGTGGCCACACCAAACCGATTGTCGGAGCAGACGAAGTCAAACAAGTCCTCGGCGATTACCGTGATGCCGTTCAGTTCATCCACGACAAAACCGTCGAGGGAATGAACAAGGGACTCACGCCCGATGAACTGGTCGAGTACGTGCAACTTCCCGAAAACCTCGCCAGCAAGGATTACTTGCAACCGTTCTACGGACATCCCGAGTGGGGAGTACGAAGCGTTTTCAATGGTTACCTCGGCTGGTTCGACGGCAATCCTTCCAATTTGTTTCGTCTCTCACCAAAAGCAGAAGCAGAACGTGTTGCGAAACTTGCCGGAGGAGTAGGCAATCTAATGGAGTCCGCCCACGATGCGCTGGCCGCCGACGATAACCAATGGGCCGCACAACTCGCCGATCACCTGCTTGCAATCAACCCGGACGACAAAAACGCGAAGCAAGTCAAGGCGAACGCACTAACCAATCTCGCCAGCACCATGGTCAACGCAACCGCTCGCAACTACTACCTCACCGTCGCCCGCGAGCTAAGGGAGTAGCCAGCTTTGTCCGATTCGCCGTTGTTCAACACATGCAGTGACTTCCGGACGTGCAGACGCTCGTTCGTCAGATCGCGGTCCGCGGGATCGCAAGGTTGACCGGCGAGCATCTTTTGCTTTTCACTCATCTCACTCAACCACGATCGAGTCAACCAAGATCTCAAACGGCCCTGGCTTCTTGTCACCGAGCAAGATGCCGACGGAATGAACTTGGCTGGGCGTCAGCTTCATGTTGGGCATGGGTCGGCCGTAGGAATGAGCGACGAACTTATCGACGGGGAGTTTGACCTCGGTCCACTGACCGGCTTTCGTGTCGAACTCCAATTGATACGAGAACGCGGTGCGGCGATCGGGAGTGTAGAGGTTGAATGTGTAGCGTCGTCCGTCACCTTTGACTCGTAACATGATCGTCTCGCCGGGATCGAGGCCCAGTGAGCCGTTGGGTCGGGACCGCACCGAAGCAAACCCGCCATTGTTCTCGAGCGAAAGGTTGCCGGTGAACCGCATCGCATTGGTTTCACCCTTCGATTCGCCGCCAGCGTCCACGCTCACGATCGACGCTTGGCTACTCGATCGACCGCCCATGACACCGTCGTTGACGATCTGCCATTTATCCGTGTCACTGGACTGAGTGAAATCGAACAGGCTAGTCATGGTTTGGGCATGAACGGAGGTGGATAGCACTGCGACGATCGCGCCAAAGCAACAGAGGCGGACGAATGGGAGCATGGTTTTGGCTCGGTTTGCTGGGACTGTGGTTTAATAGAACTGTAGTCGGGTAGCAAACGCCGCTGACCCGTTATCCGCGAATCGCCGGCTCAATCACTGCTGCTGCGATTGCTGTTGCCGTTTCCACTCGTCAGTCAGCATTCCAGCATATCCCCAATCCTCGTCGTCCACTTCCTGGATGACGATATGAATGTATTCAGGTTTCTTGCCGAGTTCTTCGACCAAAGCGTCGGTCATACGGCGGACCAATCGCGATTTATGCTCGCGAGTGGCACCCTTGGTGATCTGAACATTGATGTAAGGCATTGGAGAACTTTGCTCGGCTAAAGTTTGATGGCGGCTTTGCAGAAACGCTTGACGACGTTCGCATCGACATCGTCCGTGCTCTTATACGTCAGGTGGCGACGGAACTTCCCGCCGCCTTCGAGCAACCCATCGGGATCGTCGAGCGAAGCCCCATGAGCGAACGACAACTGCACATGAGCCTTGTATGGGAACACACCGCAGAACTGCCCTTCCTTTTCATCCGGCTTCAACGTGTAAAGCGTGCCACCATATTTCGCGACCTTCGACGCCTTCGGAACCGCCGCCATCACGAGCGAATCGAGCAGGTTTATCAGGTTCTCTTTCTCTGCTTCAGTCATGATGTATCTCGTCACGCAAGCTTTGCACCATTGGGGATCGACTTGTCAGGGATCGCAAGGATGACCGATCCGTCATCGCGATAGAATCCCACGATCAGGAACTCGGACATGAACGTACCGATCTGCTTCGGCGGAATATTCACCACGCCGATGATCTGGCGGCCAACCAGTTCGTCTTTGCTGTAGTTCACGGTGATCTGAGCACTCGTGCGTTTCGTGCCCAGTTCCGACCCGAAGTCAGCCGTGACCTTGTATGCGGGCTTGCGCGCCTTGGGCAGATTCGCGACTGCCGTGATCGTGCCCGCTCGCATGTCGAGGTTCTCAAACGCCTGCCACGGCGTCACGCCGGCTTGCATCCCCAGTTCGGCTAAACACAAAGCAATCACTTCTTCCGCACGTCGCTCCCGAGTCTCCACCCGCTTCGCCGACGAGACGCGATGGCATTGAGCACGTCGTTTGCCCGCGGTCCACTTCTCCCAGGCCGACATCGCAGCATCGTTCGCTTCGAGTGCAAACTGCAGTTCCTTCGGCACAACGACGGCTTCGGAGTCCGCGATGTCGAAGCTGACACTTGCCGTATCGCCGGGTGCGATGCCACACAACTTTTGCAGTTTCTTCGACACCATGAAGCACCACTTGCCCTTGTCGGGCATCAAGCCGCACTCAATGCGAATGCCGTTGATTTCGCCGTCGATCCGCAGACGCTTCGACTTTCCGAAGTCCAACTGCGAGACAATGTGCTTCGGCAAGTAGACCAGCGTCTCAGTGATCTTGACGTCGAAGTTGTAGGGATAGTCACTCATGGTGCACAAAAACCGCAGGCAATAAACTGTTTAACGGTGATTCTAGTCAACGCACACAGTTTGAATAATCCCCACAGTGAACCAGCAAGCGATCAACTCAGTCACATGTAGTTTGAAGCACACGCCGAATGCTTCATCGCCAATTACGTCAAAACCGAAATCCGAACCGAGAATTGAATGAACTCTTCCGACGGCATCCCCATCTGGCAGGTCGACGCGTTTGCCGATCGGCCCTTCACCGGCAACCCGGCTGCCGTTTGCATTTTGGAACGCTATCCGAGCGATGAGTGGATGCAAAACGTCGCCATGGAAATGAACTTATCGGAAACCGCGTTCGTGGTGCCGACCGATGACGCAGGCAGTTTCCACCTTCGCTGGTTCACGCCCGCCACCGAAGTCGACTTGTGCGGTCACGCGACCCTCGCCGCGGCACACACTTTGATCGAACAAGCATGTGTCGAGGCTGGTCAGCCGATTCGTTTTCAAACGCGAAGCGGCGAACTGGTCTGCACACCATCCGATTCGCGGATCACACTCAACTTTCCAGCGACTCCGCCCAGCGACGATGTCGATCCGACAGTTGCCGAGCAAACACGCGGCGCGTTGGGAATCCGCGAAGCGACCGTTTTACGGAGCAAGTACGACCTGCTGGTGATTGTCGAAGATGCGAGCATCGTCGAATCGCTTCGGCCGAACTTCAACACGATCGCGGACATCGACACTCGCGGGGTGATGGTGTCGGCCGCCGGCGGATCGAACGGCACCGACTTTGTTTCCCGTTTCTTCGCACCTCAATGCGGGATCAATGAAGACCCCGTCACCGGTTCGGCCCACTGCTGCTTGGCACCGTACTGGGCGGCTCGACTTGGGAAGACGTCGGTGGTTGGCTACCAAGCCTCATCTCGCGGCGGCACGGTGAACTGCGAAGTCGCAGGGGGTCGCGTTCACCTAGCGGGCACTGCGGTAACAGTTCTCGAAGGTCGACTGCTGAGCGAACCGGCTGAAGGATGAGGGCTGAATGAATGATTCGCCGGGTCAATACAATGCAGACGAGAATTCATCCTTCAGCCCTTATCCTTCATTCCTTCGATGACCGATCCCCAAGACAACGAACTTACGCGAGGCGAGATCGACCGCATCATCATGATGGCTTGGGAGGATCGCACGAGCTTCGACGCGATCCGTACCCAGTTCGGTCTTTCACCCGGAGACGTCATCAAGCTGATGCGATCCGAGATGACGGCGAACTCGTTCAAAATGTGGCGAAAGCGAACGCAAGGCCGAACGACCAAGCACGAAGCCAAGTTTGCAAAAACCGACTCTGGCAACGAGCAACGTCGGTTCCGAGCCAAGTCGCAGCGTGGCTGATGGAAGGAGGAGGGATGAAGGCTGAATACTCCCTTTTCAAATTCATCCTTCATCCCTCCGCCTTCATCCTTTCAACTCACCGTACTCAAGCAAGAACTGATTCAAGAACGTTCGCATGAACGCCTCGCGGTCCCCCGCCATACGCCGGCCAGCGTCGGTGTTCATCAACGACTTCAGCTTAAAAAGCTTTTCGTGAAAGTGCCCGACACCTGTCTTCGCGTCACCGGCGTCAGGCAAATAGAATGGTTGCCCAAATGCCGAGCCATATTCGATCGTCCGTACGATCCCGATCGCTCCGAGTGCGTCCAGGCGATCCGCGTCTTGCACGATCTTGCCTTCCAGCGATAGCGGTTTCGCAGAGTCTCCTTTGCGAAACGAAATGTTGTCGACGATATGAGCGACATGCTCGATCAAATCGAAGTCCGCACCCAGGCCGCTTAGAATTTCACGGGCGAACTCGGCACTCCGCTCCACACCTTCATGGAACTTCGCATCGCCGACGTCGTGCAGCAAAGCCGCCAATTCAACGATCTGCAAATCGCCGCCGACTTCTGATTGAATCGCACGCGCAGACACCAGCACCCGAAGCACATGTTCCATGCCATGACCGGCAGCCTGTCCGTCCATGCGTTCGCGGACGATGGCTTCGACTTTCTCAACAAGCTCCTTGGTCACTGGTTCATCCATTTCGTTCGGTCGTCCCTCGACAACTTTTCAATTGAGTAACGAAGCATAGTTCGTGGCATCGTCTTGGCATGCTTCTTCAAGAACTTTTCCAATCGAGACTGATCGCGTTTCCCCATCTCGCGAAGCATCCATCCAATCGCCTTGTTCATCAGATCGTGCCCATCGTCCATCAGACGCTCGGCAAGCTCGACGATTTCCTCGAACTCGTCGTTCTTTATGAGCGAGAGAGTCGCTAACACCGCAACGCGTCGCTCCCACAACACCTCGCTCGTCGCCAACCGATCGAGAACGATTCGTTCATCGTAGTTTTCAACCAGCCAGGCCCCGAGAATCTTTGGAGCCGTCGAATCAACGACGTCCCAATTGTTCACCGCAGCCAGGTTCGCCAAGTAGAAGTCCACAATCTCGCGGCATTCAAAATCACGATGAGGATTTTTCGGCTTTGCCGCCTGCTCATACTGACCTACCAGAATCAGCATTCCCGTCAGCCGACACTCATGCCATGGCGACGCAAACAGTTTTACAAGCTCATCCCGCGACAAATCACGAAACTGCCGAGCCACCTTCCGCTGGTCCGGCACCACGCAACCGAGAAACCGATCGCCCTCGCCGTACCCGCCGGGCACCGCCTGGAAGAACCCAGGCAAAAACGCAGCCTTATCTTCGCGAGCCACCTCACGAAGCGCTGATAGAACCTGCTTCGCCGTCATCTTAGCGACGCCGAGTACCTGCACGCTTCAGACCTTTGGCGACGAAGTCGAACGCGTCGGCTGGCTTGTAGTCTTCGAGAACGTCGAAAAAGCACGCCAGCACTCGCTTGGTCTCAGCGACATTGATTTTCACGCCGTCTGTATCTGCTTTCCGGGCGACTTCATTGTAGATGTCGTTGAGCGTTGACGCCTTCTTCTTGGCAGGCGTTTTCTTGACGGCTGCTTTGGTTGCTTTCTTCTTGGCCACTTCGTGTCTCCATGTTGAAATGAAACGTTTTGTTACGAAGTGCTAGTTGTACATTCCCTCCGACAAATCGAATACCGGCGGTGCCAAACGACACAAGCCAGCATGATGCTGGCTTGTGTGTAGAAGGTTTGACGTGAATACGATTTTCAATCGTCATACAATCCTGGATAGCTGGGCCAGTCATCTCCCCAATCGCCGGGATGAACGACGGGATAGTCGGGCATACCCGGATAGGCTTCGCCGGGGTGACCTGGCGGAAGGTTGTCTGGCGCAGAGTAGCCGGGCGGAACATGATAGGGATGATCCGGCGGCAGTCGCGGCCAGACGTGAATTGGCGGCGGTGACTCGATCACGACCGGTTCTTCAGGTGGAGGCGGCCAAGGGCAATCGTCCGGCCACCATGGCGGACGTGGGCCGGGATCGGGCGTTCCAGGCGGATAGTCGTCGGGCCACACTGGCGGAGGCGGCAAAGGCGGCGGCGTGAGAATGATCGGACCGTCGTCTTCCTCCTCGGGATCGTAGGGCGACTCGCTGCCGGGCGGATCAAACGGTGGGACGAATGGATAGGGCGGCATTTCGGGATAGTCGGAAGGATACGTCATTGCAGGGCACTCCGTTGCAGAGGATTGGGATGGGAGAACGCGGTGCGTTTGCTGGGACACAAGCTGCACTGCGGGATGGCTTTGGTTTCGAGGAAGGTTTGCAATTCAGCGTCAGTGGCTTCGTGCGAACACGCTTGGTAGTCGCGGAAGAGTTGCCACTGCGGCAAATCATGCAGGCTCAGTTTGGATTCGAGCTTGGCGAAGTAGGCCAGTGCGGGGCATTTCCAAAGTTTGCCTTCATATAGCTGCGTGCAAGTTTTCTGCATACAGACTTTGAATGCGGCGTCGGGCTGGGAGTTGAACGGCATCGGTTTGCCATTGGCCACCTTGTATTGCCGCATCCAGCCGCGGTGCGACTGTCGAATTTTGATTCGGACGCCGGGGAACTGTTCTCGCCAGCGCCAAACGAGGTGTTTGACTTCACGAAAGCGTTTGACATATTCGTCGTGTGTTCCGTGCTGGCTGACTTCGAGACGGCAGTTCGTTTCGACGAGTACTTTTGGTAGCTCGGGAAACCGATGCAAAAAGAACCCGTTGGTCACCAGCATCAAGTCGCTGTCCCAATGCTGCCTAGCCAGCTTGATGTGTTGCAAAATCGCGGGATTCAACAGAGGCTCCCCGCCGAGCAACGCAAACCAAGTCGGCTTCAGACGATGCGACCATTTCTGGTAGTCGGCATCGGCTTGCTCGATCGTGGGCATCGCACCGGGCAAATGATGGTCGCTGTAGTGGCTGCATTGCTGGCAGGACAGATTGCAACCGTGCGCCAGGTGATACTCAAGTGCCGGCAAGTTGTGGCGTTGCATTGGCGTCCTCCTTAACGCGAAGTCGAAAGCGTCGAGCGTTGACGCCAAGCTGCAGAAGAAAGCGGGTTAGCACCAAGTGCGACGAACCGGTTTCGGTATGACTGAGCATTCGTCGATCCAATCGGCATGGCTCGTCTGACCATTGACCTTTGACAATCAAATCTGGATAAACGGCCAGAATGTTTGCGGCGAGTTGCGGAGTGAAGATCGGGCCGATGTCGTATTGGGCCGGCGGATCATCTCGCCACTGCTGAATCAGTTCCTGTGTTTGACTGTTCCCAGGAAATGGCAGCTCCGGTGGATCAAGCCGTTGCCAACGACAGGCATCAATGTGAGCTTTTGACGGACCAACAAAATGGTAGACGTAGGATTGCATCACCGGATTGATGGCCCAGGCGGGCGAGTAGACCATGCTGACGTTGAAATCGGGCGGCAAGAATCTGATGTAGCCAGGATGGTCGTTGTAGAGCTGATTGACGATCAACGATTCGTCGGTGGCCTGATCGCTTGCACCCCACGTCGGAATCAAATGCCGGATGATGCGAGCGAACATCGGCCCATACATTTCCGAGCCGTACAGATAGAGTCCCCCGTTGGGATGCAGCCATGTAGGTGCCGGACGCACACCGCATCGCCTGGCCCAAATCTCTTGTGCCCGCTGCTGCCAACCGCCATTGTCGATGCGATTGTTTGCTGACTGACGCTCGGCAACCATTCCGAACTGCTGTGGCGTCAGCAAATCAAACGGCGAAGGGCAGTCCGATCGGATCAACATGTCGTTGTCGAGTTGCAGTACGTGCGCCGGCCCGGCTTTTTGATGCACGTGACCGCAGGCAAACATCTTCTGCCAGAACGGATGCACAGTTTGAAGGTGCTCGCCAATCCATAGCACCTCCGCACCCCATCGTTTCGCGGCAGCCTCAAAGCTTTCCCGCACGTTCTGCGTTGCTCGCCGAGGAGGCAAGTCGAGAACTGCAATCACTCGCTTCATTTCCATACGACTTTCTCCAATCCGTGTTTGTCCAATCCGGCCTTTAAGAACTCCGGTCGCCGTCGCTGATATCCTGGCGGGTCAACGTGCTCATGTTTGAATGAGTGATTAAGATCGACGGCGACGTTCATACCGGCGATCTTTGCTCGCCAAAAGAAGTCCCAATGTTCTTCGACCTTGAGTGACTCGTCCCAGCGGATCGCTTGCAGAATGTCGCGATAGGCAACAAAGCAGTTGCCGACGTAATGGCACCAGCGTACGGAGCGATGTTGTCGATAATTGCCGAATGCAATGCGGAGCGTCTTTCCATCGACACGCAACATTCGAGGACGTTCGTCGTTGTTACTGAGCGCCGCAAGCAAATCGAGGTCGTGATGCTTATTGAGCGTCGCGATCAACTCAGGAAGACGCGTTTGATTCGTGACGAGATGATCGTCATCGGCGAAGATAACGATCGGCGTGTCGCCGGCGTCGAGCAACCGATTGCGACCGGCAGACAATCCGATGTCGTAGGGAGTGATGATGACCTTGTCGACCATCCCCGCTTCATCGGGGCATACGGCCGAAAATCTCAGCTCGGGTTTTCCATCGTCGAGGACGTGGATCAGCGGACGGTCGTCGCCATAGTGGTCGTGAATGCTGCGAACGAGTGCGGCGCAGCAATGGGGGCGATGAATCGTCTTGATACAGAAGGTGGCTTGATTACGCACGGACGATTTGACCTCCTGGATATCGCAAGGAATGGAAACCGTGTTTACGAAGTCCCATCGCACGGAACTTCGATCGCCCACGCAGATCGCGGTATCCAGTGCCGGCAACATGGGCGTGGACGACGGAACAATCGGTGGCGACCGCGATTTGCAGATTGGCGAGGTGACTTGCACGGTAGAAGAATTCCCAGTGTTCATAGGTCTTCAGGGCTTCGTCCCAACGGAGCGTCGCGATTGTTTCCTTGCGAGCGAGAAACGCGTTGCTGACCATGTCGCACCAGGCTACGGTGCCGACACGTTTCTTTTCACCGCGGTGCATCCAGATGCGCTTTCCGTTCATCAGCGGCGAAAGCATCGTGGGTCGACCGCCTCCACCTTGTCGGACGGCGAGAATGTCGAGTTCGTGCGTCGTGAAGTACTCGCAAACGCGGTCGATTTGAAAATCCGCCGTGACGACGTGATCGTCGTCGAGCAGAAAGATGTACTCGGTCTGCGCAGCATCGATCGCCGCATTGCGTCCGACTCCGACGCCCACATCGTGCCGATCGAGATTGATGAACGTGCAATGCTTGGCAGTTTCGGGATACTTCTCGCTGAAACGAAGCTCGGGTTGACCGTCGTCGACAACGACGATGGTCGGCTCGGCGATGTGTTCGCGCAGCGATTTGACAAGGCGATGGCAGGACCAAGGTCGGTGAATCGTCTTGATGCAGAACGTGATGTCTGTGGTGGAAATACTTTTCGCCATGATGCTCACCCAAACTTCCGGAGATCAGGATTGACGTGTTCGATCGCCGACTGGATTTCATCCTGGGTCGGCGTGATGCCGAGGAACTCAACCAAGTTGCCAATCACTTCCTCGGGATACGTCACCAACTCAGCGAACTCGATCCGGAATACCGGCACGTCGGGATGGTCCGAGATGAAGTTGTCTCGGTGGTCGCGGAGACTGCGCTGCAGAACCTCGCACTCCTCATCGTTCGCCGCGAACCATTGGCCACGATGTTTCTCGCTCCGGTTCTGCAGCGATCGAATCGACGCTTCGATGTCTCGTTCGACGGAGATGATTCGCAGTGAATCGCCCAGTCCGGCGTGAAGGTGATTCACGAACCGACACAAGTGCGGATACTTCGCTCCAGAGACAGTCTTGTCGCGATTGGCTTCCGATTTGCGACTGACGATCCACGACTTGAGCATTTGAGTCAGTTGGTCGTCGCTGACATTCGGGTCCGTCGCAGGGAAACGCATCACCTTTTCGCAAAGCTGTGCCAGCCCGACTGCCTCGCCGCCTCCGGTCGCTTCGTAGCCACCAAGCTGGTTCCCCATGTGAACGCCGAGATGGTGCATGACCATCGCAACACACGATGTGCCAGCGCGGTGCGGGCCAAGCACGGCAAAGAACGGTGCGTCGGAGTGATCCGCGTTTTTGGCATCGTTGAAGAACCGCGTTTGACTCCATTTTCGACCGCAGATGTTGGACTTTGTCGGCAGTTGACCAACGAGCCAGCGATCGGGCGTGTAAACCGCGATGGATTCCTTTTGGATGTTCTTTCCTTGCACGAGTGCTTGGTAGCGACGTTGGATCAATCGACCAAGGTGGTGGTCGATGTGATGCTTGGTATGCCAATCGTTCCAAGTCAAATGGCGATACAGCGTCTTCATCGCCTCGCGTCCTCGCACCATGAACGCGTGCGTGCGATTCACGTTGTAGGGACGATAGACGTGTTCGCTAACTTTGTGAGGCGGGTTCTTGCCGGCATAAAGGTGTTGGCCGCCGAGATACGCCATGCCCCAGTCGGCCGGCAGTTCCGCGATGAATTCCTGCAACCGCTCGCAGAAGTCGTCGCCAAATCCAGCGTCGTCTTCAAATACGACATACGAGTCGATGTGTTCGAGTAGGCACTTTTCGAGAATCAACAAATGTGATCGGTAACATCCCCACGCGCCGTTGCCGGCACGCCACTGTGGCGGTGTTGCGACGCGACGCCCGTCGATTGCGGCGAAACGCTCGGGCTCCGGGAACGGCCACGGATCGGGTAGTTGCCGCATCCATTCTTGCATTCGATCATCGCGGCGATCGAGATTCATCAAGAAGCAGCGTTCAACGATCGAATTCGTCCTCCGGATCGTCTTGGTCTGGTTCGGGTGCCCCTTCGGGGAACTTTCGCTCGTACTTGCGGATGGCAGTGTTGACGAGACTGCGGGCGACTGTTGCTGTAAACCTTCCATGCGGGAGTCCTCTTGCGTGGGCTTCTTCGAGTAACCAATCGACGATCGTGTCAATGTTTCGGCGGCAACCTTCTGCACCCCAGTCGTTCATCGTGTCGACACGGGTTTCGCAGTTGCACGTTTCGCTCGGCTTGGCAAACCAAGCGATCATCTTTTTGAGTTCGTTGCCGGGGCCGGGCCGGTAGCTGCTCATCTTCAGCGTCGCCGGCATCGGGTCTTCGTCCGGCATGTAGTTGCGAAGCAGTGCTTCTAACTCGGTGACGTCTTGTTTGCGTCGCTTCTTGTTGACCAATGCCATGCCGATCGTGACGACGTTGATCGCGCACGGGTTGTCGTTGTTCTGGCACGCGTTACAGGCGGTCGGCGTGGTTTGCACCCGACAGCCGGCGAGTTGGCATGCCACTTCGCATTGGTTGTCGGGCGTTAGATGTGGGCAATGCATCATGCTGTCATCCCCGCTACTGCTCCATCGAACGAACCGGACGAACTGGGTGGGTCGCCAGGGTCTTCACAATCGCTGCTCACCAATTCCCAACCGCACGACCAAATCCATGTGCTGTTGCAAGGCTCGCTCGATCCGCTGCTGTCTTCGGAAGGTTCCTCGGTTGAATCGCTTTCGCTCGGACGGTCGGAACCGTCGCTGCTATCGGATGCACTCTCGCTCGGACGGTCGGAACCATCGCTGGGTGGGTCTGAGTCGGAAGTTGAGTCGTTGCTTTCGGAAGGTTGGTTGCTGTCGCTTCCAGATGAATCACCGACACTCGGATCGTCGCTCGCACTTGGCCGATCGCTGTCGGAGCCTTCCGATCCTGATCTGCTCGTGGACAGCGATGCTGAATCGGAACCCGAACCACTTGATGACGTTGGCGCGCTGGTGGAGTCATCGCTCCGCGAATCACTTTCAGAATCCGATGTGCTCGTTGATCGCGAATCGGAGTCCGATCCGCTTCCGCTATCTGATTCGGATGCACTTACGCTGCCTGATCCTGAGTCACTGCCTGAATTGGATCCGCTTCCCGATGCAGAACCACTTTGGCTCCCACTGGCGGAGGCACTGTCCGAGTACGATGCCGAAGCACTCGCTGAGTAGCTTTGCGAGTCCGAACTTCGGTCGATGCTTGATTCGCTTTGGGAATCGCTACCTGAATCGCTGACCGACTGCGATGTTGAATCGGATTGCGACTGGGATTCCGATTCGGAATCACTCGACTCAGAATCGCTATCGCTGCTTGTCGACGAATTCCAACTGTACGAAGGCAAGCTCTCTGAGTCTGACTCGCTTCGTGATCGACTTTCGGATGTGCTCGATTCTGACTGGCTCGATTCTGAATTCGATGATTCGCTGGTTGATGATGCACTCTCGGATGTGGACGATTGCGAACTGCTGACGGATGGCGTGCTGGCGGATTCGCTTGATTGCGAGGTGGACGAATCGCTCGACGAACCGGAATCGCTTGATTGCGATTCACTCGACGACGAATCACTCGCCGATGAACTGGACCCAGACACGCTTGGCAGACTGACCGACGCGCTGGAATCATTCGATTCGCTTGTGGATGAGTCGCTGGACTGGGAATTGGACGAACTGTTTGACGAATCACTCGATGCGGACGACGATCCTGCGGAGCTTGATGATCCGCTGATGCTGGGCAGACTGATCGAATCGCTAGAGTCACTGGATTCGCTGTTCGATGAATCGCTCGATTGTGAGTTTGACGAGCTGTCTGACGAATCACTCGATGCGGACGACCCGTCGGAGCTTGATGAACCACTGATACTTGGCAGACTGGTCGAATCGCTCGAGTCACTCGAATCGCTGTTGGATGAATCGCTTGATTGAGAATTCGACGAACTGTCTGATGAACCGCTCGATGAAGACGAGGAACCGTCGGAGCTGGATGAACTGCTTACGCTCGGCAGACTTGTCGATGTGCTTGAATCGCTGCTGTCCGAGGAATCGCTCGATTGACTACTGCTGACGCTGCTTGATGAAGACGTTGAACTGTCGCTTGAATCGCTGCTGCTGGACGCGGACGAACTATGAGAAGAATCGCTACTGTCGGATGACGACGAGTTTGAGGATGAATCGCTGCTCGAAGATGACTTCGATGAAGACGACGAACTGCCGGAACTGCTGCTCGATGACGAACCACTGCTTGATGAGGACGATGGGCTGCCGGACGACGAGGAAGACGATCCGCTACTTGAGGAACTAGAACCGGATGAGCTGCTACTGGAAGATGACAGAGAACTGCTGGAACTGGACGACATGCTCGATGAGCTCGAACCGCTCATGCTCGAACTACTCGACGAGCCACTGCTACTTGATGAACTTCCCGAAGACGAGGATGACGAAGGCGACGAAGAAGAACTGCTGGACGATGAATCGCTGCTAGAACTGCTGCTGGAACCCGCCACCGGCGGGCTCTTTTGGAGGATGATAAAGAGCACAATGAAAACAGCAGTTCAAATCGCATCGGGGACAATGTTGGCGACAACCATTGGATTGTTGGCCATGCTATTGGTCGGGCTGATGTCATGGCCACCGGCTAGAGGCGTGAGCGGAATCGCGATCGGCTTGATCACATCGACCATGTTTGCATTGCTGTTGCGTAAGAAGCTTGGCCAGCCAATTTCGATCGTCGCCAGCGGAATCGGAGCGATCGTCGCGTGCTTCTTCGCGATTTCGACCGCAGAGATCCTTCCGCCAGGAAGCTTGCAGTGGTTTTTCCAAGGCGGCCTCTACGGCGCTGCCTTCGGTGTCCCCGTTGCCGCGATACTGTCGCCGCTGGCATTGATGGAACGTCGCCGCGTCAATGACGATTCAGTTTCAAACTGAAGTGTGAACGTTCACTGGAGAAGGCGTCTGCATACAAACGGTCGCTTCTTCGCTCGTTCGAGTGTCTGACTGTGCGATGGCTAGGCTTGCCGTCCCGGTGGCTGAACGACGTTGAGCATTACGAACTTCTCCAATGGCGATTGATCTCGGAGAAGATGGAATCGGCACTTTGATCGACGCAGTTAAGTTCGACGACAAGAAGCTTCGACCAGTGGTAGCGTCCGCCTGGTCGCGAGTGGCGATTCCATTCTCGGAGCAGCTTGGACGTCGCTCGCTTATGGATCAAAAGACGATTTCCTGACTGGCGTACGTGCGAAACATCACACCACTTGAATGAGCGACGAAGCCATGCGTGGTAGCCTTGAACGCCTTCATCAGTGATCACGATTGCGGTGGGGTCGACGGCCAGCCTGACTGCGCTGAGTAATGCCTCAGCCAGAGACATTCCGAACAACGCGAGCAAAATGTAGCTCATTACACTTCGTTCCCATGGTCCTGGAATGGTACCTCCCTTTCCGAGTGGAAAGTTGAACCACACGGCATCTGTTTGAATGGCGGCTAACGGAATTCCGAATAGCAGCAACAGTGGCGCGTGCGTGCGAAACAACACCCATCCGCTCGATACGACGGAGGCGACGAATGGATTTTCTTTGGCATGGCGATCGAAAGGATCGGTCGCGGGAAGATTCAATGGTTCGAGGGACATGGCGAGTGGTTTGTCAGAGCGATGGCGGTTAGATCTCGGCTTGAATGCGTTGCAGCCGATCGCGGATTTGAGTCTTGGTTCGGGTGATCTGCTGCTGGCTTGAATTGGGAAAGAACGGCAAGTCATCGACGGAAGCTCCCATCCGTGCCAAAGTTAGTCGCCACGCTTGCACATCATTGAAACCGGACGTGATCGGTGACGGACGCTGCAAAATCAGAGTGCTGATCTTCGCGGCATCCTGTTTTGCGGCTGGCCCGAGTAACGCGTAAGCGTCTCGAATCCCTTCCACCATCGCGCGTCGTTGGCTCCAGGTCTCTTTGGTCGCAACGTGATCGAGCGCGTCGCTCAAAAGGGGCATTGCACGCCCGGCATCGAGGTCAGCAAGCCTTGAAAGAAACAGCCCGGCCTGTTCGTAGAGTTCGGGCCTTGTCCAAATAGCTAGGTGAGCTGGATCGGGTTTGGCGAACGTGCCCGGTGGCATCAACGATAAGTCACTCGCCAACAGCGATCGTTCTTTTTCGGTCGCATCATCGAACGCAATCCGTCGTGCGTAGGCGGTGCTGAGTTCGATTGGCGTTTTGCCCTTGGAAAAGACGCTCTCGATCGGACCGGCGATGTCTTTCACTCGCTGGTCACCGACAACGCGGGCGATCAATGGATAATCGCCCTGGGCCGCGTCGAAGAAAAAGAGCGAGAGCCAGCGTCTCGCTAATTCCAGCCTCGCCGGACTCGCGTCGGGATCGTCGATCGCACGTTGGACTTCCCGGCGCAAGCGTTCGCGGGTGTCATCAAGCTCGGTGAGAAGTGGCACCTCGAGGGCTTCCAACAACGTCGGTTCCAAATTGATTCGCTGGTCCGACGACTTCCAATCACTTCCGCCGATACCAAACGATGCGTTAGAGATCGTTCCAATACCCGTTTGAACATCAAAGCCGAAGTAGAAGAGGTTGCCAGGAACGAAGTGTCGAACTTCACTCCTGCGAAATTGAACGTCATTGCCGGCGCGGGCGATCTCGACTCGTTCGATTCGTGGACTTTCTTTGCTGTGGGTTGAAACCAAACGCACGATCCAATCTGCTTCGTCGTTGGGTGTTGGCTTTACCTCAACAATTCGCTCCCCACCGGCAAGGCGCAACGCCCAATCGGCTTCGAGCGATTTCTCAACCTTCAGCAACTCATTCCCGTTCACTTGTCGCATGAGCCCTGGATGTTTGCGAATCAATTGACCAGGGTTCGACGGGAATACTCCTGGTTCCGCATCTGCATCAGTGCGGACCAAAGCGAACGCCGCGACGGAAGGATCGCGTTTGCGGCCAGTCAGGCCGGTGCGTTCGATGGTGACACTTTCCACCCCCGGTATATCTAAAAGCATCGTGCATAGGTAATCACATTCGGGCGAACGATGGAGTTCGCCGTTCTCGACGTACACGTTTCCGCTCAAGATGATTGGTTCACCAGGAAGAACGTCGGGTGAGACTTCCGCGTGGAACTCGGATATTGCTGACCAGCGACTTGGTTGCATGACCAACCAGCCCAGTCCGAGTGCAAGAAAGATCGCGATTGGAAACGCGGCCCAACCGATTTTGGCTGGTAACATCCGATGAATACCGAGCGTGGTCGCAAGATAGACAAACACGGTGGGAGCCGTGAGAAGCACCAATCCTGGAACAATGAGTGCCAAGAAGCCAAACACGACCAGCATCGGGCAACAGAGCGACACGGCAGCCGTGACGCCTGTGAGGATTAGAACAATGTTACGGAATTTACGCATGCTGGATTCAAGATGTGACGTTCGGCGCATATCTACCGCGGCGACGACCGCAGGTCGATGAAGCTTAGGTCACGATTTGAACCCGCTAAAACCCATTGTCGACGGTGACTTCATCGAGCGTCAGTTGCCCAGGCTTCGGCCAAGCTTCTTTGGTGCCTTTGCCGATGGCGACCATTGGTCCCATGACGTGGTCGTCGGGGAGGTTGATCAGTTTGGCGACCTCTTCGATGTCGAAGCCGATCATCGGGCAGGATTGGTAGCCCATGCCTTGGGCGGCCAACATCATGGTTTGCATCGTCAAGCCAATCGACCGTTGGGCTTCGTCGCGTTGGAGCCACTCGCGGCCTTCGTGGAATGGTCCCATCCAGTTGACCAACATTTCGGCAACTTCCTTCGGTGCATTCGCAAAGTATCGCGACGGCTCTTTCTGCCATGCCTTCATGTCGGCGGTGAACAGAACCAGCAGCGAGGCGTCCGTCATCTGGGGTTGGTCGTTGCCAAAGTCTTTTCGGATTTTCGCTCGGAGCTCGGGATCACGCAGGATGACGAACCGCCAGTGCTGGATGTTGAAGCTGGTCGGAGCCTGAATCGTGGTTTCGAGCAGCTCTTTTTCCTCGGCGGCCGTCATTTTGTGTTCAGCGTCGAAGTGCTTGATCGCTCGGCGGTTGAAGATGGCGTCTTTGACTTGCATATCGGATGTCTCGAAGGTGAGTTGAGATTTTTGGACTCGAGGAAAATGGTTTTGTATCGGACGTCTGCGGCTAGGGCGATTCTAGGAACGTTGACCACTTTCTCCGGATAGCACTCCGGGACTTCATAACCTGGAGGTCAAATAGTACAGAGACAACAGAGACCTTTGGCCGAGATCGCCCCAGAGACTGTTTCGCCGGCGGCCCGATAGTACTTTCCCAGAGACACTTGGAGAGATCTCTGCCGACGGACCGATGACGTAAGTCCTTGCCCCGTCTGCGGTAAAGCACGAAAAAAGCCGGCGTCAGTCACGAAGACCAACGTCGGCTGATTCGATAACCCGGCGGTCGGATTAAACCGACATGCCAGATTGAAGTTGCGGGAGCCGGATTTGAACCGACGACCTCGAGGTTATGAGCCTCGCGAGCTACCGGGCTGCTCCATCCCGCGGTATGTGAGACGTTGAATCGTCCGCCAAGGTTCGATTTCTGCAGCGAAAATTCGCGAAAAAATCACTTCGTGGCGGCGTCGCAACGATGGAAGAACTATCGACCACGGATTGTGATTCGTCAAGCGGCTGTTCGCATTGTTGCGGAGATTTTCGTTTTTTGGCCAGAGATTCGCTATGTTGGCCTAGACTAGTACGTTGTGCGCCGGCTCCGCCAAGTCTTTTCGAGTATGAATCTTCCCCCCAATACGACCGCTGCCGATTCGTCGGATGCCATGGATTCCTCGGGGACGTTCTCTTCTGGCCCAGCCCATTCCTCGGGCCCACCTGTTCCGCCGCCTCCCATCGCTCCGCCACCACCGGACACGAACGTGGCGAAGGACTCGGGGCGGGATCCGGTCCCTCAACCGCCACCGGCTCCACCTCGAGCAACGTTGCCTCCGGTCCAGCCGCCCAGTCCAAAGGCAGCGACGGCCCAACCACCAAGTTTGACCAACGGAGATGGAGCGACCAACGCTTCGGTTCCAGACGCGCCCCAGCCAGCAAGATCGCGGAAGCCGAAGCAGCCGGCTCGTGGTGCAAAGATCGCCGCAGCGAATCAGACCGAAAACGCAGAGTTCGTTGCCGTCGAAGTGTCGCCATCAACGCCGCCCAAATCACGATGGCGGACGGAGGTTCGTGCTGAGCCAAAGGATGAAACGGAATCCGATCAAGAGGACGAGTTGGCTCCGGTCAAACGTTCGGTGCCCGCTTGGTTGGTGAGCATGGTGTTTCACTTGGTCGTGTTGTTGGTGCTGGCATTGTTGACCACGCCCGTTGGCGAGGGCATCGGCAGTATGGTGCTGGAGTTCGGCGAAGCCACCGAGTCGGAAAACTTTGAGCTGGAGAATGTGAACATCCAAAGCTCGGATTCGATCGTGGATTCGACCAGCGACTTAGACAGTGAGATGGTTGTCGACACTGACATTCAGTCGTTGATGGACACCATCGAGTTGCCATCGGAGACGTTGAAAACTTTGGAGATGGTCCAGGTCGAATCCGGTGTCGGCCCAGCGAGTGATGCGGTCAAGCCAATGTTTGGCGGTCGCTCGGGAGCGATGAAAAGTGCACTGATCGCCGCTTATGGTGGCACTCAAGAGACGTTGAACGCGGTCGAACGTGGTTTGCAGTGGCTCGCGAAAAATCAGGAACGATCAGGATCATGGAGCATGGCAGGGCCCTACTCCGATGCCGCACCGTTCTCTGAAAATCGATGTGCCGCCACCGCGATGGCGATGCTGGCGTTCCAGGGTGATGGCAACACGCATCTTGTAGGACCCTACGCCAAGAACGTCGAACGTGGACTTCGAACGTTGCTCAAAGGCCAACGCCGCGATGGATTTTTGGCGACCAATGTTCGAGGAGATGACCAACAAGCCTACGGGCATGCTCAAGCGACAATTGCGTTGTGTGAACTCTTTGCGATGACTGATGACTCGGCTCTTCGCGGTCCGGCACAAGCGGCCGTTGACTACTGCGTGAACGCACAGTCGGCAGCGGGCGGTTGGCGTTATCGGCCTCGACTGGATTCCGATTTGTCGGTGACGGGATGGTATGTCATGGCTCTGACGAGCGCCGAATCGGCTGGTTTGGAAGTTCCCGCTTCGACACTGCGAATGGCCAACACGTACTTGGACACGGTTCAGATGTACGACGGTTCTTCGTACAGCTACCAACCCAATCGTCCGGCCAGCTATGCGATGACGGCGGAAGGGTTGTTGTGCCGGCAGTACCTGGGGTGGCCGCAAGACGAAGAAGCGTTGACGCAAGGCATCAACGACTTGGTCCATGGCGGAATGTTGGATCCCAACAACCCCAATGTTTATTACTGGTACTACGCAACTCAGGCGATGCACCACTACGGCGGGGAACCCTGGCAAAAATGGAATGGCGTGATGCGAGTCGAGCTGCCTCGATTGCAACTCAAACGCGGTGCCGAGTCGGGCAGTTGGTCGCCTCAGGCCGATGAATGGGGCCGCCGGGCAGGACGTCTGTATGTGACGTGCTTGTCGATCTATTGCTTGGAAGTCTATTACCGACATTTGCCTTTGTACGACAAACACGGCAAGTGATTCGAAGGTCGCTTCGCGTGAGCTGCTGATTCGGCGGAATCATCGGATCACGATTTGCCCTCGGGAGCTGGGGTTTAGGGGTTGGCGTGCTTTCTGGCTGGGCTGAGGTCGTGCCGTTTTTTCGGTGACACGTTCGAGTAACTTTCTGCAACCAGAACCTCTCCCCAAACGAATTTTCTGGGGAGAGTAACACGCGCCACTTCCCATGCCCGGCCCTCACCCTCGCGTACGCCTGAACGGCGTCGCTCGACCTCTCCCCAAACTTCGTTTCGGGAGAGGTGCGCCATGTGGAAAATTGCCGAAATGCGGTATTAGAAAACTGCACGGCCTTTGCGTTCGGGAGGGTGATTACGACCTCGCGAGCACGGCACTCGTGAACAGCACTGCCTTTGCTGCTGCGGGGAGCGGCTGGAGGAGCCAGTTTGGCGTTTCGGGGCGTTGATCGAATTGGCTAGGATGAATCGGCGATGCTGTATTCGGTTTCGCGATTTGCCGTTCTTCCTCCGCAGGGAAACAGGAACTTTGTCCGCTCCCGCCCCGCCGCAACCCATGGCAGCTGCTGATACCGCGGCCATCTCGGTCGATCGATTGATGAAGTCGTATCGTCGCGGTGGCAAGGATCACGCCGCGCTCAGCGGGGTGTCGTTCCAGCTTCGACGTGGCGAACGATTGGCGTATCTGGGGCCAAACGGTGCCGGGAAGACGACGATGATTCGTTGTCTATCGGGAAGAGCCAAGCCGGATTCGGGCAGCATCACTATGCTCGGCGAACCAATCGATGCCGCGTTTGTTCGCGATTCGTTGGGATTGGTGCCGCAAGAGATCGCTTTGTATGAAGACCTGACCACGACGGAAAACTTGGCCGCGTTCGGTCGGTTTCACGGGCTGCGCGGACGGGTGTTGCGAGACAAGATTCAGTGGGGATTGCAGTGGACCGGGCTGGCCGATCGAGCCAACGATTTGGTCGGAACGTTTTCAGGTGGCATGAAACGCAGGGTCAATTTGGCGTGCGGCGTTTTGCATGAACCCGAGGTGCTGTTGCTGGACGAGCCCACCGTGGGGGTCGATCCTCAAAGTCGACAGCGGATCTTTGCGATGTTGGCGGAATTAAATTCGGAAGGAACATCGGTTTTGTTGACGACGCACCACTTGGACGAGGCCGAAAGCCAGTGTGATCGGATTGTGATTGTCGACCACGGCAAGGTCGTTGCGACGGGCACGTTTGAAGAACTGGTTCGGCAAACGATTGGTGGCGATCGTGAGGTGACCGTTCGTCTGGATCAACCACTGCGTGGACATGGGAACGAACCTTTGGCGGTAACAGGGTTGAACGTGACCGCTCGGCCAGGCGAACGTGTTGTGACAACGAAGATGGTGGAGGTCGCGATGGGATTGCCTCGATTGATCGATGCTCTCAGTCAGGCGGGCTATGGCGTGCAGGACGTCGAGGTCCAGTCACCGACTCTACACCACGTGTTTCTTCATTTGACCGGCCATGCACTGCGGGACTGAACATGGTCTGGAAAGTCATCGAAATTCACTTGCGTCGCTTGCGTCACAACCGCATCGAGTGGTTGCTGACGTTTGTGGTTCCGATCGCGTTCTTCAGCATCTTTGCGTTGATTTTCTCTCGCGGAGTGGGCGGGACACCGCGGGTGAAGGTGGCGTTGGTCCGTGATGTCTCGGCTTCTGAAGAAGCCGGTTCAGGCTCCACATCGTTGACTTCGCTCCAGTGTGACGAAGTGATTTCGACTCTTCGTGAGAGCGAAGGCCTGCGGTTGGTTCAGGACAGCGACGAATACCCTGCCTTGGATCGGGCGGCGGGAGAAGACTTGGTTCGCCGCGGATCCGCAACAATTGCAATCGTGCTGAGCGAAGACGGCGAAGAGTTGTCCGCGGAACTGCTCAATGATGCATCCGATCAAGTCGCCAGCCAAGTGGTTTCGGCGTTGGTGATGCGAGCGATGTTGATGGCAAAAACAGAGCAGATGCAGGCCAGCGTCGCGCGCGGCGGTCCGGGATCTGCTGGTGCGATGCCAACCACCGCGAGCGAAAATGATGCAGCCGGTGTGAAACAGGCCGATTTCGAACAACCGCTTTCAAGCGACACGATCGAGTCCGTACCCAGTGAATCCATTCGCGGCGACGAAGTTGCGGCGATAGCGGATCGTTCGGCAGCGGAGTCGTTGATGACGCCGCCGGAAGTGAAGGTCGTCAACGTGATGGGCGAGGATAAAACCAACCCGGTGATAAGCGTTTATGCGGCGGGGATCGCGGTGATGTTTCTGTTGTTTGGCGCGACCAGCGGTGGTGGCGTGTTGCTGGAGGAACGTGAGAACCAAACGTTGGAACGATTGCTGTCAACTCAAATGACGATGGATCATTTGTTGCTCGGCAAGTGGTTCTATCTGACTCTGCTCGGATGTGTGCAAGTCACGGTGATGTTCGTGTGGGCTCAACTGGTCTTCGGTTTGGATTTGCTCGGCAACCTGGACGGTTTCGTGATGATGACGTTGGTAACGTCCGCCGCGGCGGCCTCGTTTGGATTGTTTCTCGCGACGTTGTGCAAAACTCGTGGTCAGCTGAATGGTTTGTCCGTTGTTGCTGTGTTGACGATGAGTGCGCTGGGCGGATCGATGGTACCGAGGTACGTGATGAGCGAAGGGCTGCGGGAGGCCGGGCTGTGGACCTTCAATGCCTGGGCACTGGATGGTTATGACAAAGTGTTTTGGCGTGAGTTGCCGCCGAGTGCACTGCAGCCGCAGTTGACTGTGCTGATGGCGACCGCGTTTGGGCTCCTGGTATTGGCTCGTTTGCTAGCAATTCGCTGGGAAACTTCTTGAGAACTTCTTCGTAATCGGTGCCGATAGCACGGTGTTTTTGCCTATCGTGACTAAACTATTGACCTTTGGTTGATGCATGTTTGGCGCGTCGTTTGCGGAAAATGCACGGGCCAATCTCGGCGATTCTCAAGACAGCGATCGGGTGCAGGTCCCCGTTGTCTCTCGTATCCGAACACCTTTGCAGCGATGGAATCCCATCATGACCGAGAAACTCTTTGCGAACTTGCGATCACTGCGCCGAGGATTTTTGCACTCGCCGACGACCCAGGATCGGAATGCTTCTGCGGTGGATGGTTCGGTTTTGATCCATGCCGGCGATGTTGCGTCCGCAACTGAGAACGCCTGGAAGTCAGGTGAGTGGAAACCCGGTGATTGGGCGATCTATCGCAAGAGCAAGCGGAGCAAGGTTCCGGGGCCGCGAGCGTCGAGTGTGAAGCCCAACTTGAAGGGCGAGACCTACAATTACGTGGTCCAGAAATTTTGGATGGTCGACGAGGTCCATGCCGATGGCACATTGACCATGCGAACGACTCGCGGAAAGACGCATCGAGTGCCCGCGGATGACCCCAACCTGACTCGCCCGAACTGGTTCGCTCGACTGCGTTGGCGCGAGCGATTCATGGCGATTGAGAACCAATTCGGAAAATCGACCTACGCCGCTTGAGTCGGCTGGCGGCGACCTTCGGCCCCTGGCGGTGATCCTCAGCCCAAACGCTGGTGTTGGGCGATTCGAATTCGGGCAAGATGCGCGGACCAATCGAGGTCGGCCAGCGGCAACGCTACTTGGCGATTTTCTCTAGCAGTGCGGCCACGGCAGCGGGATCGTCCGATTCACGCAATTCTTCGATGCGAGCTTCGGGGACACCGACCTTTTCCAGGTGGCTGCACAAACGCTTCCAGACGGTCGCCCGTTTCTTTCCCTCGCTCAAGTAAAGCTCCGTGACGGCTTCTTGAGCTTTCTGCAATCCAATGGCATCCCGGTTCTGATAGTAGTTCCGGATGATCTTTTCTTGATGCGACGTGCGATTGGGAGCCATGGGCGAGCCTGCTTAGCGTTGGTTTCGTTTTTCTTCCGCACGAGCCGCTTGCAATGCGGCAGCTTCGCGGGACAGTTTGAACTCCGGACCAGCCGGGAAGTACTGCACATCATCCTGCAAATAGTGTGGGCTCGGAAGGGTTTGGCCGTTCAGCGAAACCTGGCATCCGGTATTGGTCGCCAACAGGGCCGCGAAAGCCAATGCGCCGATCGTTCCGCGTGTAATCCACTGCGTGTTCATCTTGTTTTCCATCGTTGTACGCCCCAACGCGTAAGGTTTTCGGACCGAACGGCTCACGCAACGAGAGCCCGTCTGCCTGAAATCGGTGACAGAATCGTTATCGGCGGAAGAACCGGAAAACCTTGACATGATTCGAGAAAAAGGTTCGGGAGAGTTTCCCACCGGCGGGGTTCCAACTGTCCCCACGGGTGTCACGCGAGTTCCACGCCGCACGCGAATCCGGCGTGACTCCCGGTCGACGATGGGGCACAATGGGAACATACACACGAACCACACGGGTAAGACATTGATGTCCAACATGATTGATCGACGCCGATTTCTGCGAGCCGGTCTGGCTGGAGGCGCCGCGATTGCCGCCGGAGCCGGCTCCGTACGCCCGGCACACGCCGCTGGCCGAGCGAAGTGGGAAGAGGCCATCCAGCGTGGCTTGGAATGGCTCAGCAGCAAGCAGTCGTCCCGTGGTCAGTGGAATACCACCGTCTACCCGACGGCCATGGCGGCTTTGTCAGGCACGGCCCTGATCGGCAGCGGCAGCACGACCACCCAAGGCCCCTACGCTCGTCAAATTGCACGAGCATCGGATTTCTTGATCAGCAAGTCGCGAAGCAACGGCTTGATCGGCGATCCCCAAACCGATTCGCGATACACCTACGGGCACGGCTTTTCGATGCTGTTCCTGTCTCAGGTTCTGGGTGAGGAAGGGTTGCTCGATCGCCGGGAAGAATTGGTTGATGTATTGGCCAAAGCGGTTGAGTTCAGCGGCAATGCCCAAACTGAGGCTGGAGGTTGGGGGTACGTCTCAGCCAAAGAAGGCAACGATTTTGATGAAGGCAGCACAACGATCACGCAAGTCCAAGGTTTGCGTGGATGTCGCAACGCCGGGATTCCGGTCAGTGGCGAAGTGATCGACAAGGCGAAGGAATACATTTATCGCTGCAAGAATCCCGATGGCGGCATCAGTTACAGCAGTCGGCAAACCGGCAGCAGTCGTCCCGCAATCACCGCGGCGGCATTGGCGGCTTTGTACAACGCGGGTGACTATGACAGCGAACATGTGCCGGACATGCTGAAGTACAGCAAAGAAACGCTGCACGACATCAACAACGGGGCTCGCGCCTTTGGCCACTGGCACTACACGTATCTGTACTACAGCCAAGTCGTTTATCGGCAAGGCGACGAGTTGTGGTTGCCATTCCGCGATCGGTTGTACGATCGAATCGCGGCGGAACAAAAACCGGACGGATCGTGGGAGGGACAAATTCATCCGGTCTATGTGACCGCGTGCAACCTGATCATGCTGCAGATCGATCGCGGATTCCTCCCGATCTACCAACGCTGAGGCTGACGATGGATTTGGAATCGTTCAGTCAACGCGTGCTAGAAATATTGAAACGTCACTTTCCCACCGAAGGGTTTCGGGCGGGGGAGGAACTTGGTGTGCTCACCTGTGGCGAGTTGCAGTTTGGGCTTTCCAATTTGTTGGCTCAACATCAGCAGGCGGGGTTCACCGACGAAGAATTGGACGAAACCGTTCGCGTCACGTTCGAGCGAATGCTGGAAATGGTCCGGACGGCCGACAAGGTCTTGCCCGAGACGTGGGAAGAGGCCAGGCCTCGTCTGCGTGTGCAGCTTTGCCGCAGTGACATCGAGGCGCTGCGCAAAGCGATCACGTTCCCCTTTGCCAGCGACGTCACCAGCTGCGTCGTGGTCGATTCACCTCACGGTTATGCCTACATTCGCCCCGAGGATGCCGAACGTTGGGGCCAATCGGTGGTGGACCTGATCGAGGTCGCAAAAGAGAACCTGTTGGCCGATTCACTGGATTGCCCAATGGGCGTTGTCGAAGGACCGCCAAAGTTCATCGCGATCCAGTCCGGCGATGGCTACGACGCCGCACGAGTCTTGTTGCCGCAAATTCGCGAGCGTTTGATTCAGGAATTGAGCGATGAGTCGGATGATCCGGACGTGGAGCCTGCCGCCATCGTGGGCGTGCCCAATCGAGATTTCTTGATCGCTTGGTCGGCTCAGCTTCCCGCCGATTTGCGAGAGCAGTTGGCTCGTACGGTCGCGGAAGACTCTCGCCGCCAATCACACCCGTTGTCGGAGCAGACGTTCCGCATCACCGCCGAATCGATCTGGCCGATTCATCGTTAGGCCTGGGGTACGACGGACTTCCAAGTCCGTCGAAAGCTGTTTGTACCGACGGACTTGGAAGTCCATCGTACGGGCTTTCAGTCAGGTCCAGCGGCTCAATCAGTTGGAAAGCTTTTCCATGATCTGATCGGCGGAACGTCGCAGCAAAACATCGTCGTCGAGTGACCCGTCAATCTTGCGAATCGCATGCAAGACCGTTGAGTGATCTCGGCCGCCAAAGGCATCGCCGATCTGAGTCAGGCTGTCTTCGGTCAGTCGGCGGGCCAGCCACATTGCCAGTGAACGGGCCCGGACGATGTTCTGACGACGTGAGCCGCTGCGCATGTCAGCGGACTTCACACCCAATTGCCGAGCCACGGCGGTGGTGATCGCTTTGATTGAAATCGATTGCGAACCGCCGGCGGTTTCAATTGCTGATTGGACCGCATCGGCGCAGATGGGTTGTTCGTGCATCCGGCACCACAACGCGACTTGCTTGATCGCCGATTCAAAAGCGCGAACGGTCGATTCCGCTGGCAAACCCGCATCGAGCAATGACAGTGCCTCTGGTTCAACATCGGGCAAATGAGCCAACATCAATTCGCGAAGGATCGTGCGTCGTGTATCGCCGGCGGGCGGATGCAGCGTCACCGTCAAACCGGGAAGCGTACGGCTGACCAAAGCCGGCCGCAGCCCGCGAACTTCTGACGGCAATCGTCGACAGGTGACGATCGTTAAACGACCCTCTGCATCGCGGGCTTCCAAACGTTGAGCCAATTCTTCCTGAGCGGGGCCTTTGTCCGCGATCAGATGCAAGTCATCCAGGACCAGGATCGGAACCGTGTCCAGCTTTTCACGAAAGCGCGGCATGTCCTTCGAGTCAATCGAAGAAGCAAATTCGCGAGCAAAGTCGATGGCCGGTTGGTAGAGGACGCGGCTGGACAGGACTCGAGAGGTCACACCGGATGGTCCACCTTGCGCGGTGTCTTTGTCCATTTCCATCGCTTCCCAAACGTTGCTGATGCTCATCCGTTTGGAGAGGTGCAACGCCAGAGCGGTTTTGCCCGTGCCCGGTTGGCCGACCAGCAACATCGGCCGGGAAATTTCCAACAAGGTCTCGATCGGGTTTTCGCAAACGTAGCCCGCCAACCGATTTTCATCGCCGCAATAAAACAGCGGGATGATCGGCCGAACGACTTCGCTATCGCGACGACGTCGACGAAGCGACGGACGTTCGAGCGCGAAGGAGTTGACGTTGGGAGGCGAAGCGACCACAGCAAATGGCAGTGAACGAGTGGAACACGATTGGACGACGCGTGAGGCAGTCAAACAGGAGCTGATCCGATGCCGTGCGTCCGGCCGAATCTGATCACCCCGTTCCACTTTAAATGGAACAGTCGTTCACCGCTATCCTTTTTCAACCGAGTTATCCACAGTTGAAAAGCCTTCTGCCTTCGAAAATTGGCGAGAAATCAGCTCAATCGCCCGATCAATTTCGGCTTCCGTGGAAAACCGCGAAACGCTGAATCTCAATGCTGAATCGACCAGTGATTTGGACGCTCCCATCGCCAGCAGAACGTGGCTGGGCGGGCTGCTTCCGCTGCTGCACGCCGATCCGCTGCTGCAGGCCACGCCGGCCATATCGAGCGACATCAGCAGGCTTTGCCGATCGGCACCCGGCAGCGATAAACAGGTCGTCGATGGCAAACGTGGGGCCCGCTCGCCATGGATCACCAAACTTGGGTGTCGACGTACCAGCTCCGATTCCAGTTTGTCCCGCAGGGCCGTCATGTGCTCGGCAGCGCCAGGTTGTTGCTCACATGCGAGACGAATGGCTTCGGCGGCGGCGATGACGAGGGCGACCGGTTCCGTGCCCGGACGCGTACCCAATTGCTGCTCGCCGCCACGCAGAGCCGCTCGAACGTCCACACCGGCATCCAACCAAAGGAATCCGACTCCCGTGGGCCCGTGCAGCTTGTGTGGCGTGATCGTCGCAGCCGAGACTCCCCAGGCGGTCAGATCGACCGGCACCTTTCCAATCGACTGAGTCGCATCGACGTGCAGCGGCACGCGAAATTCGCGGCAGATGTCCGCAGCGGCTCGGATTGGCTGGATCACGCCGGTTTCGTTGTTGGCGGACATGATCGAAACGACCGAGACCCTTTCTGGGGAATTGCCCGATTCGGTCAAGCGATCCAGCGTGCTCCGCAGGGATTCCAACTGGATCACTCCGTCGACATCAACGTCGACCCAGCCCACTTGGCGACCGGTTTGCTCTTCGGCGGCAGCGGCGGCGACGACGCTGGGGTGTTCGATTCGGCTGATTACGATCGCACCGTCGGGCTCACCCAGACCCGAAATCGCCAGGTTGTTTGATTCGGTGCCACCGCTGGTGATCAGCAGACGTGGCGCATGGACGCGTGACAGGTCACTTCCCAGGCAACGGCCGATCAGATCCGTGGCGGCTTCCAGACGGGATCGAGTTTGCTGGCCGAGACGATGTTGGCTGGACGCGTTGGCGGGCGTTTGCGAAAAAGCCTCTGCCAAAACACGAGCGACCGCGGGATCGATGGCGGTCGTCGCGTTGTTGTCGAGATAGATCATGTTTGTCCAACAGGATCGGCTGTTTGGCGATCTTTCTTCAAGGATTGCAGTTCGGGATTGTCGGGCGATTCTTCAAGGGCTTCTGCGAGCAAAGCGTCGGCCAATTCATCCCGCTGGGCGTCTCGCATGTCACGGATCAGGCTGACGTATTCTTCCGCCAAGTAATCCGACACGACGGTTTTCAAGGTGGCCACATCCTCGACATCACGCGTCAATTCCATCAATCGCGGGATCAGGATGTACAGCTCGCGATCGGCCAATTTGTCGATTGTGGGCCAGAACTGTTTGGCGAGCTTGGGATTTTTCTTGCTCCACTGCTTCCAAACCGCGGTTCCGTCTTCCATCAAACGAAGATGATCGACCAGCAACGCAGGATCTCGCGGCTCAAGTGACTGCATGCCGTGCTTGATTTCAACCAGATCCCACCGAGTTGGGATGCTGTTGGGCATGACCAAGGTCTTCGATTGGGTGAGGTATCGAGCCGTCTCAGGGGTCGTGCTGACTCGGCGGATCGGCGTGATCTGCCAATGGACCAGCGGGATTTCGTAAAACGAAAATCGGCGGGTTTGGAAGTGTTTGGGGGCGAACTCGGTTCCTTCCACGTAGCCAAACATCTGGATCGCGACGAACAGCAGTCCGGCGACAATCAACGAAGAAAGCGAAATCAGCAGGATTCGGTAGCCGGTCGCCAGACGCTTTCGCGGCCGTTTGGACTGGGGCGATTGGGCGGCGGTGGAGCCTGAGGATGGCGTGGCGGAGGTCGCTGACATCGTTGAAATATCCCGGCAGACGTCAAACAAACGGTTTGGTAGGTTCGCGACTCGTTATCGTTCGTCCCGAAGCCCCTTTTTTCCAAGCGTAACAAAGATGAATGGGTACGCCACACCTTGGGCGAGCGGTCGGACGATTGCCAACACAATGCGACCGACCCCGATGGCGGCATCTTGGTCCGCTCCGACGCAGGGGCAACTGACGTCCGAGCAGCGTTCCTCGGCTGCCCGAAAACGCCTGATGGCGGCCAATTCGCTCTCAACGGGCCCACAATCCAACCATGACAACCCGAAGCGGGTGGCAGGTTCGGATGACATGGCAACGGCTGAGATCGATCTTTCCCAAACGGATAATCTCGTCGACGGTCGCGAATCGTCCAGTTCGGACGCAGGGGAATCCTTTGATCCCGAAGACCGTGCCGCCGCCCGAGCGAGGATCGAAGCGGTGCTGCTGATCGCGAAATCACCGCTGAATTACCGGCGTTTGGCGGCATTGGCGGATGTGGAAGATGCAACCTCCGCGCGGACGTTGGTGGGGGAACTGAACGAACTCTACGAGCGTTTAGGACGTGGGATCCGAATCGAACAGGTCGCTGGTGGCCAACGGATGATGACTCGGTCGGTCGTGGCACCATGGCTGCGCCGACTTGGTTTTTTGGCTCCAGCGATCCGGTTGAGTTGGCCGATGATGGAAACGCTCGCGGTAGTGGCCTACCGCCAAGACGTCACGCGAGCGGATGTAGAAGCCGTGCGTGGTGTCGCGTGCGGTGAAATTCTGCGACAGTTGATGCAGCTGGATTTGGTCCGGATCAGCGGTCGCAGTGAAGAGCTTGGGCGGCCCTACCTTTACGGGACCACCAAACGTTTTTTAAAAATCTGCGGATTGGCATCGATAAAGTCGCTTCCGCCGATTGACTGGCACGCATCCTGCGATGATGTTTCTCAATCTGCCGACGGCGAAGTTGAAAACATTGCCGACGAGTTGACTGCCGACGAATTGAAATCGAGAGATCACTCTCAACTTGAATCCCATCCTCGCCGTGAATCTTCGGACGCTGAAACTTCGGATACGAATCCTTCAGAAACCGAGCATTTGCACCCCACCAAGGAGTCTGACGTGAGTGTCGCCGCGATCGAAACTCTCGCCACTGAATTCACCGTTTCCCTCGACGCCGATCAGTCCGGTGCCGTGGCCGTTTTGGATGCACCCGCATCCGATGCGGATGCTGCATCGTCGAACGATCCTTCGGCCGTGATCGAAGACGAAGAAGACGATCTGTACGAGAACGGCTACGAGCTCGACGACGAAGAAGACGATGACTTCGACGACGACGACTGGGATGACGACGACGAGGACAGTGACGACGACGATGATGAGGATGAAGACGACGAGGACGAAGACGAGGATGATGAAGACTCGGACGACTCCGATGATGACGACGACGATCTCGACGGCACCGACGACTGGGAAGAAGTCGACGACGATGAAGCCGACGAAGATTGGGACGACGAAGATGAAGAAGACGACCTCGATGAAGAGGAAGAAGAGTGGGAAGACTGATCGTCTTTGCTGCATCCTCTCTTTGATCGACTCGTCCGCTCGCAAATGAAGTTGGCAAATAGAACCGTCCGTCGAATCACGTCGACGGTACGTGCCGCTTCTTTCATTCGATCTTGAACGCACCGCGATGACGCGCGATCTCTGTGCGTTCTGCTTCCGTCTCCGGCACCGCTTCGATTTCTGAAGCCTCAGTTCTACGAGGCCCGTCGATCGAGCTTGGGTTCCCAACGCGGAACGCTTCTATCGCCGCCACGCTCGGCTTGATTGTTCATCAGCACGATCGAGACGCGTACGTTTCCATCGATGTGTTCGCTTCGATGCAATGTCGAGCTGTCTGCCGTCAACACATCCGGTTGCAACGGTGCTGACGATTGCGCCGGTGATCACACCGATGTTTATTGACTGCTGATGCGTGGAAGCGGCATTCACACGCTGGATGAGGTGTTTTTTCAACATCGTGCAATTGGTGACCTACCTTTCAGACGGTAGCTGTCCTTTTGTATCGCAATCCTTGCGTGAATCCATGTTTGAAACCAATCAAGCCAAACTTCTGATGGTCGAGCCCGAGTTGGTCTTGGCCGAACTCGCAACTTTCCGTTTGGAGTTGTTGGGGTACCGATTGGAAGTTGTCAGCAGCGGTGCGGAGGCATTGGATCGCCTGCGTCACGAGCCGATCGATTTATTGATCCTGGATACCAAGTTGCCCGAAGGCGACGGGTTGGAATGGCTGACCGAATTGCGTTTGGAATTCAAAGCCGACCAAGTCCCCGCACTCGTGTTCTCGCTTGACCCCAGTCTGGAAATGGTCCGGCGAGCTTACTTGGCCGGGGCTCAGGATTACTTGATCACTCCATTTGATCCGACCGTGCTCGAAGAGAAGGTTCAGCGTTTGTTGCCTTCTCATGCAGAAATCGTTTGATCAGCTGACGTTGCTGGTTACCAAAGCATTCACTTCCCTTCCATTTCTTAGTCTTCACGACGGACTCGCACGATGAAACGCATTGGCGACATTTTGGTCGAATTGAATATTCTGACCAACGAACAAATGGACGCTGCCTTCGCGGGGAAACCACGCGGAGTGATGATTGGCGATTGGTTGGTGCGGCAATCTCTGATCAGCAATGCGCAGTTGGGTGCCGCGTTGTCCGAACAGTTTTCGGTGCCCTTCGTCGACATTGATTTCTCCAGCGTCAATCCACAAGTCGCACGTCTGTTGCCCGAAGACTTCGCTCGTTCACAAGCTTCCGTCGCGATCGATGTCAGTGACCGAATGCTGACGCTCGCGATGGTCGCTCCTGACGATATCGAAACCATTGCCGAAGCCGAATTGATGACCGGCTACAAAATTCGTCCCGTTGTGGCATTGGAAGACGACGTTCGCGATCTGCTCAACCGCATCTACGATGATCGTGCTTTTGCCCGTCAGACCATCGTTGACATGAAGTTCGCCGAGATGGCTGAGTCCGGTGAAGTCACCGAAGAAGACGAACTAGCAATGTCGGCGGTCAGCCAAGAGGACGCGCCGGTGGTCAAGTTGGTCCAAGCAATTCTTTCGGGTGCGGTCTCGGCCGGTGCCAGCGACATTCACCTCGAACCACACAAGCCCGAGATGCGGGTTCGTTACCGAGTCGATGGCGAATTGCAGGTCGTGATGACGATCCCCAACCATATTGAGGATTCCGTCATCAGCCGTATCAAGGTCATGGGTGACATGGACACGACCGAAAATCGTCGTCCACAAGATGGCCACCTGACGGTGTATGAAAACGGCAAACGAGTGGGTTTCCGTATCAGCGGCATCCCAACCGTCGACGGTCAAAAGTTGGTGCTTCGTCTGCTTGACGAAGGCGGGCAAACATTTGACTTGGCCGGCATCGGAATGCCACAACGCGATTATGAAACGATTCGTCGTGTGATCGATAAACCGCACGGAATGTTTGTGGTCACGGGACCAACGGGTAGCGGGAAGAGCACGACGTTGTACGCCGCCCTGCAGCACCTCAACGACGACGATCGCAACATCGTGACGGTCGAAGACCCGGTGGAATATCGTTTGCCGGGAATCAACCAAGTCCAAAGCGACAACGAATTCGGAATGGGGTTCGCCAACGCACTGAAGTACATCATGCGACAGGACCCTGACGTGATCATGTTGGGTGAAATTCGCGATTGTGAAACGGCGACCACCGCGGTCCAAGCGGCTCTGACGGGACACTTGGTCATCAGCACGTTGCACACCAACGATGCTGTTGGCGCGGTGCAGCGGTTGGCCGACCTTGGCGTCGACAATTTCAAAATTGCTGGTTCATTGTTGGGAAGCGTCGCTCAGCGACTGCTTCGATGTGTTTGTGAAAACTGCAAAGTCGACGCGCCCGCCAACTTGAACCTGTTGGATGCACTCGATCCTGAACAATTCGTGCCTCGAGACACCACGTTCGTTCGTGGTGCAGGTTGCAAACGATGTCTCGGGACTGGATTCGCCGGTCGGGTGCCGATCTTTGAGATTATGCCGCTCAATTCAGACATCACCGCCGCAATCGAAGCCGGCGTGCCGAATTCGCAACTCGAAGAGATGGCTCACGCTGCCGGCATGGTGCCACTTCGACGAGCCGGTTTGGAAGCCGCCATCGCAGGCAAGACATCACTCGAAGAAGTGTATTTCAAGACCAGTGGCGACCGTCGCAGCACCAATTCAACGTCGATGGTTGGTGGGCGACGATCCGTCGATCAACCCGTTCCGAGCGCTATCGCCTAAGGATGCCAAGTCCTCAGTCGCTAACCGAATCGCGGCGACCCATTCGAATTTTGCTTTTGTTCTCTGCCTTGGTGCAATCCAATGTCATTCCCTGCTAGCACAACCAATGCAACCTCCTCCGGCGGTGTGATGGGCTTTTTGCGAAAGCTCAACTCGATCGAGGTGGGAGGTCCCAAGCGAGGTGTTCCCAAAGGATGCGAGTCGACTCGCATTCCGCCGGTGCCACTTGCGCAGCTGATGCGGTTGTTGCTGATGTTGCTTCAGAATGGCCTGACGTTGCCGAAGGCGCTCGGCTCACTCGCGATGGACAATTCCAATCGCAAGTACAGCAGCGTTCTGATGCGGATGCGAAGCACCATCATGGCGGGTGGATCCATCAGCGACGCAATGGCACGCTATCCAAGAACGTTCAACAAGATGCAGGTCCAGCAAGTCCGATTGGGCGAGCGCAGCGGTTCGCTGGAGATGGCTCTCTTGCGAGTCTGTGAGCAAGTCGAACGCAAGGTTGCACTGCGAAAACGAATTTTCAAAAAGATCAGCTACCCCGTCCTGATCAGTGTGGCGGGTTTGGGATTGATGATTTTCATGTGCGTGGTCGTCGTGCCCGAGTTTGAAACCGTCTACACCGCCAGCGGTGTGGATTTGCCGCCGGTGACTCAGTTTGTCACGGGAATGAGCCGGTTCATGTTGACCAAAGGGTTGCTCGCATTTCCTTTGGGATTTGTCGCAATCATTCTGTGGATCTGTGGCCGTCGCAATCCACGTATCGCCTCAAAGATGGACGCTGTCTTCTTGCGAATTCCCGTCGTGGGACCATGGCTACGCGATGCTGCCGTGTTGCAGTTCATTGAAGCTACCTCGGCAATGGTTCAGTGCGGATACAAACCCATTGAGGCCATCGAAGTCGCCTCGACCTGCGTGAAAAATCGCTGCGTGCGAAGCGCGATCGAAGACATTAACCATGGCGTGCGCCGTGGCGAAAAGCTGAGCGTCGAGCTTGGCAGGTACGAACGTTTTTTTCCACCAACGTTGTGCCAGTTGATCGGTGTAGGTGAGCAATCGGGCGAGTTCGCTCGTTCGCTTTCGGGCACCTGCGATCACTTGCGCGAACGATTGGAATCTCGAATTGAAGCTTCCGTGGGAATGCTCGAGCCCATCCTTACGATTTCGTTGGCAATCATGATCGGCGGCATGGTGCTGTCGATTTACACGCCGATGTTCCACATGTTTGAAGTTCTCGAATGATGCGTGACTCAATTGCAATCCAAGCATCGCTTCGTCGTCTCTCGCGACGCGGGGCGTTCAGCATTCTCGAGATCATCGTGGCGCTCACAATCGCAACGATGTTTGCGATGACGGGATTGGCGTTCGTGCAAACACATGGCGAGACCGCGAAGTCACGAGCATGCGAAGGTACTCGGTCGATGCTGCAGCGTGATGTCGAGTTGTACGAGCACGAAAACGGGCGTTCGCCTGGGCGAACGCTTCGTGAACTGGCCGATGAAGATTACACCGGCGTGAGCCTGCCGACCTGCCCAACGTCCGGAAACGCCTACGGTCTAGACAATGGGGAGGTCGTCTGCCCCACCCATGGCAAGTGATCAGCGAATTGAAATCGCGGTCTGCAAAGGTCGCAAGACGCTGTCAATCAAGTACTCGTCGACCAAGTCGCGGCACAACTGCGACAATCGCGTGAACTCATCCGCATAGTTTTCCTTGGCGCCCAAGGAATCATAGCGTCGGACCATCATGTAAACGCTGAGCTGTTCCTCGGTGAATTCACCGGTTCGAATTTGGAACGCACCCGTTCGAGATTCAAAACTGATCCGGCACTGAGTCTTGCAGTCTTCGTCCAGCGCGAACTGAACGACCGGTTCATTGGAAAGCAACTTGCCATAGGGCAGCTGCGTGAACTTTTCTAAGCCGGGGGCGATGCCGATCGCTTCGGTCACGATCTCGTTGTGGTTGCCTTTGCAGACAAAGTCGAAACCGAGCATCACGGTCAATGCTTCGCAGTCCAGCGGGCTGACGGACAATTCGTACGGCACCAATTCCAACACAGCTCGGTGTTGCTCGCACGCATCTTCGTAAGTTGATGGGCTGACCATGCCGCTGTTGACTCGCTTGGGTTCAACCGACACCCAGCGATACGATCCGCTGTCTTTCTCCTTTTCTTCTTCCAGCACGTATTCGTCTTTTTCACGCGCATAGAAATTCGCCATCTTAGGATAACGACGCTGGACCTGTTCAAAGTAGTGCAGGACTGATTCGCGACCTTGCGGCAACTCCATTTCGGTGGACAGATTCATGTTCACGTAATATTCGTCGCCGAATGTGCCGTAATCACTCATGTCGTTTTCACTCAATGAAAAGATGGTTGACGGATGAACGCCAGGGAGAAGATCGTTCCGTTGTAGCCGTTGCCGATGACCTCGGCCAGTCACAACGTTTCTTCGTTGACGATCGGTGGATCACTCTCGTTTTCGTCACTGGTTGGGAACGGGTGAACAACAGGCGACGTAGCGGAAGGACGCGAGCCCTCCGGTTCCTCGCCGGGCGGCTTGCGCCGCACCGCTAACATCGTCATTTGTTATTCACGCCTTCCTTAGTTTATCACCGCGGAGTCGGTGAGGAGGCGTCTCGCTGCGTGCTTTGCGCGAATGCGACGAGTTCATGCCTGGCGAAACGCGAATCTCAATGACGCAAAGGGATGATTGGGAGTTCGCGTTTTGTAGTTCACGCCGAATGCGGAACGGCGGCCAAGTTGCTAATGGGAACTTCGTTTTCTTCCATCTCGTGGTCGCTGAGGCGGTACGGCAGGATCACCCAAAAGGTACTTCCTCGCCCCAGTTCGCTCTGGAAGTCGATTTCTCCGCCCAAGAGAACAGCGAGCTCTTTGACGATCGATAGGCCCAAGCCCGTGCCAGCGAATTCGCGAGTCAGGCCGTCGCCATCGAGCACCTTTTTGCTCTGCCGGAATTTTTGAAAGATGATCGGCTGATCTTCGTCGGCCACACCTACCCCAGTGTCCGTCACCGACAATCGGAAGCGATCGTCATGAAGATCGACCACGCGAACGGTGATCATTCCGCCTTCGGGAGTGAACTTGATCGCGTTGCTGAGCAAGTTGTTGAGGATTTGGCCGAGTTTGTTTGGGTCTTGATAAGCGACCGGCAGATCTTCAGGCACTTCCACGGACAGTGAAATGTTTTTGTCTTCGGACAATGACTGGATCATGTCGCACTGAGCGCCGACCAATCGCGACAATTGAAACTCGCTCCGGCGAACTTCCATCTTGCCGGCTTCCACTTTCGCAAGATCGAGAATGTCGTTGATCATCTCCAAAAGAAGTCGACCACTCTTTTGAATGTTGGATGCATATCGACGTTGCTTTTCCGACAGTGAATCGATGCCTTGCAGAACCTCTGAAAATCCGATGATGCTGTTCAGCGGCGTGCGAAGTTCATGGCTCATGTTGGCAAGGAAGTCCGTCTTCAAACGGTTCGCTTCGTAGAGCTGCAGGTTCAACTGAGCGAATTGGTCGACCCGCGCGTCGAGCTCTCGGTTGACGCTTTGCAATTGAGTCTGTGTTTCGGTCAAGTGGCGAAGCATTCGGTTGAAAGCATCGGCCAATTCGCGGAACTCGTCATCGGTTGAGATGTTCGCACGTTGGTTGGTGTCGCCATGCGTGATCGCGTCGCTGACGTCACGCAGGTGCAGCAGCGGTTGCAGCACCAGGTAACGAACAATCGCGTGCAGCACGAACAGCGTCACGGCCACGATGAACATCGCGATCGAAACCACGATGGCTCGAATGCCCGTCATGTCTTTGACGATCTTGTCGTCGGGCATACTGACCCGCTTGACTCGGTACGGCAGTTGAGCGGCGAGCTTGGCGGGATCTTCGTCCTTGGACAGCGAGATAATTTCGCCACTTGGAACATGGCACGGAACGCAGTCGTACGTCATGAAGACAGGTTCGTAGTAGACGTAGCGACCGTTCGTGGGACCGAGCTCTTTGAAGACGGGCCGGTTGGCCGGACCGATCCGGCTCATCGCCGCATCGTCGGCCAAGTCGACGGCTTTGCTCAGGTCGATCGGATCACCGGACAGCAATCGTTCCAGCCGAGCTCGGAATTGAGGTTCGAGGTCTTGAAGCAGTTTCAGTTCGCTCGGTTCCGTCGGCGCGGTCGGTGCGGGTAGGTTTTCAAACGGTTGCGGATCGTCGAGTCCCAAGATGTCGAACTCGATGTCCTGGCTGAGCAACTGCGAACGAAGATCGGCGATCTTCTGCCGCGTCATCTCGAGCTTGTTCTCGGGCAAGTGTTCCGTGTAAGTCGCTGCGGCGTGGATGAGCATCATCTCCGTCGCGGCGGCGTCTCGGGCTTGCTGCTGAGTCGTGCTGCTGACCCAGCGATCGGCGAGCAAGAACACCATGCAAAACGCTCCGCACATCAGCACGACCAACGCCGAGCCAAAGAACAGCAAGCATTTGCGTTCCAGGCTCATCGATGAGAACAGGCTTTGGATGAACCTCAGCATGAGTTTCCAGGGCAGGACTCCGATTCGGTCAGAACGGTCAAAACCGGTTCCGCCAGACGGAGAAGAGTCGGATGGGAAAGCCCCATTTTGCCTAAAACGGAAGGCCGCGACGAGACGAATTGTGCGTTTCGTGCTCGAAGCCAGTCGTTTCAACCGTTTTTTTTGTCATTCCTTGACTCGGAGGGCACAGAGATTGGTCCGTAAATCGCAGCAGAAATGCTTGTTTGCCCCTCCCGGCACAACTAGGATGCGAGACTAATTCACGATCCCATCCGATCACACTTCGCCTCTTGTTTTCCCGCCTTCTGACTCTGAGAATACGATGAATCGTTCCCTTCGCCTTGCACTGCAGTGGACGTTGGTGGTCTGCATGATCGCCATTTTGAGCGTCAGTCCCGCTTCGGCCGGATGGCTCTTGAAGCGAATTCACAGCAAAAATGCTGACTGCTGTGAAATCGCAACGGACACCTGCTGCACCGCTCCAGAGCCCGTCTGTTGCGTTCCCGCTCCGGAACCCGTTTGCTGCGAACCAGCACCAATCAGCTGCGAACCAGCCCCGACCTGCTGCGACAGCGTCGAGATCGTCCCAGCTCCAGTCGCTTCGGATGCATGTTGCGGTTCAGTGGTCTCGCCAATGAGCGAAGGCATCATCATCGAACAACCGATCTACGGTGAATCGACCATCGTTCCCATGGCCGAAGGTCACGTGATCGAAGGCGAAATCATGGAAGCTCCCGCGATGCCAGCGGAAGATTCCACTCAGGTTGCTCCGCCCGTTCCCGCTGAATCTGAAGTCGAGCAGCCTGCCATCGAGCCTCAAGCGGATCCAGCTGCCAATGCGGAAGTTGAAGACCCCATGCCGATCGAAGAACCTGCTGAAGAAGCACCGGTCGTCGAGCCACCGGCTGAAGAGCCCGTGATGGAAGAGCCCGCTGTTGAAGAACCTGTCGCAGAAGAGCCTGCGGTGGAAGAACCAGCCGCCGACTTGTTCCCCGCTGAGGACAACCCGTTCCCACAAGATGCACCTGCCGAAGAAGCTCCGGCGTTCGACATGCCAGCCGAAGATGCACCCGTTGAGGAAGCTCCCGCGGACGACGCTTTTGGCGATCTGTTCGGTGGTGAGGCTGAAATGCCAGCTGAGCCTGCCACACCAGATGTGCAGACACCTGATACTCAATCCGTTGACGATTTGTTTGGTGGCGACGCTGCACCGGCCGACCCCGTGATGCCAGAAACACCAGCGGAAACGCCTGCTGACGATGGTTTTGGCGACCTGTTTGGTGGCGAAGCCGAAGCACCTGCTGACATGCCCGCCGAACAGCCTGCTGACGATGGCTTTGGTGACTTGTTTGGTGGTGAAGCGGAAGCTCCCGCCGAAGAAGCCATGCCCCAAAAAGGAGGCCTGGACGGACTGTTCGATGACGCTGCACCTGCCGAAGATGCTCCTGCCGATGGTGGTGGACTGGACGACTTGTTCGGCGACCCACCAGCCGAAGACACTTCGGAATCGGCCATCGACGATTTGTTTAGCCAAGGCAAACAAAAACTGGCTGATTCGGAAGTCACCCAAGTTGTGACAGAAAAGAAAGTTGCCAAGTCTGTCGATGTCCTGGACAGCACCAAGACTCGTACTTGGATTGACAACACCGGCAATTGGGGCACCGACGGCCGTTTGGTCGAAGTCCGTGAGAACGAAATTCAGATTCTGAAAACGAATGGCCGCACCTGCACCGTTCCGATGGAACGATTGAGCGACGCGGACCGAGCGTACGTCGATTCGATTCGTGCTCAGGTCAGCGAGTTCTTGTTCGCAATGGCCTCGGCCGACTGAGTTGAAAACCTTCTTGTTCGAGCGTGCTCGAGCAAGAAAAATCTCGCCTGAAAACATGAAACGCCTGGCAGCCCGCAAGCTGTCGGGCGTTTTTTGTTTTGGCACTCAAGCTTGGGCCCGACTCAGCCGAATAGAACGGTATCAGCGATTGAATTCGCTTTGAGCAACGAAGAGTCTTCGAGGATGGTCGGGCTTGACGAAAAAGCACGGGTTTCCTAACTTGCTCAGCTTGTGCAACAGTCAGTCTTTGACCGGCTCGACGCACGTGAAGGCGACGTGGCCAAGTGGCTAAGGCGAAGGATTGCAAATCCTTTATTCGTGGGTTCGAATCCCACCGTCGCCTCTGATGATTGCCGGATGCTTTTGGATCGCGACCCATTTTCAATGGGCCGAAACAGAGCTACCATCATCAACCAAATGAGTGAGATCAGGCGACACGCCGTCTCACCATCGCCCTTGTAGCTCAGTTGGTAGAGCAACGGACTCTTAATCCGTGGGTCCTAGGTTCGAGCCCTAGCGGGGGCATTGAGGCTAAAACGACGTGATTAGCGGACTTTCCGCGACCTGCCGAATGTCGGCAGAGCACGCTTTCAACGAACGGCCAAGCGGGAACTTTCCCGTTTGGCTCAACCATGAAAGGTGCTGTCATGCCCAAACTCACTCAAGCCTTGCCTCAATACCGCAAGCATTCTAGCGGCCAAGCTCGTGTAACCATCAATGGACGCGACTATTTGCTCGGCCCGTACGGTACGAAAGCCAGCCGCACGATGTACGACCGCGTCATCGCGGAGTATCTCGCGTCTGGACGAAGTTCTTCCTTCGGCGTCCGGGATAGCTCAATCACGCTCGCGATGCTGATGGTTGACTACGCTCGGTTCGCGAAAGCCTATTACGGAACCGGCAAGAACTCCGAGTGGCATCGAATCAAGTATGCCATTCGCCCGATCAAGAGCTATTACGCATCCCTTCCGGCTTGTGAGTTTGGCCCCAGTCACTTCAAGGTTGTCCGAGAGTCGATGATCAATGATGGGTGGGCAAGGACCAACATCAACGCGAATATGAAGCGGATTGTCCGGATGATGAAATGGGCTGCCGCCGAGGGGAAACTTCCTGCCAGCGTTTTTGAAACGCTTCGATTGATTCCCGGTCTCAAGAAAGGAAGGACAGAGGCCAGGGAGAGTGAGCCGGTCCAACCTGTCGATCCAATCGTGGTGCAGAAAACCCTGCCTCACTTGCCGGACGTTGTCGCTGATATGGTTCGGATCCAGGAACTGGCCGGATGCCGTCCAGGTGAGGTGTGTAAGCTCACTCCGTCAATGATCGATCGAAGCGGTGAAGTCTGGCTCGCCTCGATCGAAGATCACAAGACGGCTCACCACGGACACCGACGAAGCTTCCCGCTTGGCCCCAAGGCACAAGCGATTTTGCTGCCCTACCTGGATCGCGGTCCCAACGAGTGTCTGTTTCGTCCGGTGGATACGGACAAACGCCGTCGTGCCGCTGCGAGCCGGGCCCGCACAACTCCGAAGTCGTGTGGGAACCGCAAAGGAACCAATCGCAAACGGAATCCCAAACGAAAGCCAGGAGTCGCCTACACGACCTCTACCTATGGAAAAGCAATCGGTAGGGCGGCGAAGAAAGCAAAGGTCGATCACTGGTCACCGAATCAACTTCGCCACAGTCGAGCGACTGTCATTCGCAAAGAGTTTGGGCTGGAAGCCGCTCAGGTTGTTCTAGGGCACAAGTCCGCGGATATCACCCAGACGTACGCTGAGCGAGACGCAGCCTTGGCATTCGAGGTTGCCCGAAAGATCGGCTGATCTTGTTTCAGCTTGAGGACAACACGAAGGGCTCTTGATCAGAGTCCTTCGTGGGATGGGCTACCTGTAGCTCTCAACCACTGATGGATGGAATGGGTGAGTCGGACAAGTCTATTGCGAGTGATCAAGCAGTTTGTCTGTCAGAAAATTCTTGCCCCGAGACCGTGACCTGTCCCCCTGGCGGTTCCAGTGGTCCGGCAATCTGAATTGCAAGAACATTCTCTTTGCTATGTTCGGCTGAACGACGCAATGAAAATGTCGGGACGACGGAGTCTTGCAGCCGAGCGATCAACACCTGTTAACCACCGGAGTTCGAACCGCAATTGCTATGGAACCTGAACCACAAGAGTCCCAGTCGCAAACGGGAGTTACGTGACCGACGCTCGTTCTAGCTGCACTCCACCGTGTGAGCGACGAATTGGTGTGGGGGCTTGCTAGGTAGGACCTAAGTTGGATCCACGACGGGAGTTAAGTGTCATCGATCTCGTTGGTTTCTCGGTGGATCTCGCTCAGCGTCGCACCGGATAAGTCCTTCCATTCCGTCCACCCGTTCGCGCTAGCACCGAGCACGACTGAGCTGGGAGAAGGGAAAAGGTAGTCCTGAAGGTAGAAGTAGTTTCCGTGACGCTCTTCAAGGATTCCCGACTCGATCATCTTCTGACGTTGTGAATGGACTGAATCCGGCGCCGACGCCGTGAACTCGGTTCGTGATCGGCTTCCCTGACGGACAACGAATCCATCCTCTACCAATTCGCCGGTCGCATCGCATCCTCGTGAGCGGATGAAGAATCGAGACGTTGGGCCAGCTGTCTTCGAGACTGGTTCGAACACCGGGTACCCGAGAGTCGAGACAAGGGTGCTGATGGTTTCGAACACGTCGAGCAATTCGGCTTCCATCGGCTCAGGGACGTAGATTGACGTCTCCGGTACCTGCCCATTGTCCAGTGAGAAACGATTCACCTCCTTGGCCTTCTGCATGCAATGCCATTCCAAATAGCGTATGTGAGCCTGCGTGAAGTTCTGCGTTTTCGACACGCAAAAGACCGCTGTCTTCCAGAATGTTTTCGTCTTGTTGTGGCTGTCAAATCGCTTTCGGGCATCCTCAGTCTGCCCAACGTAGACAATTGGTTTTGCGCCCTCCTCGTCTTCACCGAAAAGGAAATAGACTCTCGGTAAAGTGAGTTCTTGCCGCGACTTCCCCTGGGCGAGATCGCTACGAGGAATCAGCACGGCCTGCACGATTCGGGTGGTGATTTCGGCGATCCGGATTCCACGTGGTTCACCGGTGGGCAAGTAGATCTGAATCGTTTTCGCGGTCGGTGATGTCATTCTGTCCCTCTGGTTGCTGCCGACCTCCAGCATATTGCGGGGGTCCGAATTTTGATAGGCTGTCGCCCCTTCGGCTCGATCTGGAAACGGCTGCGTCCACGCTGTGGGGATCCGTTACGGTGCGGGACCGTCGAAGAGACAACAACAACGAGTTCCGCATGGAGAAGCGAATTGATCACGGGTGAAATCAAGAGCAAGGTCGACAGGCTCTGGGACGCGTTTTGGACGGGCGGGATCTCGAATCCGCTGGAGGTGATGGAGCAAATCACGTATCTGCTGTTCATCAAACGCCTCGACGATCTGCATACGCTCGAAGAAAACAAAGCCAACCGCACCAAGAAGCCGATGGAAAATCGGATCTTCCCCGAGGGCAAGGACGAAAAGAAACGCTCCTACGAAGACCTCCGCTGGTCGCGGTTCAAACACTTCGAGCCCAAGGAAATGTTCGATGTGGTCAACGAGCACGTCTTTCCGTTTCTGCGAACGCTCGGTGGTGACGGATCGACGTACACCAAGCACATGAAAGACGCTCGGTTCACGATCCCCACACCGGCGCTGCTGGCCCGAGTCGTGGACATGATCGACCAAGTGCCGATGGAGGATCGGGACACCAAGGGCGATCTGTACGAATACATGCTGGGCAAGATCGCCTCAGCGGGACAGAACGGGCAATTCCGAACGCCGCGTCACATCATCGAATTGATGGTGGAACTGACCGTACCGACGCCGACCGACGTGATCTGCGATCCGGCTTGCGGAACGGCTGGGTTCTTGGTCGTGGCGGGTGAGTACCTGCGTGAAAAACATCCCGAAGTCCTCCGCGATGCCAAGCTGAAAAAGCACTTTCATGGCGACATGTTCCACGGCTTCGACTTCGACAGCACGATGCTGCGGATCGGCAGCATGAACATGCTGCTGCACGGCGTGGAGAATCCCGACATCGTCTACCGCGACTCGTTGGCTCAGGAACACGGTGCGGAGGAAGAACGCTACTCGCTGGTGCTGGCCAATCCTCCGTTCGCTGGCTCGCTGGATTACGAGAGCTGTGCCAAGGACTTGTTGCAAATCGTCAAGACGAAGAAGACCGAGCTGCTGTTTCTGACGCTGTTCCTGCGGTTGCTCAAGCCCGGTGGCCGCGCGGCGATCATCGTCCCCGACGGCGTGTTGTTCGGATCGTCGAAGGCCCACAAGACGCTGCGGAAGATGTTGGTCGAGGATCAGAAGCTGGACGGGATCATCTCGATGCCCGGCGGCGTGTTCAAGCCGTATGCGGGCGTCTCGACGGCGATCGTGTTGTTCACCAAGACCAACTCGGGCGGCACCAAGCACGTTTGGTTCTACGACATGCAGGCCGATGGCAAGTCGCTGGACGACAAGCGAACCGAGTTGTTACCACCGGAAAAGCAAGGCCCAGCGCCGACGGCGAAGCTGACGGGGGACGAGCACGCCAAGAACAACTTGCCCGACATTTTGCAACGATGGAGCAAGCGGGACAAGTCCGAGCGAAAGAACGAGCGAACGGCGCAGAGCTTTTGCGTGCCGAAGTCGGACATCGTCGAGCAAGGTTACGACTTGTCGATCAACCGTTACAAGGAAGTCGTCCACGAAGAAGTCGACCATCGCCCCCCGCAAGCGATTCTGGATGAGTTGGAAAGCATCGAGACAGAGATCACCCAAGGCATGAAGCAACTGCGGGGGATGCTGAAGTGAAATCTCATGAAACCCCGGCGGGCTGGTCTTTGACAAAGCTCTCCGAAATTTGCGATCCGAATGCACCAATCATGTACGGCATCCTTCAGCCAGGTCCAGTAATCCTGGATGGCGTTCCTTACGTTCGCCCTAGTGAAATTGATCCTGACCGCATCCGTCTTGAAGACATAAAACGAACGACACCGGAAATTGCAGAACGCTATCGCAGATCGACTCTTCAAACCGAGGACTTGCTCATCACAATTGTCGGCACGTTGGGACGAATCGCGGTTGTACCGCCCGAGTTGAATGGTGCGAACATAACGCAGTCGTCAGCACGTATCCGACTAAACCGAAAAACAGCAAATCTCCGATACATTCGACAGTTGCTTCGCTCGCCAATTGCAATAAGGCAGTACGACTTTCACCGACTTGGGACTGGTGTCCCCCGACTAAACATCCATCATGTGCGTGATTTGCAGATTCCCCTTCCGCCGCTTTCGGAGCAGAAGCGGATCGCGGAGATCTTGGATCGGGCGGAGGCGTTGCGAGCCAAGCGTCGCGCCGCCCTCGCCCTCCTCGACGAACTCACCCAATCCATCTTCCTCGACATGTTCGGCGATCCGGTGAGTAATCCCAAGGGCTGGCCGGTGGAGTCGCTTTCAGACCTGGGGAAAATAACAACGGGTGGAACTCCATCGAGCAAAAAGGAAGGCATGTTTGGAGGAACAGTTCCGTTCGTGACTCCGGGCGACTTGGAATCAGACGAATTACCCAAGCGAACTTTAAGTGACCACGGCGCAAGCGAGGCCAAGACTGTTCCGGCTGGAGCGACGTTCGTGTGCTGTATTGGCGCGACCATCGGGAAAATGGGGCAGGCATCTGTGCGAAGCGCTTTTAACCAGCAGCTCAACGCTATCGAATGGTCGAACAGCGTCAATGATGATTTTGGACTGGGTGTGTTGCGGTTCTTCAAGAAACTGATCGCAACATGGGGTGCATCAACTACGCTTCCAATCCTAAAAAAGTCTTCTTTTGAAAAGATTGAGATTCCTGTTCCTCCCATCGAGTCTCAAGCGATCTACGCAGACCGCAAATCCGAGATTGAACAATTGAGAAGTCTTCACCGCAATTCGCTTAGCGAGCTAGACCAACTCTTCGCCTCCCTCCAACACCGGGCGTTTCGAGGGGAACTATGATGACGGAAAACGAGGGCACGCGATGAGCAACTTTGACTTCCTCACCTCCGAATGGAAGGACATCCACGAAGCGGCCAGCAAAGCCGAGTCGGCGGCGATCCCCGATCCTCGCACCTCCTGCTTCTACGCTCGCCGTACGTTGGAGCTTGCCGCACGTTGGGCTTACAAGTTCGACCGGGCTTTGAAACTGCCGTACCAAGACAACTTGTCGGCGCTGATTCACGAACCCACGTTCAAGCAGACCGCTGGCGATGCGGTCTTCAACAAAGCGAAGCTGATCAACAAGCGGGGCAATGATGCGGTTCACAGCCACCGAGACGTTTCCGAAGCGGACGCGGTTTCGACGGTTCAGGAACTGTTCCACTTCTGCTACTGGTTCGCCCGACTTTACGCCCGTCGCAATCGGCCTGATCCCGCGCTGACATTCGATCCGGCGATCTTGCCGACGACCGCGATCCCGAAACAAACGCTCAACCAACTGAAATTGCTTGAGACCCAACTGAAGGAGAAAGACGAGAAACTCTCCGTCTTGTTGGCCGACAAGGACAAGCTCGATGCCGAGATCAAGCTGCTTCGCACGGAAGTGGCCAAGGCGAAAAAGGCTGCCGAGAAGATTCAGGACGATCACGATTACAACGAAGCCGAAACCCGAGATCGCTGGATCGACGAACTGCTGAAAGAATCCGGCTGGCCGCTGGATCAAAAGCGTGATCTTGAGTTCCCCGTGACGGGGATGCCCAACACCAAGGGCGAAGGCTTTGTCGATTACGTGCTGTGGGGCGACGATGGCAAGCCGCTGGCGGTGGTCGAGGCCAAACGGACACGACGCGATCCAAGAGCCGGGGAACAGCAAGCAAAGCTGTATGCCGATTGTCTGGAAGCGATTTATGGACAGCGACCGATCATTTTCTACACCAACGGCTACGAACATTGGATCTGGGACGATGCGATGTACGCGCCGCGCCGGGTTCAGGGGTTCTACAAGAAAGCGGAGTTGGAACTGCTGATCCTCAGGCGAAGTAGTCGCCGCGATTTGGCTTCGGCGACGATCGACGACACGATTGTGGAACGCTATTACCAAACCCGCGCGATCCGACGAATCGGCGAGTCGTTTGAAAAAGACAACGAACGGAAGTCGCTGCTGGTGATGGCAACGGGCAGCGGAAAGACCCGAACCGTGATCGCTCTGTGCGATTTGCTGATCCGATGCAATTGGGCGAAGCGTGTCCTGTTTCTGGCCGACCGCGTGGCGCTGGTCAATCAGGCGACCAATGCGTTCAAGGCATTCTTGCCGGATTCGTCACCGGTGAATCTGGTGACGGAAAAGGATTCCGAGGGACGGGTCTACCTTTCGACTTACCCGACCATGATGGGCTTGATCGACGAAGCAAAAGACGGGCAACGTCGCTTTGGTGTTGGGCATTTCGATCTCGTTGTGATCGATGAAGCCCACCGGAGTGTGTACCAGAAGTACGGAGCGATCTTCGACTACTTCGATTCGCTGCTGGTTGGACTGACCGCCACCCCGAAAGACGAGATCGACAAGAACACGTACGGCTTGTTCGATCTGGAAACCGGCGTGCCTACCGATGCATACGATCTGGACGAAGCGGTCGCGGACAAGTTTCTAGTTCCTCCGAAAGCGGTGTCGGTGCCGCTGAAGTTTGAACGCGAGGGGATCAAGTACGACGATTTATCCGAAGAGGACAAGGACGAGTGGGATGCCAAGGAGTGGGACGAAGACGTTGTAAGGAAGGGAGAAGTCGATTCGTCAGCGGTCAACAAGTGGCTGTTCAACGAGGACACTGTCGACAAGGTGCTGGAACACTTGATGACGCGCGGCCAGTACGTCGCGGGCGGTGATTTGCTGGGGAAGACGATCATCTTCGCCAAGAATCAGGGTCACGCCGATTTCATCAAAGAGCGTTTCGACATCAACTACCCGCACTACAAGGGCGAGTTTGCCCGGATCATCACGTTCAAGACCGAGTACGCCCAAACGGTGATCGACAGTTTTTCCAACAAGGACAAGCTGCCTCAGATCGCGATCTCCGTCGACATGCTAGACACCGGCATCGACGTGCCCGAGGTGCTGAACCTCGTATTCTTCAAGTTGGTCCGATCCAAGACAAAGTTCTGGCAGATGGTCGGTCGGGGAACACGGCTGTGTCCCGATCTGTTTGGTCCGGGACAGGACAAAGAGTTCTTCTACATCTTTGATTACTGCCAGAATCTCGAATACTTCAGCCAGAATCCGGCTGGTTCGGCTGGTTCAACTGCGGAATCCCTGTCGACACGTTTGTTCAAGCGACGGTTGGAGTTGATCCGTTTTCTGGACGGAAAAGAGTTACCTGCAACCGCCGAAGCGATCAGTGAAGCGGATGCCGGATACGAAGCCGATCCAACTTCAGAGACTCAGGTGCGGGCATTGGCGGCACGATTCCTGCATCGGCAGGTCGCATCGATGAACCTCGAAAACTTCCTCGTTCGCGCCCATCGCCGCTCGGTTGAAAAGTTCGCCAAGAAGGAAGCTTGGGAACAGCTCAAAGAAGCCGAGATCCAGGAGCTTGCCGACGAGGTCGCCCCGCTTCCCACACAGATGGAGCGAGAATCGGAAGAGGCGAAGCGTTTTGATCTGTTGTTGCTGAACCTGCAGCTGTCGCTTCTCAATAAAGAGCCTGCCTACGAACGGCTTCGTCAGCAAGTCGTCGCCATCGCCGGACTGCTGGAAGAGAAGCACACCATTCCCATGGTGAATCAGCAAATGATCCACATCGAGGCAATCCAAACGGAGGAGTGGTGGGCGGATGTCACCCTTCCAATGCTGGAAGTCATTCGTCGTCGATTGCGTGATTTGGTGCAGTTCATCGAGAAGGCAAAACGCAAGCCGGTGTACACCAACTTTGACGACATGCTTGGGGACGAGGTCGAGGTCGGCCTGGATGAGTTTGTTGGCACCGACACGTTTGAGCGTTTCCGCAGCAAGGCTCAAGCGTTCCTACGCGAGCATCTGGGCATCGACGCGGTTCGCAAACTACGCACGAACGAAACGCTCACAAAAGCCGATCTCGACGATCTGGAGCGAATCCTCCTCGACAACGAAATTGGCAATCACGAATACATTGAACAGGCAAAGCAAGAAAGCGAAGGCTTCGGAGTCTTCGTGCGCTCGCTGGTTGGAATCGATCGCGAGGTAGCCAAGCGGTTGTTCGGCGAGTTTTTGCAGGGCAGCGTCTACAACGCGAACCAAATCGAATTCATCAACCTGATCGTGAACCAATTGGTGGATCACGGGATCGTCGATGCGTCGCTCTTGTACGAATCACCTTTCACCGACATCTCGCCCCAAGGACCGGACGCAATCTTCACCAGCGAAGAGGTCGACAAGATCATGCAACTGCTAGATGACATCAAGGCTTCGGCGATTGCTGCGTAGCACGGAACCCACTTCAAATGCAAATTATCTACATTCACCCTGGCATCGAAAAATATGTTCGCGATTTGGGGTATTCCGAGGATGCGGTAGCGAAAACGATTGCTGAACCGAGTTCGCAGGAGTCAGTGGATTTTACGCAGGTTCCTGACCGATACCGGAGGCAACAAGGAGAAGTTTGTAGCCTCCGATACTTCGGAAGCGAGGTTGTTTGCGTGACCTACAACATTGTTGGCGGAGCTTACGAGATTTGCGATTTCTTTTGTCTGCCGCGTAAGGATTTGCCAGATGGTGATATCCCCTGCAGTCTCGCTCGCACGGTTTTCTACGAAAGGTTTGCCCCCTCGATTCTTGAATGGATTCCAGTTCCAGATTTGCCAAGGGTTTTGGGGCGTGCGAGAGGAAAAGCCCTGGAATATCTTTTGGAATTCCGCGCTGCGAAATCGAAGGATGTGCTGAAACTTCCTGTCATCAAGGCGATCAAGGCTCCGCATTTAGAACCAAGAAGCCAACGCGAGAAGAAACGAGGGTATGCAGACATTCTTGAAGGATACTGCGATGAGTTCCGAGACCTCATCGAGAAGTCTCCGAAGGAGGAGACGATTCATCAATGGCTAGCCAACCCTCAGCACATGATCTTCTTCGGGACTGATGCTGAGATGGTCTGGAGCAAAATCAAATTTGGAACGTCGTTCGTATCTGACTTCATCGTCAAGAGGGATGAGCTTCCGTACCTGATGATTGAGATCGAGGATACGTCGAAGTTGTTCAATAATGACGGGAAACGCAGCAAGAGATACAAAGACGCTATTGATCAGGTCCAGGACTGGATGGGGTGGCTGGCAAGGGGAAATATCAACACCTTCAAAGACGAAAACCCTGAGATGGAGCTCTTCACCTCGCCACACGGGCTCGTTGTGATGGGGCGGCAGTCGAACAGCAACTCCAAGAAGGATGTGCGAGATCGATGGGAGCAAGACAAATCCAAAGCCAATCCTCAAGTGCTCAATTACGACGAAGTGATTTCACGCGTTCGAAAGTTCGCTTCGCGACTTCGGAAAAGCTAGTGCTACCCGCGTTTTTTGATCTGTCGCCAACGCACTACGGTGGGAGACGCCGAAATCGGCCGTCGGCGTGTTGTAGATTCAGCAAATTTATAGGCGTCAAGACGCTCTGAGCGAACCTCGCTTGGAGCTCGATCATCGATCGCCAATATCAGTCCTGACGCGAGGTCGACAGCACTTCTTGAACTTCCGTCCGCTTCCGCATGGACACAAGGCATTGCGGGGAACACATCCCTTGTGTCGCGGGCTTGTTCTGACTCTTGATCTTTCGGACAAGCTATCCATTGCTGTTCTCGGTGGCAGACCTAGTGCATCCCGAATTTTTCTCAGTTCATGAGGCTGAGTCGCGGGACCCGTCTCTTGATCGATCGTGGCAACGTCGAATGTTCGATGCTGCTCATCGCCAGCTTCAGTGGCGATTCCGACTGCTCTCTTGATGCTTGGGTTCTCGGTCAAGATCAGCATCGTATAGCTCTTTAAGTGCAATTGGCGTTCTTCACGATACACCTCGGGTGAGGCATGTACTCTCGGAAAGTAGGTGAAGACGTATGCCACTCCTTCTTGGCTGGGGGATTTGACAACTCGCGTGTTTGCAACTCCGTCAGTGCATTGCTTCCATCGCTCCATCATCCGAAAGACGAGTTCGATCCGCGATCTCCTCGGCTCTAAGGCCATCGTACGGAGTATGACTTCGTTCTCTTCCACTGTCTGTGGACTCACCTCAACGAGAGAACCGTCAAATGCGTGAAAGGCGAATTGATTGATGATTCGGTCCCATACTTCGCTGCCTTTGCACGCTGCCCGATATACGTGATAGCTTTCGTCTCGCAGCAATTCACTCCAACCCCCGTCTGCGATCTCCAAAGACGTGTCCGGTGAAAGCCCATTGATGAACGGTGTCCGATGATCTGAGTTCCTGATCTCGCTGAGGAACATGGCGAGAAGATTCTCCTCGCCGTAAATTCGCCCGACTTTTCTTTGGCGAAACAGCCCCTCTTTGAATTTTAGATACTCTAGAAAGTCACAAATGGTACTGAGATGCGTCAGCATCTTAGGAAGTGTTACATCGTCGAAGATGTGGATCATTCGGTCGTGATTGAAGTGTTGTTGAACAACGAACGGATCAGGAAGGTTGTCAGGCGAAGTTGCCGCACCGGCATCCATCGGAGCTTCCAGCGTCAGGCTTCCTCGGCGGCTGCCTGCACCCTTGCACGCATCTCGAGCGCCCATCGCCAATATGCAGTGGTGAAAACGTATTTGATCACGCCTGTCAATATTCACCGGCAGCTTGCGATCCAATTTTCGGTCAATGAATAGTCGATCAGGATGTTGGCGGATCCAACGCTCCGCACCTAAAGATTGTTTAATCGATTCCGATACGGCTCGCCTGTACCATCGCAGCCAAGCGCAGGAAATGTCTGATGATGGATCAAGGATGCAGCTTTTGTCCGAGAAGATAATCACGTCGCGTCCGCAAACCACGAGCAGATCACAGACTTCTTTGGGCCCACCCTGATCGCGGAACGGATTGGCAAAACTCCAGAACCCTAGGAATGTGCTTTCCGCGAGCTTGCTTAGTCTCCTTTCGCTTGGCGTTGTCCCGCTCGACTTCCTGATATGCATATGGAAATTCTTCTTGAGGAACACGCATTGATGGGCGTGAAGACCCGCTGGATGACTATTTGGTTCGCAGAAAGTAGTTTGACCTGTTTGTGCGCCTGATCAAGTAAGGCACCACCGGCAATTTGAAGTCGACAAAGTTTGCACTCAATCTTGTATGCGAGTCGCTTCTTTGAAATCAGGATTTAACACAGCCTGTCTTCTTTCTGAATGGATCATTTCTGCATTCCTGCCGTACCAGATTCTGAACACTTGATCAGAGTAGTGGGGAATTTCCCCACGATGAGTAAGGAAGGAAACAACAGTTCGGCTCGACCTACTGTCGAGTCATCGAGTCGATGCGTGAAGCTGTTTGTTTCTTTGGGCGAGGCCCGATTCAGGGTGGGGAATTTCCCCACTTGGTAGCTTGAACGCGACATCGATCGTTATCGTCACGCATGTGTTTCGGCGAGCAGCAGGCATGCGACGCAGTGTGTCTTCGATTCAACGCACGTAACGGGGTGGGGAAATTCCCCACTTCGTATGCGAGTGCCCACCCGCCTCAATCTCGGAATCATTCGGGGGGAGGAAGATGGCGGCTTGGCGTGCCGAGGAAACGGCCAGCCTTAACAGATGCTCCTGCGGCGAATTCCGAATCGAAAATTGTTGCGGGATAAGGGGATTCAACCCGTTTCATCCGAAAAATGGTTGCATGTCGCGTCAGTTGTTGCCGTGATTGCCCGCTCCAATTAACTGGGGTCTGTTCGTTTCGGCGACTTCCCTGGATGCCATTGAGCGACCCTGATTCGCATCGGGTCACGAGCAAGTTGATGAATTAGACAAATGGAGAACGCATCGGTCTCCGTTACGAAAAACGGTGTCTGCGGTTGCTGGCAACAGCCCTGTCTGACTGTGGAATTCCAAGCCGTGGGGCGTCAAGCAAACTCTGCTTGTGGTGATCGATCGCTCTGGTTGATGCCACAAAAAATTCGAGAACCCACACCGTGATCAACGTTGCACGGGGCTGAACGGGGCTTCGAATTCATCGGTGGACTTGCGTTCCAAAAAAGGTTGTTGCTTCGGAGTTGCGCTACGCGAGAAATTGCCGTTTTCGACGATCACTCATGATCGATCGTGACTCAATTTTACTCGTTTTAGGAGTTTGTGCCGTGAAGAAGCACAACCCAACAAACATGGATCGTCTTCTCAAAATCATGCTTTCTGAGAAGGAAGTCGCGCAAAAGCTGAATGTCAGCCAGAGCACGGTGAAGCGACTTTGCAAAAAGTTCGGCTTTCCCACGCCCGTCTGGGTTGGTTCGCAAAAGCGTTGGCTTGAGGAGATGGTGGATCAGTGGATCGCTAAGCAGGCGGCGCTTCAAAATCGCAAGCTCGGAGCTTAGTAGTGGTTGCAGCCAACCAGTCTATGAAAGGCATCAGCCGGGGCAAGCAACTCTTGCCTCTGGTTGATGCCGTCTATCAGGAAACTGGGCGTCGCCCAGCTCTCTCGACTGTTCTCCGGTGGTCGCAGAAGCCCAACCGTCATGGATGTAGGCTTCAAACTTGGAGGGTTGGCGGACGTCGGCTCACCACCGTCGAAGCAGTCCGTGATTACATCGACGCAACGACTGCTGCAGCAGACCCAGGTTTGCTGCCGGTTGCGACGAACCAGCAAATGACGAGTGCACACAAACGTGCGATGGAACAACTTGAAAAGGAGGGGATCTAGTGAATACGGTGGACACATGGAATGAGGGGGAATCCCAAACCTTCGAATCCTGCGTTATTGAGCAGCTCGGGGAAGGGGACGGTGATGGCCAAACTCTTGAGTGCCGTCTCGTGTCGATCGACAAAGTCGAATTTGACGACACGATTCAGTGTCGTACTGGGATTGTCGAATCTGCAGTTGATGACTACGCAGAAGTTTGGAAGGCCAATCGTAAAGAGGCACGATATGTCTTCCAGTCGCCGATCGTCCTGTTTTTTGATGGCGAGCATTACTGGATTGGTGACGGCTGGCACCGATTGATTGCAGCACGCCGAGTTGGACGTGCGGAAGTCTTCAGCCAAGTGCATCGCGGTGGACGCAATGAAGCGATGAAATATGCCCTGTCCGCGAATGCTGAGAACGGCTTGCGACGGACGAATGACGACAAGCGGAAGGCTGTTCGGATTGCTCTCAAGGAATTTCCCGATTATTCCGCGAGGCAAATCGCCAAGATGGTCAAGGTTAGCAACACGTTTGTCAGCAAAACCTTGAAATCAACCACCGCTCTGTCACCAACAGAAACGACCGAACACGCAGCAGCGGTTGAGGGTGTCAACGTTTACACCCCTCCTTTGGCGGGCGGGGCCGTGTCGCCCCAACTCGATAGCGTTTCGCCGACTACTCAAACGATCGCTCCCCCGTCACGAGAACCAGTGGTTCTTCAGAAGAAGGCCGATTCGTTGATTCAAAAGCACGTTGGCGCCCTCACGCGTGGAGTCACTGATTTGACCCGATTGCTCGGTGGTGAGGGAGAGAACTCGTATGAAGCGAACAAAGCTTTGGACACACTTCTTGAGACGTTGAAGGCGATGGGAAGGGGAGTGCGTTAGTGATGGCCGTTTTCCCAGTTAACACGCGGACGCAAATGTCCGTCAAGCATTCTCCTGCAACATCTGCGTTCAAGTATTACTCTGTTGCAGTTCGGTGCTCTAGCATCGATCGTGCATGGTGGCTCAACTGGCACGTGGCCATTGAGTATTTGCTGGCCGCTTTGCTCCAAGCCTTCTAGCGCAAAGAAAAACCGCCTGCCCTCAGTCGCCAAACCTAGGCAAGCGGTTTTGTTTCATTGATCCCGTGATTCTACCGTCTGCCAATCAATTTGTCTCTGCCGAGAATCTTCTCTCGGTAAGTCGCACTTCAAGCAGGCCAAAGACGCTTGTTTTGCCTGAGTCGTTGCGTCCGGAAGCCTATCTGCCTCCTTCGTTGCAACATCGGCAGGATGACGCTCGTTATTTCATTCACCTGATTCTTAGCAAGCTGGCAGTCGGGGACGTCGATTCAAACGGTTGGGTTTTGCTCTGCGGCGAATACCTGAAACGCGTGATGTGTTGTCATGACTACGCAGCTGTCATTCGGTCTCTGATTAATGCTGGTGTTGTTCGTCGGCAAGCCTATCGAAATGGAGTTCGCTGCTTCGGGTACAAGCTGCACGAAAGCTTCCTGTACGACAGGCACACCCGAGTAGCCGTGAAAGACGCTCGTCTAATCCGCGCATTGGAACGGGGTCGTGAGGAGCACAGGCAGCAACAGGATGCAAGAAGGCGACCTGTCCACGATCACCTCGAAACTCTGCAATACAGCCTAAAGATCGATTGGGAGTACGCACAAGCGATCTTGAAGACGCTGCCAGACATCAATCGCTTCGATAGCCAGGGGATTCTCGTCAGAGACCTCCATGAACGACGCTTCCGTTTTTCCATCGGGAACTACGGACGAGTTTCGAACAGCATTACGAACTTGAGCAGACACCTTCGATCAGCGTTACGGCACAGAGGACAGGAGCTACGACAAGTAGACATCAAGAACGCACAACCGGCACTTCTCGGGCAGGAGGTCCACCGAAGAGAGCAAGAGCACATAGCACCAGGCCAGCAGGGAACAGGAAGGCAGCACAACCAACCCAAAGAGCAATCCAATTATGATTCTCAAAATTCCGGTTCAAGTGCTCTCTTCCCGGCCAAGCAGTCGATCAAATTGGACGTGCCGCGATATATCGAACTCGCTCAACAAGGGAAACTGTACGAATTCTTGCAGACGCAATTGCCACACATGAACAGGGAGCGAATCAAAAGACGGTTCCTGAGTGATGTCTTGGCCAAGCGTCAGACAGCTAGCGGTCATGAATACCCGAGCGAGGTTGAAGACTGTTTCAAGCGGGCTTTCCCCACGGTCTACTCGCACATCCGCGATATCAACGACCACGGCAGGCAGCACGCCAATCTGATTCGCATCCTTCAGCGAGCGGAGTCTGACTTGGTCATCGGGCAAGTGTCTGAACTGCTGCGCGTGGATCATCCACGTACATTTTTCATCACGCTGCATGATGCCATCTACACGACCGATTCAAATCTGACTTTGATCGAGGATAGTTTCCAAGCCGTTTTCGATCAGAACGGCTATTCGATGTCGTTAAAGGTTGGCTGACAGGTACCACTCGCACTCGTCGCAGGGATGTGCGATAGCAACCTGCAGACGCGTGCATTCAACCAGCAGGCAAGTCCTGAGGACCGCTCGCCGGGATATGCGTGGGAGAATCAAACACTAGGTCAGCGAAAATCGCCGAGCAACGATCCGCTCATTTCCCGGTCGTTGAACGTGATCTACAGGTCTTTGCTCTCTGGGAAAATTCCCGTATGAGATCCGGCGATCTGCGTCGATTCCCGAAACCGTTGCGTTTTGATGCGCGTAATTGCAACGACTTGCAAGTTGACAATTAGTGACGAATCGATGATATTCGCTATAAGAGAAAGCGTGATTTCTTAGTGTGGAAAGTCTTGCCTCTTGATCAGAGTCCTTCGTGGGATGGGCTACCTGTAGCTCTCAACCACTGATGGATGGAATGGGTGAGTCGGACAAGTCTATTGCGAGTGATCAAGCAGTTTGTCTGTCAGAAAATTCTTGCCCCGAGACCGTGACCTGTCCCCCTGGCGGTTCCAGTGGTCCGGCAATCTGAATTGCAAGAACATTCTCTTTGCTATGTTCGGCTGAACGACGCAATGAAAATGTCGGGACGACGGAGTCTTGCAGCCGAGCGATCAACACCTGTTAACCACCGGAGTTCGAACCGCAATTGCTATGGAACCTGAACCACAAGAGTCCCAGTCGCAAACGGGAGTTACGTGACCGACGCTCGTTCTAGCTGCACTCCACCGTGTGAGCGACGAATTGGTGTGGGGGCTTGCTAGGTAGGACCTAAGTTGGATCCACGACGGGAGTTAAGTGTCATCGATCTCGTTGGTTTCTCGGTGGATCTCGCTCAGCGTCGCACCGGATAAGTCCTTCCATTCCGTCCACCCGTTCGCGCTAGCACCGAGCACGACTGAGCTGGGAGAAGGGAAAAGGTAGTCCTGAAGGTAGAAGTAGTTTCCGTGACGCTCTTCAAGGATTCCCGACTCGATCATCTTCTGACGTTGTGAATGGACTGAATCCGGCGCCGACGCCGTGAACTCGGTTCGTGATCGGCTTCCCTGACGGACAACGAATCCATCCTCTACCAATTCGCCGGTCGCATCGCATCCTCGTGAGCGGATGAAGAATCGAGACGTTGGGCCAGCTGTCTTCGAGACTGGTTCGAACACCGGGTACCCGAGAGTCGAGACAAGGGTGCTGATGGTTTCGAACACGTCGAGCAATTCGGCTTCCATCGGCTCAGGGACGTAGATTGACGTCTCCGGTACCTGCCCATTGTCCAGTGAGAAACGATTCACCTCCTTGGCCTTCTGCATGCAATGCCATTCCAAATAGCGTATGTGAGCCTGCGTGAAGTTCTGCGTTTTCGACACGCAAAAGACCGCTGTCTTCCAGAATGTTTTCGTCTTGTTGTGGCTGTCAAATCGCTTTCGGGCATCCTCAGTCTGCCCAACGTAGACAATTGGTTTTGCGCCCTCCTCGTCTTCACCGAAAAGGAAATAGACTCTCGGTAAAGTGAGTTCTTGCCGCGACTTCCCCTGGGCGAGATCGCTACGAGGAATCAGCACGGCCTGCACGATTCGGGTGGTGATTTCGGCGATCCGGATTCCACGTGGTTCACCGGTGGGCAAGTAGATCTGAATCGTTTTCGCGGTCGGTGATGTCATTCTGTCCCTCTGGTTGCTGCCGACCTCCAGCATATTGCGGGGGTCCGAATTTTGATAGGCTGTCGCCCCTTCGGCTCGATCTGGAAACGGCTGCGTCCACGCTGTGGGGATCCGTTACGGTGCGGGACCGTCGAAGAGACAACAACAACGAGTTCCGCATGGAGAAGCGAATTGATCACGGGTGAAATCAAGAGCAAGGTCGACAGGCTCTGGGACGCGTTTTGGACGGGCGGGATCTCGAATCCGCTGGAGGTGATGGAGCAAATCACGTATCTGCTGTTCATCAAACGCCTCGACGATCTGCATACGCTCGAAGAAAACAAAGCCGACCGCACCAAGAAGCCGATGGAAAATCGGATCTTCCCCGAGGGCAAGGACGAAAAGAAACGCTCCTACGAAGACCTCCGCTGGTCGCGGTTCAAACACTTCGAGCCCAAGGAAATGTTCGATGTGGTCAACGAGCACGTCTTTCCGTTTCTGCGAACGCTCGGTGGTGACGGATCGACGTACACCAAGCACATGAAAGACGCTCGGTTCACGATCCCCACACCGGCGCTGCTGGCCCGAGTCGTGGACATGATCGACCAAGTGCCGATGGAGGATCGGGACACCAAGGGCGATCTGTACGAATACATGCTCGGCAAGATCGCCTCAGCGGGCCAGAACGGCCAATTCCGAACGCCGCGTCACATCATCGAATTAATGGTGGAACTGACCGCACCGACGCCGACGGACGTGATCTGCGATCCGGCTTGCGGAACGGCTGGGTTCTTGGTCGTGGCGGGTGAGTACCTGCGTGAAAAACATCCCGAAGTCCTCCGCGATGCCAAGCTGAAAAAGCACTTCCATGGCGACATGTTCCACGGATTTGACTTCGACAGCACGATGCTGCGGATCGGCAGCATGAACATGCTGCTGCACGGCGTGGAGAATCCCGACATCGTCTACCGCGACTCGTTGGCTCAGGAACACGGTGCGGAGGAAGAACGCTACTCGCTGGTGCTGGCCAATCCTCCGTTCGCTGGCTCGCTGGATTACGAAAGCTGTGCCAAGGACTTATTGCAAGTCGTCAAGACGAAGAAGACCGAGCTGCTGTTTTTGACGCTGTTCCTGCGGTTGCTCAAGCCCGGTGGCCGCGCGGCGATCATCGTCCCCGACGGCGTGTTGTTCGGTTCGTCGAAGGCCCACAAGACGCTGCGGAAGATGTTGGTCGAGGATCAGAAGCTGGACGGGATCATTTCGATGCCCGGCGGCGTGTTCAAGCCGTATGCGGGCGTCTCGACGGCGATCGTGTTGTTCACCAAGACCAACTCGGGCGGCACCGAGCACGTTTGGTTCTACGACATGCAGGCCGATGGCAAGTCGCTGGACGACAAGCGAACCGAATTGTTACCACCGGAGAAGCAAGGCCCAGCGCCGACGGCGAAGCTGACGGGGGACGAGCACGCCAAGAACAACTTGCCCGACATTTTGCAGCGATGGAGCAAGCGGGACAAGTCTGAGCGAAAGAACGAGCGGACAGCGCAGAGCTTTTGCGTGCCGAAGTCGGACATCGTCGAGCAAGGTTACGACTTGTCGATCAACCGTTACAAGGAAGTCGTCCACGAAGAAGTCGACCATCGCCCACCGCAAGCGATTCTGGATGAGTTGGAAAGCATCGAGAAAGAGATCACCCAAGGCATGAAGCAACTGCGGGGGATGCTGAAGTGACAAGTCACGAGGTAGCTCTCTCCGAAATCTGCGACACCGGTAGTGGTGGAACTCCGTCGCGAGCGAAGCAAGAAATCTATTACGATGGTTCGATCCCATGGGTTAAATCTGGCGAGCTTCGCGAATCAGTGATTACCGAAACCGGAGAATCCATAACCGAACTTGGGCTTAAAGAGTCATCTGCCAAGCTTCTGCCAGCTGACACACTCTTGGTCGCGTTATACGGCGCGACCGTTGGCAGAGTCGGCATGCTCGGCATTGAAGCAGCAACCAATCAAGCTGTCTGCTACTTGATTCCAGATGATACGAGAGTCGAGCGTCGGTATCTCTACCACGCCTTACGGTCAAAAGTTCCGTACTGGTTGACTCAGCGAGTCGGTGGAGGGCAACCTAACATCAGTCAGGGCGTGATCAAGAACACGAAGATTCCCCTTCCGCCGCTTTCGGAGCAGAAGCGGATCGCGGAGATCTTGGATCGGGCGGAGGCGTTGCGAGCCAAGCGTCGCGCCGCCCTCGCCCTCCTCGACGAACTCACCCAATCCATCTTGGCGAGACTTCTGGATGGCAGCGCAGATTTAGGCACGACTACTCTCGGAAACATCAGCCGTGACATGCATCAGGGAATCAACACGGTTACCGAGAAAATTGAATACCAAAATGACGGGTTTCCAATTATTCAGTCCAAACACACAACTCAAGGCTACCTTGACCTGTCTGACGCAAGATTCGTCAGCAAGGCGACGTACCTGAAGTACAAAGAAAAGTATCGACCAGCGCGAAACGATTTGCTGCTTTGCAACATCGGAACAATTGGAAAAAGCTTACTCATGGAACAAGAGAACGACTTCTTGATTGCATGGAACTTGTTTCTTATCAAGCTCGATCTCGATCAGGTCTCACCCTCGTTTTGCAAACACTACTTTGATCGTCTCGCTAGTCAGCATTACTTTGATCGCTTCCTAACCGGCGGGACAGTGAAGTTCATTAGCAAGAAGACACTGAACGCTACTCCAATTCCGCTGCCTTCGATGGACAGGCAGCGTGAGTTTGAGGAGCAGATCGCTAGTGTCGAAGTATTGAAAGAAAAACATCGTTCGGCAGTTGCCGAATTAGATCAACTCTTCGCCTCCCTCCAACACCGGGCGTTTCGAGGGGAACTTTCATGACGGAAACCGAGGGCACGCGATGAGCAACTTTGACTTCCTCACCTCCGAATGGAAGGACATCCACGAAGCGGCCAGCAAAGCCGAGTCGGCGGCGATCCCCGATCCTCGCACGTCCTGCTTCTACGCTCGCCGTACGTTGGAGTTGGCGGCACGGTGGGCTTACAAGTTCGACCGGGCGTTGAAACTGCCGTACCAAGACAACTTGTCGGCGCTGATTCACGAACCCACGTTCAAGCACACCGCTGGCGATGCCGTCTTCAACAAAGCGACGTTCCCATGCCTTTTTGAGGATTGGAATCCGCTGCAGTTGCTGGTTGATCAAAGACGAATGATTCTGAAGCGTCATCTGGGCGACTTTGAGTGAGTCCACTCGCTCGGTCAGCTCAGGTCCCGCGTTGGGCGTGGAGTCTGTTTCTTGTCGTGCCGCCATCCATCGGCGTTCAGCAAAATGCAACTCGTTCTTGAGGCGAGCGACTTGTTGCTTTAGCTCAATCTCTCGGAGGTCAAAGTCATCCAGTTTTTGCTCGAGCATTTCACGGGTGAAGACGATGCTGTCACCGACGATCGCCAGCTTCTTTTCTTCGATCTCAAGCTGCAGTTTTGCGATCGCTTGGTTGGCTTCGGCGATTGATAGCTCTTGGCGACGAAGCACGAGCATTTCCTCGGCGAGCTTTTGCTCTAGCTCGGCGATTTGGATCTCGCTTTCGGTTGCCGGCGTGGAGTTTTCTTTTCGTTGACGGAGTGTCTTCGCGCGGTCATCCAATTCGAGTTTGGCGGTTTCGGCTGCGTTACGAGCTGAGACGACGGACGACTCAGCCGAAAGTAGCCGGGTGTTCGCATTGCGGACGGATTCTTTCAGTCCGTCCTGGTACACGATCGAATACGGTGGCGTTCTATCCTCGATTTTTCCATCTGCGAGTCGAGTCAGCAATTGCTTTAGCGAAGCGACTTGTGCGTCGTGGTCTTCGTTGGACGAAGTTGCCGACTGTTGCTGTGCGATGACGACATCGATTTGCTTGAGTAGGTCGACCCGACTGGAGTCAGCACTGGGCTGGTCGTTGTCGTTTCCAGACGACTCCGCCTCCTGCTTCTCTTGCAGCATCGCGACGCGAAGCTCAGCAGCAACTTCTTCTTGTTTGTTCTCCAGCACCGCAGAGGACGTTTCAGCAGCCAAATCGTCTTCCGCGGAAACGAGCGAGACGGAACTCGCTGCATCGCGACTCGAGGTCGCACTTGGCGACAGGCCAGCCTCGGATTGCCCGACGTCTTTCAGGTGAGGGACATTTGACGCGGGAGCAAGTTGTTGCGTCGCGAATTGATTTGGCTCCGTAGGAGCCGCATTCGCTTCGGGGAGTTGGGTTCCAACCAAAGAGACGGCGCAGAGACACGGCAGCAATCGTCGATAGAATTCGGTCATCGCGAGCGTCCTTGCTTCGGTGAATGAGAGAACTTTGTTCACGGATACGCTTTTGAGCGAGACCGCAGCAAGGCTGCAAGATTCTCAGTGCACGGTCGAATCAGGGGGGCGTCATTGATCCGCGTGCTTTAAACTCGAGCCACGCTGCTTTTGACTCTCGATTTGGAGCCGAAGATTGAACTGGTCGTCACCGGGAAATCTTCTCAGCTTGCAAGCCTTCCACCGTTCACCGTCCATTTATTTGCCATGCCGTTCTCCGAGTACATCGCACCCTTTGAGGAGTACCCTGTTTTGCAGGAAAGGGTGCTGGCTGTTTTGAGGCAACTGCCTGAGGACGTGCAAGCGGACTTTCTGAACGATGATCGCTTTCGAGTGGAAATCGACAATTACGTTCCCGGTGTGGGCTGGTCGTTTTTGATGCCCGCCCCTGGAATCGATGGAAACGGCAGTCGCTGCGTGATTCTGCGAAGCAAGTTGGCGGACGCGACGGAAGGGTTCGCACATTATGTGATCGCTCACGAGTTTGCGCATGCGTTTTTGCGGAACGGTGGCTGGGGTGAGATCACTGACATTGAAGAGGCCGCGGATGCGTTGGCGGCGTCTTGGGGTTTCACACGACCCGCGTGAATAGGCTCACGATGAGTGGCATCGGCTTCCTGCCTGTGATGGCGCGGAACAAAGGTTGGAAGCCTATCAGCCTGTTGATTTAGTCGTATACCGAGTGACAACAATTAGCCGATGGGCGTTAGCCCCGGTTGGCGTCTGACTAACCGCCGCTAACGCGGTACGGCTCATTAAATCAACAGCCCGCTGTGCCGCACCCTCTGTTTTAGCTCAGCGACCATCCTTCGCGTGGTTCTCTGGCGATGAAGGGGGCGGCTTCGGGGCAACCCACGCACTCCATCTTGTCGCGATCCCAAGTGATCTTTTTGCCAACTCGATAGGCAACATTGCCGAGATGGTTGGCTTCGGTCAGCGGTCCGGCGTAGCGGAAGGGGCTGGCCGTTTCACCCTCGCCCAAGCATGCTCGAACCCATTGTTCGTGGTGTCCGGGGGAGTCAGGTACGAACGGGGCCGGCGGCTCAAAGTCGACAAAGGATTCCTCGGGTAGCAGCACGTGTTTTCCATAGTCAGACAGCAACATGCCTTTGCTGCCAATGAACAAAACTCCGCTGTCCCAGCGCGGGATCTCGCCGCGTTGCCAGATCTCAGGTTTGTGCGTGCCTTGGTACCAGGAAACGGAGACCGGGCCGCGATCGCCGCGTGAAGGGTATTCGTACTTCACCGACATCGATGCGGGGGCAATTTCCGAATGAGCCGGAGGGCCGAACGCTTCCGCCGTGGTGGGTGCGTCGAGTTCCAGTGCCCAGAACGGCAGGTCATTCCAGTGGCTGCCGAGGTCCGACATGGTTCCACCAGCGAAATCCCACCATCGATACCAACGAGGTCCGGGGAAGTAGACCGAATGATAAGGACGGACCGGGGCGGGACCCAGCCACAGATCCCAGTCGACATGGTCCGGCGGTGTCATCATGTCGGTTGGACGGGAATCCACGTGCAGAAGGTCGCGGTGTTTTTTCGCGTCCGCTTCGGATTGCAAACCCCAGGCTCGGTTGACCCAGACGTGAGCTTCGCTGACATCGCCGATCGCACCGCTTTGGATCAGTTCCACGACCCGGTGGTAGTTGCTGCCAGCGTGAATTTGGGTTCCCATTTGAGTGACGACACCGGCTCGCTCTGCCGCTTCTGCGATCTGTCGCGTTTCGTCGATGTTGTACGCCAAGGGCTTTTCACAATAGACGTGCTTGCCAAGTTGCAGCGCGGGCATCGTTGCAAACGCGTGAGTGTGTTCGGTGGTGCTGACAACGACCGCATCGATGTCGTTCCCAACGGCGTCATATAGTTTCCGGAAATCCCGAAAAGCCTTGGCCTTTGGATGTCGCTGGACGGCTTGGTCGGTGAATCTCGTGTCGACATCGCAAACCGCGACGACGTCGACCATTTCGGTCTGCTCCATCGTTCGCAGGTTCGAACCGCCTCGTCCGCCAACGCCAATGGCGGCGATCTTCAGGCGATCATTGGCGGACGATGAAACGGGCGTCTGAGCGGGTGAAACGTTGCCGAGACCGACGGCAGCCAAAGCGGTCCCGCCTACCAGTATGTCGCGTCGATTCGGAAGCATTTTATTGGACATCGTCCACCTGGGCATTCAGTGAGTGACGTGGGGAAAGCGACGATCCTAATGCAGTGAGCAACGGGAAGGGGCAACTGACCCGCTGATTGGACATGCTTTCTAAAAAACGCTTCCCGCGTCACTTTTAGAGCTGAAAGCCCGCTGATTCACTCGGCTGCGCCGAGAGGATCTTTCCACTGCAACCGTTTTCTTTGTCGCAGCGACCACTGGCGACGAGCAATCGCCCATCCGCGAGCCCCTCAATGCCGAGCGAACAGTTGAGCTCGTATCGCCCTTTCATCTGGAAGTCCGCATCGGTGACAAGCGTGATGGCGGGCGATCCATAACAACCAAACCACCAACGATTGTGGGCGAAGGTTGCGGATTGGATTCCGAGGTGAGTGTGTCCGCTCGTGATCACGTGCTTTTTGACGAATTGAAACTGGTCGTCGTATTCGTACACATAGTTTTCGTCAAATGAATCAGGCAATCCGCCAACGACGTAGAAGTGGCCTTCGCGGTGTCCGATCCCGCCTGCCCCGTGAAAGACTTCCTGCGTTTCGTGTCGAGCAAGTTCGTCCAGCGATTCCGCGTCATAGACGTAGACCCATGAGTCCGCGTTTCCTGCGGGATCGTTGAATTTGCCAAGGTTGACGGCGACATAGATCTTGCCATCGCGGAAGCAAAGATCGCCGTGATGGTTCGCGACGGGGATCTTCTTCAGCACTTTGCCGTCATGGTCCGTTTTGACCAACGTGGTGGTGAACGACCAATAGATCGAAGTCGCGTCAGCACAAACACCTTGCAAGTGGTGAGGATAGGTACCTTCACACGTCACCTGAAACGGTTCCGCACTGAAAGCGGACTTCGAAGGTGCGATGTGGGTGTCTTGTGCGGCAAGTGGTCCAGCCAGGGAGAGGCTGGTGAGAACGAACAAGCTCGCGAGCGAGATGGCTCGGCAATTCGATTGGTTGAAAGTCATGATGGAGGCGTTTGTCGAGGAAGTGGCTGCAATGAAAGCGGGCCAAGGGTAAACCCTGGATGGCGTGGCGTGCAAACACTCTTCAACGAGATTTCATGAAAGGTCAAAAGCGGTCGTCGGGTGTGTGAGCCGCTTGGCGTTAGCCACGGTTTTCAAACGCAACCGGGGCTAACAGGCTGTTGATTTATTGAGCCGCACCGCGTTAGCGGCGGTTGATTAGACGCCAACCGGGGCTAATGCCCAACGGCTAATGATTGTCATTCGGTATGTGACTAAATCAACAGCCTGCTAACGCCCAAACGGCTCATATGGTTGTGCCCGATCATTCCAGCCGACCTGCATAGACGGCAGAGGTTCTGCCATGATGCTTCAGCGAGAAGCGGTTGGTGACAGTTTGGCTTTGCGAGCGAGAAGGATTTTCATCATTTCCTCGGCGGATCCGATGGCGATTTTGCGAATGCGTTCACGATCGGTTTCGTCGCCGAACTCATAGGTCACCGCATGAATGCCAAGTTCTCGCGCCACCCAAGCTTTGCTGGTGCTGCGGTGAGCGTTGTGGCCGTCGTCTCGCAACATGGTCGAGTCGCCCATTCGACCGTTGAGCGATTTCAGCCATTCTGCGGTGAAGCCTTCGGGGAACAGCTTGGTTTGTTTCGGGACGGTGTAGAAGACTTCGTTGTAGGTGCTGTGGAAATCGAGAAACAACCACAACCGTTTCTCTTGTTCACCGCGAAGGCGAACCAAGTCGTCACGGATCGAACGTGTTTCAGGTTCTTGGAATGCCAGCCAGTCGCGGTTGAGGTCGACGCCATTGGCATTGGATCGCCAATAACCTTTGGCCACTCCATCTGGATTCGCGATCGGAATGCCGACGGTCAAAAACTCCGCCCGATAGCGTTTGGCAAGTTCGGTGTCACTGCACAACGCCTCGATGAAGTGCATCATGCCAATCGTGCCGGTGACTTCTGGTGGGTGCTGACGCGAAAGTGCGTAGATGACCTCTTTGCTGTCGGGGTTGCCGATCGCGAGCCGATGAATCGGACGGTCTTGGACGGATCGACCTGCGAGCGATGATTCGACGAATGGAAATTGAGCGAGTGTGTCGACCCAAGTCGCAATGTCTTTGTTGCCAACCAGTTCCTGTCCGGCAACCCAGAGAACTTGGTCGCTGACCGGCAAACGCAACGTGACCTCTTGCCCGCCGGGATGTCGGGCAACGATCAGATGTTCGGCCGATTTCCACTCGACACGATTGTGGCTGATCTTGGGTTCATAGCGATGTGAGCCGCCTTCGTAACGAAGTCGGACGTTGATGTGTCGCGGATTGGTCGAGTGAACTCGAAACGCGTACCACGCGCTATCGTTGATCGGTTCATTTTCGGGGCGAATCAAAATCTCAAAGTCATCGCCACCAAGTTCCACCAATTGATCAATCTTGCCGCCCGCGAAATCTGTTTCGAAGCTGACGACTTTGTCCTGCGATTGAAACTTCACCGCGGGCGAAGGTTCCGGGGCCGGGTCCGCGTGCAAGAGCGGAGGACGGACGACGAGCAGACACGCAGCGCAAATAAGGAAGGTTGTTCGACGCACAGGAGACTCAGCAAAGAGGTGGGAGGACACCGATGGCGGGCCGAGCGAACTCGGTTGTAGGAGAAGAAGGCTCGTTTCGCCGATTCATCCTTGAGGTGGGAGTTGGTCTGTGCGAATCCGTGGCGAAGTGCGTCGCAAGCGATGTACCGAGCCAAACATCCCGATCACTGCAACCAAACTTCACAGGTCACTGAGATGGGGAACACCGGGCAGAGGTGCTGATTCGCATCATTCCAATTCAATATTTTAATCGGAAAATGACATTCCGACGAAGCACTTGATTCCAGCGGCCGGCCGAGTGGAAAGAACTTTTCCAGCGTGTGGCAAGGATCTTTCCGGTAGGGAGGCCAAATCAACGACCTGCTTTCCGTTGGAGCACCAAAAAAGATTGGATTGTGCAGTCCACTCGAGTGAAAAACCGATCGGGATCTGCGTTCGCCCGGTGGTTTTGACTCTCCCTGCGTGATTTGGTCTGGGAAGTGCGTTCCCAGAAGCGTGCAGTTTCTCGCGAGTGATGTCGGCTCAGTCTTCCCGGAGCGACTCGGCGGGAGCATCGGTTTTGTCCTGGAAGTGTGCGAGTGAAAACGTCGTCGTTGCGATTCGGCTTGTTGTCGGTGTGGCTGTGTTGTCAGGTGGTGGGTGGATCGGCCGCGACGATCGCTGACGAGTTGGATTGGGCCAATTGGCGTGGTCCGTTTCAAAACGGAACCTCACCTGAAACAGGATTGATCGATCGCTTCGATCCCAAAGGCGGTTCGGGAAGCAACGTTCTTTGGAAGAGCGAGATAGCCTCGGGGATCTCCACACCGATCGTGATGAACGGGCGTGTGTTCACGATCGTGCGTGACCAGCCGGGGACGTCCCAGGACGCCGAGAAGGTGATTGCCTTGGACGCTGATTCGGGCGATCTGCTGTGGGAGAACGTGTACAACGTTTTTCTGTCGGATCTGCCAGCGGAACGCGTGGGGTGGTCGAATGTTTGTGGCGACCCAGAACTGGATCGAGTGTATGCGCTCGGAGCATGTTGTTTGTTGCAGTCGATCGATGCGACAACGGGCGAGACCGCTTGGTCTCGATCGCTGAGTGAAGAGTTCGGGATGCTCAGCACTTATGGCGGCCGAACCAACACTCCAGTGATCTATGAGAACTTGGTCATCATCAGTGGTGTGACCACCGGTTGGGACGCGACCGCTCGCCCTGCTCATCGCTTCTTTGCGTTTGACAAGCAATCCGGGACGCTGGTTTGGAGCGTGAGCACACGACCATTGCCAGAAGACACCACCTTCAGCACACCAATCATCAAGGTCATCGGTGGACAGCCCGTGATGGTCGCCGGCAGCGGTGACGGAGACGTTTATGGTATCCAGCCTCGCACGGGAAAGATCCTGTGGCACGAACCTGTCTCACGGCGAGGGATCAACACGTCCGTCGCAGTGGACAGCGAAGGCAACGTTTACACCACACATGGGGAAGAGAACCCAGAGGGCACCGCGATGGGAGCGGTTGTTCGAATTGATGCGACCCACGCCTCACTGGAATCGGCTTCCGCGGAAGTTTGGCGAACCGAAGAGATCATGTGCGGCAAGAGTTCTCCGTTGCTGGTGGGTGATCGGTTGTACGTTGTCGAAGACTCGTCCCGGTTGCGAGTGCTGAATCGCGAAACGGGAGAAGAGGTTTGCCCACCGGTGAAGTTGGGGACGGCGATGCGTGGCAGTTTGTTGTATGCCGATGGCAAAATTTATGGTTGCACGTCGCAAGGTGTCTTTCATGTGCTGAAGCCAACCGAGGAAGGGATTGAGTCCGTCTTCAAGGTTCGCTTGCCACGCGGTCATGAAGTGGGAGGATCGCCCATTGTGTCTCACGGCCGAATCTATCTGCCGACGACTGGTGGACTGTTCTGTCTTGAAAACGAAAGTGATGCGGGATCGAATTCGGTGGCAACGGTGAAAGTGTCATCTGAAGCGTTCGAGCCCGAGTTGCCGGTCAGCGACGATCCTGAAATCGCTCAATTGCAACTCATCCCCGCCGAGGCGATGGTTCGTCCCGGCGAGGTGATTTCGTACGAAGTGGTCGCGTTCAATTCGCGAGGCCAGCGATTGGAATTGCCACTTGATGGACTGACGTTTGAAGCGGAAGGAGCGGGGGCCGTCGGTCGTGACGGGGTGTTCCAAGCAGATGGTCAAATGCAACACGGTGCCGTCACCGTGAATGTCCGTAGAGGCGAACTTTTGGCAACCTCAAGAGTCCGGGTGGTGCCGTCGTTGCCGTGGGCCTTTGATTTTTCCGATGGCGAAGTTCCGATCACTTGGGTGGGGGCACGCTACCGACATGAGGCTCGATCGGTTGATGGCGAACCGGTGATTGCGAAGGTTTCGACGATCCCCAAGGGAACTCGCAGCCAAGCGTGGTTCGGTCCAACGGACTTGCACAACTACACCATCACTGCGGATGTGAAAGCACAATCGGGGACGAGCAAGTTGCCGGACATGGGAGTCATCGCTCAGCGTTATGTATTGGACCTGATGGGTGAATCTCAAAAGCTGCAGATTCGAACCTGGGCGGCTCAGTTGCGGATGGCTCAGAGTGTTCCGGTGCAGTGGGAAGCGGGAGTTTGGTACACGCTGAAATTGCAGGCGAGTTTGGAAGATGGCAAAGCGATTCTGAAGGGCAAGGTTTGGCCTCGCGAAGAAGCGGAGCCCGATGCCTGGACGGTGACCGCGATTGATGAGGCTCCCAACCGCAATGGCAGCCCGGGTTTGTTTGGCAATGCCACCAACGCCGAGTACTTCATCGACAACGTGAACGTGCGAGAGAACTGAGGTTCTCGTCCGCAGTCAGGTTTGTGACGTTTTTTACTAAGCAGGTCGGCAGGAGTTTTTCGGCATTTGAACTGTTTTGGCAAACGCCACTGTTCCCGCGGGCAACCGGGACTAACAGCCTGTTGATTTAGTCGTATACCGAGTGACAACAATTAGCCGATGGGCGTTAGCCCCGGTTGGCGTCTGACTAACCGCCGCTAACGCGGTACGGCTCATTAAATCAACAGCCCGCTAACGCCCAAACGGCTCACATGGTTTTGCCCGATCATTGCTGCCGACGTGTTTAGGTCCGCTTCGTTTCTCTTTCGTGATTCATGATTCCGTTGTCTCCATCGTCCACTGCGCCGTCGCCCTCCAAAGTCACCGTAGCCATCGTTTGTTTCATTGCAGCGATTGGGTTTGCGTTTGATATTTATGAACTGTTGATGTTGCCGTTGATCCTGCGGCCTGCCTTGCAGGAACTCGGTGGGATCTCACCCGGCACGCCGGAGTTTGAGTATTGGCGTGGCATGTTGTTCTTTGTTCCCGCGATGGTGGGTGGGATCTTTGGTTTGTTTGGCGGTTACCTCACCGACCTGTGGGGGCGGCGACGTGTGTTGACCTACAGCATTCTGCTGTACGCTTTCGCGGCGCTGGCCAGCGGCTTTGTGACCTCCATCGGGATGCTGTTGTTTCTGCGATGTTTGGTGTTCGTGGGCGTTTGTGTGGAGTTCGTTGCGGCGGTCGCTTGGGTGGCGGAGTTGTTTCCCAATGTCAAGCATCGCGAAGCGGCGCTGGGGTACACACAAGCGTTCTCTTCCGTCGGTGGTTTGCTGGTCACGGCCGCGAATTATTTGGCGATTCAGTATGCCAGTTCGTTGCCGGAAATTGCGGGCGGCCATGAGGCGTGGCGTTACACGGTTGTCTCCGGTGTGATTCCCGCAATCCCGTTGATCATGATTCGTCCGTTTCTTCCTGAGTCACCTCAGTGGGCGGCCAAGAAGGCGGCCGGCACGTTGCAGCGTCCCAGCATCGCGGCTTTGTTTGCACCGAATCTGCGTCGCACAACGATCATCACGACGTTGATGTTCGCGTGCAGCTATGGTGCGGCGTTTGGAGCGTTGCAACAAGTTCCATCGATCGTGCCTGGACTGCCACAGGTGCGATCTCAGACCGATGGTTTGCCGGTGCCTGCGGCGAAGAAGATCGAGCAAGAGACCGCGGCAACGGTCAACGGCTATCAGGAGATTGGCGGCTTGCTAGGGCGTTTTGCGCTGGCGGCGTTGGCCGTTGCGATCGTGAGTCGGCGTTGGTTGCTGCGGCTGTTCCAGTGGCCTGGTTTGGTGATCGTTCCATTGGTGTTCTTCTTTCCGGCTCGTGACAACTTGGATTTGCTCAAGTGGGGAATCCTGTTGTGCGGTTTCTTCACGGTGGCCCAGTTTAGTTTTTGGGGCAACTATCTTCCGCGAGCTTTCCCGTTGCATCTTCGCGGGACGGGCGAGAGTTTTGCCGCGAACATTGGCGGCCGGATGATCGGGACTTCGTTCGCCGCCGTCACCGCATGGCTGACGACGATGTTGCCTTCGGGCAGCACCGCGATCGCGGCAGCTTGCGTGGTGTTGTTTGTTTATCTGGCCGGATCGGTGCTGTCGTTCTGGTTGCCAGAACCATTGGCAGAAGAAGCGTAGGCAATAGCGTTGTTGCTACCGCGTACAACTGGGGCGAACGATGGGCTGCAAAATGTTTGCTATTCGCGTTCTGATAGCGAATGCAATTTTTCTTCCGGCCAATGTCTTTCTTCATCTCGGTAGGGATTTCAGATGGTAGCCGGGGGTTGCTGCGTCGCAGCGTACCCCCGGAACACGAGCTCCCATAAAACTCTCCATCCCGCCGTGGCCTTTGGCCACGGCGGGATGGAGAGTGACGGCGTGGGACGGGTGTCCGTCGGTGGCGCTATCGCTGACCGACGGCTACCATCTGACATCCCTACCGGGATGAAAACTTGCGCAAACGCATGGCCGACACAAGCCCAAACATTTCGCAGCCCAGACGATCGCTGGGCTGTCAAACTGGAGGGTTGACTTGGTTCTGGACTGCGCAAGTTCTTGCCCCAACGGGGCAGCCCTATCACAGCCCAGGGCAACGCCTTTTGAAGTTGCGCTTTTTCCTCGAATGGCCAACGGCCTCGTTCAACATAGCCAGGGGCATCGCCCCTGGAGCAGAAAAACACGACCCCATTTTGGCCAACGGCCAAATTCAATTCAAAACATGTGGGTTGATGTTGGCCGTTGGCCAACTCATTTCCCTTCGTTCTCGATCCCTGGGGCGATGCCCCAGGCTACGATGACGAAGGCCTTTGGCCAACAAAACCGAATGCAAAAGCGCAACTTCAAAAGCAACGCCCTGGGTTGCGATTCTTCTCAGGGATCATTCCATCCAGGGTGATCGCACATTCGCGATAGCGGGCCGCCAACGGGTACTTTGCTTCGAGGGTCGCTGATTCTGAAAGCAGCTCATGAGCGATCACAAAGTGGTTGGCTGTGGCTTGCGTCCAGGCTTGTTCGGCCAGTTGTTTGGCTTTTGCGGCGTCCGCCTCGACTCGCCGCAGCCATTCGGCCGCGTCTCGCCAGCACGATGCCTCTTCGCCACGCAGGGCGCGTGCGGCCAGCAAGGCTTGCCGGCTGGTGAGCCCGCAAAGATTGAGCTTTCGCGAGCCGAATGCGGTTTCCCAGCAACAGCCCACCCAACCACTTTGTGCCGAGTCGATGGTTTGCCGCAATGATTCCGACATTCTAAAAGCTTGGGGAAAGACGAGACTCGCTTGATACCATCCGACGATCGCCAACATACAATTGGTATCGCGGAGCCGTTGATTGCAAACGGTGTTCCTGCGTCGTGTTCCATTCACTCCCAATTGCCGTTATTCGCAACCGTTTGTTTTTGATCTCGTTTGTCATCGCTCTGGCAGCCAATTTGGTTCTGCTTGGGGTGGCGTATGCCAACGGTTCGCCTTGGGTGGGCTATTTGGTGATGTTGGTGTTGCTCATTGCATTGGGGGGCAGTCGTTGCTGCGAAATTCGGCCATCAAAGCCGGTGCCTCCGCCCGACACGATGATGCTGTCGCAGATCGAGCGACGCCGTCAGCGACTCGAATCATTGGGGACGCTCGCCAGCGGGATTGCACACGACCTGAACAATTTGCTGACTCCGATTTTGATGAGCGGCAAGATGCTGCAACGCGAAACGCCGAACTTGGACCGGGCGGCTTTGGTGGACACGATTGTCAGTGGTGCCAGTCGCGGGGCGGACTTGATCGCTCAGTTGCTTACATTCGCAAGAGGCGGCGATGGCGTTCCGGCACGAATTGCGTTGAGCGAGTTGCTGCCAGAGATCGTGCGTATCTTGGAACGGACGGTGGGCGGTGAAATCGAGGTGGTGCTGGACGTGCAACCCGATTTGCCCGATGTGATCGGCGATGAAACGGAGCTCAGCCAAGTGGTGATGAATTTGGCGATCAACGGCCGTGATGCGATGGACGGTGCTGGGCGACTGAGTGTCCGAGCGAGGTCCTGGGAACTCAGCGGGGATCGATCGTTTTCTTACACCGTACTGCCACCGGGTCGGTATGTGATGGTCAGTGTGACGGATACCGGTCGTGGCATGGAGGATGCGATCCGAGACCGTATTTTTGAACCTTTCTTTTCGACCAAGCAACGTGGTCAGGGAACGGGACTGGGGCTGAGCACCACCATCGGTATCATCAAGAGCCATGGTGGAGCCATCGAAGTGGACTCGGTTCTTGGGGAAGGCACCACAATCAATGTCATCCTACCGATTGCGACTTCATGAACGATTGCAGAACCCTGTTGGTTGTCGACGACGACCCTCTCATTTTGCAGTGCATGCAATTGTGTTTGCCCGCACCGGACTACCGCGTGGTGACGGCGGTGACCGCTGCCAAGGGGCTGGAGTTGTTTCGTGAGACGGACCCTGATGCGGTGTTGCTGGACATCCAGTTGCCGGATCAATCAGGTCTCGCATTGATTCATGAATTTCGCGAAATGGATCGTCGGGTTCCAGTGATCCTGATGACGGGCCATGGAACCGCTGAGACCGCAATCACGGCGATCAGTGGCGGCGCGTTCGAGTACATCACCAAACCGTTTGAACCCGATGGGATTCTCCCGCTGATTGATTCAGCACTCGAAACCAGCCGGATGGCTCGACGTCCCGCGGAGTTGCCAACCGATTCGGGGCAGCCACTCGATCGTTCCAAGGCAACGGCGGCGGATTTGATTCTCGGCAGTTGCCCAGCCATGGTCGATGTTTTTCGAAGCATTGGCCGAGTCGCGTCTCGGGATGCAGCGGTGCTGATCTTGGGCGAAACCGGGACGGGCAAGGAAGTGGTGGCTCGGGCGATCTACCAACACAGCCAACGACATGATCAAGTCTTTCACGCGATCAACTGCGCCGCGATTCCGGAAGCGTTGCTCGAGAGTGAGTTGTTCGGTCATGAACGAGGGTCGTTCACCGGAGCCGATCAACGAAGGATTGGTAAGTTCGAGATTTGCAACGGAGGCACATTGTTTCTCGACGAGATCGGAGACATGACGCCGGTGATGCAAACAAAACTACTGCGTGTGTTGCAGGAGAAAGAGTTTGAGAGGGTTGGCGGAAGCAAACCGATCAAGACCGATGTTCGAATATTGGCCGCGACCAACCGCGATTTGGAATCGGCGATGGCCGACGGATCGTTCCGCAGCGATTTGTTTTATCGTTTGAACGAATTCACGATTGAACTGCCGCCGCTGCGTGAACGTGGGGAGGATGTGGCTCGAATGGCGGAGCATTTCTTTTCGCTGTTCGCTGACCAACTTGGCAAGGACTTTGTTTCCATTGCACCTGAAACGATGCAGCGGTTGATGGCTCATTCATGGCCGGGCAATGTTCGAGAATTGCAGGGGATCGTGAAGCAGACGCTCCTCAAGGCAAGCGGTCCGGTCATCGTTCCCGCATTTTTACCGAGTGGGTTTGGAGAATCCTCCAGCCCTGGGAACAACGTGGAAATTTCCAATGGCTGGGAATCCGAGGTGTCGAAAGAAATCAATCGGCGGCTTGCATCGGGGAGCTGCACGGTTTCGGAAGACATCCACAACGAGGTCGACCGAATCTTGATTCGCGAGGTGATGAAAGCGACCGGAAACAATCTCAGCGAAGCGAGTTTGCGTCTGGGGATCAGTCGTCCAACGCTTCGTAGTCGGATGAAGCACCTCAGGTTGAAACCAGAGTGACGGGTACCCTGAGTGATCGACGCCCTGAGGGACGGGCACCCTGAACAATGTGTTGGTTAGAATGGTCGCTTCTTCGAGATCTCTCCCCTTCCCCACCTCCTTCCACGGCCCACCTCATGCAGACCGCTTCCCGTTTCTCGTTGCCATACTTGGCATGGATGCTGGCCCCGTTCGCTTGTCTTGGATTTATCAGCACGGCGGCATTGGCCGACGACCAAGCGTCTTCGCCTTTGAAGAATGGACGCATTGTCATTGGTCCGGATTATCAGGTGGCACCCGAGTTGAAAGATCAGGGAGCGCCCAAGGGAAAACAATTTGAGTTCATGATGCCGTTGTCGGAAAGCAAGATTTTCGACGGCACGGATTCGACTTTGAATCCACGCAAGGACGTTCGCAAGGAACGCAAGATCGTGGTTTATGTGCCAGCGGCTTACCAAGACGGGACCGCGGCACCGTTCCTGGTCATGCATGATGGTCCGAGTCGTTTGAACTTGGTTCGAAACGCACTGGATAACATGACGATCTCAAAGGATCCGAGTCGTCGACTTCCCGCCTTCGTTGCGATTGCGGTTCAAAACGGAGGCAACGACAGCAAAGGCAGCCAACGTGGTTTGGAATACGACACGATGTCAGACCGGCTGGCTCGGTTCATTCAATTAGAGGTTCTGCCAGCCGTTGAGAACCATCCTGAGATTCGTGCAGCCTATCCAAACTTCAAGCTGACGGATGACCCGTGGGGGCGTGGCGTGATGGGATGCAGCAGCGGTGGTGCCGCGGCGCTGACGATGGGTTGGTTCCGCCCGGAATGGTTTCGCCGTTTGATCACGTATTCAGGAACGTTTGTGGATCAACAGGACGACGATGCTCCTGAGGAAGCTGAGTACCCGCTGGGGGCTTGGGAGTATCACTCGAGCATGAAGCTGATTGAAAACAGCGAGAAGAAACCGCTTCGCATTTTCACGCACGTTGCGGAGAACGACAATCGAGCGAACGACCCCGAGTCGACGTATCACAACTGGGTGATGGCGAACGAACGCACCGCCGACGCGCTGGAAGCGAAGGGCTACGAATATCGGTATGTGTTCTCGAAGGCGACCCGTCACTGCGATCGCAAGGTGTTCGAAGCCACCTTGGCCGATACGCTGGCGTGGATGTGGTATGGCTACGAGGCGGACGCGGAGTAGCGGATGCCCGCGGGTGGATGATTGAAAAAGTTCAATTGGTATCGACCTCTGCGTCACCGCCCGTTGCCTATCGGATTGTCGATTTAGTCAGCCGGAACGCGACCGCGTCCGGTTCGTCTCCGGTAACCGTGGGATAGCAGGCTGTTGATTTAGTCGCATACCGAGTGACAATCATTAGCCGTTGGGCGTTAGCCCCGGTTGGCGTCTAATCAACCGCCGCTAACGCGGTGCGGCTCAACAAATCAACAGCCTGATAGCTCTGGGTTGCTGAATCTTTGGTGTTGTGGCGCTCATTTGGGTTCTGTCCCGCGCCCCAACGGGGCAGCGCCATAATAGCCCCAGGCATCGCCTGGGGTTTCTTGAGGGAGACGCCATCGTTTTGAAGTTGCGTTTTTGCGTGAGGCATTGGGTTTTTCATAACCCGACGCGTCAGCGAGGGACCGCGTGCCATCGCAACGCGCCGGTGGGTCCCTCGCTGACGCGTCGGGTTGTGAGAAAAGCGCAACTTCAAAATGCCATCGCGAGGCCCAACGGGGCGGCCCTAACAGAGTGTCCCCAAAAAAACGCTAGGGCCGCCCCGTTGGGGCTTTGCAATCTTAATCCCGCCGTACCCCCAGGGCGTTGCCCTGGGCTGTGATAGCGCTGCCCCGTTGGGGCGAAGTCGTTAGTCTTTGTCGGTGCGGAGCACGGAGATGAAGGCTTTTTGTGGGATGTTGACGCTGCCAAACTGTTTCATCTTGGCTTTGCCTTTCTTCTGCTTCTCCAAAAGCTTCTTCTTGCGGCTGACGTCACCACCGTAAAGTTTCGCGGTCACGTCTTTGCGATATGGAGCGATGGTGGTTCGCGCGATCACGGTGCCGCCGATCGCACCTTGGATTGGGATCTTGAACTGGTGACGAGGAATCGCTTCGGCGAGTTGCTCGCAGTAGTGCATTGCACGGGCGCGTGATTTGTCACGGTGCACGAGGTAAGCGAGTGCGTCGACCGGTTCTTTGTTGACCAAGATGTCGACTTTGACGATGTCGGTTTTGCGGTACTCGATTGGCACGTAGTCGAACGAGCCATACCCGCGAGTGATCATCTTCAGTTTGCCATAGAAGTCGAACAAGACTTCCCCGAGAGGCATTTCGCTGGTGACTTCCAAGCGTCCGGCCGACAGGTAGTTCATCGTTTGGCTCTCGCTGCGATGCTCGCGGCAAAGTTCCATCACCGGGCCAACGTACTCTTCCGGAATCAGAATCTGGGCCTTGATATAAGGCTCGCTGACGGAATCGATCGTCGAGGGATCGGGCCAGTAGGTTGGGTTGTCGACGTCCTGTGTCGTGCCGTCCTTGAGTTTGATTTTGTACTGCACCGATGGGGCGGAAATGACCAACCCGATGTCAAACTCTCGTTGCAATCGTTCTTGAACCACATCCAAATGCAGCAAGCCGAGGAACCCGCAGCGGTATCCAAATCCAAGAGCGGCGGAGCTGTCCTTTTCAAAGGTCAGTGCGGCGTCGTTAATCGAGAGCTTTTCAAGAGCCTTGGTGAGGTCTTGGTATTCGTCGGTGCTCATTGGGTAAACCGATGAGAACACGACTTGGCGTGCCGGTTGATAACCGGGGATCGGTTCGTCTGCTGGTCGATTCGCCAGCGTGATTGTGTCCCCGATCTCGATGTCCTGAACCGTTTTCACACCAGCGACGATGTAGCCGACTTCACCAGCGGTCAATTCTTTCTTCGGTACCAGTTTGAATTGGTTGTAGCCGAGTTCATCGACGGTGAAGTCGCGATCGGCGTGCATGAAGTGGATCTCGTCTTTGGGTTTGAGGGTTCCTTCCATGACACGGCATTGCAGGATCACGCCGCGATACTTGTCAAAGAACGCATCAAAGACGAGTGCCTTCAGCGGTGCCTTCGGATCGCCTTTCGGCGCGGGCAAGTTCTTGACGATTCCTTCGAGAACGTCTTCGATTCCCTGGCCGGTTTTGGCGGAAACTGGAATCGCGACAAAGGGATCGAGCCCCAGGTCCTCATCGATTTCTCCGCGAACGCGGTCGACATCGGCGGCGGGCAAATCAATTTTGTTGATGACCGGCAATAGTTCCAGGTCGTATTCGAGGGCCAAGTACAGGTTGGCGACGGTTTGAGCCTCAACCCCTTGGGAGGCATCGACGACCATCAGGGCACCTTCGCAGGCCATCAACGATCGGCGGACTTCGTGGGAAAAATCGACGTGGCCGGGGGTGTCGATCAAGTTCAGTTGGTACGCCTCACCGTCTTTTGCGGTGTAGTTCAGCGTGACCGTGTTGCTTTTGATCGTGATGCCTCGTTCCCGTTCGATGTCCATCGAATCGAGCATTTGGTCGTGAAACTCACGTTGAGTCACACCGCCGCATGACTGAATCAACCGGTCCGCCAGGGTGGATTTACCGTGATCGATGTGGGCGATGATGCAAAAATTGCGGATATGTTTCATGGTTTTGTTTCGTGCAACGCGGCGTGGACGTCACATCGTAGTGAATCAGGTGTCAATTCAATAGGGATTTGCAGTTCGGGCCGATTGTGATGATTTCGACAAAAGATCGGGATCGGCTGAATTTTCTGGATTTCAAATGCCGATCCAACTTGATGAATTGATCTTCCGCCGAAACTCGATCTTCGAGATGATCGAACGTTCGGAGGACCGTTTCGTCTTTTCTGTTTTCAAGGATGTGTCATGCGGACAATACTTTTACTCGGCCTGGCCATCGGTGGGGCTTTCATGGCTGGATGGTTCACCATCGAGCGTGATGGCGACAAGACACGGATCGAAATCAACAAGACGGAAATTCGCAGCGATGCACGTTCCGCGATCGATCGCGGTCGAGACATTCTGGACGAGCGTCAACGTGAACAGGCCGCTCAGCAGGCTGCCCAACAAGGCGGTTATCCTGCTCAAGGCCAAGCTGGCTATTATCCAGGTGCTGCGCCAGCGAATCCGAACGCTTGGCCACCCCAGGGCGGTCAGCCGGTACAGGGGGCTGGGTACAACACTCCCAACTACGGCGCACCTAATTACAATCAACCGCCGGCATACAACAATTACCCTGCCGCACAGCCCAACGCGGGTTATGGCGACCAAGGTGGTTACAACCCGAACGCGTATCAGCCACCAGGTTACAACGCACAACCACAAGCCGCTGAACAGAATCGGTGGGACTCGGCTACGGCGCCTTGGGCTCCTCAATATCGTTGAATTGATTGAACGATTGCGTTTGGATGCCGTGACTCGCGTTGCTCGGTACGGCCAACTTGGCATGCTCAGCTACGTTTGCCATGTGACCCATCCGTAGGCCGGACCGCAGCGTCAGCGGAGTTCCGGCAATCAGTCGGCACGGTTTGATTCCGACCGAGTGTTTGATCGCGGGTTTTGTTCTTTGGTGGGTGGTTCACGTTGGGAACCAACTTGCGACAGGTTGGGTTTGGATGCCGTCACTCGCGTTGCTCGGTACGGCCAACCTGGCATGCTCAGCAACGTTTGACATGTGACCCATCCGTAGGCCGGACCGCAGCGTCAGCGGAGTTCCGGCAATCAGTCGGCACGATTTAATTTGGACCGCGCGTTTGATCGCGGGCGTTGTCTTTTGGTGGGTGGTTCACGTTGGGGACCAACGTGCGACAGGTTAGGGTTGGATGCCGTCACTCGCGTTGCTCGGTACGGCCTACTTGGCATGCTCGGCAATGTTTGCCATGTGACTCATCCGTAGGCCGGACCGCAGCGTCAGCGGAGTTCCGGCAATCAGTCGGCCCGGTTTGATTCCGACCGAGTGTTTGATCGCGGGTTTTGTTCTTTGGTGGGTGGTTCACGTTGGGGACCAACGTGCGACAGAATAGGTGTCGATGCCGTAACTCGCGTTGCTCGGTACGGCCTACTTGGCCTGCTCAGCAACGTTTGACATTTGACCCATCCGTAGGCCGGACCGCAGCGTCAGCGGAGTTCCGGCAGTCAGTGGGCACGGTTTGATTCGGACCGGGTGTTTGATCGCGGGTTTTGTTCTTTGGTGGGTGATTCACGTTGGGGACTAACCTGCAACAGGTTATGTGTGGATGCCGTAACTCGCGTTGCTCGGTACGGCCTACTTAGCATGCTCGGCGACGTTTGACATGTGACCCATCCGTAGGCCGGACCGCAGCGTCAGCGGAGTTCCGGCGATCAGTCGGCACGATTTGATTCGGAACGGGCGTTTTATCGCGGGCGTTGTTCTTTGGTGGGTGGTTCACGTTGAGGACCAACGTGCGACAGGTTGGGTTTGGATGCCGTCACTCGCGTTGCTCGGTATGGTCTACTTGGCTTGCTCGGCAACGTTTGACATGTGACTCATTCGTAGGCCGGACCGCAGCGTCAGCGGAGTTCCGGCAATCAGTCGGCATGATTTGATTCCGACCGAGTGTTTGATCGCGGGTTTTGTTCTTTGGCGGGTGGTTCACGTTGAGGACCAACCTGCGACAGGTTATGTGTGGATGCCGTAACTCGCGTTGCTCGGTACGGCCTACTTGGCATGCTCAGCTACGTTTGCCATGTGACCCATCCGTAGGCCGGACCGCAGTGGCAGCGGAGTTCCGGCAATCATTCGGCACGGTTTGATTCGGACCGGGTGTTTGCTCGCGGTTCGTTTTTTGGTGGGTGGTTCACGTTGAGGACCAACGTGCGACAGGTTGGGTTTGGATGCCGTAGCTCGCGTTGCTCGGTACGGCCTACGGAGGAATTTTAGTTAAGCGGCTTTTTGACGTGACTGAACTTGCATTGGAATCAACATCTCAAGCGTTTTCTGATACGCACCTCGGTGCTGGTTGACCAAGTCGCGAGCGGATTGGCCAAGGGAATCGGCAGCTGGAATGTCGGTCAGACAGCGTGAAACAAATTGTTCGAGTTCTGTTTCATTCGCCACTCGCACGGCTGCCTCGGCGGCGATCAATTGTTTCGCGATCGTGTCGAAGTTCTTCGTGTTGGGGCCGAACGAAACGGCACATCCATAACCGGCGGGTTCCAACATGTTTTGGCCGCCGCGATCACCAAAGCTGCCACCGACCGTCGCGATTTGACCGACGCCCCACCAGTGACGAAGTTCACCAATGGTGTCGATCAAGATGACTTCTTCCGATTCCCATTGGTCAGCGTATTGGCTGTCATTACTGCTGCGGCGAACGGCCGACAAACCTTGCGACTGAATCAGTGATGCGACTTCTTCAAATCGTTCCACGTGACGTGGCACCAAAATCAACCGAAGTTCCGGATGCTTTGATCGAAGACGTTGATAGACACGTAGTGCCATCGCTTCTTCACCGGCCTGCGTGCTGCCAAAGCACCACACCCGGTGCCAAGGATCCATCCCCGACCAGTTGATGCGCTCGTTGACCTCAGTCGTGTCACGAGTGCGAGGTGCGTTGTCGAATTTCAGAGACCCCGTGACGGTGACGTTTTCGGATGGGACTCCGCAGGCCACAAAACGCTCAGCGGCTGAGGTGTCTTGGCAGCCAACGGCATCCAAACGTGCGAACGTCGAACGCAGAAGTTTCGCGAATTGCTGATAACGTGCCGCACTGGTTTGGCCGAGCCGACCATTGATGACTCGAACGGAACAGTTCGCTTCCTTGGCACAGCGAATCAGGTTGGGCCACAATTCGAGTTCCGCCAAAACCAATTGCTCGCATCGCAGGTTCTTCAGTGTGCGGCGAACGGTCCAAGTGAAATCGAATGGGCAAAAGAAGACTCGTTCATCACCAAAGTGCTTGCGAGCGAGGTCGTAACCGGTGTCCGTTGAAGAACTGATCGCGAGCGCAATCTCGGGGTGCAGTTTCTTCAGCCGGCGATCCAACTCGGGAAGCAAATTGACTTCGCCGACGCTGACCGCGTGCAACCAAATCGTTCGTTCGGCATCACCGCGAATTTCAGCGGCGCGGTCCGATGAAAGCCCCAACAGTTTTTGGCCGATGCCACGGCGATAGCGACCGTGGCGGATCATCCGATGCAGCACCAACGGCGAGACCGCGGTCAGTGCAGCGGCATAGGCGAAGTTGAGCCACATGATTGCCGTCCTTGGCGGGGAGTGGAACGTTGATGCCGGGTGTTTAAGCGGAGCGGCGCAAGCCGTCCGGTGGTTCGAAACCGGAGGGCTTGCGCCCTGCCGCTAGGATTTGAAACACAGGCTGGAAGCCTATGCCACTTTTTGATCAGCCGTCGCGACGCATGCAGCAGCTCTTGTACTTCTTGCCGCTGCCACAGGGGCACGGTGCGTTTCGACCAATCCGAGGCTCTTCGACTCGCACGGTGTCGACGCTGCCTTCGGCTCGTCCTTCGCTTCCCGCGGCGGCACGTTGTGCAGCGGTGTTGGATTCCATTTGGGCAGCTTGCTGAGCTGATCGGCCTGCTTCATGGGCGTCGTCATGACGCGTTCTCGCGTCGACCCACGTGCTGCGAATGAAGTCATCGTTAAAAGACTCCATGCGGAAAATGAGGTCGGTCACTCGTTCGCCGATTGAATCCCACATGGATTCAAACAGACGCATGCCTTCGCGTTTGTATTCGACCTTGGGGTCCATTTGGGCGTAGCCCTTCAATCCGACGCTGCTTCGCAAATGGTCCATCGTCAGCAAGTGGTTCTTCCACGAGTCGTCGACGATGTTCAGCAGGATCTGCCGTTCCATCCGACGCATCTCGGGGTGGAATTTGTCGTCGACGGCACCATTGACGGCCAAGGTCAGCTCGGCGCGGTTCATTCGCGAAAGGTCCTCGGCGGTGTTTCGATTGCCGAGTTCTTCTTGCAACCAAGTCGCCAAGGCTTCCAGTTTGCCGGATTGTCCGCTGGCAAGTGAGGCCGTTACATCAGCGTCGGCTCGACCGAACAGATCTTCGACTTTCTCGGCGGCTTGAGCGTGCATTCCACCAGAGGCACTGGCGGTTTGCTTGCTGTACTGAATCAATTGAACCTTCAGGTCGTCGCGGTTCAGTTTGACCTCATCGACGCTGAGTTCATGGTTGAAGCGACCGTGTACCCAATCGACCAAACCTTCACGGTCCAGCGAGACTTGGGCACCCTGTTTGTCAGTGAATCGCGAGATGCCGGTCAGGACCGGGTACTCGGCTTCTTTCTCGGTGTAGGCCGCTTCGGCACGTCGGTTGAGTTCCTCGGTAACCTTGCGACGATCTTCCACATCGCGGAATTCTTCCGGCGTGGTTTCGATTCCAAATTTATGGCGCATCCAGGCGCAAAGGACTCGAAGGCCATAGTCGGCCTCCAACAATGGTTCGCCTTCGCTCAGATCCGTCTCTTCGATTTGCTTGTGCGCGTGAGCGATCAACTCGTCGATCATCTCTTCGCGATCTTTGTTCTTCAGCTGGTGGTCTTGGTAATTCGTGCCCAAGTGAGTGTTGGCCCAAGTCGCCATGGCCTTCCAGTTCCACTCGTCTTCCATTGATTCAGGAAGGTTCTCTTCCACGGCTTCGGCGACGGTGACTTCGGAAGCACGTTCGGCTTGATCCTTCGCGTAGGTATCCGCCATTTCGAAATCCATGTTCTGGAAATCGCGTGCGTCCAATTGGCAACCCAACTTTCCGCCGGCGAAGGTCGAGAACGTGTCGACGCCGTAGTTGGGATCGAGGAACGTTTCGACTTGCGATTGAATTTCGTTGTGGATCAACGTCAGCAGCATCTCGCGAGAGCTGTGCCCGTCGAGAAGGTTTTGGCGATAGCGGTAAACGCGTTTGCGTTGTTCGTCCATCACTTCGTCGTACTCGAGCAGGCTCTTTCGAATTTCGAAGTTGCGTTCTTCGACCTTCTTTTGAGCCGCGGCGATTCGGCGAGTGACGAGGGATGATTCGATGGCTTCGCCTTCTTTCATGCCCATGCGTTCCATCATGCTTTTGACAAAGTCGCCAGCAAAGATCCGCATCAAGTCGTCTTCGAGTGACAAGAAGAAGCGGCTGCCGCCGGGATCGCCCTGACGACCGCAACGACCGCGAAGCTGCAAGTCAATTCGACGTGATTCGTGTCGCTCGGTACCGAGCACATACAGACCGCCGATTTCGCGAACGATCTTGCCTTCGGCACTCATGTTTTCGCGTTCGTCGATTTCGTCGACGAGCGCTTTCCATTCGGCGTCTGGCACTTCCAAACGCGTCGGGTATTTGTGTTGCAGTTGAGACCAGGCGAGTGTCTCGGGATTACCGCCCAAGATAATGTCGGTACCACGACCGGCCATGTTCGTTGCGATGGTGACCGCGCCGATCCGACCGGCTTGTGAAACAATGTCGGCTTCTCGGCCGTGTTGTTTCGCGTTCAGAACGTCGTGTTTGATGCCGCGGCGTTCCAGCAGTGCCGAGAGGCGTTCGCTCTTTTCGATGCTGACCGTACCGACCAGAACCGGACGACCGGCACGCTCGATCGCAACAATCTTTTCGTGAGAGAACGATTCGGTTTGCTTCTCGCCTTTGGGCAGCAGTTCAACGACTGAATCGGTTTCGGATTTGATGTTGCCCCAAATCTCCGTGCCGTCTTTCAGAACCACAACGTCCCATTTGTGAGTACGTTCGACGTCGTCGGCGATGGCTTTGAACTTGTCCTTTTCGGTCAAGTAAATCAAATCGGGATGCTCGATCCGTTGCAGTCCACGGTGCGTGGGAATCGCGACCACATCGAGTTTGTAGATCTTCCAGAATTCGTCGGCTTCGGTCATTGCCGTACCGGTCATCCCGGACAGCTTTTTGTACATCTTGAAGATGTTCTGCAGCGAAGCGGTGGCGAACGTTTGTGTTTCTTGCTTGATCGGCACGCCTTCTTTGGCTTCGACGGCTTGGTGCAAACCATCGCTCCACTGCCGTCCGTCCATCAATCGACCGGTGAACTCGTCGACGATGACGACCTGTTTGTCTTTGACGACGTAGTTGACGTCCAACTTGTACAGGTAATGTGCTTTGAGAGCGTTGTCGATCAGGTGCGGCCATTCCATGTTGCCCGCGGTGTAGAAGCTTTCCACGCCGGCCAATTCTTCGGCCGCACGAACGCCTTCATCGGTCAGCGTGACGTTGTGTTGTTTTTCGTCGACGGTGAAGTGTTCTTCCTTCTTCAATTGTCGAGCGACACGATCGGCTTCGCCATAACGCCCCAAATCCAAGTCGGCGGGTCCGCTGATGATCAGCGGCGTCCGAGCTTCATCGATCAGAATATTGTCAACTTCGTCAATGATGGCGTAGTTCAGTGGGCCTTGGCATTGTTGCACTTCACTTGGGAATCGATCGTCGCCCTTGGCGGCCGGACGCATGTTGTCACGCAAGTAATCGAAACCGAATTCGTTGTTGGTTCCGTATGTGATGTCGCACTGGTAGGCGGCTTGTTTCTCGCTGGTCGACATGCCGGACTGGATCGCATCGACGGTCAGGCCGAGGTTCATGTACAGCGGAGCCATCCATTCCATGTCACGACGGGCCAAGTAATCGTTGACCGTGATGACGTGAACGCCTTTGGCTTCCAAAGCGTTCAGGTAGGCGGGCAGGGTCGCGACCAGGGTTTTACCTTCCCCGGTGACCATTTCGCCGATCGCGCCAGAGTGCAGCACCATGCCACCGATCAACTGAACGTCGTAGTGACGCATTCCGAGGAATCGCTTGCCGCCTTCACGGCAAACCGCGAATGCCTCTTCCATGATGTCGTCTAGCGTTTCGCCTTCGCGAAGTCGCTTGCGGAACAAGACGGTTTGATCGCGAAGTTCCTCGTCGGACATCGCCGCGAACTTGGGTTCCATCGCCGTGATTCGGTCGGCGGATTCCTGCAGTTTCGCAACTTGTCGGGCATTGGCGGAGCCAAACACGCTGGTGGCCAGGCTGCCAACACGTTCGAACGTGCTACCGAAGACGAGGCCAAGGAGGTCCCAAAGACGTTCCAGGATGGACATAAAAGATCAAATCAGTGCGATTGGGGGTGTGAAAGCGTGCGGCTTGCGTAAACCATGCCAACTTCCAACGTTACGGGTTCAGAGAAATTGGGTCAACTGCGATCGGATCTCGTTCGCGTTGGCTACTACGGACCCAATTGCCCGACGGGTCCGGGGGCGACGAATCCTGGTCGCCGGCAAAGGTTTCGTGCAGGGGCTGGATCTCACGGAGCAGTTGTTCGGCCAGCGTTTCCATGGCGAAGCGTTCGCTGGCGTGGTGTCCGACCAAAGCCATCGTTAATCCCGTGTTTTCCGCCTCCAAACACGTGTGCAGGGTGGCTTCACCAGTCAGCAGCACGTCACATCCCTTTCGGCGGGCGGCACCAACGAACGAGCCTCCACTGCCGCAACCGATGGCAACACGCCGGATTGAGCGGTCAAAATCGCCGACCAAACGAGGCCGAGTTGAGCCGCACGATTTTGCAGCAAAGCTCAAAAACTCTCTCGCCGTCATCGGCTCAGAAAGCTCGCCGTAGCGGCCCGAACCGAGCGTTGGGTCGTCCAACGACGGAGTCAGGGGCTTGATCGAGGTCAGATCGAGACGATTTGCCCACTGTTCGTTGATGCCCAAACGAGCGGAATCGTAAGCGGTGTGGGCACTGTAAACCGCGATTCCGGCTCGACACAGATTCCAAACCATCGCTGAGGCGGCCGAATCGGTCGTGATCCGAGCCATCGGTTTGAATGGCAACGGGTGATGGGCGACGATCAGATTCGCCGCCAGCTCGGTCGCTTCTTCGACCACCGCCGGAGTGATTGTCAAACAGGTCAGAATCCGGTGGGCTTCCGCCGAGCGGTCTCCCAACAGCAGACCAACGTTGTCCCATTCTTCCGCCAGCTTCAATGGAGCGATGGCGGAGAGGGATTGGCAAATGGATTCGATGGTGGGAGACACAGGATTCGCGACCGTTTGGAGGAAAGGTGCTCGGGGGAACACACTTTACGGACGGCGAATCATTGTGGGAACAACGAATCCGAGCTCGAGGAGGCACGCGTTTCTATACAACGTGCCTCTCAAACCGGCTTTTGTCTTAAATCAGAATCCGCTGAATGGATCGTCATCGCCCGTAGGGGCAAATGGGTCGCCGTCACCAGCGGGCGCGAACGGGTCTGCCGGTGCGTCGCCACCGTCAAACGGGCTGGCACCACCGTCGGCGGGAGCAGCGGACGCATCGGCGGGGGCAGCTTCGGTGGCCAACGGATTGTCCATCGCACCTTCGAATGCATCGTTGGATTCGACCACGGCGTCCTCATTGGCCAGATCGTCCGCGAATGGATTGTCGTCCGAGGCGGGAGCGGGTGGAGGCGTGGCACCACGTTGCATCGCCGGGGCCCGCGAAGGAGCGGAAGGCTGGCCTTGAGCGGAAAGCTCATTCGAACGGATTTGCGAGCGGGCGGCGCCGGTCGCGAGAGCTTGCAAACGAGCCTTTTCGCGGACGAGTTCGAGTTTCAGACGCTGCGAGCCTTGAATTCGAGACAAGGCGCGACCGATTGATCGCGAGTCGCCGCCGCGGGCTTCCAGCTCGGCACCGGTTTGCCAATCACCTTCGGCGTATCCCATTCCGCTGGCGTTGGCGGCCAGCCCACGGAAGTAATACGCTCGCGGGTCACGGATGTTGTTATCGATCGCCATCGAAAGCAATTCGTACGCCTTGCTGTAGTTTCCAGCGTTGTAGGCGTGGACACCGCGACCGTAAATTTCTGCCAGGACAGCAGATTGAGCGGTGGCGGTATTGGTCTGAGTGGCGGTCAGAAAGCCAATCGCCAAAGCGAAAAGGAGAAGTGGCGAGGCAAAGCGAATCTTCATCGCGACGGGGACCCTGTACGAAAGGCGGATAGTTCAACAACAGACCGTTGCAGCTTAATTGTCTGCCCCGGGGGAATCAAACAAAACGTTGAAGCGTCTGACCCAAAGTGGAGATGTCACCGTCAATTGTCACGGGTGAGAGCCCCGTGTGGTCGTCCCAGGTTGCTACAATTCGGAATGCGAATTTTTTTGGACCGGTTCTCTCGTTCACACGAAGTCCTAACGATGCGAATCCAAAATCCCACCCGTCGACCTCTGAAGATGGTGGTTTGCTTCCTGGTGGGGAGCACGCTGCTCGTCCCATTGGCGGGTTTGCTCGGGCCCGGTGGCGGATCGTTTGTCAGCAACACGGCGATGGCCGATAGCGAATGGCTTCGAACGGTGCCCGTCGTCGATGATGAAGAAATTGCCGAACTGATCGAGGGATTGGGATCACAAAGTTACGCGACTCGTGTGCGTTGCCGTCAACGATTGTCGAGAATCGGTTTGGCCGCTTTTGACGCGTTGCGACAGGCCCGCGACCATCCCGACAACGAAATTGCGATTGTGGCTCGCAAGTTGACCAGCGGTGTCGAGGTGCCTTGGGCGGTCAGTACGGACTCGCCAATCGTTCAAGAGATTCTCAATGAATATGGTTCACGTTCCGTCTTGGCCCGCCGACAACGCATCGGACGATTGGCGGCGCTTCCAACGATGGAGGCTTTCCCCGCGCTGGTGCGTTTGACTCGTTATGAACCCGAGCCCAAGCTCAGCCGTTTTGCGGCGATGGCTTTATTAGCACAACCTGTTCGGGCGACGAATGAGTTGCGTTCCGAATGGACCACGGCAAATGCAGATGCGAATACTGCGGGCTCGCGAGACGATTGGTTGGGACTGAGTGCCTACGATCGGTCATTGATGGTGACGCACTTGCAACAAGTCTTCGCCAAGGACACTGAGTTCAGCGGTCAGTGGATGCTCCAGTACGCAAGCGAGTTGGAATCCGGACGTTTCGAACCGGAAGGCTGGGCCGAGCTGATTGAAGCGATGGAATCCAGTTGGGACATCGATGAAGGTGCGTCGGAACAAAACGCGGCTCGTGGTGCGATTGCTGCCGGAGCGACGATCAGCGGCGATGAAATGTTTCGACTGACTTGGTTGAACGCGGAGAGGGCTCGCGTGCTGGGACAGATCGACGATGCCTCACAATTTTTTACGCGGCACATCGATGTGATTCCGCCACGCACACGAGAGTTGACCGATGCGGCATTGTGGGCGATTGATCACAGGTTGTTTGATGTCATCACAGCGGCGCACGCCAAGCATCAGTCACTGTTCGAGAAGTCGCCTTCGTTGTTGTACGCATCCGCCGAGGCGTTGTTGGAATCGGGGCAGCCGGAGTTGGCTGTTGAACGAACCGAACAGGCGTTGGCATTGAACCCGGTGGTCAATTCAGAAGACCCAGAACAACCACAATTGCATCCCGTCCTGCTGGAAAGTCATGCCAAGGCTCACTTGCGTATCGCGGCAAATCTAATCGAACGTGGTTTGTCGGATTGGGCTCAGGCCGAGTACCGCAAACTGATCGATGAATTGCCATTGCACGATGTGGATTCCACGACAGCCCGTTGGGAGTTGTCCGAACATCTCGCGGAGTTGCAGCAGCCTGCTGAAGTGGTCGCTTTGTTGCAACCGCTCGTGGATCGGATGGAGAAAGACGACGACTTTCGGCACAAGTTGATGGCTCACGATTTTGATTATCAGTCGCTCCGCAGTCATTTGGATTTTCAGGCCGGACTGGATTTGGCGAACAAAGGCGATCCGGCGGCTGCCAGCGAACGGATGCAAAACGCTTTCTCAATGAACCCAGAGAACATTGATATTTTGATCGCGATGTATCGCCTGGATTGGAATGAAGAATGGAAGGTTGATGTGATCGGCCAAATTGAATCGGTATTGGCTGAGATCGATGAAGACATCGATGAGACGCAGCAAACGTTTCGCGAGACCGGCAACGGTCGTCCGGGACGCCAAACCGCGATTCGCGAAATGTTGTTGGCGAATTTCTACAACCAATACGCTTGGTTGGTGAGCAATACCGAAGGCGACTATGACCTAGCTCTCAAACGCAGCATCGAGTCGTTGGAGATGAGCCCCGGCAGCGACGCGTTGCTGGATACATGTGGTCGTTGCTATTACGCGGTGGGGAATCTGCCCGCCGCGATCGTGACTCAGCGAAAGGCGGTTGAGTTGACCCCGAACTCTCCTCCGCTCAGACGTCAGCTCAAGATGTTTGAAGAGGCTTGGTTGGATGCGAACCCGGGCAAGTCACTGCAGGAGCTTCCTGAGGTCGAGCTTCCAATCGCAAAAGCTTCGCCGCAGGAGCTAACCGACCGGCAACGTCGACTCGGTGTGGTACCTCCCGATGGACCCCTGAGTTTTTTGGACAATTGAGCGCAGTTGGCTCAAGTTTGGCCACTCCTTCGTAGCGAATCGCTGTCACAGGTGAGTCAATCCGCTCGTACCCAAGTGATTCGTTGACGAACGCGATCCGGCGAGTCGATTGGCCGGCGTGCAACGCTCTCGTACCGCAACCGGTCTCGCGGCCTTGATGAGGTTTTCTTACCGCAATGGCATGTGTTTTTTGAGAATTTGGCTTCAACCAAATCTTCGATTTTCCGCCGAATGTGAAGTTTGGCAAACCTTGCGGCGCGGTCTCTGACTGATCAAGCGACCTTGCGGCGATGTCCGATGGTAACCCTCGTACCGGTCACTCCGCTTGCTTCCGTTTTGTCGGATCGGGCGAGTGACATCACAGGAGCGACGCTCTGTTTTCGGCAGTGTGTTGTTCTGGTTGTTTCAATGACTTCCGCTTGATTGCGTGAGTGCGGGGATTGCATGCGTTGGTTTCTAAAACATTCGCCTACACGTCACGGCGTGTCGGCGCATCGTTCCCCATCCATGGGTGTGTTGCTGTCGATGGGGTTGCTGGCGGGATTGACCGTTGGTACCGGCGGTGATGAATCGGTGCGAGCCGATGATTTGCAAAGCGTAACGGCGACCAGCTTCCGCAGCAGCGAAGCCAGTGTGCGTGACACACGATCGACCGGTCGGTCATCGCGTTCGTTGCGTGAAACGCCTACGGTGACCGCGATTCGTCGTGCATCACCATCGGTGGTGAACTTGCACGGTCAAAAGACGATCCGAACGACCGCAGCCAGCATGGCGGGCGGGGCACCGGATTCGTTCCGTCAAGTCAATGGCATGGGCACGGGGGTTGTCATCGATCCTCGCGGCTATGTGATCACGAACTATCACGTGGTCGAAGATGTCAGCGAACTCAACGTGACGTTGCACAACGGCGAAGCCACCCGGGCGGACTTGATCGCATCGGATCCGCAAAGCGATTTAGCGTTGGTGAAACTGCGTGGCCAAGGCCCGTTCCCGACCATTCCTCGCGGACACAGCGACGATTTGATGATCGGTGAAACGGTCATCGCAATTGGGAACGCGTTTGGTTATGTGCACACCAGCACCGAAGGCATCATCAGTGCCCTGCACCGTGATGTGCCGGTCAATGAGACACAACAGTATCGCGATCTGATTCAAACCAGTGCTGGCATCAATCCCGGGAACTCCGGCGGCCCGTTGTTGAACATCGACGGCGAAATGATTGGCGTCAACGTTGCCGTTCGTGTTGGTGCCCAGCAGATCGCATTTGCGATTCCAATCGATCAAGTTCTCGAAACCGTCACCGAGATGATCAACCGTCACAACAACCGCCGAATGGTGATTGGGATGGACGGATCCGCCGTTTCTCGCGGTGGCGTGCAAGTGACCCGTTTGTCCGAAGGCGGGTCGGCTCACCAAGCCGGTTTGCAGACGGGCGATCGCTTGGTGCGAATCAATCAACAAAACATTGCTGATCCACTGAACTACGAATTGTCCGTGTTGGAACTCGGCCCGGGCGATCCGATGCAAGTGGAATTTGAACGCGACGGTGAGTTCTTTCAAACTCAATTGGCGACCGCGGTGACGTCGCAAGAGTTCGGTGACCCGGCCGCGGCACTTGCTTGGCAAGTCGTGGGTGTGTCGGTGCGACCGGCGGGCGAGTCGTTTGTTCGCCGCATGAATTCTCGACTGCGAACCAACTACCGCGGCGGTTTGATTGTCACCGATGTCCGTGCCGGTTCCGCTGCCAGCGAACAAGGCATCACGGCTGGCGATGTTCTGCTGGGTATCCATGTTTGGCAAACCGCCGGACTGGAAGATTTGGCCGAGATCCTCGACCAACCCAACATTCGACGCGGTTCCAAGGCCAAGTTCTACCTCGTTCGGAAGGACCAGACTCTATATGGCCATCTTCAATTAGCTTCTCAAGGAAACCAACTGACGCGACGCTAGTAGGTGAGAAGGAACGATTGGGAAAAGCAACGACACCGTTTGGCTGGCAGCTCTGGTTACCCGATGGGAACCGCGGCGATTGCCAAAGTGTTTTCTTTCAATCGCCAACGTTTTTATCCGCTTGAAAACGTGCTTTCGTCACCCGAGTCACTCATAGGTTTTCAGATTCACCGATCGATTCGTCCTGGGACGAACGAGTCGGATGCATCTCCCGCAGATGCATCGGGCTCGTTCGTCGACCCAGCCGGGACGTGATCGATCGTCCATTCGCCGAGTGGGCGGACGCAGTTGACACCCGCATGTCAATTGCGTCCGTTCGCCCGCGAAACTTTCCCGACTGAACCAACCATTCATCTGACCGAATCCACGATGGAGTCGAAATTGGCACCTGCGACGCTTGGTTATTTCACGATCGTTCAACAAGAACGCACCGGATGGACGGGAGGATTGCTCGTTCTCAATGGAGGCGGACGTCCCTTGGAATTCCAGTGCACGTTGCCGCTGCGTCCATCCAAGGCTCACGAAATTTTGTTTGGCAACACGCTGCGTCAGCATCTGATTTGCGATGTCATTGGCCCCACGCTCCTAAAGAAGTGTCGCACGCCGATCTCGATGCTGATGTGCGAGCAAACTGAGTCGCTGCGAATGGCCGATGCCAGTTGCACAATTGGGTTTGTTGCCACGCCGGAAAATGATGGCAAGGCCTACGTGTCTCGAGAACCCGATGGGCATTGTTCCTTGAAAGTCTGCGGCGCATCGGTGTTGGTTGCGATGGAGCAAATGGAAGCGGCTGAACAAGTCGCTCAGCAGATGGGCGACTTCCCCGACGTGATTGAACCGTTCGAACGAATTCGTGAGGCGATCCGAGAGGCTCAATCCCAAATATCGAGGGCGGCGTAGTGTGGTTCCGAAAATCGTCACCGGTTTCTGCTGATCCACTCTCGCCATCGAGTTCGACGCCATCGTCCGCAACCTCGGGCAATCTATCGGACGACGTGACGCAGTCGAATGTCGCGTCGCCGACGCAAACCCGACCGTCGGCTTCATCCCAACGACCCGCGATGACGTGCCAGGTCGATGAAGTCAACAGCTGGGATTGCGCGACAGCCTTCGAGTTGGAAACAAGCGAGTGGACTTTGCCGGCGTTGCAACCGATGCGCGTGCCGATCAAGTTGCCACCGCTTGTCGCAAAGACAACGGGATTTCTGTTCCCGGAATCAGCGTCTTGGATTCCGAAGCCAACCGAGAAACCCACCGACGCGGTTGCCGGTTCGATTGGTCCCGAAGGATCGGGCAAATCCGAGGCCGAACAGGGTAGCAAGAAGCGTTGCAAGTCGATCGGCAAACGTTCGCGAATCAAGCCGCCAAACGACATCGTGAAGCTGCAAGATCGGTTGTATTACCTGTTGCAACCGCCACTTGATTTGTTGGTCGGCAGCGGGCAATTGAATTTCCCGTTTGAACCGTTTCCTTATCAGCTCGACGGAATTGCTTTCCTGTTTCCTCGCTACGCGTGTGTGTTGGCCGATGAGATGGGACTCGGCAAAACCATGCAGGCGATCAGCACGATGCGGATGCTGTTGTGCAGCGGTGAGCTGCGCAGTGTGCTGTTGGTTTGCCCCAAGCCATTGGTCAGCAACTGGCTTCGTGAATTCAGCGTTTGGGCGCCGGAGATTCCGGTGGTTGCCATCGAAGGCAACGCGGCCAAGCGAGAGTTCCAATGGCGTGAACCCAATGTGCCAGTCAAGATCGCCAACTACGAATTGTTGATGCGTGACAAAGACATCGTGCTCGAGGGCGGCTTGCACTTTGACTTGGTGGCCCTTGACGAAGCCCAGCGGATCAAAAACAGCAACAACACGACCAGCGAGATCATCCGCGCGATCCCTCGCACCCGATCATGGGCGTTGACAGGGACACCGGTCGAAAACTCGCCGGATGATCTGGTCGGCATCTTTGATTTTCTCTCGCCCGGATATCTGCAAACCGGGATGCCCATGTCGCAGATGGCCGGCATGGCGGGGGACTACATCTTGCGACGCACCAAGGACATGGTGCTCGATGACATGCCGCCCAAATTGTATCGCGACGCCGATGTGGATCTGACGCCCGAGCAATGGGCTCGCTACGAAACGGCTGAAAAGGAAGGTGTGGTTCACTTGGAGGAGTTGGAGGAATCACTGACCGTCCAACACGTGTTCGAATTGGTGTTGCGACTCAAGCAGATTTGCAATTTCGATCCGGTGACCAATTCGAGCGCCAAACTGCAGCGACTCGAAGCCGACATGGAAGAGGTCGCGGCCAGCGGTCAGAAGGCGATCCTCTTCAGCCAGTGGACAAAGACGATCGACAAGATGCGACCAACGCTCGAACGATTTGGTCCGTTGGAATACCACGGCAAGATCCCGCACAAGAAACGCGAAGGCGTGATTGAACAGTTCAAGAACGATCCCAACAGCCACATCATTTTGATGAGTTACGGGGCCGGCAGCGTTGGGTTGAATCTTCAATTCTGTCGCTATGTTTTCTTGTTTGATCGATGGTGGAATCCCGCGATCGAAGATCAAGCGATCAACCGCGCTCACCGAATTGGTGCGGCCGGCAGTGTGACTGTTTCGCGAATGATGGCGGTCAACACGATCGAGCAACGAATCGCGGCGGTGCTGGACCAAAAACGAGAAATGTTTGACATGCTGTTCGCTGATCAACGCGATTCATCAAAGAACGCAGCCGGCGACGGTCCGGCGAAGTCTGGGCCGTTGTCCCAAGCCGGTGGATTGTCACGAGACGAGATCTTTGGGCTGTTCGACTTGCGAGCCCCCGGCGGCAAAAAGGTGGCCTGAGCTTAGGCCTGCATAGGAGGCGTGTTGAAGTGGTCGTGGCTGGATTCGCAAGAATTCAGAGGTTCGCGTTGGTTGAGAGTCCGAATTCTGGCGAATCCGGCTACGAAGGCGAAGTTGCAGCAATTGGGCGAGTTTGCGCACTGACAACAAGGCTCGCCGCACATTTGCTTGCAGCAGGTTTGCCTAGTTTGACAGGTGGTTTCGACTCACCCGAAAGACATTCAAAACTTCTTTGAGCGATCGCACTTTTTCTAAGTGGTGAACGGATGGTGACTTCCGTCACCTGCAATTTTCGTAAACCAATCTTCAGATCGCTTTCTTTCAGAAAAGGCCTTTTCGCGATGCGGGTTATCGCAATGGTTCGCGGCAACGGAATTTCGCCGGTGCCACGCACGGATGTGACTCGTACTTGGACCATGGATTGGCTCCACCGGCTCCTTCTCTTTAGGAGTGTTGAATGTCTCGATTGATTGAAGCTTCCCGTCTGCCCGAACTGAATTCGTTGGTCGAACTCATCCAAGGCTTTGTGCCTCGACTGTTCGTGCCTCATCTGCCCGCCTTGATTGCGATTGGTGGAATCACTTGTGGCTCAGTGTTGGTCACGCCAACTGAATCACAGGCGGCCAATGGCAGAGGCGTTCAGGTGACAACGATCCCGACGGGATCTGGTTGCACCAATTGTGGCCAAAACCGCAACGTGGTGACTCGTGCGCCAGTTTCCAGCCGAACCGTTTCAGTCGGAACTCCGGTGCAGCACGGCCAGGTCATTCATGGCGATGCTGTTGTTCAGAGCACCCCGGTTTTTCACGGCAACCAAGTCATTCACAACGGCGGAGTCGTTCACTCGGGCCAGATCGTTCACTCGGGCCGAGTCGTTCATCAAGCGAGCAAGCCGACGGTGTTGCCGGCATCGCATTCGGTGTCCGGTTCACATCTGCTGGGCGGTGCCGTTTCGAATGTCTTGACGACTTTGAACGCACAACGGTCTCGACAGGGACTACGTGGTCTTGCGTATGATCCGCAGTTGCAAGCGGTCGCGGAACGGCGTGCTCAATTGATGGCGTCGACGGGTTTGAAAACTCATCCATCAGGATCGTTTGCCCCCGGACGCTATGAGGGCGTCGGATGGAGCAGTTCCCACACGCCCGCCGGAGTTTCGGCTTGTTACACCAGCGATCCCAACATGCGAGTTGCAGGAGCCGCGATGGCGCGCGGTCGCGATGGCGTCTACTTCTGCGTCGTGTATCGCTGATTCCCGCGATGGTGATGGCCGTCGCTCTGGCTGAGTCGGCGGTTGTACCATCGGGTTCGATTGGATGTCTGGCGCGGTGCAGTGGGCAAGCACCGCTGACCGCGCCGCAAATCTTGCCGGCAACCAGCGTCGAAATGACGCCCGATCAAGCACGCCAATCGGTTCAGTGGCTGGCGGATCAACTTCTCACGCATGTCCCCGATCGCTTTGACGGCGATGATGATTGGGGCAACACAAAATCGTTGTGGGCGGGCGTGAAAGTCCGACGCGAAGGTTGGAAGCTGAAAACCAACCGGCGCCGCAAAGAGGTTCGTCATGGACGTTGGGTTCGCTATGACGTCACGTTGCCGGCGCTTTCCAAGTCAGAAATTGCCACGCCAAAAATGGATCCAGCGGATGTTGCGACCGGCAGCGATGGACAAAGCCGCGCCGTCTCAGCTGCGGGATTGTTGTCCGGATTCGCTTGGCCGTCCGCCCTGCCCATCAGTGCTTCGTCGCCGCGATCTGACTCTCCGCTCGCGCAGTCTCCACTCACCATTCGATCGGTCGTCCCTTCCACAACGCCTGCCGGCAATCCTGGTTGGCTCGTCGATGCGGTTGTGCGAACACCCGCCAGGTTTCACATTCGGCTGGAACGTTGGAACCTGGGTGTGCAGGCTTTTAGTATCAGCGTCGATGGCACGATGGACGTGAACCTGGAGTGCCAGTTCGTGATGGGCATGTCCGCCGACTACAGCGAAGTGCCTCCCGCGATTCAGTTGGATGTGAACGTCGAACATGCCAAGATGCGAATGGATCGATTCAACGTCGAACGAATCAGCAAGCTGGGTGGTGACGCGGCCGAAGAGCTGGGCAACTTGGCAGAGGACACTTTGATTCGGTTGTGGCTCAAGAAAGAGAACACTCGTTTGGCCGATCGTTTGAACGAAGCGATTGCGAAACATCAATCCGACCTGCGGTGGTCGATGATGCAATGGTTGGGACAATGGCACTCAGCATCGTTGCCATCATCAGATGCGGACAGCACCACTCGCTGACCATCTCTGACTCTTCTACGAACGCGGTCGGATTTCTGGCATCGTTCGAATACTCCAGCCGATCACCAACCCTCGCCCATGAACTTTCTCTGCCACGCCATTCCATACTTGGATGATCCGGTGATGGCGGTCTCGACAGGCATCCCAGACTTCTTGTCCGTGATCGATCGCAAGATCCGAGCACGCGGACGATTGGCGGCTCCATTCATCGAGGATTCCGATCCGGTGCTTCGGCAGGTCGCTCGCGGCGTGCTGGCACACATCGACGATGATCAGTGGTTTCATGGGGGCGAGACGTTCGCGCGGATGAACCTCGAATTTGCGGTCCAGTTGCGAGACCTGTTGCCAGGAGACGCCGGGTTTCGCCCCAGCTTTGTGGGGCACATTTTGATAGAGATGTTGCTGGACTCGAATGTGATCGAGGATCGGCCCGAAATCGGTGACCGGTACTACGCTCTGTTCGATCAGATTCCTGAGGACGAAATTGCGGCTTCGGTTCAGCGAATCACTGGGAAATCGACGGACAAGATTCCCGCGACGATGCGGCGGTTCGCTTCCACCCGGTTCTTGTACGATTACTTGGCCGACGACACACTGCTGATGCGGCTGAACCAGGTCATGGCCCGAGTCGGGCTGGTGGCATTGCCCAATGCCGTTCGCGATTGGTTGCCAAAAGCACGCCAAGAGGTGCGACTTCATCACGCACGTCTACTCGCCCCCGGAGGTCGTCCGATGGCCTATCCTGAGCTGAACTAGGTTGTTCCGGTCGATCAATCCGAAACGAAACTCCGTTGATATCCCCTTTCGAGAACTCTGTAGAGAAGAACATTATGAAGTACGGCATGAACCTGCTGTTGTGGTCCGGCGAAGTCACCGAGGAAATGCTGCCCGTTTGTGAGCAGCTCAAAGGAATCGGATACGACAGCGTCGAATTGCCAATGTTCAATCTCGATTTGGACTACGCCAAGATTGGCAAGCGTCTCGATGAGATCGGATTGGGGCGAACCGCTGTCACGATTCGTGGCGAAGAAGACAACCCGATTTCGTGCGACGCCGCGGTGCGAGCCAAGGGCGTCGAGTTGAACAAGAAGACGTTGGATTGCTGTGCGGCGGCTGGCGTTGAGATTCTGGTCGGCCCTTATCACTCGGCAATCGGATTGTTCAGCGGTGCCGGACCCACCGAAGATGAATGGAAGTGGGGCGTTGAATCGATGCGAGCAACCGCCGAATACGCCGAGACCGTTGGCGTGAAATTGGGCGTCGAAGCTCTGAACCGTTTTGAATGCTACTTGCTGAACTGCCACGCCGACTCGGCCCGCTTTGCTCGCGACGTGGATCACCCATCCTGTGGAATGATGTACGACACTTTCCACAGCAACATCGAAGAGAAGTCGATCACCGAAGCGATCCAGGCCGGCGGTGACAAATTGTTCCACATTCACATCAGCGAAAACGATCGCAGCACGCCGGGCAAAGGTGGCGTGAACTGGAAAGAGAACTTCGACGCGATTGTGAAGTCGGGCTATGACGGCTACCTGACCATCGAAGCCTTCGGGCTGGCTCTGCCGGAAATCGCCGCAGCGACCAAGATTTGGCGGAAGATGTTCTCCGACGAGCTGACACTCGCCAAAGAGGGCCTCGAGTTCATGAAAGCTGAATTGGCCGCACGGAACGCCTGATCTGAAATCAGCTGATTTCGGGCCTTTCCGATTCACGGAAGGCCCGAAATAGACTGCCTAAACGGCAAACAGCACCGGTTTCGGTCGATCTCCCCTGACCGGCCGTCTTCCGCGCCAGATCAGAGAAATATCTACGAAACCACCCATGCGGGGGTGTGGTGCCGGATTTCGCGTGGCTACATTGTTCCCACGTGTATCGCACCAGGCTCGCCGGGGGGTCCCCGATCAATTGGCGAGAGATCACGTGCGTGAGACTGGAAATCACCGATCTTTGAAAGTTGGATGTCTCCCAGATGTGCTTGCTTGCTGTTCAGTACCGTTTGGTTCCCGAAAGTCCCATCCTCGTTGCGGCCAACCGCGAAGAGTATGTTGACCGACCGAGCCAAACGCCGTCCATTCAATCCGGTAAACCACGCGTGTTGTGTGGAATCGACCAAAAGGCCGGTGGAACTTGGTTGGGGGTAAACCAAAACGGTTTGTTTGTTGGTTTAACCAATCGTGCCACCGCGACTCCTTTGTTCGGACAACGGTCTCGTGGCCAATTGGCGATGGATTTATTGCGTTGCACTTCTTCACGTCGTGCACTCGAAAAAGCCCACGCTGAGTTCGCCAAAAATCGTTACGAAGGTTGCAACATCATCTTGGCAGATGCCAAGGCTGGTTTTGCAATTCATGCTGACGAGCGACAAGAAGTCGTCGAGTTGCAAGAAGGCCTGAACATCATCGGGGCTCGCAACTTGAACGACCCGGACGACGGACGCGTTCAGTTGGCTCGCCGCCTGTTAACCCTTCAGACGCTGGACTCGCCAGTGAAGTTCCTGGCCGTGGCCAGCAAAGTGTTCGCACGTTCGCCGGTCGGCCAAGGTCGACCAAGCATGGTCATTCGCAACGGTGACTACGCGACCGTCAGCAGCACGCTGATTGCGTTGGGCGTCAAGCCACGCGATGCGATTTACCAGTTCAGCAGCGGTGCTCCGGACGAGAGCAAGTACGAAGACTACTCACCAATGTTGCGAGACATCCTCAGTCGCGGTCTACGAGAAGCTCGCACCAAAGCCAAGGTCGGCTCCTGATCCTTTGTTGAGCTGACTTCGGCTGCCATTCGAAATCACATCACGCCAATGCTGCAAGCCTTTGCTGCATTGGCGTTTTTAATGCGCCAGTAGCTCATCGCGATGAAGGCAGAGGACGTCCTGTGAACGGCTATTTGGCTGCGTTTGCAAAAGTTTCGGCCAAAAACGAAAAAAATGTTTTTCTGTGAGTTTTCCTCGGGGAAATCTCACACCCTCGCATCTTTCGTTTTCTACCGATCTTCTCACGGCCGGGGCTAAGATAACGAGTCATTGCGAGACTTACGCATTTTCTTCGTATTGAGCGAATGCTGCGCCATTGCTGGATGATGCCCAGCTGCCCCCCAGCTTGAGTTTAACTTCTCCCCTGCGATCCTCCATCATCGAACTCGATGTCGTGGAAAGTCGCCTTGAGTGCCTGCAGTGACAGCACGGGCACCATTGGTGGTTCGCGTCCGTTGGCAGCGGGCGTCTCTGTTCTCTCTTTCGATTGGTACGGACGATGAAACTGGCTTCTCTGTTTGCAAAGTCTCTTTTGGCACTCTTGTTGGTTGGCGTTTGGGCTGGTTGCGAAGCCGAGCCGACGGTGATCCCCGAGGATGAAGACGAGTTCGCCGCCTATGACGCCGCAATGGCGGGGGCGGAAGCGGAGGCTGCTGAGAACGCCGACGAAGTGGCTCCCTGACGGAGTAGGCGACGCAAAGCCGTTTCTGTTGAGCTTGCAGGCTCGTGCGTCTCGGCTGATCCACGCTGACATCTTTCGGCTCGAAATTTCTGGCTGAAAGCGATCGCTGATCTTTGTTGTCACCATCGGCGATCTTCATTCTCTCTTCTCTTTTTTGGAATCGGTGAAATGTTGATTCACAAACGCGGGCATCTGTTTCCGCCGCATCAGAAAGGCAAGCGAAGCGTCTCCTTCAGTGGCTTCACGCTGGTTGAGTTGTTGGTCGTCATCGCCATCATTGGCGTCTTGGTTGGGCTCTTGTTGCCGGCCGTGCAGTCGGCACGCGAAGCTGCTCGGCGAATGAGTTGCAGCAATAATTTCAAGCAAATTGGCTTGGGCGTTCACAACTATCACGCGGCTTACAACCAGTTTCCGATGCATGGCACCGGAGCGACGAATGAAACGAATGATTTGTGGTCTTTGGCCGATGACCATGGAACCGCTCCGGCTCCGCCCATCGGATTCAGCCGCCACATGCTCAGCTACATGGTCGGGATTCTGCCATTCATTGAACAGCAAGGCATGTGGGAACACATTTCAAACCCGCTGACCGACGAAGCCAATCGGACTTGGCCCGCCATGGGACCAGCACCTTACGCGGTTCGTTATTTGCCATGGCGGACCGATGTTCCGACCTATCGATGCCCCAGCGACCCGGGACGTGGACTGCCGACGGTCGGGCGAAGCAACTACGCCGCCTGCACTGGCGACGCGACCAGCCGAACCCAAATCGGTGGTTCGCGGTTCAATGGTGCTCAAGGTCGTTGGCGGTACCAAGATGAAAATTGGTTGATTCGGCAGTGCCGAGCCAACCTTCGCGGCGTCTTTGTGCCTCGTGGGAACACTCGATTCCGAGACATCCTGGACGGGACATCGAACACGATCATGTGTGGCGAAATCGTGACGGACTTGGGTGACCGAGACATCCGCTCCGCCGCTTCGCTTAACAACGGAGGCCACGGCGGCCAGTGGGGAAATGGCATCATGGGAAATCCCAAGACCTGCGAAGACAACGCCTTGATCGATCCGGCTCGTCCGAGTTTCTGGTTGGCCAGCACGACGGTCAGCGGTGGTGCCACGACACGTGGCGGACGATGGGCTGACTTTCGTCCGCTCTACTCGCAGTTCCTTTGCATCCTTCCACCCAATAGCGAAGTTTGTTTGGGCGGGAATCATGGCACGGAAGGCATCACAACCGCCAGCAGTCGGCACCAAGGCGGTGTGCACGTGTTGATGGCTGATGGTGCGGTGAAATTCATCACCGACTCGATCGAGGCCGGGAACAGCCGGGCGGAAACGATTTGGCATCGCAACGCTACTCAGGAAAGCAGCAACCCACCTGGCGCAGCCAGCCCGTATGGATTGTGGGGGTCCTTGGGGACTCGCGCCGCACGCGAGGTGATTGACGAAGAGTTCTGACTCTCGGTCTTAGTCCTCACGCAACTTTGCGTTTTCTTTGAAACAACAACGCCCGGCGTATCGTCTGATATGCCGGGCGTTTCTCATGTTTCGCCGATTTAGCACGCTTTGACGGTGCGAAATTGTCATTTGCTGAGTTGCAAGGTTCCGCTTATTGTGGTCGGGACCGCTCCCTTTGTCGGTATTACGGCGTTCGGCGATGCCATTGGGAGAATGACACTCTGGGGGCTAGCCCGCCGGAGGTCGACGGTTCTGAACGCAACTCACCAGTGCCATCTTTCATTGACTTGCTGCAAGACTTTGCTAACCGACAGTGAAGTTGCCTTTCCTTTGTTTGTCTGCTCATGACACAACGATTTTATCTCTTCTGTATTGCTGCCACTTGGCTTGGAACCGGTTTCGGGACTTGGTCGTCCGCGAATGCCGTCGACTTTGCCGATGACATTCAGCCGATCTTGAACGAGCACTGCGTGGCCTGTCATGGCGGTGTCAAACAAGCCGGTGACCTGTCGTTCATTCATCGCGACAGTGCGCTGGCGGTGATCGAACCGGGCGACGTCGATGGCTCTTACATGATCGATCGGATTCTGGCGGATGACGAATCGGAGATCATGCCACCACCGGAACATGGTGCGCCGCTCACTGAAGAAAAGATCGCCCTGCTCAAGACTTGGATTGAAGAAGGTGCCAAGTGGAAACAATCCTGGGGCTATGAGCCTCCGGTTACCCCCGGAGTTCCTGACGTTGCCAGCCCGGACGCTTGCCGTCAATCGATTGATCGCTTCGTCCGCAGTACGCTCGAAGAACAAGGCATCCAGCCCGCGAAGGATGCCCCGCCGCACCAATGGCTCAGACGAGTCACGTTGGACCTGACCGGTGTGCCACCAACGCTGGCCGAAGTCGAAAGTTTCAACCAAGCCGCGAAGGAACGTGGCGATGCGGCGTACACCGAAAAGGTGGATGAACTGCTTCAGTCATCGGGCTACGGCGAACGCTGGGCATCGATTTGGCTCGATCAAATTCGATATGCCGATAGCCGTGGCCTGGGTTTGGACGGACGTCGCAACGCGTGGAAGTATCGCGACTGGGTAATCGATTCGCTCAACAACGACATGCCGTTTGATGAGTTCACGATCAAGCAAATCGCTGGTGACTTGTTGCCGGATCCTTCGGTCAACGATTTCTTGGCAACCACGGCCAGTCGTTTGACTCAGACCAATGAAGAAGGCGGCACGGACGACGAAGAGTTTCGTATCAACGCGGTGATGGACCGAGTCAGCACCGTTTGGCAAACCTGGCAAGGCATCACGTTCGGTTGCGTCCAGTGTCACAGTCACCCGTACGACCCGATCGAACACGAAGAGTTCTACGAGTTCATGGCATTCTTCAACAACTCGGTCGATTGCGACCTGAGTGGCGAAGAGCCTTTGTTGTCGGTGCCGCTGGCCAATGAAGATGAGGAACGTGCGTCGGAACTGGATCGCCGAATTCGTTCGCTCAAGCAATCGATTTGGCACCAGGAATTTGAAGCGGTCAGCGACGACGAATTGGACTGGAAGCACATCGACTCCATGACCGCGTCGGCCACCAAGCAAACCAAAGTCGACGTCGAAGAACGCGATGGGCGGACGGAGTTCTACACGATCGACACACTGTCCAACGGCACCACGATTTCGCTCGAATGTGAGATGCCTGAGTCGGCCGACAAGCTCACCGCCATCCGTCTGACACTGTTGCCTCGCAATCCCAAAACCGCACTGGCGGATTCCGAATGGGGATTTGTGCTGTCGCATTTGAACGCGGTCTTGATTGGCGACGAAGACGCCGAGACGCAAATCGAATTCTCTCACGTCATCGCTGATGAACCCGAACCGCTGAAGCATGCTCGATCCAGCATGGATCCGAAGAACAGCGACGGATTCGCGGCTTTCACTCGCATTCACCATCCTCGCGTGGCCGTGTTCTTGTTGAAGGAACCAGTTGAGGTCCCTAAGGGGGCAAAGCTCAAGCTCGATATGAGTTGCCGGCAACAAGCCTTGGGGGCGTTCCCCTTGGTCGTTCGTCGTGGCAGTGTTGATGTTTGCTCGGACGAAAAAGCTCTGCTTGCGTGGACGGATACGGACTTGAAGGCACAGCGTGATGAGCTGTCTGAGTTGTCAGGCCAGCGACGCAAGATCCCTTCGGTTCGCATCCCAATCATGTTGGAACGTCCCGAGCATCTGGCTCGCCCCAGCCACGTGTTCATTCGCGGTTTGTTCCTGACGAAGGATCAACAAGTCCAACCGGACGTGCCTAATTCAATGCCACCCATCGCGGGCGAAGGTCCGTTCAACCGGATGGATTTGGCGAAGTGGTTGGTGGATCCGAGTAACCCGCTGACGGCACGCGTGACCGTCAACCGCATCTGGGCTCGTCTGTTTGGAATCGGTTTGGTTCCGACCGAGGAAGACTTTGGTTCCAGTGGCGAACGGCCGACGCATCCTGAGTTGCTCGATCACTTGGCTCTCAAATTCCAGAACGAGTACGACTGGAGTTGGAAGCAACTGATCCGATCCATCGTGTTGTCGAGCACCTACCGACAAGACGCGGTCATGGATCCCAAGTCGGACTTGGTCGATCCGCAAAACCGATGGTTGGCTCGTGGGCCCCGCTTCCGCATGCCCGCCGAAATGGTTCGCGATCAAGCCTTGTTTGTGTCCGGATTGCTTTCCCCGGAAGTGCACGGTGCCCCTGTGCATCCGCCGATTCCCGATGGCGTTTGGAAGCCTTTTCAAGGTGGCGACAAATGGAGCACGCCGGATGTCGGTGACCCCGATCGCTATCGTCGTTCGATTTATACCTACACCAAACGCAGCATCCCGTATCCGATGTTCGCCGCGTTCGATGCCCCTTCTCGTGAGTTCTGCACGCCACGGCGGTTGCGGTCCAACACGCCTCTGCAAGCCTTGACGACACTCAATGACGTCACGTTTGTGGAGTGCATGCAGGCACTGGCAAAGAAGATCGAGGCGATGGATGGGGAACTGGAAGAGCGTTTGGCGAAAGGTTTCCAATTGGTGACTTCTCGGTCGCCAACGTCCGCTGAGCAGAAGATTTTGGTGGCTCTGTACGAGCAAGCCAAGCAACAGTCCGAGCAAGAGCAAGACGCCTACGAAGCTGTCGCGTCTGCCTTGTTGAACCTCGACGAAATCATGAGCAAATAAGATGCATCGCGAATCGATCTCTCAAGAACTTTTTCGTCAGTCGTTGTTGCAAACCAGTCGCCGGCAATTTCTGACCGAGTCGGCTGCTGGCTTGGGTGCCATTTACTTGGCGACTCAGCAAGCGGGTGGCAACGCTGCGCACGCGAACGCTTCGCTGCAACATGGTTTTGATCCCCAGCACGACGCCACCAATCCGCTCAGCCCACTGGCGCCGCCTCAACCGGCCAAGGTCAAGCGAGTGATCTACTTGCACATGGTCGGTGCACCCAGCCAACTGGAGTTGTTTGACTACAAACCCGACCTCAAAGAACTCGACGGCAAAGAGTGCCCGCAGTCGTTCTTGGAGGGCAAGCGTTTTGCTTTCATTAACGGCACGCCGCGGATGCTGGGGCCTCAGTATGACTTCCAGCAACACGGCGAATCTGGGGCGTGGGTGTCCGAGTTGATGCCCAACTTGGCCAAGCAAGTCGATGATTTGTGCTTCTTGAAAACGGTCAAGACGGACCAATTCAATCACGGACCGGCTCAGTTGATGGTGCACACCGGAGCCGCACCGATGGGATCGCCATCGATCGGTTCATGGGTCACGTATGGTTTGGGCAGCGAGAACGAAGATTTGCCCGGGTTCATCGTGCTGTTGTCCGGTGGTCGTTTGCCTCGTGTCGGCAAGGCTCTTTGGGGATCAGGGTTTTTACCTTCGGTCTATCAGGGTGTGCAGTGCCGATCCAAAGGCGACCCGGTTCTGAATGTCGCCAATCCAGAAGGCGTTTCGCGACAGGAACGACGGCAAGTCTTGGACGCGTTGGCAGCGCTCAATCAAGAGTCGTTGCAGCAATACGGCGATCCTGAAACGGTCACCCGAATCGCTCAGTACGAGATGGCCTATCGGATGCAAGTGGCTGCTCCCGAAGCGATGGATCTGTCGCAAGAAACGGCGGAAACGCTTGAGAACTATGGCGCCGAGCCTGGCAAAGAATCCTTTGCCAACAACTGCTTGCTCGCGCGGCGTTTGGTCGAAGAAGGCGTCCGCTTTGTGCAGTTGTTTGATTGGGGCTGGGACACGCACGGATCCAATCGCAGCGAATCGCTCGAGCATGGATTGCCCGACAAGTGCAAGCAAACGGACAAGCCCATTGCGGCGTTGCTCGCTGATTTGAAGCAGCGTGGAATGTTGGAAGACACGTTGGTTGTGTGGGGCGGCGAGTTCGGACGCACACCGATGCGAGAGAACCGCGGCGGAACGACGATGGCATTCCATGGTCGCGACCACAGTCCTGAAGCGTTCACGATGTGGATGGCTGGTGGGGGCGTCAAACCCGGGTTCACATATGGCGAGACCGATGCGGTCGGTTACACCGCGGCGACCGAGTCCGTGCACCTGCGAGACTTCCACGCCACGATGCTGCACCTGCTTGGCTTCAACCACGAGAGGATGGTCTATCCCTTCAAAGGCCTCAACCAACGCCTCACCGGAGTCAAACAAAGCCGCGTCGTCGAAGAAATCCTGACTTAGGTCGGTTATGCAATTCGTAGCCGGATTCGCCCTACCCGTAGCCGGATTCGCCAGAATTCGGATGTCCCTGCTCGTCGCCCCTCCGAATTCTTGGCGAATCCGGCTACGTCGAAACTCCTCACCGCCCCCACTCGTAGCCGGATTCGCCAGAATTCGGACGTCTCTGCTCGTTGCCCCTCCGAATTCTTGGCGAATCCGGCTACATCGAAACGGTTCCACACCCAGCAATGCTCTTCCACCTGCTCTCAGATCAGGCTCATGAAGCGACTGTCCAGCAAGCACTCCTACCTCAAGCGTCTCCCACCCGAGTTTTATCGTGGGTGGAATTGCCCACGAAAAGTTGACAGTGGGCCGGCGCACGTCAGACTTCTCTGACAGGAGAACCGATCCATGGACAAACGTCGAACATTTAGCCGCGAATACAAGCTGGCCGCAGTCAAGAAAGTCATCGAACAAGGCTTGTCGTACACCGCTGTCGCTAAAGACTTGGGGATCGGGGACAGCTTGATTCGCAAGTGGAAGAAGTCTTTTGACGAAGACGGAACATTCCAGGCCGAAGTAGTTGGTAGCCAATCCATTGAAGCCGAGCTGAGACGACTTCGCGAAGAGAATCGTCAACTCAAGATGGAACGCGACATTTTAAAAAAAGCGACGGCATTCTTCGCCAAAGAAAGTCACTGAGGTTGAAGTTCATTGGAGAGTGCCGCGATCGCTGGCCGATCGCAGTGCTCTGCCGAACCCTCGAAGTCACTCGCGCCGCTTATTACCGATTCGCCGGTCGCGGTCCCACAGCCACCGAGATCAAGCAAACCCAAATCATTCAAGCCGTCAAGGAAATCCGACTGGAAAAACATCACGATGCGTATGGAAGCCCGCGAATGCAACGAGCAATAGTCAAACGCGGTGTGGTGTGCTGCCGAAATACCGTCGCCAAATGCATGCGTCATGCGGGAATACAAGCCAATCGCCGCACCAAATTCAGAATATCGACCACTGACTCCAATCATGATCAGCCCATCGCCTCAAATTTGCTTGGCCAAAACTTCACGACCGAGGCAATCAATCGCGTCTGGCTAACGGACATCACCTACATCCCAACCCAAGAAGGCTCCACTTACCTCTGTGCATTCGTTGACCTGCATTCCCGCAAGATTGTCAGCTGGAAAACGAGCCGGAACATGGATTCGGAATTGGTGGTCGGGGCATTCGATCAAGCACTTACTTTTCGCAAGCCAAACGCGGGCCTGATCGTTCACAGCGATCGTGGCTCCCAATTCGCGAGCGATCATTTCCGCAGACGCCTGGCAGCCAGTGGGCTAGTTCAAAGCATGAGCCGTCGCGGGAACTGCTACGACAACGCACCGATGGAATCGTTCTTCAAGAGTTACAAAACCGAGGAAGCACAGCAGATTTACGACACGCACGAACACGCCACACGCGGCGTATCTGACTACATCGAACGATTTTACAACCCTCATCGCTTGCACTCGTCGCTGGGCTACCTCAGTCCAATCGATTTCGAGCAAGCGATCAAAGAACCGTCACTCGTAAGTGAGTCCTGACTCACAGGACTCACCGTTTACCTTTCCCTTAAGACCGGTCCACTGTCAACTTTTCGTGGGCAATTCCAGGGGATGCTTGTGTGCACTGGAGTCTTGTCATTCAGGACCGCAAGCAAGGCTGGTGCAAACCGATTTTGCTCTACAAGTTTCGTGAGCTTCTAACGCACACCGCCTTTCGATACGCCATCGCTTGCCCGGTGTACTGTCTGATGCCGGACCACATCCACATGCTTTGGATGGGGTTGTTTGAGAGCAGTGATCAGCGTCTTGCAATGCGTCACTTTCGCGACCGATTCAATGACGTGCTGGAGCGACTCCAGGTGGAGTTGCAGGGGCAGGCCTACGATGACGTTTTGAAGGATGAGGAACGCAAGGAAGAATCGATTGAGGCCGTCTGTGACTACATCGCTCGGAACCCAGAGCGCGCCGGTTTGGTGCCAATCGACGGCTACGCCGACTACAAGTTCACCGGATGCTTGGTTCCCGGTTATCCCGAGTTGACTCCATTCGCCGCCGACTATTGGACGCGATATTGGCGGATCGTTTCCTACCTGCGATCCAACGGGTTGCAACAAGGTTCGTAGCCGCATTGGCCTCACCCCACTCGTAGCCGGATTCGCCAGAATTCGGTTGTCCCTGCTCGTCGTCCCTCCGAATTCTTGGCGAATCCGGCTACACCTCACCGCCCAATCAGCATCAGATCCGCGGCCAGCGTCACCGGCATGGCCGTGGCCGTCTGCACGCGAGCGTTCTGCGAAAACCGCACGCCGCGATACGTCATCGCCATCGCGTCCGCAATCGCTTCGCTGTCGAGGTCAACCTGCTGCTGCCACAGTCGATGTTCAATCAGCTCCAATCCCTCGGCGGCCATCTCGTCGACGACCTTCTCCCAACGACTCCGGCGTTGCCCCGATTGCTGCACATGTTCGCGAAGTTCGATCAAGTCTTCTTCGCCAGGCACGGCAACGATCAGCCTTCCATCTTCCGTTAGCACACGAGCAATTTCAGATGCCGGCCGACGACCGAACAGCGACATCACGCAAGAAACACTGCCATCCGCCACCGGCAGCGACCGGTCCGCATTGGCCCAGATCCAAGTCGCTTCCGGCCATCCGCGAGCGGCCAGCTTGATCGCCTTCTTCGATAAATCGATCCCGCAGTAGCTGCCTGGCGAATCACCAAACAGAGACGGCCCAAAGGTGCCTTCGCCGCAACCCAAGTCAATCGTTCGGGAGTTGCTGTTCCCCGCTTGCCTTGCCACCCAAGGCCGCAAGGCATCGATCAATCCGCTGGCATGCCCACGCTGAAGCCAACGATGGCGGGCCAGCACAGCGGCATCCGCATCGCCCGGTTGTTTGGACTTGCGATCCTGCGGCTGGGACAAACTGTAATAGCCTTCGCGAGCCCGATCGAAGTGGTGCCGCTTTTCACAGCGCAGCCCACCCTCCACCGGCGACAAAGCCAACCCGCAGTTTCGAACCGTGCAACGCAACTCAAACAAACTTGTTTTCCTCTTTCATTCAATCTCACCCGTAGCCGGATTCGCCAGAATTCGGACGTCCCGCGCCGTTTCCGGCTCGCCCTCATTCGAATTTTTATTCTCGGCAAACAAGGCTGCATCAGACAAGCGGGACACCACTGTAGGCCATGTCTCACATGGCACCCAGCCGATGCTTCGAATGAAGCGAGGCGTCCAGCAATCCTCACTCCCTGCCCGCTGCATATCGTTCAGCGACCGAGAGCACAGAGTTCACTGAGATGAAATAACGAATATCATCCAAACCCCTTCTCAGTGCACTCCGTGATCTCCGTGGCGATCCAAAAGCACGCTTTGACGGCACCGCCGCATCCGCTCTCCAGCTCATCACAACCCGCCGCGTCAGCAAGGCCACTGCAACATCCCGCGTAGCCTCACTCACGTTTCGGGTTATGACTGGCGGCGGCCGGATTCTCTCGCTTGGCTTCCTCTCGTCGTAACCCGCTGCGTTAGCAAGGCCACTCACCTGTAGCCGGATTCGCCAGAATTCGGACGCTTACGCTTTCCCAGCACATTGTCCATGCACCAATGTAGGCCATGTCTCACATGACACCCAGCCGATGCTTCACCAGAAGCGAGGCATCCAGCAATCCCCTGTCTCTGCCCACGACATTTCGTTTGCCACAGACAGCGCAGATCTCACCAAGATGACGCAGCGAACTTACCTCACTGCCCTGCAAGTCCGCCCATCGCAGCCCGCCGCATCTGCAAGGCCACCGCAGCATCCCACGCAGCCTCACTCACGTTTCGGGTTATGACTGGCGGCGGCCGGATTCTCTCGCTTGTGCTTTCTCTCGTCACAACCCGCTGCGTAAGCAAGGCCCAGCAATCGATCTTCGCAAAGCCCGCATACTTTCCTCGGACCATCACCTCGGTGCTCTCTGTGACCTCCGTGGTAAAAGCCAGTCACCCACCCGAATTCTTGGCGAATCCGGCTACCAATGATTGCGAGCCAACCCGTCACAACCCGCCGCGTCAGCAAGGCCACCGCAGCATCTCGCGTAGCCTCACTCACGTTTCGGGTTATGACTGCAATGCCCCGAGCCTCTCGTGTGGCTTCCTCACGTCGCAACCCGCCGCGTTAGCAAGGCCGATCATCCTTCACACATCAAACAACTCGTATTCAACCTCTTTCAAGATCCCGGGCTGAGGAACCGGGTACGATCCATCCGCATTCGCGATCACAGGGGCGGGACCGTCGACGGTCAACTCTGCCACGCCGGGGGCAAACTCGTGTGGGCAATTCAGCATTTGATCGAACGTGATCTCTTGTCCGGTATGAGCCGCCATGCGGCCCATGCTGGTCACCAAGCTCGCTTGCACGCCCCGCGGCACCTCGTTGTAAGGCTTGTCGTGAATGATCGCGTCGACCAAGTCCGTCCATTCCAGCCGGTATGGATTCTTCTCCGGTTGCGGGTACGCCCAAGCCACTTCGCGGCGACTTTGGTTTTGGCCTTCAAAGATCCGCACCTTGCCCGGCGTGTGCCCCGACGTGCTCACGATCGCTGACCCCTTGCTGCCGTGCACGGTGCTCGACATGTCATTGCGACACCCTGGCATGCAGCGGCCGTCAAAGAACAGCTTGCTGCCATCGGGATAGGTGTACTCCACCGCGTAGGTATCAAAGTTTTGGTCGATCCAATCGCCGCGGTAATGACGTCCGCCGAGAGCCTGAGCCTTGACCGGCCAAGCGTTCTTCATCCAGGACGTTTCATCGATTTGGTGGATGTAGAAATCGCTGAAGCAACCACCGCTGGCCCACAGGAAGCTATGGAAGTTCTTGATTTGCCACAGCGTTTCTGGCATGTCGTCCGAGCGACGTTTGGTGAACGCTGACGCGATCGGGCCATGCATGCGATAAGCACGCATCATGATGATGTCGCCGATCTGGCCGTCTTGAATACGTTCGAACAGCTCCTGGCGTCCCCGGCAGTGACGAACCATCAAACCCACGCCGCACTTCAGATTCTTCTCATCGGCCTTGGCGGAAAGTTCCAGCATCCGTTTGGACGAAGGCCCATCGGCTGTCAACGGTTTCTCCATGAACACGTTCAGGCCCTTGTCGATCGCGTACTGGAAGTGCACCCATCGAAAAGCCAGCGGCGTTGCCAGGATCACAATGTCGCCCGGTTCGAGCGTATCCATCGCACGCTTGTAGGCATCGAAGCCAACGAACTGCCGTTCCTCCGGCACGTCCACTTTCTCCGGTGCATCGATGTGTTCATTCGAGAGGGCTTTCACGCTGCGAGCGACATTCTCCGGAAAGACATCCGCGATGGCGACCAGTTTCAGTTTCGCGTTGTCCACATGCAGCGAATCATTAGCCGCCCCCGTCCCACGACCACCCGCCCCAACCAAAGCAACTTGAATCACATCCGGAGTCTCCTGCCCATGCACGGCAGGCGCATCCAGAGTCACCCCCGCAGCAACCCCACCAGCCAAAGCTGCTGATTTCAAAAAGCCACGACGAGCCAACGCATCCCCATCGTTAGCGGAACGGTGCAAGCCGTCCGGTGCCGAGCAGTCGGACTTCACATCCTGGCATTCAGATCCATCAACAGCATTCACATCACGATTCATCAGGTCAGCTCCAAGGGTGGGATGTTGGGGAGGGAGTCTCGGAAAGTTTTTCCGGGGCCACGCATTCTATCTGAACCCAAGCCGACTTGTGTCTCGCGGCCCTGCTCTGTTTCACCTTTGGTTCTTCCTGTCCCAACCCGCCGCGTCAGCAAGGCCACTGCAACATCCTGCGCAGCCTCACTGACGTTTCGGGTTATGACTGGCGGTGGCCGGAATCCCACGCTTGGCCATCGTTCACTTGGCCTCCTCTCGTCCCAACCCGCCGCGTCAGCAAGGTCAATTCACCCGTAGCCGGATTCGCCAGAATTCGGACGTCCAATGTTGCCCAGTATTTCACCCTCCGGATGTTCGGCGAATCCGGCTACGCTCGTTCAGCAGCCCAATCCACCTCAACCCGCCGCGTGAGCAAGGCCACTACATCATCCCGCGTAGCCTCACTAACGTTTCGGGTTATGACTGGCGGTGGCCGGAATCCCACGCTTGGCCATCGTTCAATTGGCCTCCTCTCGTCACAACCCGCCGCGTCAGCAAGGTCAATTCACCCGTAGCCGCATCCGCCAGAATTCGGTCCTCACGCTGCGATCAACGCACCCCGCAAGCAGTATTCGCAATGGCGTGCAATCTCCTATTGCCAACGGGTGGTTGGCAAGGTTTCCGATCGCCGTCCTCCATCGCTGAGACGACTGACCCAACGCCAGGCTTCGTTCGCATACGAGGTCGAACTGCCCTGTCCGGCTGACCCTGCGGTTCACGTGTACTGGCCGGTTTTTCCGGTGGATGCAGCCTGAATGGGGATGGTCAATTGCGTGCTTGGGCGGTCCCCCGGCTATGAAGACAACGTCTTCATAGGAGATAGGCCTGATAGCGGTGCTTGGTATCAAGAAGGTGAGACGCTCGGATCACAATAGAGAACGAAATGTCACTCGTCCGGTTGGGTGGTTTGTTTCCAAGTGTAAGTTCAGTAAATGAACGTCTGTACGCTCGACCGCCGGATTCGTACTCATGGAAAATAAATTTTTCCAGCTTGTTCGGACGCGTTTTGCACAGAAAACGTTTTGTAACGAGGCTTTCCCAATGATTGTGGTCCGGTGCGAGATCGCTCAATGCCGGAACTTTTTTCCAAGGGAGGGGGGGTCTTCGGATTTTAATCGATTGAATGCTTGTTTCCCCCAAAACCCCCAGTTAGGATCTCTCCTCACACTCGAGCTAGTACCCCTTCCATGGGGTGCGCGCAGATCGCTTTTCCCGTGTTTGGAAGGGGGGGCTGGGTTCGGGCGGATTGATTTGAGGCCGCTTTTGGGCGGCGACTATCTTCCTCAGTTGAGAAGACGAAATGGTTGGGTGCATCAAAGCAACCGCGACTCCACGAAATCGCCGCAGGGCGATTGGTGAGGCGAAACAGGGCGATTTTTGTGCGTCACTGATCCTCTTTTCCACGCTCACACGAGGGCGAGTTTGCCAATCACGTTGGCAAGTATTTCGCCCTCCGCACCCTTTGATTGGGACCTGATTCAACGTCCCTGGCTGGCTCCTCTGGGCCATGCCGCACCCGCGACGAACACGTCGCTGAAGCCAATCAAGCCTTGACCAGAAGTTTGTTTCCCCAAGGCCTCATTCCCGAATTCATTTGACTTAGCTTTCTAGAGAATATCCATGTCGATTCGCCCCAGTCATCACAACTTCGCCGGCCGCACTCAAAACACCTCCGCCACTCGCATGCAGAAAATGCGAGAGCGTTTCAATCGCTGGGAGCACAAAGCCAACGAACGCAAGGCGATGTTCATCGAGCGTCAAAAAGCCCGGATCGAGCGTTACCGCGAAGCGTTCAAAGGCAGCTGGATCACCAAGATCGGCTTGGGGCTGGCAGCGATCTGGAACTTCATCACGAACCCACCGTTTTTCGTAAAAATCGAAAAACGCCCCGCCGTCGCCTTCACCGCGATGCTGCCGTTTGGCATCAGCTTCGGTAAAAAAGAAGACAAGAAGCGTCGCGGAAGCAGCAAGCGCAAGAGCACCACCAGAAATCGCCTCAGCCCCGAAATGCTGGAGCAGCGGCAGTTGCTCGCGGTGGACTTTACGAACAGTGTTGCCGTGGCTGAGGACAGTTCGGATACTATCTTGAAAGTCGACGCAACTTCGGGTGCGGTTTCAGTTGCCGTAACGAAAGCGGAGATAACCGCCGTTACAGGATTGTCCGGCGTCGGCTTTACAGATGCCGGGCTTGCTTTCGCGCCGAATGGTGATTTGTACTTTTCAGACAGGGCCAGTCAGTCACTATTGAAGTTTGATGGGACAGCGGTGACAACGGTCGCAGCTCAGGCAGACTTCATCGCAGCGACGGGAGTGTCGCCGTCTGTTGGTGATGTTGGTATTGCCAAAGACGGTACCGTCTATATCACGGATTTCAGCTCTCGCTCAATCCTGTCAATCACCCCTGGGTCGTCGACGCTTGAGGTCTATTCAGCCCAGCCTGCTGGCTCGTCTCACGCTCCTTATTCGATGGTCGCAAGGCCATACGAGGGGACATACTTGGCGACGGATGGCACTGTCAATGGTCAGTCCGATGGCGTTTTTGCGATTGATCGCGATGGCAACCGTACGCTTATTTCAACAGACGCGCTGCTCTCGGACCTGGACGTTTACGGCGCGTTGGCTAGTAACGGCGATTTTATTGTCGGTTCAGACAGCACCAATAACTTGATTCGGGTTACTCCTTCCGGTACGACAACTGTATTTCTAAGCGCAACGCAGCTGAGCACGGCGGGCGTATCTGGTCACAATGTCGAAGGCGGCTTCGCGTTTGATGGAGCGGATAACTTCTATTTTGCAGATGGATTTGAAATCCTGAGGTTTAACAGTGCTGGTAATGGGGTCACATTGGCAAGCAATGCGGCTTTAGCGGCAGCAGCTGGCGTAAGCTTTGTCTCATTGGGAACGCCGTTGGACTACTACGCAGGACTGTCGCCTACCGTAACGGCATCGTCAATCGTTAGTTCAGTTGATGAAAACTCGCCGCAGACAAAGGTCGCTGATCTTATAGTCGCCGCAAACGGTTCAACGTCAACAGTTGTTGCACTTGGGGGCACGGACGCAACTTCCTTTTCGATCGTCAACGGCAATGAATTGCATTTAAACGCGAATGTTGATTTTGAAGCGTTGCTTAGTCAAGGGCGAACCTCTCTGGTCGCATTGATAGGAGTCGACGGTGACGACGTAGATACCTTCCCTGATTTCGTCGAACGAGTTGAAGTGTCAATCGGGGATGTTGCGGAGCAAAATCTTTCAGTCGATCTAAGTGCGATTGCCGTATTTGATGGGCATGTGACGGTACTCAAGTCCCCCGGCACTGGTCCTGGGGGGCTCGATACACTTCGTTTCGTCGATGACAACGACAATGATTTGGTAACGCCACCACCCGTTTTCTCAAATCTGTTATCAGTGAGCGTTATTGGGCGGGCGACAGACAGCGATCTCCTGACCGTCGACATCAATGGTCTGGGTGAATTGCCGATCGTGTACGAAGGCGGTACCGATGGCAATGACGAACTGGAAGTAATCGACAGTGGGTTGACAACCTTCAGCTCAATCACGCACACCTTTGCCAATGAGAACGATGGGAACATAGCAATCTCCGGCGGCCCAACAATTACTTACACCGGACTCGAGCCTGTTACCGACTCGCTGTTAGCTAGCGAGCGAACGTTCACATTCAGCGCCGCCGATGAAAACATCACGTTGAAAAAGTCCGGTGCGGGGCTCGAGATCGATTCCGACGCTGCTGGTGAAGTGACGACCGTGGTATCAACCGTCGGTTTGACCAAGATCGTCATCAATGCCGGTGACGGGATCAACAACACCATCATTGAAGATCTTGCACCAAACTACACCGGCGATCTTGAAATCAACGGCGGCGTTGATGCTGACACTTACACGCTGGCTGGTGGACGAATCACTGGGCTCAATGGTGCTTCGGGAACTGCAGTTCTGGATGGTGAGGTGCTGACAGGATTTGGAGTTGTCGACGCTGACTTCTCCGGCCCCTCGGCGTCGAGCGTGATCACACCGACTGGTACAGGCCTGACTTTCGGAAGTGTTGCAACACCTCGTGATTTTACGACTTTGGGTCAGATGAACGTCGGTTCGTCGTCGGTGACGTTATTGGACTCTGACACTTCTTTCTTGGGCACTTCGACGGTCATTTCCGGTGGCTCGCTTGTTGCAGCCAATGGGGTTCAAATCGCTGGCAGCGAAACAATCGTCGGTAGTGGCAGTGTCACCGGCGATGTTCGTTTGTTTGGCAATTCCCAAATCATGGGAACGCTGACTGTTGTCGGTAATGTCACCGGAGCATCCAGCACCGGGACATCCAGCGTTGTTCCTGGATTCAGCCCGGGCATCATGACTTCAACGGATTTGACTCTCGGAGCGGGCGATATGCTCGACATCGAAATCAATGCTGCTGGCACGGCCGGGACGGACTACGACCAGTACGTCGTTACCAATTCGGTTGACTTAGGTGGGGCAACTTTGGATTTGACAGTGTTGCCCGGCTATAGCCCCGCTGCCAATCAAGTCATTACGATCGTCAACAACCAAGGCGGTGGTGCTGTCACGGGAACGTTCGGAGCAATTTCGGGTGCGGATCTCTACCAGTCCGAAACTCTGGTTCCCGCCGTTGCCGGAGTCACAACGGCGACTTTGGCCGAGGGTGATATTATCGGCTTCAATGACTCGTTCTTTCGATTGAGTTACACCGGTGGAACCGGAAATGACGTCACGCTTTCGTCGGTCTTTGCAAACGTCGAATTCGAGAGCAATACTACTTCACAAGACGAAGAAGAAGTCTCGGCGACTTCCGCAAATGTCCCGACCTTGTTGGTTCAAGGTGACCTGACGGGTCTGCCGGCTTCTGCGAGAACCCTAGGATTCTCGACCTCGCCGATTGCTGGTCCTTCGGCGTCAGTCGGAAGCGATTTCGAGATTGGCACGGAATTGATTCTGCCGGCGATGGATTACAGCGCTGGCACCACTTTCATCTTGGATCGAGTTGATTCCAACGGTGCTAGCACTCCACCTGAAACGGACGGCAGTAGCGTCGCATTCTTAGAACTGCTTGACGACAATCTGATCGAAGGATCAGAAAAGTTTAACATCACCTTGGATCCTGGTACGACGACCGCGCTTCAGCTCGGGCCCGTTGATAGCCCAACCGGTCCGGTGGAGTCGATCACAACGCACGAAATCGTCGATAACGACTTCATCAAATTCGACGTTAACCCATCTGGATCGTTGGTCGGTCCCGATCAGTCATTTGCCGAAGGCACCGCTGCTGGTGACATCGCGATTTCTGTCACGACCAGCAACGACGGCGGAGCTACCTATGGCGTCGGGAATGCCGTCTTGCCGGTTGGGGCATCAATTGAGCTCGACCTGGTTGATGGTGGCACGGTGACCGCCCTGAATCCAGCCGACTATGAATTCACCGGGTCAAATTTCACCATCGGTGCGGGTGCCGTTCCCGCAACGCTCACTGCAGTGGGCGCCGTTAACGCCAAGACTGATTCACTTGTCGAAGGCGACGAGCAATTTCAGGTCAATTTCGCCAATCTTGTTAGCAACAACACCAGTGGTGCCACTAATCCGATCAACAGCCAGGTCGACCTGACCGGCCCAGAAACCATCACAATCACCGATGATGACACTGCAACGGTTCAATTCAACATCGCAAGCAGCAGTGTTGCCGAGACCGGTGGAACGCTGGAAGTTGATCTCAAGCTCAATCTGACGGGCGGTGCGACTGCAACCGGGCAGCCAATCACGATCAACGTGGAAGATTTGTTGACCACCGGTGCTGGCACAGCATTGTTGGGGGCCGCCAATGACTACACGGTTGATTCTGCAACAGTGACCTTCCCCGCAGGTTCGGTTGATGGTGCCATCGTGCCAATCACACTGACAATCAATAATGATTCATTGGTTGAAGGTCCTGAGACCGTTGACTTCAGTTTGGTGGATACTGGCACCAACCTGCCCGCGCTGAGCGGACAAGTGACCGCTGGCACGCAAACAACCCACCAAGTCACCATCACCGACAACGACGATGCGACCTGGTCGATCAGTGGCGACACGGCAGTGAGCGAATTGACCGGATCGAACGTAGCGACTTACACGGTGGCCCTTGGCGGGAACCTTCAAGCAGGCGAGAACGCTTCGGTGACTTTGGAAGTTGACTTCCCAAATGTTGCTCCGAACCTTGATCCTGCGGAGTTGGCTGACGCGATCAACATTGCGATTTCCAATGCACCTCACGCCAGCGGGACGTATAGCGTGGGTGTGGTCACTGCGACGACCGTTGAGTTGATCTACGACCACGATGGTGTTGGCGGTGACGGACCGGTCGACAGCCTTGCGTTTGAGATCACGATTGATGACGCCGACAACTTGGTGGAAGGTCCAGAGGACTACCGCATCACGTTGCAGGCCGCTTCGGCAGCTAGCACGACGGGTGCGAACGTTCTGATCGACGGCACGAACAACAGTGTCAGCACGACGATCGCTGACCAAGACGACGCGACTTGGTCGATCAGTGGCGACACGGCAGTGAGCGAATTGACCGGATCGAACGTAGCGACTTACATGGTGGCCCTTGGCGGTAACCTTCAAGCAGGCGAGAACGCTTCGGTGACTTTGGAAGTTGACTTCCCAAATGTTGCTCCGAACCTTGATCCAGCGGAGTTGGCTGACGCGATCAACATTGCGATTTCCAATGCACCTCACGCCAGCGGGACGTACAGCGTGGGTGTGGTCACTGCGACGACCGTTGAGTTGATCTACGACCACGATGGTGTTGGCGGTGACGGACCGGTCGACAGCCTTGCGTTTGAGATCACGATTGATGACGCCGACAACTTGGTGGAAGGTCCAGAGGACTACCGCATCACGTTGCAGGCCGCTTCGGCAGCTAGCACGACGGGTGCGAACGTTCTGATCGACGGCACGAACGACAGTGTCAGCACGACGATCGCTGACCAAGACGATGCGACCTGGTCGATCAGTGGCGACACGGCAGTGAGCGAATTGACCGGATCGAACGTAGCGACTTACACGGTGGCCCTTGGCGGGAACCTTCAAGCAGGCGAGAACGCTTCGGTGACTTTGGAAGTTGACTTCCCAAATGTTGCTCCGAACCTTGATCCTGCGGAGTTGGCTGACGCGATCAACATTGCGATTTCCAATGCACCTCACGCCAGCGGGACGTATAGCGTGGGTGTGGTCACTGCGACGACCGTTGAGTTGATCTACGACCACGATGGTGTTGGCGGTGACGGACCGGTCGACAGCCTTGCGTTTGAGATCACGATTGATGACGCCGACAACTTGGTGGAAGGTCCAGAGGACTACCGCATCACGTTGCAGGCCGCTTCGGCAGCTAGCACGACGGGTGCGAACGTTCTGATCGATGGCACGAACAATAGTGTCGACACGACGATCGCTGACCAAGACGATGCGACCTGGTCGATCAGTGGCGACACGGCAGTGAGCGAATTGACCGGATCGAACGTAGCGACTTACACGGTGGCCCTTGGCGGGAACCTTCAAGCAGGCGAGAACGCTTCGGTGACTTTGGAAGTTGACTTCCCAAATGTTGCTCCGAACCTTGATCCAGCGGAGTTGGCTGACGCGATCAACATTGCGATTTCCAATGCACCTCACGCCAGCGGGACGTACAGCGTGGGTGTGGTCACTGCGACGACCGTTGAGTTGATCTACGACCACGATGGTGTTGGCGGTGACGGACCGGTCGACAGCCTTGCGTTTGAGATCACGATTGATGACGCCGACAACTTGGTGGAAGGTCCAGAGGACTACCGCATCACGTTGCAGGCCGCTTCGGCAGCTAGCACGACGGGTGCGAACGTTCTGATCGACGGCACGAACAACAGTGTCAGCACGACGATCGCTGACCAAGACGATGCGACCTGGTCGATCACTGGTGAAGCCGGCGTTGAAGAAGATCCAACAGGCAACAACGTAGCCACCTACGTGTTGGCTTTGGGTGGGACGCTTCAGGCCGGTGAGAACGCGGCTGTGGAGCTGGAAGTCACTTTCCCAGCCGGCGGAACGAGCATGGACGCGGCAGACTTGCTCGACGCAATCAGCATAGCCCTTTCCGGCACCGCTCCGACCAGTGGCATGTTTACCCCGACGGTCACCAGTCCCACCACCGTGCTCATTGAGTACACCCATGGTGGCACTGATGGCACCGTCGATTCGTTGTCGTTCGATATCACAATCGACGATGACAACTTGGTGGAAGGTCCAGAAGACTACACGGTCAGCCTGAATGCGGTTCCGACGGCGAACTCTCCCGCGGTCATGCCCAGCAGCACCGGTGCCAGCGTTCTGATCGATGGCACGAACAATAGTGTCGACACGACGATCACCGACAATGATGTGGCCACCTGGTCGATCACTGGTGATACGACAGTCATTGAGGGTGTGGGGGCTGTGTATCAATTAAAGCTCGATGGCACATTCCAAGCAGGTGAGTCGGTGTCCGTTGATATCTCCCGCGGTGGCCTGGGTACCGGGCCGAGTATGGATCCCGCTGAGAGCTTTGGTGGAGGTGATCTCAACGGTTTTGCTGCCGACCTAAATACTGCAATTGCTGCCTACAACAATCCTCTAGCAGGCAATAGCGGCACGTATGCATTGCTTTCCGGATCGCGGCTGGAATACACCCATGGCATGACCGACGGGACGGCCAATGATTTTGCTATCACGATCAACACAAACGATGACAGCCTCGTCGAAGGCCCCGAGGATTTCCGAGTTCTGATTGACCCACCAGTCGGAAGCACGACCGGCATCCCTCTCTCCAATATCATCATCGGCACTCCTGATGCTGTAGTCACCACGATTACCGATAATGATCCGGCAACGTGGTCGCTCACAGACAACAACACCGTTGCCAATCAGGTCAACGAGACACCCACACCGGGGCCAGGTGCGACCAACGCGATGTACAACCTGGCACTGGCTGGGACTTTCCAAGCGGGAGAAGTCGCTGCGGTTCAGTTGGAAGTGACCTTTCCCAATGCGTTGCCAAGCAATAATCCCGCTGAGGCCTCTGATTTCACCAATTCGCTGCTGATGGACGTGAACAACTCGATCACGGCGGCCGGGCTTGGTGCCAATTACACCGCTGTGGCCAGTGGCACCGGCGTAGCGATCACGTACACCGACACGAATCCCGGCACCGGAGGCAACAACACAGGCGGCACCGCCGCGACACTGCCATTGTTATTGTCGATTCTCGATGACATGGCTTCAGAAGGTCCCGAGGACTTCACCCTAACCATCACGCCGATCGCGCCGAGTACCAGTGGTGCAACGGTTGCGGTGGACACGGTCACTCCAGCCGACACGGTAACGACGACGATCGTCGACGATGATTCGACCAACTGGCAGTTGTTGCAGACCGGACCGACTACAATCGATGAGGCTGATTCGGCGATGTACTCGCTGGGTCTGACCGGTGCTGCGGTCAGCGCTGGCGAGACAGCGACGATTGACATTGTTCGTACGCTCAACTCCCCAATGACGGCCGCCGACTTTACGGAGACATTGGGTGAGGCAATTCAAGAAGCTGTCGACGCTTACAATGCGGCGGGCGGTGGCGGCCCCCTTGCAAGATCACCTGGCGACGATAATTCGTTCACATACTCGATGGGAACCGTCACCTTCACCGGTGACGGATTGGCTAACACGCCGACGCTTGCGATCGACCTGACGACGTTCGATGATACGAACGCAAGTCAACCGGGGCACTTGGCCAATTTGGTTGAACCCACAGAGTCCTTCAGCATCGACATCAGCAATCCAGGCGGATCGATTGTTCCCGCGATCGGAATTACAGGTGCCGCGACGCAAGCGACCACGGTGACTGACGATGACTCGTCTGAAATCACAATCGAAGCAATCCAGCAGGCGTCGGAGGATCCGGTTGGGTCAGGGACCGACGGAATCTTCAGAGTTTCGATGTCCAACCCGAGCCAGAATAGTGTCTCGGTCAACTTCACTGACCAAGTTGTTCCACAGACAGCTCAGCCCGGCCAAGATTACCAAGCCATCCTTGGCTCGGCGGTATTGTTCACTGGCAATTCGACGCTTCCAAAGCTGATCAGTGTCGATACGATTGACGACTCGTTGGTCGAAGGCGATGAGTCCGTCATTGTGAAATTGACGGAATTCACTTTCCCAGGGATGGTTGACCCGGATATCACGATTGCTGCAACGGGTGGTACCCCCACCGCACCGACCGGCGACACTGCTGCGTTGACGATCACCGACAACGACTTAGCTGAAGTTGAATTCACTGCGGCAACACAGAGCACAGACGAAGCAACTGCCCTCGACATCACTGTTGAGTTGAATATGGTGGGTACATCTACCGCTTTAGGCACCGCAGTCACTGTCGATGTATCTGATCTACTGACGGGAAGTGCGATTGATCCCGCAGATTACAGCCTGAGTGCGACCAGTGTCACATTCAACGTTGGTTCCGTCGACGGTGATACGCAGATTGTCACACTGACACCTGTTGATGACAGCTTGGTCGAGGGTGACGAAACGGTCGACCTTGAGTTGCAAAACCTGACCACATTGAGTGGCCAAGTTTCGCTGGGTACGACAGCCGATCAGACGGTCACCATCACCGACAATGAGTTGGCTGAGTGGAATCTAGTTCAAAGTGGATCGCCTGTGACCGAAGGTGGCACGGTGGATTACACGTTCTCGCTGACCGGTAGCGGCAGCGGTGGGGCACCTTACTTGTTCCAAGCCGGAGAAGATGCATCGGTCGACGTGCAAGTCGACGAACTGACGACTGATTACGGAGTCGACTACGCCGACGCAGTGACTGCAATTCAAAATGCAGTGACCGCTTGGAATGCAGCCAACCCAACCTCGGGTTTCCTCACAGCAACGTTCGCCGGTGGAGCAGCTCCAGTTGTGCTGACCTACCTTGCCGGTAGCAACGGTGACGGAACGGGTGCCGACACAGCAATGACCAACCCGTTGGTTGTCAGCGTGGTCGCTACGGATGATTCGCTGATTGAAGGCACCGAGAATGTCGAAATCACGATCGACAATCCTGGTAGTTCGACTGGCGCTGACGTGCGTCTGTTGGGTGATGATGGCACGGGAACAGCTGTTGCCGACATCACGGTCAATACCGAGATCGTTGACAACGACTTGGCGGAGTGGAACTTGGTTCAAAGTGGCTCACCCGTGACCGAAGGTGGCACGGTGGATTACACGTTCTCGCTGACCGGTAGCGGCAGCGGTGGGGCACCTTACCTGTTCCAATCAGGTGAAGATGCCTCGGTTGAAGTTCAGGTCGACGAATTGACGACTGATTACGGAGTCGACTACGCCGACGCAGTGACAGCGATTCAGAGTGCCGTGACAGCTTGGAACACTGCCAACCCGGCTTCAGGTTTCTTGACTGCAACTTTTGCGGGTGGAACTGCCCCTGTTGTCCTGACGTACCTTGCCGGTAGCAATGGGGATGGAACGGGTGCGGACACGGCACTGACGAATCCATTGGTCGTCAGCGTGGTAGCTACCGATGACTCGTTGGTTGAGGGCACTGAGAACGTCGAGATCACGATTGACAATCCTGGCAGCTCGACGGGTGCCGACGTGCGTCTGTTGGGTGACGATGGCACCGGAACGGCTGTTGCCGACATCACCGTCAATACCGAGATCACGGATAATGAAAAAGCTGAGTGGGGGCTTATTCAAAGCCCTGACGACACCATTGATGAAGGCGATACGCAGACATACACGTTCTCGTTGAGCGCAAGCGGCAGCGGTGGAGCACCCTACTTGTTCCAGGCCGGCGAGAAGGCAACTGTCGAGGTCCAGCTTGATCCACTCGATACCAGCATTGGAGACGACTATCCGAGTCCCGTCACTGCGATCATGAACGCAGTCAGCGACTGGAATACGAACAATGGTCCGGGCGCCGGATTGTTGGAGGCGACTTTTGCGGGTGGAACGGCCCCGGTCGTGCTGACCTATACCGCTGGCGACAACGGTGATGGAACAGGCAATCCGACTGCCATGACTAACTTGAATGTCGAGATTATTGCCACCGATGACTCACTTGTTGAAGGTTCTGAGGATCTGAACCTTTTCATCGAAAACCCCGGCAATGCTGGAACTGGCGGCGACATCCAGTTGCTCGGTGGTGTCAGTCTGATCGACAAGACTACCACAATCGTTGACAACGACTTGGCGGAGTGGAACTTGGTTCAAAGTGGCTCACCCGTGACCGAAGGTGGCACGGTGGATTACACGTTCTCGCTGACCGGTAGCGGCAGCGGTGGGGCACCTTACCTGTTCCAATCAGGTGAAGATGCCTCGGTTGAAGTTCAGGTCGACGAATTGACGACTGATTACGGAGTCGACTACGCCGACGCAGTGACAGCGATTCAGAGTGCCGTGACAGCTTGGAACACTGCCAACCCGGCTTCAGGTTTCTTGACTGCAACTTTTGCGGGTGGAACTGCCCCTGTTGTCCTGACGTACCTTGCCGGTAGCAATGGGGATGGAACGGGTGCGGACACGGCACTGACGAATCCATTGGTCGTCAGCGTGGTAGCTACCGATGACTCGTTGGTTGAGGGCACTGAGAACGTCGAGATCACGATTGACAATCCTGGCAGCTCGACGGGTGCCGACGTGCGTCTGTTGGGTGACGATGGCACCGGAACGGCTGTTGCCGACATCACGGTCAATACCGAGATCATTGACAACGACTTGGCGGAGTGGAACTTGGTTCAAAGTGGCTCACCCGTGACCGAAGGTGGCACGGTGGATTACACGTTCTCGCTGACCGGTAGCGGCAGCGGTGGGGCACCTTACTTGTTCCAAGCCGGAGAAGATGCATCGGTCGACGTGCAAGTCGACGAACTGACGACTGATTACGGAGTCGACTACGCCGACGCAGTGACTGCAATTCAAAATGCAGTGACCGCTTGGAATGCAGCCAACCCAACCTCGGGTTTCCTCACAGCAACGTTCGCCGGTGGAGCAGCTCCAGTTGTGCTGACCTACCTTGCCGGTAGCAACGGTGACGGAACGGGTGCCGACACAGCAATGACCAACCCGTTGGTTGTCAGCGTGGTCGCTACGGATGATTCGCTGATTGAAGGCACCGAGAATGTCGAAATCACGATCGACAATCCTGGTAGTTCGACTGGCGCTGACGTGCGTCTGTTGGGTGATGATGGCACGGGAACAGCTGTTGCCGACATCACGGTCAATACCGAGATCGTTGACAACGACTTGGCGGAGTGGAACTTGGTTCAAAGTGGCTCACCCGTGACCGAAGGTGGCACGGTGGATTACACGTTCTCGCTGACCGGTAGCGGCAGCGGTGGGGCACCTTACCTGTTCCAATCAGGTGAAGATGCCTCGGTTGAAGTTCAGGTCGACGAATTGACGACTGATTACGGAGTCGACTACGCCGACGCAGTGACAGCGATTCAGAGTGCCGTGACAGCTTGGAACACTGCCAACCCAACCTCGGGTTTCCTCACAGCAACGTTCGCCGGTGGAGCAGCTCCAGTTGTGCTGACCTACCTTGCCGGTAGCAACGGTGACGGAACGGGTGCCGACACAGCAATGACCAACCCGTTGGTTGTCAGCGTGGTCGCTACGGATGATTCGCTGATTGAAGGCACCGAGAATGTCGAAATCACGATCGACAATCCTGGTAGTTCGACTGGCGCTGACGTGCGTCTGTTGGGTGATGATGGCACGGGAACAGCTGTTGCCGACATCACGGTCAATACCGAGATCGTTGACAACGACTTGGCGGAGTGGAACTTGGTTCAAAGTGGCTCACCCGTGACCGAAGGTGGCACGGTGGATTACACGTTCTCGCTGACCGGTAGCGGCAGCGGTGGGGCACCTTACCTGTTCCAATCAGGTGAAGATGCCTCGGTTGAAGTTCAGGTCGACGAATTGACGACTGATTACGGAGTCGACTACGCCGACGCAGTGACAGCGATTCAGAGTGCCGTGACAGCTTGGAACACTGCCAACCCGGCTTCAGGTTTCTTGACTGCAACTTTTGCGGGTGGAACTGCCCCTGTTGTCCTGACGTACCTTGCCGGTAGCAATGGGGATGGAACGGGTGCGGACACGGCACTGACGAATCCATTGGTCGTCAGCGTGGTAGCTACCGATGACTCGTTGGTTGAGGGCACTGAGAACGTCGAGATCACGATTGACAATCCTGGCAGCTCGACGGGTGCCGACGTGCGTCTGTTGGGTGACGATGGCACCGGAACGGCTGTTGCCGACATCACGGTCAATACCGAGATCATTGACAACGACTTGGCGGAGTGGAACTTGGTTCAAAGTGGCTCACCCGTGACCGAAGGTGGCACGGTGGATTACACGTTCTCGCTGACCGGTAGCGGCAGCGGTGGGGCACCTTACCTGTTCCAATCAGGTGAAGATGCCTCGGTTGAAGTTCAGGTCGACGAATTGACGACTGATTACGGAGTCGACTACGCCGACGCAGTGACAGCAATTCAGAGTGCCGTGACAGCTTGGAACACTGCCAACCCGGCTTCAGGTTTCTTGACTGCAACTTTTGCGGGTGGAACTGCCCCTGTTGTCCTGACGTACCTTGCCGGTAGCAATGGGGATGGAACGGGTGCGGACACGGCACTGACGAATCCATTGGTCGTCAGCGTGGTAGCTACCGATGACTCGTTGGTTGAGGGCACTGAGAACGTCGAGATCACGATTGACAATCCTGGCAGCTCGACGGGTGCCGACGTGCGTCTGTTGGGTGACGATGGCACCGGAACGGCTGTTGCCGACATCACCGTCAATACCGAGATCGTTGACAACGATACCGCGACCTTCACTATCGATGACGTCTCGGTGACTGAGGGAGGGAATCTGGTCTTCACTGTGACACTCGATGAGGCCATCGACATTGATGTCGCCATCGACGTTTCGTTTGCGGGTGTGACCGCGACCGACGGCACGGATTACGACGCGACGACTCAGACTGTCACGTTCTTTGCTGTTGACGGCGCGACGACGAAGACCGTCACTGTCACCACAGTGGACGAGACATTGGTCGAAAGTGACGAAACGTTCACATCATCGCTTGCGGTCAGTCCAACCACTCCAGTGGGGACTCGCGATATCGTCACCTCGGATACAAGCACAGGTACGATTTTGAATGACGATGTCGTCAGCTTTGAGATCGCAGATGTGACGGTCAACGAAGGGGACCCAGCGGTTCCGCCGCCGACCGTCGCGACGTTCACGATCACTCGCGACCTGGACGCCGACAAGAACGTGAGTGTCGTGGTCTCGACCGCAGACGGAACGGCTACGGTCGCTGACAATGATTACACCGCCAAGACCGAGACCGTCGTGTTCGCTCCCGGTCAGATGTCCAAAACATTCACCGTCGACATCACGCGTGACCTCAACGTCGAGCTGGACGAAACCTTCTTGGTGAATTTGACGGATGCGGCTTACGACGGGAATGTGGGTGCTCCTCAAGTGAGTCTCACTCCGGCAGGTGCTCCTCCAGCGATTGGCGTAGACACCGATGCAACGGCAATCGGAACGATCAACAACGACGATGCGTTGATTGAATTCGATCAACCGGGCATCACGATCGGTTCGCTCAGCAATGAAGATGGAACCACCGGCAGTGGGCCCGTCCTGATCGTGACCGGTGACATCACGGGAACGTCGGTCGCTTCGCGAACGGTGACCTTCAGTATCACGGGTGGAACGGCCACTTTGGGAATCGACTACAACTTCACTGGTAGCATCGTGATTCCGGAAGGTGATTACAGCGGTAGCAACGGTGAATTCGACCTGACGCTCTACGACATGAACGGCGATCTGGTCGCGACCAGCGGTCTGCCTCCAGTCTTGGAAATCCTCAACGACAACATTTTGGAAGGACCTGAAACACTCAATATCGGTGGTCTCGGCTTGGGAACCACATTCCAAGGTGGCGACGTCAACCAGAACAGCTTCAATCAGTTCAACGCGGCGCACACGATTGCGGATGACGAAAGTGCCGTGATTCAAATTGTTGATACTACCGTTCTGGAGAGTGCAGCTCCCGGTACCGAAAACGTACCGGTCACACTAACAATCAACGGAACGGGCTCCGGCCCTGTCATGATCGCCCCCGGCGTGATGATCATTGCTGCCGTTGACGACAAGGGCGATGGCACCGCAACCAGCGGTGACGATTACGACACCTTCGTGGCTCAGAATGTCGTGTTTACCGCGGCAGACAGTCCACTTACAACCAACGTCGTCACCAAAAATGTGACGTTGAATACCAAAGCGGACACGATCGTCGAAGCCGATGAAACGGTGAACTTAGAGATCCTTCCGACCGGAATCACGACGATTCCTGGATCACTGAATGTGACAGCCGCCGGTGGCACGGTGACGATCGAGGATGATGACGCAGCGGCAGTTTCGTTGAACGTCGCATCGGTCACTGTGAATGAAGATTTGGGAACAGTTGATGTTGTCGTCTCACTATCGGGTGACGTTCAAGACGGCTTCGATGTTGCCTACAGCTTTACCGATGGAAACGCAGTCGGTGGCACGGATTACGACAACACCGCCGGGACGTTGACTTTCGCCGGAACGAACGGTGAAACCCAGACGATCACGATTCCAGTCACGGTTGACGCGATTGTGGAAGGCGACGAAACGTTTATCGTCAACTTGGGTGCGATCACACCGGTGTCGGCGCCGGTCGCTTCGATCACAGCCAGTGGTTCCACCGAAGTAACGATTGTCAACGATGACGACGCTGTGTTGACGGTAACCAGCACCACGGTCAACGAAGACCTCGGCACCGTGGACGTGACGGTCACCTTGGATCAGGCCGTCCAAGGCGGATTCACCGTGGACTACTTGCTGCCAGTTGGTACGGCGGATTCCGCCGACTACACGACCACCGGCGGGACGTTGACATTCGTCGGCAGTGCCAACGAAACGCAAACGATCACGATTCCAATTGCGATTGACGCAATCGTGGAAGCGGATGAGGTGTTCAGTGTGACACTCAGCAACGTCGTTCCTGGCGATGCCCTGGTGGATGCCAATGACATCGACGCGACCAGTACTGGCACGGTAACGATCGTCAACGACGATCAAGCTGTGTTGACGGTTACTAGCACGACGGTCAACGAAGACCTCGGGACGGTCGACGTCACCGTCACCCTTGATAAGGCTGTTCAAAGTGGGTTCATGGTCGACTACTCGTTGCCTACTGGCACCGCGGATGCGACGGACTACACAACCACCGGCGGCACGCTGACATTCGTTGGTGGTGCAAACGAGACTCAAACGATCACCATTCCGATCACTGTCGATTCGACCGTTGAACCGGACGAGAATTTCAGCGTGACGCTCAGCAACGTTGTTCCATCGGATGCAGGCGTGGACGCAGCTGATATTGATGCGACCAACACCGGAACGGTGACGATTGTCAACGACGATGCGGCCACACTTAGCATCGACGACGTGGTTGAGTTGGAAACCAATAGTGGCACGACGACGGCGACCTTCACAGTCCTCTTGAGTGCTCCTGCCAGCGACCCCGTTAGCGTCGATTACACCACCCGCGATGGCTCGGCCACCACGGGCGACAATGACTATGTCCTCAACAGCGGCACGCTCAACTTTGCCGCGGGTGTCACGACTCAGACGATCACCGTCGTGATCAACGGTGATTCGCAAGTGGAACTTGATGAAAACTTCTTCATCGACCTTAGTAACGAGCTCTACAATGGAGTCTCGGATACGACTCGTTTGACGATTGCCGATGCCGAAGGCGAAGGCACGATCACAAACGACGACTTGACCGTCGTCACGATCAACGACCAAGCCGTTTTGGAAACCAATGCCGGTACGACCACTGCGACCTTCACGGTCACGCTGAGCGAACCGGCCAGCGAGGAAATCACGGTGGCTTACACGACGACCGACGGCACGGCTACGACGGCGGATGGTGACTATGTCAGCAACGCTGGCACGTTGACCTTCGCTCCAGGTGTGACCAGCCAACCGGTGGTTGTCACAATCAACGGCGATGTGCAGGTCGAACTCGACGAATTGTTCACCGTTGACTTGAGCGATCCACAGTTTAACGGTGCGACCGACCCTTCCCGTGTCATCATTGTTGACGGTCAGGGTGAAGGCACGATTACCAATGACGATTCAGCAGAGTTCACTGTTAGCAGTGAAACGGGTGTCGAAGACGGCGGACCGATGACGTTCACTGTGACGCTGTCCAATCCGGTTGATGTGGAAACCAAGGTGGATGTTTCAACAGTTGACGGCACCGCTTTGATCAGCGATTCGGATTACGGTGCGGTCACGTCGCAAACACTGACGTTCGCGGCCGGGGCAACCACGGCAACGTTCACGGTCACACCGACCGCGGACAATCAAGTCGAACTGGATGAGACGTTCGGAATCCTGTTGGACAACGTGGTGGATGGGGGTCGTGCGGTCACCGCCAGCAGCACCAACGGAATCGGTACGATCACCGACGATGATGCGGCCGAGTTCACCGTCAGCAGTGAAACGGGTGCCGAAGACGGCGGACCGGTCACCTTCACCGTGACACTGTCCAACGCCGTTGACGTTGCCACCAGTGTCGACGTTTCGACCAATGATGGATCGGCAACGCTGGCCGACGGGGACTATACCCAGGTTTCGGGCCTGACACTGAACTTTGCTGCGGGTGTGACCACGCAAACGTTCACCGTCACCCCGACCGCGGACAGCACCGTCGAGCTCGACGAAACGTTTACCGTCAGCTTGTCCGGTCTTGTCGATGGCGGACGCGCGGTAACCGCAAGTGCCACTGCAGGCACGGGCACGATCACCAATGACGACAGTGCTGAGTTCACGGTTGGAAATGCATCGGGTGCCGAAAACGGCGGACCGTTGACCTTCACCGTGACCCTGTCCGACGCGGTCGATGTGGCCACCAGCGTCGAAGTTTCGACCGCAGACGGGACGGCCACCTTGCTCGACAGCGACTACGGTCAAGTTTCCGGCTTGGTGTTGAACTTCGCAGCGGGTGTCACAACCCAAACGTTCCAAGTTACCCCAACGCCTGATAGCACGGTGGAACCTGATGAAAACTTCACGGTCAGTTTGGCCAACGTGGTTGACGGCGGACGTTCGGTCACGGCAAGTGCCGCAACTGGCACCGGCACGATCACCAACGATGACTCGGCCAATGTGACGATCACGTCAACGGTGGATGGCAACGAAGCAGGACCGGTCAACGGCATTTTCAATGCCACCATGTCGGCTCCGAGTTCCACTGCGACCACCGTGAGCTTCTTGATCGATGCGTCGGGCATTCCCGCTCTGACCGCAACAAACGGTGTGGACTACACCATCGGATCGCTGGTCATCCCCGCTGGACAGACGACCGGCCAATTGGTGGTCACCGTTCTGCCGGACTCGATCGTCGAGTATTCCGAAGCCGTCAAGATCGCGCTGGTAAGCACCGACAACAGCAACATCACCGCATCGGGCAACGCGTCGCTGAATATCGTCGACAATGACTCGGCAGTGGTTCGCATCGTCCGACTGCAGGATGGCAACGAGCAAGGACCGATCAACGGCCTGTTCGAGGTTCAGTTGGTCCACCCGGTGACCGGAGTCTTGGTCACCGCCTCGACCGATGTGGTGGTCAGTTACGACGTCACTGGCACCGCAGATGAGAGCGGATTGGCGCCTGACTTCAACTCAACCAGTGGTATCCTGACGATCAGTGCTGGTCAGTCGAAGAAGCAAATCACGATTGCGACGATTGATGATTCGTTGGTCGAAGGCACCGAGAACGTGGTCATCAAGTTGACTTCGCTCGGAACTCCAGTCGATCCTGAAATTTCGATTGCTCCCAACGTCGGAACGCCTGCTGTTCCTGGCAACACTGCGACGCTCGACATCCTCGACAACGATGGTGGAGCGATGATTAGCTTCTTCACGCCGACCGTCACGGTGGATGAAGCCGCTGGTACGGCGACAATCACATTGCAGATCAGTGCACCGGTGGCTGGACCGTTCAGCGTGGCTTACACGCTGGCCGACGGCACCGCCAACTTGGGCAGCGACTACACCAACGTCGGCGTCTCGGGCACGGCAACGTTCGCAGGCGGATCGGCAACAGAAACCGTCGACATCGTCATTCCGATCACCGACGACCTGGTTGTGGAAGGTAGCGAAACGTTCACTCTGGCGCTCGGTGCGATCACGGGGGCACCGGCAACGGTCACCGCCGCGGCCACGCCTGCGATGGTGACGATCACTGACAACGACGGTCCCGCAACGGTGACCGTTGGCGATGTGACCGTCAACGAAGACGACGGCACCGCGACGGTCACCGTGACAGTGGACAAGGCCGTTCAAGGCAGCTTCAAGGTGGCCTACAGCACCAGCGATGGCACCGCGACGATCGCCGACAACGACTACACGGCGGCATCGGGCGAACTGACCTTCGTCGGTGGCACCGCCTTGGAAACCCAAACGTTCACAATTCCGATCATCAACAACGACGTGGTCGAAGGCGATGACGTGATCAATGTGACGCTGGGTGCTGTGACCGCGGTCACTCCAACGGCTCCGGTCGCCAGCATCACCAGCGGCGACACGGCGGAAGTCACGATCACCAATGATGACATCGATTTGGACCTGACTCCGGCGACGATTGCACAACCGGAGGGCAACAGTGGGACGACGAGTTACACTTTCACGGTTACCCGAACCGGGTTGGACACTGGTACGTCAACGGCCGACTGGGCGGTGACGCTCACCGGTGCTGATCCGGCGGAGGCCGGAGACATCAGCAGTTCGCTGACCGGCAGTGTCACCTTCGCGCCGACCGTCAATACCGCCACGATCACAGTGGATGTTGTTGGCGACTTGGATCTGGAAGGCGACGAAGAGTTCACCGTCACTCTCAGTAACGCGAGTGACACTGGACTGGGTGCCGACGCCGATACGATTCAGATCAACAATGGTGTGGCTGTTGGAACGATCACAAACGATGACGGAGCGACCGTTTCGGTCGCTGACGTCAGTGTGGACGAAGGCGGCACCGCGACGGTGACCTTGACCCTTGACCAACCGGTCGCAGGCGGCATCACGGTCAACTACACCACCGCAGGTGGTTCAGCGACTGTTGTGGACGACTTCGCTGACGCGTCTGGCTCGGTGACATTCTCTGGCTTGACCGCGGGTGAAACTCAGACGTTCACGATCGCCACGGTCGTCGATGGAGTCGTCGAAGGGGACGAGACGATTGACGTGACGTTGGACAGTGTCACCGGCACACTTGCCGGTGGAGTCACGCTCGGTTCACCCGCTGTTGTGACGATCACCGACAACGACGTGGACTTCACGCTCAGTTCGGCCAGCCCGGCCAGCCAGCCGGAAGGCAACGTGGTCGGTGACATGACCGAATTCGAATTCACGATCACCCGAAGTGGTTTGACCGCTGGGTCGTCCACCTTGGATTACGTGATTTCTGGGGACGTGGACGGCAGCGACTTCGAGAGCGGCCAATTCCCAATGGGAACCGTGGTGTTCGCCGACGGTCAGACGACAGCAACCATCACAGTGCGGCTCGCCGAAGACACCACCGTTGAACCGGATGAAGACTTTGTCTTCACACTTTCAAACCCGACTTACGCACCGCCGAGTGGCGGTGGGACGGCTGCGGATGCGTTGAACCTGGTCAACAATGTTCAAACGGCCACGATCGTCAATGACGACACGACCAGCTTGACGGTCAGCGATCCTGTCATTCGCGAAACTTCTTCGGGCACAACTGTCGCCGAAGTGGTGGTGACCTTGGTCAATGATGTTCAAGGTGCATTCACCGTGGACTACGCAACGGTTGATGGCACGGCGGTAGACACCAGCGACTACGTCGCCGATTCCGGCACCTTGAATTTTGCCGGCACAGCGGGCGAAGCCAAAACGATTTCGATCACTGTCAACGGCGACAGCGACGTCGAATTGGACGAAGCCTTCAAAGTCGTGCTGAGCAATCTGAATGCACCAGGTCTGGGGGTTGTCACGACAACTCCGGGCTTCGATTTCTCGATTGTTGGTGACACGTTCACCGATTCGCCGACCACGCCTCCGGCCGCTGGCAACTTACAGGTTCCGGTGGTTACTGATGTTGCAGCAGATTTGACGGGTGCGTTGCTCGGTACCGGAGCTACCCTGACGGGAATGCCCACTTTCAGCGAACCTAGTTTGGCAGGACTCGACCATGCTGGTGGATTGTTTAATCAAGGCTTCAATGCTATGGGCATCGCCGAAGGCGTCATTCTGGCCAACCGTGTCGCTGGTGCAGCGGTCGGACCAAACAGTTCGGGATCCACTTCATCGGGGGCAGGTGGAACACCTGCCGATACCAAGCTGGAATTTGATATCAATTGGGCCGGCGGTGACTTGAGTCTTGATTTCGTCTTCGCGACGGAAGAGCAGACCGCCGCGGTTCCGGCGCAAAACGACGACTTGTTCCAAATTTTCATTGATGGCGTGAAGGAGTATGAGTTGTCAGCGTTGGACGCCAGCGTTTCCAACGTCACCCCATCTGGTAGTCATTTGATGGAGTATGACCGGTTCACGAACGTCATCACGTTCACAAAACCGGGCTTGTCTGCGGCCCCTCATCAAATTCGTTTGGTGATCGTTCCCGGCACAGCATCGGATCCGACTGCCAACGATTCGGCGGTCTTCTTGCGAGCCGGTAGCCTGGGATCACCGGCCGCCGCACCAACGGCCGCACCGTTTGTGGTCACCAACACTTCCACCGGCGGCGTCGATATCACCGGCGTCACACTGGACCTCAGCACGTTGGCGACGGCACACGATTTCGATATCGACGGCACCACCGGCGGTACGATCAGCTTGCCGTTCTCCGCGCTGGGAACCAGCGGGACAGATACCGGACTTGCCGCTCCGATGATTGCGGATGGCGACAACTCATTGACGCTCTCGTTCACCGACTTTGACAGTGGCGAAGTGTTTAGCTTCCAAGTCGACGTCGATGCAATGGGCGTTGACGGTATCGTCTCCGCCAGTGATCTGATCGGTGCCACGTTGCTGGTGAACTTCAGCGATAGCACGAACAGCGGCCCGATCTCGATTGTGGCCGGCACGGGGCCGAACTCTGCGGTCGCCAGCTACACCGGCTCGCCGACCACGGGTGCCTCGCCAATCGACATCACTGACGAAGGCAACGTCACGATCGAGAATGACGACATTGATCTTGAATTGTTGGCCACCACCACGCCGACCCAAGCCGAAGGTGACTCGCCTGCGACGACCCTGTACACCTTCGAGGTCACTCGCGATGGATTCATCACGGGATCGACCGAAGACACGACGGTGGATTGGACTTTGTCCGGTGACATCGACGCGGCCGACATCGTCGGTTCGATGACAGGAACATTGACCTTCGGGCCCGGTTCGTTGAGCGAAACCATCACCGTGGAAGTGATTGGTGACGGAATGGTCGAAACCGATGAGAGTTTCACCGTCACGTTGTCCAACCCGGCCAACGTCGATGCGGATGCTCCCAACGATGGAACCGTTGACCTGGTCAACGACACTGCTTCGGCAACGGTCACCAACGATGACTCGGCTTCGATCGCAATCAGCAACCCCATCGAAGACGAAGAAAATGGCACGATCACCTTCGACGTCAGTCTGGTGGGCTCGATCGCGGGTGATGTGACGGTCGATTTGTCGACTGCTGACGGGACCGCAATCACTTCGGGACTCTCGGTCAACGGGGAACTCGATTACACGCCTGTCTCCGGTGCTCAAGTGACGCTGAACAACACCTCCGGCCCGCAAACCGTCACCGTCAACATTGACAATGACAGCGTGGTGGAAGGCGATGAGACGTTCACCTTGGGGATTGACAGCATCAGCACGACGATCGCGCCGATGGCGTCGATCGGCTCGGCGGCAACGGGAACCGGAACGATCACCAACACGGACACAACCGTGCTGTCGGTGACGGCACCGGCGGCATCTTCGACTCCAAGTGAGACGGGGACGACTGGGTTCGGCGAAACGGGTGTCTTCCGGTTCGAGTTGACCAACAAGTCGTCCGAGGACACCACGTTCACGTACTTGATCGATAGCGGCAGCACTGCCACATCGGGCAGCGATTACACCGCCTTGTCGGGAACGGCAACGATTGACGCGGGTGACACGTTCGTTGAAGTGACCGTCGATGTGCTGAATGATGCGGTCATCGAACCAAACGAAACGGTGACGGTGGACCTCACCGGAAGCACGGTGACGGTCAACCCGAACTCGTCGAACGTGACGGTGACCCCTCAGACCGCGACAGTCACGATTCAAAGTGACGACTTCGGTTACATCGTGGTTCGCCAAGCCGACGTGACGAACGGTTCAGAAGATGGGCCGACACCTGGTCAGTTTGTCATCTCGCTCAACTCGTTGCCGGATGGCACGGGTGTCCCACTGACAAGTACCACAGCGATCACGGTCCAGATTCAGACCGGTGGAACAGCGACGGTCGCCAACGGCGATCGCGGCACGATCGCTGGAACGGCCACCATCGCAATTGGTTCGCCCACCGAAGACGTCTCGTTCACGGTGATCGATGACGCCCTCGCGGAAGGGACCGAGACCGTGACGTTGACCGCGACCGGATTGGTCGTGACACCGCCAGGATTCGCACTGGGCACCGCCCTCTCGGCGACTTCCAACGTGTTCGACAACGATTCGGCACCAACGATTGCCGCTCAAGCGTTCACGATTCCTGAGAACAGCCCTGCGGGTGCGGTGCCGGGTCTGGGACCCGTGGTTGCAGCGGACGCTGACTTGCCAGGCGACACGTTGACGTTCAGTGTCACGGGTGGCACGGGGGCTTCGGTCTTCGCGGTCGATCCAGCCACGGGAGCGGTGACAGTCACCAACCCCGCTGCCTTGGACTTCGAAACGACCACCAGCTTCACGTTGGACATCACGGTCACCGACAGCGGTGGAAACACCGGCACCGGCACCGTCACGATCAACCTGACAGATGTGGTCGAAGGCGCGATCACGGTCGGTGGCTTGATAGTGAACTCGGTCGCTGATGCGGGTGCTAGTATCACTGGTTGGACGCCGATCTTCCGCGACTTTGTCGACGGTGGTTTCAACGATGGGCCATCAATGGGTGTGTCCGCCGATGGGATTGCCGAGGGCTATCGAATCACCGGTGGTGAATCACTGCCTTGGGTGAACTTGAATCAAATCAAGGTTCAGTTCAGTGCGAATGTCGGTGCGTCGCTTGATGCCAATGACTTCGTGTTGAGCGGCATGAATGGTTTCGATTCGAATTTCGCAGCGGGCGTCGTTCCAATGATCGTCGGACCGGTTGCTTTCGATACGAGTACCAACATTGCGACCCTGCAACTCGACCAGGGAATGGGACCCAACCAGTTCACGCTGACCGTACTGGCAGCTGACATCGACGATGGCTCCGGCGGCTCGCTTGCTGGTGGCGATCAGTCATTCCAGTTCCTTGTGTTGCCAGGTGACTCAGTCGATGTTCGTGCTACCAATCCAGGCGGAAACGTCTTGATCGTCAACAACAACGACGCTGGCTTTGTGGTCTCCAAACAAAGCGGGTTCCTGTTTGATGGGCCGGGCAATAACGCCACGGATACAGGGTATTTCGATTACGATATTCGGGCTGACTTGGACGGCAATGGTCAGGTTCAAGGCCCCGACGGCACGATTGTGCGGAACCGACAGGCCTCATTCGTCTTTTTGCCGGCACCTTCACCCGCGATGTCAGCTGTCCTTGCGGATGATTCATCGACCAGCAGTGAGACAGCTGCTGACGAGGTTTTCTCGCCAATGGGCACCGTTGAGTCCAAGATTTCCAGCTTTGGCACATCGGATTCTGTCTCCGAAACAGCCGATGAAATTATGGAGCTATTGGTTGATGAAGAGGGTGGCAGTGACTACTCTACCGGGGTAGATGCGGTGTTTGAAGAACTTGCACTCGAGCTGACTGAATAAGCAGATTGAGCTGACCTTACCGTCCCAGGCTGGGTGTTCTGGCCTGGGCATCTTTCCATTCGATTGAAACCTCTTTCTTTACTTTGCGGGATATTTGAGATGCGAGTTTTTTGGGTTGGACTATTGGCGGTTTGCCTGATGCCGTGTTCTACGCAGGCAGCTATCGTCTTCGACATTGTTGATGATGACATCACACCGGGCGAAACGGCGGTTTTGGCAGTGACGGTGACGTTGACCGATGGAGACACGCTAGATTCATACAATTTGCCATTGGACATTGGCAATGATGGCTATAACCTTCCAACGGGAGTGACTGGCTTTTCTTTCGTCGACGTGAATCCGATCAATACGGTCACTCTGAGTGGTACGGGACCTCTGGCTTCACCGCCGTTTACCCAGAACTACGACGGGATCGCCAATGATGTTACTGGTGGAACGATCAGTGACTCGCGAACACTTTTCAATATTCTTGTGACGACTGATGGGACATTCACGGGACCGGTTCCATTGTCGTTCACTTTCGGAAACTTTCCTGTTCAGTTCAATGTTGACTCGCCTACTGCGGGTTCCTTCACTGCACCCGGTGGAGCACTCTCCGTCACTGGTGGCCAAATAACGGTGACAGCCGTCCCGGAGCCGACTTCATTCGCGATTTGCGGTTTGGTTTGTGCTGGCGTGGCAGCACGCCGGCGTCGCAAGTCGAAGAAGAACAAGTCGCAGGCTGTTTGATCGATTTCCAGCGGTCTTGACTTGAAATTGAAACCGCGTGCAACTTTGCACGCGGTTTTTTCATGCGCGAGCAGGCAGGATCGTGTCGGTGGATTAGGCTGGGAGTGTGCCCGTATCCCTTCGTGACCTGTTTGTCGCTGGGCCGGCAACGGGTACGGACTCGTTCGCAAATAGGTCACCTCATTGCTTTGTAGCGGCAGGGCGCTAGCCCTCCGGTTTCGAAGCACCGGACGGCTTGCGCCGTTCCGCTAACGAGGCAACTTGTTTGCGGACGTGTTCCAAGGCGATTCTGAACCCTGGCGGGATCAACTACGATCTGACGAGGACATGATTCGCATGGGATTGTTCCGCGATTCCTTTCTTTTCTTCAGGTGATTCATCGACATGCGAGTCTTGTACGCGATTGCCTTGCTGCTTTGGACAACGAGCTCCGCCTCAGCGGCCCTTGTCATTGACATCGATTACACCGGCCCGGCGCAGTATCAATCTGCATTCACCAATGCTGCGAACACTTGGGAATCCCTTCTGGTCGGATATCAGGATGGAGTCGTGCAGGCCCCTTTAGGCAGCAGCTACAGCGTGGGACAAACCGTCTCGACAGTTTTCGTGACGGCAAATCTTGCTGTGGACGATGGTGTTGGCGGAACCCTCGGGTCGGCGGGGCCGACCGCATTCGCACTCGATGAATCGGGCTTCTGGTTGGCGACCGACAGTGACATGACGTTTGATTCCGATGACATTGACGTTCTCTTCAACAATGGTTCATTGGATTCCCTGATTCTACATGAGTTGGGTCATTCTCTCGGCTTTGGCACGTTGTGGGGGTTCAATGGAGTCACCAATCTCACCGGTGACGAATTCATTGGGGCGGAGGCCACTGCGATTTGGCAGTCGGAGTTTGGACAATCGGGAACTCCTGATATTGAGACCGAAGGTGGGCCTGGAACGGCAGGTGGTCACTGGAATGAGAATCTCGATGGATCAGGTTTGACCGGGATCACGGATTCACTGGGACGCGACATGCGGGATGAGCTGATGACGGGGTGGTTGAACCCGAACTCGTTCATCAGTGAATTGACTCTGGCCTCCTTCCGGGACATCGGGTTCACGACAGCGAGTGCCACCGCCGTCCCAGAACCGGGAACGGGGGGGATGCTAATCGCCGGACTTGCCGCTGGGATGGGGTGGCGGCGACGTCGGTCTCGCGCGGTGATGTGATTGGAGAGGCCTTGCTGACGCGGCGGGTTGGAAAGCGGATGTTCGGTTCGGATTCTGGCGAATCCGGCGATGGGATCGGCTTTTCCGTTGTGACGAAGAGGTTGCCCGCCCGAGACGAAAAACCGGCCGCTCGCTTGCGTTTCGGGCTCGGATGTGAGTCAGATTGGGGCGTGGCCTTGCTAACGCTGCGGGTTGTGGTTCGGGGTAAGATCCTTGCTGATGCTGCGGGTTGTGAAACGCACGGTTGGGCAGTCCTAACCCGAAACGTGAGTGAGGCTCCGTGCGGACTGGTCCTTGCTGGACGATGAGGCTGTTGTAGCTGGATTCGCCAGAATTCAGATGCGCGAGTTGGTGAGATCCGAATTCTGGCGAGTCCGGCTACGGTGGTGCGGCCTTGCCAACGCTGTGGAATTGCCCACGAAAAGTTGACAGTGGGCCGGCGCACGTCAGACTTCTCTGACAGGAGAACCGATCCATGGACAAACGTCGAACATTTAGCCGCGAATACAAGCTGGCCGCAGTCAAGAAAGTCATCGAACAAGGCTTGTCGTACACCGCTGTCGCTAAAGACTTGGGGATCGGGGACAGCTTGATTCGCAAGTGGAAGAAGTCTTTTGACGAAGACGGAACATTCCAGGCCGAAGTAGTTGGTAGCCAATCCATTGAAGCCGAGCTGAGACGACTTCGCGAAGAGAATCGTCAACTCAAGATGGAACGCGACATTTTAAAAAAAGCGACGGCATTCTTCGCCAAAGAAAGTCACTGAGGTTGAAGTTCATTGGAGAGTGCCGCGATCGCTGGCCGATCGCAGTGCTCTGCCGAACCCTCGAAGTCACTCGCGCCGCTTATTACCGATTCGCCGGTCGCGGTCCCACAGCCACCGAGATCAAGCAAACCCAAATCATTCAAGCCGTCAAGGAAATCCGACTGGAAAAACATCACGATGCGTATGGAAGCCCGCGAATGCAACGAGCAATAGTCAAACGCGGTGTGGTGTGCTGCCGAAATACCGTCGCCAAATGCATGCGTCATGCGGGAATACAAGCCAATCGCCGCACCAAATTCAGAATATCGACCACTGACTCCAATCATGATCAGCCCATCGCCTCAAATTTGCTTGGCCAAAACTTCACGACCGAGGCAATCAATCGCGTCTGGCTAACGGACATCACCTACATCCCAACCCAAGAAGGCTCCACTTACCTCTGTGCATTCGTTGACCTGCATTCCCGCAAGATTGTCAGCTGGAAAACGAGCCGGAACATGGATTCGGAATTGGTGGTCGGGGCATTCGATCAAGCACTTACTTTTCGCAAGCCAAACGCGGGCCTGATCGTTCACAGCGATCGTGGCTCCCAATTCGCGAGCGATCATTTCCGCAGACGCCTGGCAGCCAGTGGGCTAGTTCAAAGCATGAGCCGTCGCGGGAACTGCTACGACAACGCACCGATGGAATCGTTCTTCAAGAGTTACAAAACCGAGGAAGCACAGCAGATTTACGACACGCACGAACACGCCACACGCGGCGTATCTGACTACATCGAACGATTTTACAACCCTCATCGCTTGCACTCGTCGCTGGGCTACCTCAGTCCAATCGATTTCGAGCAAGCGATCAAAGAACCGTCACTCGTAAGTGAGTCCTGACTCACAGGACTCACCGTTTACCTTTCCCTTAAGACCGGTCCACTGTCAACTTTTCGTGGGCAATTCCACTGGGGTTGTGGACGGGACGACTCGCTTCTTGTGAAGCATCGATTGGGGTGCCACGTGGAAGGTGGCCTACACGCGGTGCGCGCGGCGGGTGATGACTCTCGCTTGTTGGGCAAGCAGCGTTCGGGCGTGTGCAAGTCATCTGTCATCACCCGAAACGTCAGTGAGGCTACGTGCGGAGTGTTCTTTGCTGATTCGGCAAATCGGGGATGAATAGGGCTGAAGTCCGAATTCAGATGAGTCCGGCTGCGTCGTGAGTTGGAGTGGCCTTGCTCACGCTGCGGATTGGGACGTCTGCTTGCTGCGCAAGCGGAGGTCGGGAGTGGGTGAACGCAGCTGTCATCACGCAAGACGTGAGTGAGGCGAACGGAGTTGATTCCGATGACGGTGGATGGAGTGAGTGACGGCCTGGTAGGATTGTTGCTTGGTTCGATCTTGTTTAGGGGTTTTACAGGGATGGTGGAATGAATCGTTGGTCAATGCTGTTGATTGGTTGGTTGGCGGTTTGTTTCGGCGCGAGCCAAGCATTCTGGACTGCGACGGAAGCATCCGCCGCGGTGGTGACGACTCAGGAGGCTGGGGTGGATTTGATCTTCCGCCAAGAGTCTTTCGGGAGCAGCCCGATCGACATTCGGTTTGGCGAGATCGTGACGATCGCGGATTCGGGGTTGCTGAACTTTGATTCGGAAGCGGATTACTTTTCGCTGTTCGATTACGCTCGCGATACCGTGGGCGATCTCAATTCGCATTTGAATGTTTTCTACACCGACCAAATCTCTTGGTGTGGCGGTGATATCCCAGCGGCGGTGGGTTGTGGGGCGGTCAATGGTCCGGTCTTGATTGTCGAATCGGACTTTGCTGCGGGAGCGTTCGGAGCCGAGTTGATTGCTCATGAGATCGGCCATAACCTCAATCTGGGGCACACGGGTGGCGAGGGTTTGATGGGACCGCGGCTGAACAACGACACCACGTTGACGGCGGGCGAGGTCGAAACCATCTTTGAAAGTCGGTTTGTGCAAGCGGATCTGGATGGCTCAAGATTCATTCAAGTGACACCGTATCTGATCCAGGCGTCCGCAGTTCCCGAGCCCGGAGCGGCTGGAATGCTGGTGGCAGGGCTGGCCGCTGGCATGGGGTGGCGGCGACGTGGATCTCGCGCGGTGAAGTGATTGGAGAGGCCTTGCTGACGCGGCGGGTTGGAAAGCCTGCTTGCGATGGCTGCAGAGATCGGGCGTGGTGACGCCACCAGTCATAACCCGACACGTGAGTGAGGCTGGGAAATTCGTCGCCAGATCTCCAAGAATTCGGTGCAGTCTGGAATCGAGCTGCCGAGAGCACGGAGATGTTCTTGGTTGATGGTGAATTTCTGATTGAGTTCGGTTGGTTCTCTGTGAACTCGGTGCTCTCTGTGGCTAAAACGGATGCGGGGTGGCCTTGCTGACGCGGCGGGGTATGACGCTCGCTTGCTGTGCAAGCTTGAGGGCGTGGCCAACAGCAAGCCGCGTTCGCGGCTTCGTTGAGCTAGAATGCGGGGGATTCTTGCCTCTTGATGGGATTGTCTTGTGATGCGTTTTGGCGGTTGGGTTTGGTTTGGCTTGGTGGGTTTGTTGTGCGTGGTCGGTGCTGGAAATGCATGGGAAGCTTCTGCGCAAGATGCAACTGCGCCGGTGAAGGTGACTCCGGAGGTTTCATTGGATGATGCGGCTTTGCTGAAGCGGATTCGTGAAGGGATTCTTGCGAAGGAGACATCGGCGGAAGATGGGATCGCCGCGGGGACGACGCAGAACTATAAGGAGACAATTCCGAAGTCGGGGGTGGAGTTTGATTTGATCGCGATCCCGGGTGGTGAGTTTTTGATGGGCAGCCCGGAGGATGAAGCCGATCGGTTGGAGGATGAAGGGCCGCGGAGGAAGGTGAAGGTCTCGCCGTTTTGGATGGGCAAACACGAGGTGACTTGGGATGAGTACGAGCCGTTCATGATGACCGAGGTCCGCCGCGAAAAGCATGGTGGATGGACGGACTTTGACCCGGCGACCCACGATGCGGTCGATGGGGTCAGTCAGCCGACGCCGCCCTACACCGAGATGAGCTTTGGGATGGGACAATCGGGCTATCCCGCCATCTGCATGACTCAGCACGCGGCCAACAAGTATTGCCAGTGGCTGAGTGCGCAAACGGGACACTTCTATCGGCTGCCAACGGAAGCTGAGTGGGAGTATGCCTGCCGGGCTGGGACGACGTCCGCGTACTCATTCGGCGAGGGCGACCTGGATGAGCACGGTTGGTACTACGACAACAGCAATGACAAGTATCAGAAGGTCGGCACGAAGAAGCCGAACCCGTGGGGGCTGCATGACATGCACGGCAATGTGTCGGAGTGGACCGCGGACGCTTATGGGGAGTCATATCCGGTGCCCGAAGAGGGCGGTGTGTTGATCAACCCTTGGACGGTGCCGGAGCGGTTGTATCCGCGAGTGGTTCGTGGCGGCAGTTGGTTCGATGACCCGGATCGGCTGCGGTCAGCGGCGCGGCTGGGTAGCTCCGAAGATTGGAAGCAACAGGATCCGCAATTGCCCAAGAGTCTGTGGTATCACACGGACGCGTCGTGGGTTGGGTTCCGCGTGGTGCGGCCGGTGGAGATTCCGACGCTGGAGGAGATGGATGCGTATTGGAACAGTGCGCGTGGGAAGCGATGAGGTGGCCGGATTCGCCAAGAATTCGGATGGGTGAGTGGGTGGGCGGTCCCTCGCTGACGCGGCGGGTTGTGACTCTCGCTTGCTGCGCACGCAGAGATCGGGCGCGAGCAAGTCACCTTTCCTAACCCGATACGTGAGTGAGGCTCAGCCTGGGGAAATACGCGTTTGGCCCTCCCCGGAATTCTCGCTGGACGCTCGCATTCCGACCCTCCCCAACTGCGTTCAGGAGGGTGAATTCAATGTTGCAAGTGAGGTGTGTCCAGACACCAAAGGCTTGTCTACGCGAATCCAGATGCGAGCGTGTGGGGCCCTTGCTGACGTGGCGGGTTGTGACGGGGGCGTCGTAGGCCAGGTTGTACCTGGCGGGGTGGCTGGACGGACGTCGCTGGGGCTTGCGGGATCGGCTGGACGCCTCGCTTTGTTCCAAAGCATCGGCTGGGGTGCCAGGTGATAACCTGGCCTACGTCTGTCGCTGGATTCGCCAGAATTCAGTTTGGTCCCTCGCTCACGCGTCGGGTTGTGATGTTGGTAGCTGGATTCGCGAGAATTCAGATGGTTGACGTGGTGAGGTCCGAATTCTGGCGAATCCGGCTACGAGTGTGGGCGGTCTTGCTGACGCGGCGGGTTGTGACGGTGGTGCGTGGTGCAAGGATGGGGTTGGGCGTGGGGAGGACGGCTCGCTTCTGGTGAAGCATCGGTTGGGATGCCATGTGGAACATGGCCTACGGCTGCGTTGGGAGTTGGTGCTGGCTTGCTAACGCGGCGCGTTGTGATTTTGGGAGGCTGGTCCGAATTCTAGCGAATCCGGTTACGGCGGGATGGGGGCGTTGTCAGACGTCTTCGTAGTCGTCGTCCTCGTATTCTTCTTCGTCGTAGTACTCTTCTTCCTCTTCCTCGTCTTCGTACTCTTCTTCGGCTTCGGTTTGCGAGGAGGCTTTGGGGGTGGCGGTGGTTCCGCCGGAGTCGTCGGTGATGCCTTGCATCGCGTTCCACTGTTCCATTGTCAGCAAGACTTCGCGTGACTTGGACCCGTTGTACTGGCCGACGATGCCGTCTTCGGCCATGTAGTCGACCAATCGTGCGGCTCGTCCATAGCCGATCCCTAGGCAACGCTGAATCAGCGACAACGACCCGCGGCCTTCGCGAATCACGACTTCGATGGCGGATTCGTACAACTCATCTCGCTTGCGAAGCTTGTCGACGTCCATCTCGGATGCGTCGCCTTCTTCGTCGTTGATCTTCAAGTTCATCAGCTCGCCGACGAATTGCTGTTCGCCGCCACTGCTGCAGTGGTCACAGACACGATCGATCTCAGCGTCAGACAGGTAAGTCCCCTGCCCTCGAATCAGCGTGCTGGTGCCGGGCCACAGGAACAACATGTCACCGTTGCCGAGCAGCTTGTCCGCTCCGTTCTCATCGAGCACAACGCGGCTGTCCGTTTTACTGGCGACCTGGAAACTCAGACGTGCGGGCAAGTTCGATTTGATCAGACCCGTGATGACGTCCACGGTTGGCTTTTGCGTTGCCAAGATCAAGTGAATTCCAACCGCCCGACTCTTTTGAGCCAAACGGATGATGTGTTGCTCGACGTCTTTGCCCGCCGTCATCATCAAGTCGGCCATTTCGTCGGCGATGATGACGATGAAGGGAAGCTTGTCTGGCACGTCCGTGTTCTCGTCGTCTTCATCGACTTCCAAACGACGCAGGACTTCATCGCGGCCGAGGTCATTGAAGCTGTTGATGTGACGCACACCGGCTTTGGCGAGCAGTGAGTAGCGCTCTTCCATCTTTTCAACGGCCCAGCCAAGGATCGCTTCGGCTTTCTTCATGTCCGTGATGACGGGGTGCATCAGGTGAGGCAGCCGGCCATAGCCAGACAGTTCGACCATCTTGGGGTCAATCATCAACAAGCGGACTTCGTCGGGCCGGCAGCACATCAGGATGCTGGTGATGATCGCGTTGAGACACACCGATTTACCGGTACCGGTTCGACCTGCGATCAACAGGTGAGGCATCTTGGCCAAGTCGACCGGCATCGGTTCGCCCGAGACGTCTTTGCCTAGGAAGACCGGGATGTTCATCTTCGAGATCCGCGAATCGGATTCTTCGATGACATCGCGAAGCCGGACGACTTGTCGGATCTCGTTGGGGACTTCAATGCCGACGGTGTTCTTGCCGGGGATCGGTGCAACGACGCGAACGCTGGGGACTCGCAGGGCGATGGCGAGGTCATCGGCGAGCGCGGTGATCTTGTTCAGACGCAGGCCGCGTTCAAGTTCCAATTCGTACTGCGCGATGACCGGACCGATTTCGACGTTGGTGACGGTGACGTTGAAGCCAAAGCTGCGAATGGTTTGTTGCAGCATCGCGCTCTTCTGCAATGCTTCGGCGTGTTGTTCTTCGTAGTCAAACCCGTCGCTGCCTTCGAGCAGTTCGAGACTGGGCAAGTGATACTGCGAGATGCCTTCGGGGGCGCCTTCTTGGACCGAGTCATAGAGCTCTTGTTTGGCGTCTTTCTTCTTAGGCATCTTGATCGTCGGCGATGGGCTTTCGTCGTGCGCAGAGTCGTTGCGCAGCGTCGTCGGTTCGCCTTCGACTTCCAAGTCACGCGTGGGAGCTTCTTCTTCCTCCTCTTCCCATTCCTCGTACTCGTATTCTTCTTCGAGTTCCTCGGGAGCTTCCTTCGACTTCTTGAGGCTGGTGCCGATTCCCGCCGCGGCAGCTAAACCGGCAGCACCGAGCTTGGCGACTTTCGCAAGCCCATTGGCGGGTGTTGCTTCTTCCGCTTCTTCGGTTTCGTCTTCTGCGGCTGCTTCGCGTTCTTTGGGATTGCGAAGCTTGATTGTAGGCCCGCTCTCGGCTGGTTCAGGCGGATCGATGCGGCCACCGTTGGGATCCAATGATGCATCGGATTCATCACCATCGATCAAGATGGGGCCATCGAGGTCGCTGAATGGTTGCCGTCTGCGTCGAAGCGTGACCGGCATCGCCTTGGCGGCTTTGGCGAAGCCGCGGCGTGAAACTTTGGCACCGCCAAACAGCACGGTTCGTCCGGCGTAGACCAACATGTAATCCGTTGTCAGCAACAAGCCGACTGACAGCACCGTCAGTGTGAGAATCCAAGAGCCGACGGGGTGGAAGTGTTGCAGCAGGAACGTCGAGGTCATTGCACCGAGGTAGCCACCGTTGCCGACGACGGGCATGCCGTTCAGTTCGATGTCGGTCATCGCGGCGGCGGTGGTCACGGCCAGCAAGGTGATGCAGCCACCGAGCGAACGCAGAACGGGCGCGTTCATGTGACCGCGAATCAACAAGGCGGTCGCGATGCCTCCGCCGGCCGAGATTACCAGGGACGATCCAATGCCGACGGCGCTGAGCAGCATCGAGGAAATCAACGCGCCGAGCGAACCGCATGCGTTTTGGACGACATCGTTGGCGGGATAGACAGCCAGATCAGGTGTGAAGAATTGATTCAGGGGCCAAAACGGTGTGGGGACCGGATCAGCGGGGTCGTGCGTCAAAACGGAAACCAACGTTAACGCAGTCAACGCGACCAGCAGGAGTGCTGGGATATCGCGCCGAATGTCCACCGCGCGTGGCGGGGCGGAATCGTCGGCGTCAGCATTGGCTGTCGTCGTGGACATGGCGTTGAGTTGGAAAGGCCGGAGTGTGAAATGAAGCGAGTTGTGGGGGCGCGGTTGGGGCTGGGGGCCTTGCTGACGCGGCGGGTTGTGATGGTGGGGCGGCTGATTGCTGGATGAATTCGGCGATGGGATTGGTGCGGGAGGCAGGGATTGAATCCAACGCGTGTGCCCTCCCCTCGCCTCGCTCGACCCTCCCAGGGGGAGGGTGATGTGTTCTTGGTCGCTGGTGGCTGGATTCGCCAGAATTCAGAGATTTGCGTTCGTCTGAGGTCCGAATTCGGCGACGCGAGCCGACAACTTGGGCGCATCTACCCGCTTTCGTCGACAGTCTGGCAAGGTGCCCTACAACTCGACCGCGGCGAGCGTCATAATCGCTCGTTTTCCCCATCGCATCACATTTGGATGCCCACGACCTCGTGGGAACGAAAACGGCATGTTTGACGACAAAATCGGCGACCTCGGAGTAACCTTCGACGATGTCCTGTTGCAACCTCGATACAGCGAGGTCGTGCCTAGCGAGGTGGACGTCAGCAGCCAGATGACCCAGCGAATTCGGCTGCAGATCCCGCTGATCTCGTCTCCGATGGACACGGTGACCGAGTCCGAAATGGCGATTGCCCTGGCGAAAGAGGGCGGTTTGGGCATTGTGCACAAGAATTTGTCGGTTCGACGACAGACTGAAGAGGTCCTGAAGGTCAAACGCTCGGCCAACGGGATCATCGTCAATCCGGTGACATTGAATCCCGCTCAAAAAGTCAGTGCGGCGGCGGAGTTGATGGACCGGGCAAACGTCTCCGGGATCCCGATTGTCGAGGATGATCGCACTCTGGCGGGAATTTTGACGCGGCGTGATCTGAGGTTCTTGGAAGACCCCGACATGCCCATTTCCCAGGTAATGACACGTGAAAACTTGGTCACGGCGGTTGGGAATGTAACGCTTGCGCAAGCTGAGAAGATTTTAACGGAAAAAAGGGTCGAGAAACTTCTCCTGATTGACGAAGAAAGAAAACTGACGGGGTTAATCACGATTCGCGACATCGACATGATGAAGCGTTACCCGCGGGCCTGCAAAGATCCGCAGGGACGTCTTCGGGTCGGAGCCGCGATTGGCGTGGGTGACTATGAACGAGCGGAAAGCTTGATCGGCAAAGGTGTCGACGTGCTGGTGGTCGACTCGGCTCATGGACACAGCCGCAATGTGATTGAAACCGTTCGAGAGATTAAGCAGAACAAGTCATGGGACATTGATGTCGTAGCGGGGAACGTCGCAACGGCCGAGGGCGCAGCAGATTTGATTGCGGCCGGAGCTGACGCGGTGAAGGTTGGCATCGGTCCGGGATCGATTTGCACCACACGGGTGATCAGTGGCATTGGAGTGCCTCAGGTCACCGCGATTTTAAGTGCGGTGAAGGTCGCTCAAGAGAAGAACATTCCTGTCATTGCGGACGGAGGAATCCGTTTTAGCGGTGACATCACCAAAGCAATCGCCGCTGGGGCGAGCACCGTGATGATCGGCAGTTTGTTTGCCGGTTTGGCGGAAAGTCCTGGCAAGATGATTTTGTACCAAGGTCGTACCTTCAAGGCGTACCGTGGGATGGGATCGATGGGTGCGATGGTGAAGGGAAGCAGTGATCGGTATCGCCAAAAAGGCACCGAGGCGGGCAAGCTTGTCCCCGAAGGTGTCGAAGGACGCGTGCCGTTCAAAGGCCCGCTCAGTGATTACGCCTACCAGTTGGTCGGTGGTTTGCGTGCGGGCATGGGATATGTCGGTACACGGACGATCGAAGAACTCCGCCGGGACGCGAAATTCATTCGCGTGTCGGCCGCTACGGTGAGGGAGAACCACCCGCATGACATTGCGATCACACAAGAAGCGCCCAACTACAGTCCCGATGTTCACTCGGGCGACGCCGGTTGAGGCAAACGTTCCGACGACCAGCCGCCTGAGTTCATTGCCAGGCAGGTTGGTCCGCCGACGATGGTTGGCCGCTTGCATCGCGGCCGGCTTCAGCGTCGGTGCTCTTTCCGCCAGTTCGGCGGTCATGGCCCAAGACAGCTTTGGCCCCACCCGCGTGAACTCACCCACGCATCCTCTCACGGCGACCACTTCGCCGGCTCCGGTGCAACCGGTTGGTCAACCGATCCCGCGGATGCGTACCGCGGATTTGCTGCAGGCTCAACCGAGCCAGCCCGCTGCCTCGCAAGACTCGCCCATGCGTCGTCCCGGTTGGGATTTGCAATGGCGAAAGAGCCCTCAGATTGCATCCGAAGAAGCGGCTCGGATCAGCAACGCGGCATTCCAAGGGCCAGCTCCTCAGCAACACGAAACATCGTTCCAGCAATCGGTCGCTCACGCCCAGCCGATGCACCAAGCAGCGGACGGTCATGCGGATCAAGCTGGCTCGGCAGTGATTGTTGTGTCGGGAACCAGCCGACGTAACCAAGACGCAGCCACCGATTCAATTCATCCGGCTGCATTCCTGCAGCAACCCGGATCTGGCTTTGGCCTGCCTGAGTTTGATGCTGCACCGCCCGCCGACGCACAACCCATTTCGCCTCCATCGTCGGGCGGATTCGGCATGCCCAGCGATAGTGGGCCTGCCAGTGGCAGCGGCAACCGACCCAATTGGAACGCCAATCCATTCCGCGATGAAGCGGGTGCCAATCCGAACGCAGTACCCAGCAACGGACTCAACTCACCCGTTGAGATGGTTCCACCGGGATTGGAAGAACTGCCAGTTCCTGGGTTGGATTCACCCGACATGACTCCCGATTCATTCGGCCAACCGGATGCATTGGGGCAACCTGATTCGGGCTCGTCGATTCGCGACATGCTTCAAGACGAATCCAATCTGCCAAAGCAACCGCAGCGATCGGATCTGGAAACTCAGCCGTCGCCTTCGGACCGCTTTGAGTCCAACCCGTTTGATCGCCGCAATGAAGAGCAGCGAAACCGTGACGAGTTGGATCGGATGGAATTGGAAGCTCAAGACGGAGGCCGTTTGCGTCCACAAGCTGATCGCGACGACGCTGCGATCATGGGCGACGACGATGGCCCAAGCCGCCGAGCCAGCGGGTTGTCATGCGACGACTTCCGCTCTCGTATCGCAGCACAAACGATCGATCAAGTGTCGCTGGATATCAGCCCACCGTATCGTCCCGATGTGATTGACGAAGACGAATACGTGAAGCTGAAAGAACGCTTTGACGAGCGTCAAGAATCCAGGACTTGGCGAAGCATTGATGGGCGTCCGATGGGCACCGGCCGGTTGGTTGATCTGGCCTATGAGAAGGCTGTGATCGTGACCGAGTTCGGGGCTCGTGAAGAGTTGCCGATCAATCGGCTGAGCGAAGCAGATCTGGGGTTCATCTCCGAGAACTGGGGATTGCCAACGGAGTGTTTGCTGGAACAAGTCGCCTTCACTCCGCGTCGTTGGAAACCGACGACTGTGGTCTGGGCTGCGTCGAACTTGTGCCACAAACCGTTGTACTTCGAAGAAGTCAACTTGGAACGTTACGGTCACACCGCGGGACCCGTGTTGCAACCGGTTCTGTCGTCGGCACACTTCTTCGCGAACATTGCCGTGCTGCCGTACAAGATGGGTGTGCACTCGCCGCATGAATGCCAGTATGCATTGGGCTACTACCGTCCTGGCAACTGTGCTCCTTGGATCATCCCACCAGTGCCGTTGAGCCTGAAGGGTGCTTGGTACCAGGCCGCTGCGGTCACCGGCACAGCACTCTTGGTTCCCTGATACTGACCTAGCCGCGTGGTCTCACCACGCGGCCGGTTGAGGCAAAAATGTCGTAGCCGGATTCGCCAGAATTCGGACGCCAACCAATTCGTGCATCTGAATTCTGGCGAATCCAGCTACTTCGCTTTCGTCGTAATCCGCCGCGTTAGCAAGGCCACTGGAACTCGCCATCAAACCGGTTCTTTTCGGATGCAAGTCAGCCACAGAGGTCACCGAGGACACGGAGGTGTCGCTGTGGTGGTTGCTCAATGGATCAGTTCCAAGTTGTGTTCGATGAACTCTGATTCCTCTGTGGCAGGCAACCAGATATCTCCGTAGCCAGATTCGCCAGAATTCAGATTGCCTGCTGAGTCGAACGTCTGAATTCTGGCGAATTCAGCTACTCAGTGTGCTCGGTGGCAGATTTCTCCTGGATCAATGATTGGTTGACGCAATCTGCCGGGACATTTGAACGGTCGGACTCGAATTTCGTCGGTCATATGTGCGGCAAATGCAACCTCACCTATCACGGAAAATCGAGGTGCAGTTCGCTATAACGTAGCGAATGAACACCACGTCCAAGAGCGATTCAGAGCCGACTTTGACGGAGTCGGTGGCTGACATGATCGAGCGGCTCGGCGAGCCTCCGGCGGACATTTGGGACCGCTTGGTCGATGACGCGGAAAAGCGGTCTAGCAATTCTGGTTCGCCGGATGCGGATGCTGTATCGCTTCGCTCGGCAAGCCATCTCTTTTGGCAAACGCATGGCATCAATTATCGTGGGCAACTCGCGCGCCTCGATGTTGAAGACTCCGTGAGCGGTTCGCTGGCAATTGAGAGCGAACGCGGATTGGAGGTTGCTGATGATGGCGAGTCGGAGGGACTCCGGTTGAGCGATCCAGTTGAGCTAGCGGGTTCAGGATCAAAGTCGAACAAGCCATCCAATCGCAAATTGATCTGGATCGGCGTTGTTGCCGGGGTGGCCTTCGTTGGCGCGGCGTTGTACTGGTGGCCAAGATCGAATCCGCAAGTTGCAATGTCTTCGGACGCACCTGAAGGGCTAGTTCAGCAACATAGACAAGACGCAGATGTGTTCTCGGCGGGGTTCATTGAGACAGATGATGACTCGGCGATGGAGTTGAGCAATTTGATGGAGACGGTCTCGTCACAACCATCAGGGGCAACCAATGTCGATACGACAAGCTTCGATCTGGACGCTTCTGAGATTGTGGGCACCAAAGCGGATGCGAGTCCTTCGACGGGCCAGGCAACCGAGATGACGACGTCGGCGTTTTCGCTGGATGCGTTGATTCCATCGCAGGCTGCGGCGACGACATCAACCGACGGTGAGGTTTCGCGATCGATCGGCAAAGTCGCAAGCGATGTCGACGAATCTTCCGGTGCTGCGATGATCGCGGCGGGTGATGCAGACCGAACCTCGTTTGGTGGTGGCGAGGAAGCGGATGTGATGAGTGACGGCGACCAAGCTGGGATGGAAGTGGATGCGGTGACCGCATCCACGGAGGAATCCAGCGTTGGCGATTCAAATGATTTGTTCGTTTCGTTGCCGCCGATTCCGTCCGGTGATGTTTCGGATGCCGACAGCAGTTCTTGGCCGTTGTTGTCGTTGCAAGACGCTGCGTTGAGATTTCCAAATCGAGTCACTGAGTTCAAAATCGCGGAGGCACGGCTCGAGGTTGTTTCCATCATCAGGCAATCGGATGAGACTGCAATCGCCGAAGTTCGTGTGGATGTCAAAGAACAGGCCTCGCGATTCAAATGGTTGTCGGCTTCCCGGAACGCGGATCGGAGTTCGTTGATTCATGGCCGGATGGAGGTCGCTGCGGGACGTCGTGTTTACATGCGTCCGAGTTTGCAAAGTGATGCGATTGCCATCGATTTGGCGGAGCGTGATGTGAAGATGAAATGGGATCTTTCGGCGCCGCCGGTGCCGAAGCAGGCTCGAATCACGATGGAGTTGCAAGTTCCGGACGAAGTCGATGTGGGCTGGGTCGAGCCCATCGAAAATGAATCGCCTCGGAAGGTGCGAGGCATCGCGGTATTAAGCCAGCAAGATTCTGAATCGGTAGCGGTGGTGGTTCGTGTCGACGTCCAAACGACGCGGATGATGACGGTCCGCGTCCGGTTTGGCGCGAGGTTGGATCCATCGATGCCATGGCAATGGACGGACCGCGAGGATGTCTCGCAAACGTTGGCCGTGGTGACGCGCCAGATGGAATTGGCGGACCTGAGGCACGCTGAGTTGGAAGCCGCCGTCTCACGAGCCGAAAGTGCACGGGCGCGGCGTTTGGAGGCTCGCTTGGATCAACAGTTGGACCAACTTGAGAGTCAGCAGAAGAGCTTGAAGATGTTTGCTGAACGCTTGGCAGAGCTGGATCAGTTGATCGCGATGCTGGCGGGGCAAGCGAATCTCGAAGCCGAGTTGTTTGTTTCTTGGCCCGACGATGAACAGCCGATTTTGCGACTGACGTCGACCGATGGCTAAGTCTTGGTAGCTGGATTCGCCAGAATTCAGATGGTTGAAGTTGGTGGGATCCGAATTCCGGCGAATCCGGCTACGGGCAATCACTCGGATTCGGCCTCTGGAGCCCCGAGGGATTTGCCTTCGTCTGAATTGGCATTGTCGGCATCTTCAGATTCGATGGCTTCGTCTTTGTCGCGATCGCCTCGTTTGCTGCGTCGTGAACGACGTTCGTTCGGTGGAGGTGTTTCGCCATAGACGCGGTCGGTGGTGATCTGAATCGATTCCGCTTTGACTTTGGTTTCGTCCGGCGGCTGATAGAAGCCTCGCACTTGCACAGCGTCACCAGGTTGGGCCAGCGACAAGTTGTTAACTCGAATTTGCAGTTCCAAGTCCGGCGAAGTCATTGTTTGGACGGGAACATTGCCGGCGCGAAGGGCGACGCCTTGCGGGGTGAGTGCCATCAGGTTGCCAACCACGGTCACGGGGCCGGTTGGAGGTCCCGCGTTGCCACGTTGCGGTGGTTTGCTTGGATGAACGCCAGGCTGATAGTTTTCTCGCTCACGGCCTTTGAGTAGCTTCGCATTGACCGGCGCGAAAAGCTCAAGCTTGCTAACCGGCTCCATCGGAGCACCGTTCGGTCCGAGGTTGGCTTTGAAGCGAACTAGCATGCCGGGACGCAAATAGGCTGGCAAGGCTTTCGCGGTGAAGGTCAGCTGCGAGACCGAATCGGGAGTTTGCACCATCACTTCGGTGCCGTCTTCCCGTTCGATTGTCAGAATCATGCCGCGAGAAGCGACCAATTTTCCTTTGAATGAGGTGATCTCGCTGGCTGCATCGAGAGCGGGCCTGTTGCCAAATCCTTGTGCTGACGAGTCCGCAGGCGTGATGAGTAGCAATCCGAAGAAGACCACCAGGCCGCCAACGATTCGTTGAACGGCCGGTCGGGAAGCAGCGATGATCTCAAGCAGCGACATGGGTTGCCTCAGGTGGGAAGGAGGGAACCCAAATTATAACTATTCGTCGTCGGCACGCATGAAAGGCGTCAGGACGAGCGAGTAGTCGCAGAATTCGTCGGCGTTAAAGTACAGGTCCAGTTCTCGCTGGGCTGATTCTTCACTGTCGCTGGCGTGAACCAAGTTCATTTGACGGCTGCTGCTGTAGTCACCTCGCAGGGTGCCAGGCGCGGCTTGCAAACCGTTGGTGGCGCCGAGCATGTCGCGGACGACGCGAATGACTTCCAGGCCTTCCAGAGCGATCGCCACGACAGGAGCCGAGGTGATGAACTCTTCCAGCGAGGGGTAAAACGGTTTTTCGACGTGTTCGGCGTAGTGTTGCTTGGACAACTCAGGCGTCACTTGCAGCAACTTCATGGCAACGATGTGCAATCCCTTGGCTTCGAATCGGGACAGCACGTCACCGATCAGGCGGCGTTGGACACAATCAGGTTTGAGCAAGACGAGGGTGCGTTGCATGACAGAAACACAAGGGTTCGAAAGGTTTTGAAAATCGGAAAGTTCGCCAAACAGACTCGGCGGAGCAGAAAAATAGTCAACGCAGCGTTTCGTCGGAACCCGTCACGGACGAGTCCGCTCTGGCGGTTCGTTCCAGCCACCGCAAAAGTAGTCCACCGGCCAATGTCGAGCCGCCCTCCCCGATCGTCCACCATCCTGGTGATCCTGACATCGCATCGACGACCCAATGCAGCACGCCAAACGCGATCGTTCCGAGAGCCGACCAGCGGATCAGGTCGCGATAACGTGGCAAGTCGGTGGAAAGAATGCACAGCAACGCCCCCACAAACCCGTACAGCAGCGACAAATTGCGAGCCAGGTAGAACGTCAACGGCGATTCCGGAAACGGATCGATGCCGAATTCCTGAGCGATCTCGATCATCCATTTTTCGGGCATGATCGCGGCGGCGAAGGCCAGCAGAGCGGACGCGCCGATGACCCGCAAAAACCATTTCAGTCGTTGATCAGGTGTCATCGGAGTCGGCCCATGGGGCTGGCGGTGGCGTTTCGCAGACCTGGATCGCGGAAACTGCGGCCGGAGGGATCTCGATCGCTCGGTGCCGATTCAAATCGACGAAGACCCAACGTGTTTGGACTTTGGCCAAGACGGTTTGATCGGCCGGACGAGTCACCCAGTAATGGCGTTGGCAGGAATATCGGTTCCAGCTTGGGATCCACGTCCGAATGATCAGCTCATCGCCCGCGAGCGCTGCGGCTCGGTACGTGATGTCGTGTCCTCGAACGACCCAGCCCAAACCGTCTTTCAGTGCGGCGGCCGCGTCCCAGCCCTCGGCGGCACTGTGGTCGCGGGCGGCCCACAACGTCCACTGCAAATAGCGGAGGTTGTGGACGTGTTGCTGGGCATCGATTTCGTCGTCGGCGACGGTGTGGTGCAGGTCGAAGAAAGCGTGAGGCATACGTGGGATTCGTTTGCAAATCGGCGAGCGGAGGGTTGGCAAAGTCATCCTATCGCAGCGTCACAGAAGCGTTGTAGCTGGATTCGCCAGAATTCAGATGGTTGACGTGGAGAGATCCGAATTCTGACGAATCCGGCTACGTTGAGGCGGGGATTTGCCACGGAGGCCACTGAGAGCACAGAGGTTGTGTTTCGGGTGTGATGGATGTCGCTTGAGTTGGTGCAGTTCTCTGTGAACTCGGTGTTCTCTGTGGTGGGAGAAGATTGCGGGTGGCCTTGCTGACGCGGCGGGTTGTGACGGGGGCGTCGTAGGCCAGGTTGTACCTGGCGGGGTGATTGGACGGACCGCGTTGGGTCTTGCGGGTGTGGTTGGACGCCTCGCTTTGTTTCAAAGCATCGGCTGGGTGCCAGGTAATAACCTGGCCTACGGGTGTAGCTGGATTCGCCAGAATTCAGATGGTTGAGGTGGTGAGATCCGAATTCTTGGCGAATCCGGCTACGTTGAGGGGGGATTTTGCCACGGAGGTCACTGAGAGCACGGAGGTTGTGTTATGGGGGCGGTGGATGTGGCTTAAGTTCGTGCTGTTCTCTGTGAACTCGGTGCTCTCTGTGGCAGGATAAGATTGCGGGTGGCCTTGCTAACGCGGCGGGTTGTGACGGGGGCGTCGTAGGCCAGGTTGTACCTGGCGGGGTGATTGGACGGACCGCGTTGGGTCTTGCGGGTGTGGTTGGACGCCTCGCTTTGTTTCAAAGCATCGGCTGGGTGCCAGGTAATAACCTGGCCTACGGTTGTCGCTGGATTCGCCAGAATTCAGATGGTTGAGGTGGTGAGATCCGAATTCTTGGCGAATCCGGCTACGTTGAGGCGGGGATTTTGCCACGGAGGTCACTGAGAGCACAGAGGTTGTGTTTCGGGTGTGATGGAAGTGGCTTGAGTTCGTGCAGTTCTCTGTGAACTCGGTGCTCTCTGTGGCAGGTGAAGATTGCGAATGCCACGACCGGCCGCGTTGGTGAGGTTCACGATTGGCAAAAAACTGAAAACCGCCGCGGTGGCCGCCGACCCACCAAGGTTTCCAGTGCGTAAGAATTGGTTCAGTGCGCAGTTTTGACTGCCATTTCCCGCCCCTGACCGCTGAATTTCCGATCCCACGCAGGAGTTTCTGATGCCAGTGCCCTCCCTTTTCGCCTCGTCGTCACGTTTGTTGGCACCCCTCGCGGCGGTCGGTTTGTTGACTGTTTTAACTTCCTGCGTTCAGGCCGCTCCGCCCGTCAGCGCAAATTCGGATGATCCGAATGCGAATCCAAATTTCAATGGCTTGCCTTTTGATTCCGAAATTGTCGAAGTCAAAACTCGTCCTGGTGAAGAAGTGGCGACATTGGCGGGCGGTTGCTTCTGGTGCACCGAAGCCGTCTTTGAGCGGATGGAAGGTGTCAATGATGTCGTATCCGGCTATATCGGGGGGAAAATCAAGAATCCCAATTACAAGCAAGTTTGCGGCAAGATGACGGGGCACGCCGAAGCGGTTCAGATCTACTACGACCCGAGCAAGACAAACTTTGAAGAGCTGCTCAAGGTGTTCTTTAAGACGCACGATCCAACAACGCTGAACCGTCAGGGAGCTGACGGCGGACCGCAGTACCGAAGCAGTATCTTTGTTCACAATGACGAACAGCGTGAGATCGCCAAGAAGACCATGGAAAAGTTGGGCGAAGAATACCGCGATCCGATCGTGACTTTGATCGAGCCAGCGACCAAGTTCTATGTCGCTGAAGAGTATCACCAGGATTACTACCGAAGGAATCCAAACGCGGGCTACTGCCAAGCCGTGGTTGCCGCCAAGGTCCGCAAGTTCAACCGGAACTTTGGCGACAAGATCAAAGGTTCAGGGAAGTAGAATCGCGGCCTGTTTCGTTGCACGCCGAGAAGCTCCTGTCGCTGTGTTTCTGCGGCGATGCGTTACATTGGGGGCATGTTTGAACCCAGCTCCTCGTCGACGACCGTCTCACAACTTCGTTCTCTTATTGGAGAGGCGTCGCAGTTGGTCGATGCCGCTTTTCAGTTGGGGGTTGCATCGTGCACCTCTCCCGAAACGAGGTCGTGCAGTTTATCGAGGCCGCGTTTTAGCGAGTTTCAGCATTTGAGCACCTCTCCCGAAACGACGTTTTGGGGGAGGTCGAGCGAGGCCGTTCAGGCGTACGCGAGGGAGGGGGCCGAGCATGGGAAGCGGCGCGGATTGCCCTCCCCCGGAAATCTCGCTGAACGCTCGCTTTCCGACCCCTCCCGCTGCACGGGCGGGGTTCTCAAGACGCTGCTGGCACAGCATTTACAAACGGCACGATTTCCCGGTAGGAGAGGCGAGAGCCCAATGGAAATGAATTGGGTGTTCGCGAAATTAGCGGCAGGGCGCGAGCCCTCCGGTCGCACACCGGGCGGCTCGCGCCGCTCCGCTAAGAGTCTCGCCCTAGCCCGAGTCGTCACGGCATCGTTGCTGTTCATCGTGGGGGCGGAAACGTTGTCAGCACAAGTCGTTCAGCTTCCCAGCGTTCGTCGATTCTCTTCCACCAGCAGCATGTTGATTCCCGATCGTGGGACGGGATCGATGGGTGGCGTTTCGTCATACCAAAGCGGTCGTTCTTCACGCGGCCGGTTTTCGCCAGGCGGAACACAAGGCGGAACACAAGGCGGAACACAAGGCGGAACACAAGGCGGAACACAAGGCGGAACACAAGGCGGAACACAAGGCGGAGCCACCCGGTCTGGCAATGCGTCGGTCTCGGTGACAATCATTGCCCACGATCAGATCGATCGGCAACTATTGGGGAACGCCGATCCGCGGCAATTGGCAAAGCGAACTGCGGAGCAAGAGACAATCGCGGACGTGAAGGCGTTGGTACAAAACGCGAGGCGGTTGTTGAAGACCGGCGATCGTTTGCGAGCCCAAGGTACTTATGAATTAGCACTTCATCGATTGGTCCGTTTGTCAAAACAAAGTCCGCCTTCGCAAACTTCATCGGGTCATGTTATGGCGGCGGAATCCTCCAATCCAAATTACATGTTGGCCTATGCCAGTCGTGAGTACGCACAGCATTTTGGTGAGCTTCCCACGTGGGTACCGGCTGATCGCAATTCGACATCTCGCATCGAAGGGGCAGGGCGCGAGCCCTCTGGTCACGCACCGGGCGGCTTGCGCCGCTCGGCTTACAGTTCGGGCAGCGTGCAACGGATTGCTGAGGTGACGCGGTGATTTCACGACAGATGGGCGTACGTTCCTGCCGCGATTTTTGTCGAAGGTTTGGAGTTGGATTGGGTGCCGGAGCGGACTTGTTGAAGCTATTGGAGAGCGAGGCCAAGCACGGATCGGCACAACAACGCGTTGCGATGACCAAGATCCGGGAGGGGGCCAAAGACGGTCACGCGATCAGTGAGATGATGCGGCATCAGAAGCCTTTCTTTCCGCCCTTGATGGTGGTGATGACGCGGGTCGGTGAAACGACTGGTAAACTCGAGCGGACCATGTTGGCGCTGTCCGAGCACTACGCCCAGCAATACACGCTGCGTCAAAACTTCCTCCGCGCAATCGCTTGGCCCGGACTTCAGTTGTTGATTGGTATCGGCGTGGTATCGCTGATGATTTGGATCATGGGTGTGCTGACCGCTCCGACCGGCGGTCAGATGACGGACATGCTTGGGTTTGGGTTGCGTGGGCCCAAAGGAGTTCTGATATTCTGGTCTTACATCGCTGTCGTGGTTGCGGTGTTTGGAGGGATCTACTTTGCGGTTCGCAAGAATGTTGGCGGGATCCAAAATGTAGTGCCGCTGGTGTATCAAATTCCAAAGATTGGTAGTGCGATTCAAACGATCACGTTGGCCCGGTTTGCTTGGACGTTGTCGCTCTCGTTGGATGCGGGGATCAATCCGATTGATTCGACGAGATTGTCGTTGGATGCGACTGACAGTTCGTATTATCGAAGCGGAGCGAAACCAGCCGAAGAGGCAATCCGCGGCGGGGCAACTTTGAGCGAGGCGCTAAATGAAACTCATTTGTTCCCCGAAGAATTCATCACCCAAATCGAAATCGCGGAGTTATCGGGAACGGACGCTGAGTCCATCGACCGATTGGCTCGGGACTACGACGAACGAGCCAAAGGGGCCATGCAAACCATCGCGGGAGTGGCGTCTGCTGTGATTTGGATGGGGGTCTCGATGTTCTTGATCTTCATGATTTTTCGCATCTTCGGGAACATCATGGGCTTCTATCAGCAGGGTTTCGAGCCGATTTAGCGGGAGGCGTCTTCGCAACGCTAGCCACTCGTTTATAGTCGTGAGTTGTTTCGCGAATCAGACAACACGATTGCTCCATCAAACCAGGATTTAAACAAGCCCGTGGTCGACAAAGAACAACCAGCCGAACGAACGCCCTTTTTTGTCGACAAGAACGCGCCTCACAACGAAGTCGACTTCGCTCGAATCGAATCGGCCGTGCGTGAGATTTTGGAAGCCGTCGGTGAGGATCCCGATCGCGATGGGTTGTTGGAAACACCAGAACGTGTCGCGCGGATGTACGCCGAAATGTTCGCGGGTTTGAAATCCGATCCCGGCCGTCACCTCGCGAAAGTGTTTGCGGAGGACTACGACGAAATTGTGTTGGTGCGAGACATCAGTTTTTGCAGCATGTGCGAACATCACTTGCTACCGTTCACGGGCAAGGCCCACATCGCTTATTTGCCGAGCGGCAAAGTCGTGGGCCTGAGCAAGTTGGCTCGCGTGGTCGAGGAAGTCGCTCGTCGTCCTCAGGTTCAAGAGCGATTGACCCACACGGTTGCCAACTTGATCGAGGATCGATTGTCGGCGCGAGGTGTTGCCGTGGTGGTTGAGTCGACTCACAGTTGCATGACGATGCGAGGCATTCGCAAACCCGGCAGCTTGTGCCTGACCAGTGCCATGCGAGGTGCTTTCAAGACGGATCCGAAGTCACGCGCCGAAGTCTTGGGGTTGATCAACCGCGCGGCGTCGTAGGGGATTGGCCTGGATTCAGTGTGGTCCCTCGCTGACGCGTCGGGTTGGGATTTCGTAACCGAATTCGCCAAGAATTCGTGCGGTGGGGCGGCCTTGCTAACGCGGCGGGTTGTGACGGGGGCGTCGTAGGCCAGGTCGTACCTGGCGGGGTGATTGGACGGACCGCGTTGGGTCTTGCGGGTGTGGTTGGACGCCTCGCTTTGTTCCAAAGCATCGGTTGGGGTGCCAGGTGAAACCTGGCCTACGGGTGTGGCTGGATTCGCGAGAATTCAGATGTGTCGACGTGGTGAGATCCGAATTCTGGCGAATCCGGCTACGGTTGGTGCGGGGATTTTGCCACGGAGGTCACAGAGAGCACGGAGGTTGTGTTGCGGGTGTGATGGATGTGGCTTGAGTTTGTGCGGTTCTCTGTGAACTCGGTGTTCTCTGTGGCAGGATAAGATTGCGGGTGGCCTTGCTAACGCGGCGGGTTGTGACGGGGGCGTTGTAGGCCAGGTTGTACCTGGCGGGGTGATTGGACGGACGTCGCTGGGTCTTGCGGGTGTGGTTGGACGCCTCGCTTTGTTCCAAAGCATCGGCTGGATGCCAGGTGATAACCTGGCCTACGGGTGTCGCTGGATTCGCCAGAATTCAGATGTGTTGACGTGGTGAAATCCGAATTCTGGCGAATTTGGCTACGTTGTGGTGGCCTTGCCGTTTTGCGTCATCAGGGACACCACGACCAAGGTGACCAGCGCCAACGGGATCGTCACGATACCGGGTTGGCTGAACGGCACGGGGCTGCTCAATGGATCGATGCCGTAAACCTTTTCGAAGGTGTCTGCGGACAACAAAATCCATCCCAGCGAACTGAACATGCCGACGATGACGCTGGCGATGATGCCTTGAGCGGTCGTGCGTTTCCAAAACAACAGCATGATCAGCGCGGGTAAGTTCGCACTGGCTGCGATGCTGAAGGCCCAACCCACCAAGTAGCTGACGTTCAGATTGCGGAACAGGATCCCCAGCACGATCGCGATGGCTCCCACCACCACGGCGGCGAGCTTCGCGATTCGAACCTGGCTGTTTTCACTGAACTCCATCCCCATCACACCACTCAGCAAGTCGTGGGCGACGGCTCCACTGCTGGCCAGAATCAAGCCGCTGACCGTTCCCAGAACCGTCGTGAAAGCGATCGCGGAAATGATGGCAAACAGCAGCCCACTCATCCCGCGAGCCAGCAACGGCGCGGCCATGTTGCTGTTCGTGACGTCCAGCGTTCCGCTGGTCATCGCACCAAGGCCCAGGTACAGCGTCAGGACGTAGAAGAACCCAATGCTGGTGATGCCAACGATCGTGCTCTTGCGAGCCGCAGCGGCGTCCTTGACCGTGTAGTAGCGAATCAAGATGTGCGGCAACGATGCGGTGCCGCAGAACAACGCCAGCATCAACGACAGGAAGTTGAACTTGCCCGTCCAGCTATCGCTGCGAATGCCAGCGAACCGTGGATGCTCGCCGGGCCGAAGGACTTGCGAACCACTGGTTGGCTTTTGATAGAAGACTTTGGTAGTCGAGCCATCTTCGTTCTTCAAGGTCTCGTTGCCCCACAGCACCACTGTGCTGCGATTGAGAACGTCGAAGAACTCGAGCGGACCGAGTGGTCCAGTTTCGGCTTGCCCGATGTACTCGTTCGGCAGCACCTTGATTCGACCGACTGGACGCAGGTGGCCTTCGCCAGGCTGGTCGCCTTTGGGGAGTCCACCGATCAAAGAGTCGCCGTTGGGCATCGTCGTGATCGACTGGGCTTCCGCAACGATCATCGTCCCGTTTTCTTGGATGTCAGCGCGGTACACGTCGTAGCCGTCGCCGTCCTCGCGAGTGAACTGAAGGTATTGATCATTGTCGGCCCAATTCGATGTCTCGACCAGTTCACGGTTCATGGCCTCCGCGATGGCTTGGCGATCAAACTCGCCGATCGAGAGGCTGCGAGATGGAAAGGACTCGTTATCGACTTTGAATCCTTGTTGCAGCACCATCACGACCAAGATCGCACTGAAGACAACCAGCAACGATCCTTTGAGGAACTGGACCCAAGTGGTCGAGACCATGCCGGCGGTGACCACGATCGTGATCACGACGGCGCCGACCAGCAGCACGCCGACCCAGTGTGGGAAACCCAGCAAGGGTTGAATCAGAACCCCGGCGCCGACCATTTGCGGGATCAGATAAAACACGCTGACGATCAGTGTGCTGATCCCCGCTGCGGCCTTGATCCCTCTGGAATCGAACTTGGCGTCGAGTGCATCGGCGAAGGTGAATTTGCCGAGTCGTTTCATCGGTTCGGCGATCACGAACAAGGCCACGATCCAGCCCGCCAAGTAACCAATCGAATACAGGAAACCGTCGTAGCCGTAGGCGGCGATCATCCCGCAAATGCCCAGGAACGATGCCGCGGACAGGTAGTCTCCCGCGAACGCGATCCCGTTGATGAACCAAGGGATTTGGCCATGGGCGGCGAAGTAGCCCGCCGACGATTTGGCTTTGCCACCCAGATAAAAACTCAGGCCGATCGTGAAGCCGACGAAGGCGAAGAAGACGACGACGGCCGTCATGGAAGGTTCGTAAATCATTCCGATGCCTCCGACGCTTGAGGCTCATCCGGGGTCTTCATTCCGTAGATCAGTGCCATGCCAATTGCGACCAAAATCAGCGCGAATCCGTAGACGATCGCCAAGTTCAAACCCGCGAAAACGATGGTGTCCATCGTCTCGGCTCGAAAGGCGTTCAGCAGCACAAACCCGCCGTAGAGCAACAGGTAGATGACGAACAAAACCAGGCCCAACCGGGAGGCTTTGACGGTGGCGGGAGTTGGCGTGGGTGCGTCGGAGGTGACCGATGCATCAGGTTCGGGGGCGGGATCGGAGGCGGACAAGGCGGGGACTTTTGCTACGAGGGGACGAGACGGCGATCATCGAACGACGCAGTCTATCCGAATCGATGAGGGTGTTGTGGTTGGAGGCGTTGTAGCCGGATTCGCCAAGAATTCGGAGGGTTGAGTTGGTGAGGTCCGAATTCTGGCGAATCCGGCTACGGCTGGGGTGGCCTTGCTAACGCGGCGGGTTATTACGAACGAATCCGGCTACGCGATGGATGGCATTGGCAGACGCAATCCGTCGTAGGCCAAGTGGACGTGATCGGGCAGCGAGGCTTCCACCGGGCCGTGATCGATGTCGTGGCCAAGATGAGTCAAGAAGGCTTGGCGTGGTTTCAGCTCTTCGATCACTTCGAGGGCTTCGTCGATGTTGAAGTGAGTTGGGTGCGGCGTGAATCGCAATGCATCCAAGACGAGCGTGTCGAGACCTCGCAGCCGATCCATGGACGTCTCGGAGATGTGATTGGTGTCCGTGCAATAGGCGAAGTCGCCCATGCGGAAACCCAGCACCTCGAAGTGCGGTCCGTGCTTCAGTGGAACGGGGGTGACGCGAACGCCGAGAACCTCAAACGGATCATCGTTGTTGATCGAGAGGATTTCGAGTTGCGGCCGTGATCCCGCGTGGGTTTGTTCACGCTGTGAAAACGCGTAGTCGTAGGACGTTCGAATTCGAGCTTCGACGTCCGCACGGCAGTACAGCGGAACGGGACGACCGAGCCGAAACGGAAACAACCGCAAGTCATCCAGCCCGTAAATGTGATCGGCGTGTTCGTGCGTGAACAGCACCGCGTGCACGAGCTTGACCTTTTCGCGAAGCAACTGCGTTCGCAAATCGGGCGGTGTGTCGATCAGCAGATTGCCCTCGGGCAAGCGGATCAGGATCGAGCAACGGGTTCGGTTGTTGTGCGGGTCGGTGCTTTGGCAAACATCACACTCGCATCCTATGGCGGGAACACCGACGCTGGTCCCGGTTCCCAAAAAGATCACCTCGGGAGTCGGGGCCGGGGAAGTTGGATTGGTCGCGGACGAGTCGGCTGGAGCAGGATCGGATGCGGTCATGCCGCGATGTTATCGCGGGTGAGCAGCCTCGTGCAGGTGAGGTGTTGAGCGGAGAACCGTTGAACGTTTGCCGGGGTGTGCAGGGGCGTCGTTGCAGCAGCGGGAGGCAACAATCGCGAAGCGAGGGCCGTTGTGAAGTGAGACGAGTGTTTCAGTTGCGGCGGCATAAAAAACGGACCGACCCAGGTTTCCCCGGGACGATCCGTTCGATTCGCGGTCAGCTGACTTCACGACCAACCCGATGCGCGGGTCAGCTGTTGGCGACGGCTTCTCCGTCTTCGACTGCTTCTTCACTCTCGTCGGCGTCCACTTCAAGCGGCGCGACAAAGCCGCCGGCTGCCAAGACCTTTTGCTTGATCTCATCGGAGACGTCGGGGTTCTCGATCAAGAAGTTGCGAGCCTTCTCTTTGCCTTGTCCCAGATAAGTGTCGCCGTACTTGAACCAGGAACCGCTGCGGTTGACGACCTTGTTCTCGGTTCCCAGATCCAGCAAATCTCCTTCGAAACTGATGCCATTGGAGTGCATCATGTCAAATTCAGCGATGCGGAACGGAGGTGCGACCTTGTTCTTGACGATCTTGGCTTTGACGCGTTGACCGACTTGCTCTTCGCCGTCCTTCAGGCTGCCAATCCGACGAACATCGATTCGGCACGAGCAATAGAATTTGAGGGCACGACCGCCGGGTGTGGTTTCGGGACTGCCGAACATCACGCCGACCTTTTCGCGGATCTGGTTGATGAAGACGACGGCCGATTTGCTTTTGGCGATCGCACCGGTCAGCTTCCGCATCGACTGGCTCATCAAACGAGCTTGCAGGCCCACGTGGCTGTCGCCAATCTCGCCTTCGAGTTCCGCCTTGGGCACCAAGGCCGCGACGGAGTCGATGATGATGACGTCGACAGCGTTGGATTTGACTAGCATCTCGCAGATCTGCATCGCCTCTTCACCGCTGCTGGGTTGGCTGACCAGCAGGCTGTCCAGTTCAACGCCCAGCTTCTTGGCCCAACTGGGGTCAAAGGCATGCTCGGCATCGATGATTGCCGCGATCCCGCCAGACTTTTGAGCTTCGGCACCGATGTGCAGAGCCAACGTCGTCTTACCGGAAGATTCCGGTCCGAAGACTTCGATGATTCGGCCTCGCGGGATGCCCTTTCCACCCAGAGCCATGTCGAGGCTGAGGCTGCCTGTGGAGATACAATCGATGGTCAGCTTTTGGGATGCTCCCAGCGGCATGATCGCACCGTCGCCAAACGATTTTTCGATCTGTTGAAGCGTCGTCTTCAGACCGGGTTCTTTTTCCAGAATGGTCTTCATCCCTGGATCCAGCTTGACGCCCTTGGATGCTGCGGGCGTTGCCATGCGTGGTTTCTTTACCATGTCCTGATTCCTTTATTCCCTGAACAAACTTTTCTTGTTTCCAATTCAAACCCAACCGATGTCCAAACCAACGGTGGTCAGACATGGCGATCCCTGCGAAGTCGCAAGGTCGATCCTATCGAGGAAGGTGCCCGAGACAATGAAAGCCCGACAGCTTTTCCACCGAAGTGAGTTCGGCCAGTTGATGTGACGACCGGTCGACGGTTGGTTTACAGAGAAGACCGCGGTGAGCTGCCTCCTCTTCACACCCTTAGTATTCGTCAGGGGTGTGACACGTTTGGTCACGGGTGAGAGATGTCGTTGCCATCCAAGACAGACTCCCGGGAAGCCGGTGGCCGAGCCACGGATCAGATATGCGCCGCACTGATCAGGAATGTTTCGTGAAAACGACCGCCGAATGGCTAGGAAGCGAGCCGATTGGGAGTCTGGCCTTCGGTACGCCGAAACGGCTTTTCACGAAGCACCACCCAGGTCGCGAACAAGATCAGGACACTGACAATTTGGATGGAGGCAATGATCGCCGGATGGGTGCTTCTCAGCTTGTCCATGGAGCTTCGCAAGACTGCGGGTTCCCGTTTCTCCTGCAAAAGGATCTGATCCGAGAGGGACACTTGGGCAGGGATCCCCCCTGTCTGGTTGTTCGCACTGGGCCATTCCGCGACGTTTTCCCATCCATTGGAAGTGCGACGCCAACCAACCGGCGGTACTGCCCGAGGGCCGCTGGAGATCAACGCTTCATCGGTTAGTCGATCTGGATCGACTGACTCATCCGGATTGGACGTCTTGCGTTCCAGCGTCGTCGCCACGGAGGCTGACAGGTGATTTGCAACCGGCAGAGTTGAGCTGGGATCTGGGTGGATGCCAATTTGGTCGCTGGGGTCAGCGTGCCGATGCACAACGTGGGGCTGCGAATCTGGCCGAGATGAGTTGGTCGACGCTTTCATGGAGCCAGACGCTCCACTAAGAACGTTCACTACACCCAACAAAATCGCGAGGACGCCCGTCCTTCGCAGTCGCTTCCAATAGAAAGACGCTTCGACCTGAGAGTTGTTTCCCAGGTGATGAGCTGCGAGTTGCGAGAAGAATCGGCTGTTGCCGAGCGACGGAGTTCGTACAAGTGCCATGAGGCCACACGGTTGCACGTCCCGGACCGGAGCCGCCTCGCTGAGTTGGTTCGACGTTCAACGTCCTGTCAGTCAACGGCTTACGTCGAAGTGTCGGAGTTGATTCGTGACACATGGTTGATGCATGAATTCAACCAATGATGTGTCTGAGCGACGTTTGATGTCTTGGCGAAACGTATCAAAATCGCGTCACTACAAACGGTGCGACCGACAAAGGTTTCCAACTGGGGCTAATCATCCCGAATCCGCGCGTCTTCGGATGAGCCTGCGACGTGCTTCTGCGAAATCTTGGCGTAGGGTTCTATCAGCGAAGAAATGGTCGGGAAACAAGTGTCAGACACTTTTTGCCAGCACGGCCGGTGGGGTGCTTTGCACAAGCGGTTCCTGGCACTTCTTTCTCGCTCACCGCTTAAGAATGAAGACCGCGTGAGGCACATCGCGTGGCGAACAATGCACAAAATAACAAACGAGCTGAAATCGATGACGAACGTCGCAGAAAGCACCAACTTGGAAGATGTTTTTCATGTCGACATCCTGCCTGCTTTGCCGCACAGTGCGATCAGCCTGTTGCAGTTGTCGCAAAAGGAATCCGCTGGGCCGAATGACTTTGCCAAGCCAATCGAGGCTGATCCGGGATTGATGGGGCAAGTACTTCGCTTTGTGAACTCGTCGTACTTTGGATTCAGTCGTGAAATCATGAGTATCCCGCAGGCCATCACACTGGTCGGCTCGCGAGCGATCGTGAACTTTGCATTGTGGAACGCTGTCTTCAGCGTGATTCCTAATCCGAAGTTTGGTCCCTTTGATTTGAAAGCTCTTTGGCAAGACTCGCTGCGTCGCGCCATCTTCGCTCGCAAAGTCGGCCGGGTTCTGAAGCTGGAAGCCGCCGAGGACTTGTTCGCGGGAGCTTTGTTGCAGGACATGGCGATCCCACTGCTGCTGAAAGAATTGCCAACCGAATACGAAGAGTTGGTTGAGAAACGAGCTTCCGAGGGCAAGCGTCTGAGCGGTTTGGAAAAAGAAATGTTTGGTTGGAATCACGCGGACGCTGCCGCGGTTCTGGCCACGCGTTGGAACCTGCCCGAAGAGTTTGTTGAATTGATCGCTCAACATACTGAGATTGAACAGTTGCTTGAAATGGGTGACTCGGCCCGCGGTGCGGCTTGCGTCGCGTTGGCATCGTTGCTGCCCTCGTGCAGCGAAAACGAATGGCACGAGAAAGGAAAGTTTGCCCGAGCATGCCAGCGACTCTCTGGCATGTCGAAGGAAGATTTGTTTGAATGCTTGAAAGATGTCGACGAACAAACCGCTGAGTTCGCACCGTTGCTGAAGTTGCCGGTGCCGGAGCAGTCGATCATGTCTTTCTTGGCTGAAAAGTAATCGCTTTTGGATGTTTCACGAATCGCACGACTCTGGTTTCCAGACGCAGCGTCGGTCGGTATCGATTCGTGGAACCCAGGGCTGAGCGGCGGGCGGGTCTATCGAATTCGCCCCGCCGCGAACCCGTCGTCTTATGTGCTGAAGTGTTCGGCCTCTGGTGAGCCGATTGCACGATGGCACCGCGTGGCAAACGAACTGGCCAACGCGATGACGCAGCCAGACGTCTCTTACACTGGGTTGCTTGATCCGAACTGGTCCAATCAAAACGTGGGCTCGGATTCGGCGCTCTTGGCCGCTCCGCTTCCGACCGCAGATGGTCGATGGATCGTTTTGGACCAAGGTCGCCAATGGCAATGCACCGCTTGGGTTGACGGCAAAGCGTGTGATGATTCCGAAGCGATGGACAGCGATGCTGCCGCGCGAGCATTGCTGCTGGGCGGGGAAGCGATCGCGAAAGTTCACTCAAGGTTGGCCGCCCTGCCCTCGCCCGTCATTGATCGAACGCCAAGCGAGTTTGCGTCTGCGGATCACTTACCACGTTGTTTTCGTGAACGGATGAGACGTTTACACGAATTGAACCCGTGGTTGTCATCGGGAAGTCTGTTGCGAGAACGATTGCCCGGGACGGCTTTGCAGTGGCGAGCGTTGTTGGAACGCTGCGTCAGTGTGGACGGAGTGGGGCAACGAACGATCGATCGAGCGAACGATGAGTTGCCGGCCTATCAAGAGCTTGCTCATCGTTTGATGGCAGCAACCGAGTTGTTGGTCGAACAAGGCACCTCCGTTCAGTCAAAGCTGATTGCGGAGCTGGCAGAACGACTGGAGAGTTCGCCTCAGGGTTGGCGCCAGAATTGGGTGCTTCGCGACGTCCACCGAGAGCACATTTTGTTTGACGAATCTCGTGAGACGGTGAACGGAATCATCGATCACGACGCGATGGATTGGGATTGCCCGGTGGTGGACTTGGCCCGTTGGGCCGGCAGTTTCCCCGTGCAACTGGAAGGACTGCTTTCGGCGAGTCGGTTGGAATTGGCGGTGGAGGGATACAACCGGATTTCGTCAGCAAATTGCGGGGTGGAATTGGCGGACGGTGGTCAAGCTCGCTCATTCCTAGTAAAGAGCCCAACACCAGAAGAGCTTGCTCTGGGAGCGACTCTTCTACGCTTGAACGCGTGGGTGGGTATGGCGAATTGGGTGGATTGGATTGGACTGAGGCGACGAGTGTTTTTCTCGTCACCGGAACGTCTCTCGAGCCGAATTTCCGGCTTGATCGATTCAGTTTGCCACTTTTGCTAAGCTACGGGACTCATTTCGGTCGAACGATGGGGTTCGATGTCTTTTCGTCTCATTGAATTATCTCGTCGGAGGATGCTTTCGATGGATCGCTGTTACCAACCCGGGTTCGCTCGGAAATTGCCCGCCTTTGGTGCCGCACTGCTGGCGGTGTTGTTCACCTTGGCTGTGGCGATGCCCGTTCGTGCTGATAGGCCCGACGCAGCCGGTCTGTTCACCCAGTATTCGCTCGACGATTTTGCCGTCGACGGAAACGCGGCGTTGCAAACTGACGAGCCCGCCGAGGCCACTGCGTTCTATTCGGTTGTGGGCGACGGTGAGATCGAAATCCAGGTCCAGGTGAGGCTGCAGCCGAAGTGGCACCTGTATTCGACGACCCAGCCTAAAGGTGGGCCCAAACCGACCAAATTGAGTCTGGTCAAAGCCGATGCCGTCAAGCTTTCAGGTGCTTGGAAGAGCGACCGTGAACCGCTTCGAAGTGTCTCAGAAGACTTTGGTGGAATCACGGTTGAAGAGTTTGAAGACGAAGTCACCTTCACCGCTCAAGCGAAAGTCGCGGGCGGCAACGAAGCGATCTCGCAGCTTGGTGCATTGAAGATTCGCCTGGATGCACTGGCGTGTTTGACCGGCGGTGCTTGCATGCCGGTGAACGAGACATTGACGGCGAAGCTGAGCGGCGATGTTCCGTCAACGATTTCAAAACCAGCCAAACAAACGATGGCGTCAACGTCGTCGAATGATCCCGCGGGTTTGAAGAGTCATCCCGTTGACCTGAAGCAAACCTTTCGCGACCAAGATTACGTCGTGCGTTGGGAAGCGATCAACCTGACCCCGGAACTGGAACCCGGACAAACAGGAACGCTCCGATTCACCGCAATCCCCGATTCGGGATATCACGTTTACACATCGTCGGTGAACGACGAGCAATCAAAGACCAACTTTGTGGTCAGCGAAAAATCAGATCTGAAAGTCGGGGCACCTCAAACTAAATCTCCGCCGGTGGATTACGACCTGTTGCCCGGCGTGACCTATCACAAAGGCAACGTGACATGGACGTTGCCAATCTCGATCCCAAAAGATGCCTCGACCGGCGAACATAAAATCGTGGGCGGGATCGCGTATCAAGCTTGCACGGATGACAGTTGCCAACAGCCAAAGGCGATCGAGTTTCAAACCGTCGTCAATGTGGTGGACTCGGCACCGGTGGATTCCCAACCGAAGTCCATGAATGTTGCTGCGAAGAAACGCATGCTGATTTTGGACGATGCGGCGACACTCGATTGGGTCGATACCGACATCTCACCCGCGTTGAATGCCAGCACGGAACCTGAGGCCGATCGCGAACCGCAAATTGTGATGGCGGATGCTTCGGCGACCAATCGCTCATCCGCCGGTGCGTCTGCGGACGTTCATGGAGTTGCCGGTGAGACGACGACCGAAGAAGCATCGGGTGCGACCGAGAAAGCGGGCACACCCTTTGGCACAACGTTGCTGTTTGCATTCATCGGCGGAGTCATCTTGAACTTCATGCCGTGTGTGTTGCCGGTGGTCGGTTTGAAGGTGATGAGCTTTGTTCAGCAAGCCGGCGAAGATCGCAAGCGAATTTTCTTTCTCAACGTCGTGTACGCAGTTGGCATTCTGTCTGTCTTCGCGGTCCTCACCGCTCTCGCGGTTTTGTTGTCATTCAATTGGGGCCAACAGTTCACCTACTTCCCAGTGCGTCTCGGTCTGACGCTGTTGATGTTCGCGATGGCACTGAGCTATCTCGGCGTTTGGGAAATTCCGGTTCCCGGGATGGCGGCGGGCAAGACTTCGCAGGCTTTGCAGCAACGCGAAGGCTACACCGGTGCGTTCTTCAAAGGTGTGTTCGCGACTGTCTTGGCAACACCCTGCAGTGGTCCGTTGCTGGGCGGGATTTTGGGGCTGACATTCGCGTTGACCAGTCTGCAAACCATCGCGGTCATCATGATTGTGGGAGTCGGCATGGCATTGCCTTATTTGATGATCGGCATTTGGCCGTCATTGGTGGCGTGGTTGCCCAAGCCCGGCACTTGGATGGAAACACTGAAAGAGTTCCTCGCGTTCTTGTTCCTGGGAACTGTTGCATTTTTCTTCAACCAATTCAGCGACGGTGACAAGCTGCCCGTGTTTGTGGCCTTGATCGGTGTTTGGTTTGGTTGCTGGATCATCGGCAAAGTTCCTAGTTGGAGCAGCCTGCAATCACGCATGTATGCTTGGTCGGGTGGAATCGCGTCGGCCGTTGTCATCGGTGTCGCTGCTTTCCACTGGTTAGGCCCTGCACCTGAGCCTGCCGAAGGTGTGAAGACAATCGCGTGGCAGCCTTATGACGAAGCCAAGCTGAAACAATATCAAGCCGAAGGCCGCACGGTCATGATCGACTTCACCGCCAAGTGGTGTGTGAACTGCATCGTGAACTACAACGTCGCGCTCAATACCGAACCAACCCGTCAATTGATCGAAGAGTTGGATGCGGTGCCAATGCTGGCTGATTGGACGGATCAAGACGCGGAGATCGAAGCGAAGTTGAAGGAACTGCAGAGCCGATCGATTCCAGTGCTGGCGATTTACCCAGGGAAGTCTCCTGCCGAACCGATCGTGCTTCGTGATTTGGTTTCTCAGCAGATGGTCTTGGACGCGTTGGAGGACGCTGGGCCGAGTGTGTCGGGCAGTGCGGCAAACATTGCCAATCGTGTTCGCCCCGATGTGAATGCGGGTGATCGGAGTTTGGCACCCGATGCCGCGGGTGTGGCAGCACGGTGACATCAGAAGCGGACGACACCATCGCCGCCATTGCATCGCCGATGACTCCCGCTCCTCGCGGGATCGTTCGGTTATCGGGCCACGACTGTATCGATGTGCTGTGTCGGATGAAGGTGTTGGACACGGACGAAGCCAGCGGTCGACGTCCTTTTCGAAGCTCGAAAACGCTCTCTCTCGGAGAGCCACTCGGTGCGATCGAGGTCGATGTGATGGTTTGGCCCACGCAACGCAGTTACACGGGCCAACCGTCGGCTGAGTTGCATCTGATCGGTTCCGCACCGCTGCTGCAGTCCAGCTTGGACGCGGCAATTCGTGCGGGAGCTAGAGCAGCTCGACCTGGCGAATTTACGATGCGTTCGTTTCTCGCCGGGCGATTGGATCTGACGCAAGCCGAAGCCGTGCTCGGTGTCATCGAAGCGGAAGACCGCGGCACGCTCGATCAGGCTCTTTCACAATTAGCCGGTAACCTTTCGCGGCCACTGCAAGCGGCACGTTCAACACTGTTGGACTTGTTGGCCGATGTCGAGGCTGGATTGGATTTCGTCGACGAAGACATCGAGTTCATTTCAGACGAAGCCCTGATTCAAAGGCTCGACGAACTTCGCTCGCTGCTTCTGCAGACCCGTTCTCAACTGAGCGATCGCGGCGGTGCATCGTCAACGATTCGTGTTGTCTTGCGAGGGTTGCCGAATGCCGGGAAGAGCCGGTTGCTGAATGTGTTGTCTCGAACCGAGTCGGCCATCGTGACAGATCAAGCCGGGACGACTCGGGATTTGGTGACTGTCGAGTCGAGTTGGGGCGGCCACTCGTTTCAATTGATCGACACGGCGGGATCGGAATCCAGAGAGGAGTCCGACCCGGAGGCACCGATCTCTCAAGAAGCTCAACTGCAAGCCGCTGAGGCAGCGCGGGGAGCCGACGTGCATGTTTGGTGCATTGATGCGACCGGCGGGGATGGTTTTGAATCTCTAAAAAGCCCCAATGCAGTTTTAGCTGAAGCGAAGCGATCGGCGCAACTGATTTGTGTGGCAACCAAACGTGACTTGATGCCGACGGATTGGAACGGCGAATCGATGCGAGCTGATTTGGCTGTGAGCAGTGAGTCGGGTACCGGTGTTGATTCCTTGATCGAGCGACTTGTCCAATTCGCGGAGCAGCGTGATGCTGGCGAGACGGGCAGCGTGATCGGCACAGCGGCTCGATGCCAAGATTCTTTGGCCGCCGCGATAGAGCATCTGGCCCAAGCGATACAGTGGACGGAGCAAGCCGCGGGACACGAACTGGTTGCCGCTGAGATGCGTCTCGCTGTTGAGGCGATCGGTGAAGTGACCGGTCAGGTCTACACGGATGATATTCTGGACCGTGTGTTCGGCCGGTTTTGCATTGGCAAATAGAACATGGCATCGTCTTCCAACCTGTGGAGTAATCCACGCGGGCTGGAAGACGATGCATTATCCGATCAAATTCAATGGAGATAAGTCATGACAGAGCGAGCGGTGTTAGCAGGCGGATGTTTCTGGGGCATGCAGGACTTGATTCGCAAGCTGCCTGGCATTGAGTCCACCCGGGTGGGATACACCGGCGGCGAAGTCCCCAACGCGACGTACCGCAATCATGGCAATCACGCCGAGGGCATCGAGATTCTGTTTGATCCGGAGAAGACGAGTTATCGTCAGTTACTGGAGTTCTTTTTTCAGATCCATGACCCAACCACGCCCAACCGTCAGGGCAATGATCGCGGTCCGTCATACCGTTCCGCAATTTACTATGTCGATGAGGAGCAGAAGCAAATCGCGTTGGACACGATCGCAGATGTGAACGCCTCGGGTTTATGGCCGGGCAAAGTGGTGACCGAAGTCGAACCGGTCAGCGATTTTTGGGAAGCCGAGCCGGAGCACCAGGACTACCTCGAGAAAGTGCCAAATGGCTACACGTGCCATTTCCCTCGTCCGAATTGGGTGCTGCCGAAGCGAGCTGCCACGGAGTGAAGGATGCGCACGCTTCACGATGTTTGTACGAGAGGCTTGCGTCAAATTCAGCGCGAGCCTCGTTGAAGTGCACCGACCGACGTGTGTTCGATCATTCTTCTTCGGCTTCGTCATCTGGCGTAGCGGTTGGATCATCGACCGGAGCCAGGATGGCTTCGAGCTCGATCTCTTCGCCTTTGCGAATCACTTTCAATGTTTGGGTTGAACCAACGGGTTCTCGTTCGATTGCTTCGCGAAGATCAATTGCTTTGCGAAATTCCTGTCCCGCGAACTCGGTGATCACATCGAGCTTTTTTAGACCTGCTCGATCGGCGGGGCTATCGCGGATGATTTCATAAACGAGCACACCCATTCCCTCCTGCAGTTTGAACATCTTGGACATCTTTGCGTTGAGTTCCACGGTGGTGATTCCCATGGTTGATCGACGGACGGTTCCGAAAGAAGCCAATTCACGAGCGATCCATTTGGCCTGATCAATCGGCACGGCGAAACCGATCCCTTGGTAGCTGCCGCTGCGAGTGGCAATCGCCGTGTTGATTGCGATCACGTTGCCATCCAAGTCGACCAGTGGGCCACCGGAATTGCCAGGGTTGATCGCCGCGTCAGTTTGCAGAAGACGACTGCGACGGATGCGGTCGAGCCTTCGATTCTTTGCGCTGATGATGCCGGCACTGACGGTTGCTTCCAGTTTGAAAGGACTGCCAATTGCGAGTACCCAGTCGCCAATGTCTAGACTCTTGGAGTCGCCATATTGAGCGATCTTGAGCGGTTCGTCCGATGTGATTTGCAGCACGGCAATGTCACTGGCCGAGTCTCCATGCACCTTCTTCGCCACCAGTTCGGTTTCGTTTGGCAGTTGAACGACAACCTTCTTTGCATTGGTGATGACGTGGTTGTTGGTCATCACCCAATAGATCGATTCGTCCTTTTCTTCGTCGTGATCGGTCGCATCGACAAAGGGATTGATGATCACACCCGACCCCAGACCGCTGAGTTCAAATTCGCCGTCCTCGGATTGTTTAGGTGGCATTGGGCCGACCGATTCGTCGGGTGATTCCTCGTCCGTTTCTTCCTTGGGCTCGTCCTGAGTTTCCCCGGAGAGTGTTTGATTTTGCCCGTAGGAAAACACCGTCACGACCGAAGGGTTGGCTTCGCGAGCGGCGTCGCGGAAGGCTCGCGAAAGTGATCGAGCGCTGTCTTGGGCGGTTTCGTCGGCGCGTGCCTCGAACGAACTGAAGACGACTGCGACTGCGAGGGCCACCAGCATCAACGGAAGGCGATTCAGCAAACGGTTCGGTCGGATGGGTGTGAGTCGGGGTGCCATGCGAAGAGAGGCGAAATTCAAAGGCATTTCAGGAACACTTGGAACCAATGGAGATATTGAAGGTGGGCCTAACATGTTAACGCACCTGAAGCGATTTCGGACGGACGGAACGCTGGATGTGTTGTGGTAAAATGAAGGCATCACGTCGAGGTTTCGGGGGTCAATCTCGGCGGAGGTGTTTTCGACGTATATTGTCGCATTGCTTTACGGATGTAGGCGGGTACTCTATTGGCATCTGATGGCGGAATCTGCACCTCACTTCGGCGAGTCTACTTCCTTGTCTCTCTATCCTGCCATGACCGACGTACACAGTCACGCATCCGAAATTGATCCTCCCAGCGACGAAGATGTCCAACGTTTGATCCAGGCGGCTATTTCGGCTCGCGATCATGCCTACGCCCCGCACAGCCACTTCTATGTCGGTGCGGCTCTGCTGACGCACGATGGACGTATCGTGGAAGGATGCAACGTTGAAAACGCAAGTTATTCGTTGACACAGTGCGCCGAACGCACAGCCGTTTGTACCGCTGTCGCTGGTGGATACCGAATGTTCCATGCGGTTGCGATCGCCAGTATTGGCGGAGCGATGCCTTGTGGGGCGTGCCGGCAAGTGCTGGCAGAATTCGGATCCGACCTCTACGTCTACACCATCGATGTCATCGACGGTGACCAACAAATGCGACGTCTTTCTGAGCTGTTGCCTGACGCCTTTTCGACGTCAGATATTCCCAAACGGTGAGCTGCCGACACTACTACGTCTTGGTAGCCGGATTCGCCAAAATTCAGATGCTTGCGTTGGTTGGAGTCCGAATTCTGGCGAATCCGGCTATGGAGGGACGCCCTTGCTAACGCGGCGGGTTGCGACGGACGTAGGCCAGGCTGTGCCTGGCGGGGTGGCTAGCGAATCCGGCTACGGGAGGTTGCCGGCATACGGCTGGGGAGCTTTGATCTGTGGTTTGGCGACCAAGTGTCCCGCAGGGACTCAGATCAGTTCCGTGACTTTTCCATCGCTGTCGGCAAACGATTCGGCAGGAACATCGAGCTGCTGAAGCATGGTGACGAACAGATTCGAGAGCGGGCGATCTTCGTGTGAGATCTCTTGCTGCCAAGGTTCCCGGCCGCCATCCCAAGCACCACCCTGCGGGTTCGAGCCCGCATTGTTGAGATACTTGCCATGCTTGAATCCCATGTTCTTGCCACCGGCCAAAATCAGCGGGTAGTTACGAGATAGGTGAAAGGCACTGGACGCCGAGCCAAACAACAGCAGCGTGTTGTCCAGCATCGACCCACGACCGGCAGGTTCCTCAGTTGATTTCAGCTTGCCGACGAAGCGGCCAAATTCCTCATTGAGAAACTGGCAATAGATCGCAAAGTTCTTCCACCCGCCGGGGTTCTTCGTCTCGTGTGACAGTTGGTGAGCCAGGCTGAAACCAACAGCACGGGCCAAGTGATCGCTGATCCCCACACCGTTTTCTCGACCGATTTGATAGGTCGCAACACGAGTCGAATCGGTTTTGAACGCTAAGAAAATCATTTCGAACATTGTCTGCAGGTACTGACGCGGTTCATCGGGCGTCAGGTTGAGGTTCAGATGATCAGCGCTGACGGTTGGCAGAGGTGTTTTGAGCCAGTGCTTTGCTTTTTCGACTTTGATCTCCGCTTCACGGACGGAATCAAGGTACTCATCCAAACTGGATTGATCGTTCGACGAAAGCGTTTTGCGAAGTGACCTCGCATCGGCCAGCAAGTCGTCCAACGCACTTTGGCTGATCGCCAATCGACGGGCGGCGTCCTCATCGCTTTTGACAAACAGCATGTCGAAGATGCGTTTGGGGCGATTCTCCGCCGGGATCGCTCGTCCATTTCGATTGAACGAAAGCGTGTGGGTTCCACGTGGCGTGCCGGTGCCACCATCGGTCGACATCACCAACGAAGAATACCGGGTTTGGTTGCCGATGTGCTCTGCGTAGATCTGGTCCAGCGAAATGGAATTCTTGTAGGGACCGTTGGATCCGGTGTCGGCGGCGGTCAAAAATTGATCGGCATTGGAGTGCCCGTGGACGCTTCGGGATTTCGGATGCGAAAATCCGGAAAGGACACTGATCTCATCTCGTAGTGGCTCCAGCGGTGACAATGCTTTGGTGAACTTGAAATCATCTCCCGTGCCATGGGGGAACCAAGACCAATCCTTGTAGGCCGGATCTTCCACCAGCGGCATGGGCACGCCATCGGGGAAGTAGAAACATGCCAAACGCTTTGGGTCCTGAGGCGGTTCAGATGATCGGGGGCCAGCCATCGCGACGGATTCAAGCAGTGGCAGTGCCAACGCGACTCCGGTTCCGCGAAGAAAGCGACGTCGGTCCAAGCCGTTTAGATTCAGTGTCATCAAAGGTTCCTTCAGGACTGCGATCTTGGCGGGAGCTAGTTGTTCGAAAACAAAAAGAGACGAGTGCTACTTGGATTGAAACAGGTCGCTGGTGACCAATTGCTCGATCATCGTCGCGAGGCCATCGCCGCGTTGGCGGACTTCGGCGGTGATTTCGTCGATGCTGGAGTGGTCCGAAAATGTGAGCGGACGCCCCAACGCGTAAGTTGCCAGTTTATGGACCATCCCACGGACAAATTGATCCTGGCGATGTTCCAGCAGGTATCGTTTGAGACCTTCGACGCCGGCAAGTTCTTGTTGATTGAACAACGTGGCCGATGCGACGACGGGTTTGCCGTTGATGGAATCACGCCAGCGACCAACCGCGTCGTAGTTTTCAAAGGCGATTCCCCAAGGATCGATCTTGGAATGACACGACATGCATGCGGGGTGATTGCGGTGATTGGCCATGCGTTCGATCAGCGTCATCTTCGCGATTTCGGGATCGGCCAAATCAATCTCAGGCACCGCGGGCGGCGGCGGTGGTGGCGGGTCGTTGAGAATGCTCTCCAGCAACCAAACGCCACGTTTGAGCGGATGCGAGTCGGTTCCATCCGAGTTCATCGCCAACAAACCAGCTTGGGTCAGCAAACCGCCTCGCCGGGGATCAGAGTTCAGTCGAACGCGGCGAAAATGATTGCCATAGACATTGGGGATTTGATAGTGACGGGCCAATCGTTCGTTGACCATCGCGAAATCAGCGTGGATGAATTGAAGGACGCTTTCGTCTTCATGCAGTAGTTCGTGGAAGAACGCGATCGGTTCACGCTGCATCGCTTCCTTCAACAACGGGCTGAGTTTGGGTTTGGTTTCGTTGACGTTGAGAAAGTCCAACAACTGAAGGTCGAGCCATTGATGGACGAAATGCTTGCTGAAGCGTTCCGCCTTCGGGTCAGCCAGTATGCGACGAACTTGCGTCTTGAGGTGCTCGGCCGATGACAACTGATTTTCGCTTGCGAGTTCGAGCAGTTCGGAGTCCGGGACGCTACACCACAAGAACAATGCCAGTCGTGTTGCCAACTCGTTCGGCGACAATCGATCAATCGACGTTTCTGCATCGTTCGTTTCAGCCGAGCGAACCACGTACAGAAAATTGGGTGATGAAAGGACGGATGCGAGGACTTCTGAAATGGCTTCTTCCATCGAATCGCATTGTCCGCGAATCGCGTCGAATAACTTGAGTTTGCGTTCCAGTTCGGCTTCGGTCGGCGGTCGTCGCCAAGCCCGATGCATGAATGCGGCCAGAACTTCCTTGGCGTACCGAGGCTCATCGTCACGATGCTCGCTGGCGATGAAAATCTGCTGGTGTGATTCGGGTGGCCATTGATCGTTCACGGGAGCCACCACTTCAACATGGTCGATTTGGATGGCAGCCTTCGATACGGAGCTGTTGATGAACCGAATGTATTCTGATGGGCTGGGCGTCACACCCATTCTTGATGTTCCACGGACGGAATTTCGTGGATAGATATCGCCCAATGGAACGTCCCATTCATAGATCTGTGGTTCGTCAGGTGACGCTTCCACAAGAGTGTCAGCGACGCTGACTCGCATGTCCGCACGGCCTTCATTGCTGGCCCGCCAACCAAATTCCAGTTGAAGGCTGGGTGGCTGCGTTTGTTTGCCGGTCGATTCGTCGTCTTTCAACCAGGACGCTCGAACGCGAACCCGCATGATTCCCTGATCTGGAAGTTGATCCCCCAGTTCAATGATCAGTTTTTGATTGCGACCGCCAGGCAACACCGCCACGTGATCGAAGGTCGGCGGCATGACTCGCGGCGCATCTTCCGGAGCCATCGCATAACGTGCACCTTGATAGGCCCAGCTTGCCGAGACCTTTTGGCCGTTGGTGAGGTCGCGATAATGGGTGTCTCGCGGGATGTCCTGGAATGTCTCGCGAAGGGCATCGACTTCTTGTTTTTGTTTGGCGGGATCGTCTTTGTGTTTCTCGGCAACTTGGTCGAGTTTGGATTGTTGTTGGTGACGGTCGATCTTGCTGTTCTGCTTCATGCTGATGCTCCAGTACATCGGAGCGGGTTGTTCTTCCAGCACGATGGCGCGATCAAGTGCTTGTCGAGCGAGTTGGCGATAGGTGTCCAACTGCTTGACCGTCATGTGCAGCATTTCGGAGCTGTTTTGAAAGCCATCATCCGAATGAGCTTCGGGCGGAAGATCTTTCGCGAATTCGTATGGCAGGCCGAGCAAATCTTGCAACGCGTGGTTGGTTTCGTAACGTGTCAGGCGACGAAACGATGAGTGGCCACCGGTCGCTCGCCGAACCGAAGATGCGGTTTGGATTTCGCCTGACAACCATTCCACCACGGTGCTTCGATCGTCGTCGTCCATCTCGACTTCGTCCGGCGGTGGCATCTCGCCGTTGTTGAGAACCGCTAAGACTTCGACCCACCATTGAACGTCGTCACCCTGCATCAAGTTTGGATCGAGCGTGTCGACTCGGATGTTGCCCTCTTCGTTGTCGGGGCCGTGGCAGTCGACGCAGGACTCTTCCAGGATGGGTGCGATGACATCGCGAAAGGTTTGTAGGTCGGCTTGTGGCGTTTTCGTTTCGTTCGGTTGAGTGGTGGGCTCGAGATATTTCGAACGACTCGCGCCGTGCCGCTTGGTTTCTTCCAAGGACAGCGAAGGGGCGGGAGCATTCAAACGCTCTTCCGCGATCAAGCAGGTTCCTGGAAGGCATGCCCAGCAAAATATTGCGAACAGTGCACGCGCATTCGCACGGAACGGTTGGGCGAACATGGGCGGGAGTTCGGAAGGCGGGAGGGAGGAGCGTCCAGGAGGGCGGCGCGTCAACGCGATGACGGTTGCCAACGTGGAGTAAAAGCAAAAGGTGGGGACTTTCTACGCTCGATCCAGTGGAGCTTCATTATGCACCGTTAGGCAAGATTTATCAATCGAACCAACCATGAAGTTGCCAATCGGTCGGATGATTGAGATCGCGAAAAATCCACCATCGTGCTCCATCGTCCAGTTCCACACGGAAGTAATCGCGGCGAACCATTGGGCCTTGCCACCATCGTGTTTCGATCCGTTCGGGGCCCCAATGTTGATGCACGTTCCACACTCTTCCGCGAAAACGAAATTTGGGGGGGAACTGATTTTCACCGGGTGGGGCTTGGCCATGTCCCAGTGGCGTGAGTCGCTGAGGTGATGAATGCAGTTGAAGCGGCCGGCGTCCGGCATCATGGGGCGTTGGCACTCCGTTGCGAGTTCCACCGCCATGACGACCATGAGATTCGTCACGCGATTCCGCGGCCGAGGATGCTTTGGATTTGGGGCGTCGCCGCGGCCGGGTGGTGGCAAGTTTGCGACCACTTGATTGGGTCAGCGGGAAATCCGTGACAGTGTCTTCGGGCAACGGATCGCGATTGATGCGGACGCCTCGCACGGATTCTTCTCCCAAGCGACCGCTCAACGAATCGATCAATCGAGCGATGTCGGTTTGACGCGTCCAATCGGTTTGCGTGTCGCTTTCAAAGCCGGGGCCGAAGATCGACGGTTGAGTGCTGGCGAGGATCGCGTCTTGTAGTACGTCCAATCGAAGATGCGAAACCTTGGACTGACAAGCATGCGATTCAAATGCGCCAATCATCAAGTTGCTGAGGTGATTCAGGTCCAACGTTGGCGAGAACAGTCCGGATTCGAGCGTCACGGATGGCGACTCGGTGAAGTCGATTTGGCATCGCAAACGCAGCACGCCTCTTCCTAGTGGACGCAAGGATGCGGTGGCGGATTCGATCAAACGAATGATCCGGTCGCGAATCAAGTCAACCGCGTCGGTTGGATATTCCAGTTCCAAGGACGCGGTGTGTTCGGTGGGAATGTCGATCGCGAGAATGGGTTCGTCGACTTCTCCCAGTGCTTGAGCGATACGGTTGCACAAACCGTGACCGATGCGAGTGGCCAATCCGCTGCGAGGCAATTGCAAGAGCGAGCCGATGGTTTCGATTCCCAATCGTTGCAAGGTTTCCACATCCGTTGGATTTAAACGCAATGCGGATGGCGGCAACGTTTGCAGTGCATCGCGGGTGCGATTGGCGGGGGCCAAGAAGAAGTCGAAGTGGTTCTTGGCTGGATCTTTGGTTCGCGTTTGAGAGGGCGCATGGGTGGCGAGTGCCCAAGCTGCCCCGAGAGTGCTGGCGATTGCCAGGCGGGCGTTCAGGTGACGGCGTTTCAGAATAGTGGCCGCGGCAGCGAGCAAGCCTGGTTCGTCATCGAACAAATGTGTGACGCCGTCGATCTCCGCGACAAGTGCTTCGGGATCATGTCGAAAGCGTCCGGCCCATTTGAATCGGTCGAGTGTTTCCAATGCGATCTGCGGACACAGATGGCTTTGCAGTTCGGTCGCCAACGAATGCAACGCTCGTCGATCGGCGACACGATCATGTTCGTCAATGATCGCGGTGGGGATTGGCGGGACGCTTTGATTCGCGACGTTTCGGCCGGAGTTGTGCTGGTCGGCCAGCGTGGTAGTGATGTCGACGGCTTGCGCGATCGGCATGCCCAATCGCACGCCCATGGCCGCGGCACGTTGACAACTCGCCGCCACGATTCTTCCGCGACGCGGGTCGGCATGCCAAAGGATCAGCGGCGCGGTGGCGGCTTGGGGGGCGGACGGGTGAGTGGGAAGTTCAGGTTCGGCCCTCCCCTCGCTTCGCTCGACCCTCCCAGAGGGAGGGTGAAGTGCGGAGGAAGAGATGCTTCGCTCTGCTTTCCCAGGAGGAGGGTGAAGTGTGGAGGGGGAGACGCTTTGCTCGGCCTTCCCGGAGGACGTGTGAATAGCGGAGGTGGAGATGCTTCGCTCGGCTCTTTTGGAGAGAGGGTGAAGTGGCGAAGTTTTGCTTGTGCTATCCCGCGGCTCGGCGGTTGTTTTGTCGTTGGTCGCTGGGTCGCTGATCCCTGGGTCGCTGTGATTCGGGTTGGCGCTGAGGAGGCTCTCGGCGCGTCGACGTTGGACGGGCCAGTTGGGCAGCCAAATGCACAGCAGCCTTTTCATGAGTGTTTGCCGTGGATGTGTCAGCGGTTGCGGTGTCACCAACCGGGTTCGAGTGGGAAACAGAGTTCGAATGAGCAGCGAGGAAGGGCCGCGAATCCAAATCATGCAGCATCGCGTCGGGGGTGATCGCCAGGAAAGCTTGGCGGGCCGCGTTGGTTTTGGCTCGGGGCATCGTCACATGAGCGACCCGGAGATCGCGATAGCGACGAAGGTTGGTGGGTGGCAAGGCGGAACGGGACCGAGGAAGCGGAACGATTTGTTCGGGCTGAGCAGGCACCGACCGGACGTGCCAGCGAACCGAAGCAAACGAGGGCCGGCGCCCCGCCGACGCGGTTCGCACAAGCAGACCTGGAGTTTGGCCGGTTTCAGCGGCGAGTTGCAACCGTCGTGCGTCGCGATCGTTCAGATTCCAAGGCAACATCGACCACACCGCGGCGACGGAACCGCACCGGAGGGCTTGGTCGAGCGTCCACACCGCGTCGCGGCGGTTGGTGACTCGACACCAAACGATTCGTTCGGCAGGGATGCCGCAAGCGATCGCGGCGGGAGCATAGAAATGGCCACCGGGGTCGACGACGATGACGGGACCGTCGTGGTGAGCATGCGCCGGTGGATGAGGTTGGTTGGCCGTTCCCAAAATCTGGGCCGCGGCGAGCAAGGAAAGTGTGCCCGCGCCGCCGCCTTCGGTTTCCGCGATCCATTCGCTGATCGTGCCGCGTCTCATTCCGCCGCCGGGTAACCAAGAATCCAACGCCGAAGACCCAGTCGAAAAACGCGGGGTGGAATCGGTCGCGACGAGCGGGTCTGAGATCGCTTCGGTTTGGCGACGCAGTTTTTGCAGCAACGCCTCGCGAGTGGTGGGGGCGTGTTCGGCTTTACCCTCGTTTGGCTCGGCCCTCCCCTCGCTTCGCTCGACCCTCCCAGAGGGAGGGTGAAGTGTGGAGGGAGAGACGCTTTGCTCGGCTTTCCCAGAGGATGTGTGAAGTGCGGAGAGGGAGACGCTTTGCTTGGCCCGTCCAGAAGGAACGAGAGCTTGGTTGTTGCTTTGCTTGGCTGGTTTGGAGGGGAGCGGGGGGGCTGCGTGACGACGCTTGGTGATTGAGGTTACAGTGGAAGGAGCCACTGATTCCTCCCAGAAAGCAAAGGTTTGCTGTTCGGGAGCCTGTTCCAACACGCCGGTGGACGCGGTCAATCGGCGTGGAACGGAGATACTTTTGGTGGAAATGCTGTTTGGCATCGTCTTGCTGCCTGCCTCGTTTGGTCAGTCCATTGATCCTAGCAAACATTTGCTAGCAAATCCCTTTTTTCGCGAGAAATCACCCTCGCCGATTTCACATGCTCCAGAAAATCCGCTGGTTTTTGTCGTTGGCGGCCGTCTTGGTCGTCGTCATCGTGGCGTTTCAAAACCAAGACGCGGTGCCGCTAACCATTCTGTTTTTCAGTGGCGAATACCCACTGACGTTGCTGCTGCTGGGCAGTTCCGGCGTCAGCTTTGTACTCGGGTGTTTGATGACCGCGTGGAGAATCCGCAGTCGCCACAAGGCTCAAATCGCCCGGGAATCCGAGGCCAAAAAGGGATCCGAAGCCAAAAAAGCGGAAGCTACTGCGAAAGAGACGTCTTCCACGAAGAAGAAAAGTGTCGCGGGCAACGAGTCAGCCGAAGCTTCCATCGGCTTGGATCAGGAAGCGACCTGAACGTTGTCGTCGGCAGCGTCAAAGTCGCTGGCCTTCTGCTGCGACGCGGCACGGCGACGGGCCACCAAATCGTGGCGACGCAAAACGGCTTGAGCAAGATCGCCGATTCGCTGGATGGGGCGTTCGGTCGACGCCTGCTGAGCTTTGAGCTGCTCCCGGCCTTCGCGGATCAATTCGGCGAGAGCCAACAAAGTGTTGTCCGACCCATTGGACTTCGATGCCGCGATGATTGGCATCACGGATGATTGAGTTGCCGGTGCGGTGTGAGTTGCCGGTGCCGCGGTTGCGGAGACCGATGCGATCACGGGGGAAACCGGTGCGATGGCGTCGAAGAGAGAAAGCTGAGTCATTCGAAAAACCTTCGTCAGTGGGGCGGGAGGCCGGAGTGACGTGTGGGTCACGTCTCACTGAAAAGATTGTTCGCAAGGTCCGTGACACGTTTGGTCACGCGGGAAGAGCGTTCGAATGTGACGGTTGTGAGGATCGCACTTCCAGGGGGTGTTCGATCTCCCCGGTCGTTCGTAAAACGTTTGCCTCTAACGACTTGGGGAACTAATGTGACCCATGCTTTATTGGCCGCTCTGGCTACCGGTGCATCGCATTTGCACGGTGGACATGGCCGCTGGCATCTCACTTATCCCCAACCCTGCCACCCCAGTTAGTCAGCTCGTCGACAGTTTTCGCTGCCGTGGACGAGCGATCTGGTGCGTGAGCGCTGCACAACTGGCGTTCCTTTGCTCTGGAAACCTGCACCTCTTTCTGCTGTCAAACAATCGACACGTTCGGTGGCAATCTCATTGGCTGCCGTGGGGGCGATCGCATTGGCCACGTCATTGGCATGTGTCGCCACCGAAACCACTCAACTGATGTTGGTTTTGTCATCGATCGGTCGTGACACAATCGTTTGGACGAATTGGGGATTGGCGTTGTTGTTGTTTATGGCAACGACCGCGTATGTGTTTCCGATCTTGTCGCGAGCCTTTGGTGTGCGGGTCAAGCATTGGTTTCCCCTGCTGACTCGTCGCAAATTGCGGTTGTCGGACCTGGCGACTGAGCGACGTGCGCTTCGCGGGTGTTTGATTGTCTTGGCTGCATTTCCATTGCAAACGAGTTTGGCTCATTCGGTCATGTTGCGAGCCACTCGCGGGGACTCACCCACGCCACTCGTGCCGGCTTGGTCGTTCTTGATATTGGCCGTTGTGATGATGATCGTCGGGGCGGTGATTCATTTTCGATTGCCCAAAATTTATTTGAAGTGTCGTTTCGATTCGCTTCTCAATGGACTTCGGCACTATTCTCGCGGCGTTGCGCTTCGCAGTTTCATCGCTCAGTGGGACAACCCAACTCGAGAAATCTACACGGCATGCCGAGTCAGCCGCCGAGTCGCATGGGCATATCGCGCCGGCATCCTGATTTCCGCCGCATGCTTCACCGCCGCCGGTTGCTTGGTCGCGCGAGTCGAACTGCCATGGGCATTGGATGAATTGGGGACCGTGATCGCCATTGCCTGCATTTTCAGTTTGTGGCCGACCGCGGTGCGAATGGTGAACTGGAGCGGTTTGGTTCTCGATCCCATTTGTGGCGGTCCAGACGAATTCGATGAGTACGAGTGACTGATCGCCGGTCGGTCAAAAAGACGCACACGGGTGAAAACCTGCTGATTCGGCTACAATCGTCCCCGTCATTGCCAAGAGGCGATCAACTCGACGTTTGACGAGACCGGGAGGCAGACGATTGGAATTCCTCGAAATCGAATGGTGCACGCCGCTGTACCAGGAGGCATTGGATCTGAGGCATCGGGTGCTGCGCGAACCTTTGGGGCTCCGTCTGACGGCCGAGGAATTGGATGGCGAATACGCGGATTTGCACTTCGGATTGCGAAATGGATCTGAAAACCTGGTGGCCGTTTTGTCAGCAAAACCTCTGACATCCAGTGCTGTCAAATTGCGTCAAATGGCGGTTGATCCGGAAAAACAAGGCGAGGGACTCGGCGCGAAATTGCTTGGAGAGGTCGAGTCGGCATTGGAGAAAAAGGGCTACTCGCAATTCCAACTGAACGCTCGAGAAACTGCGATTGGTTTCTATGAAAAGGCGGGCTACACCGCTGTGGGAGAAACCTTCACTGAAATTTCTCTGCCGCATCGCAAGATGGTGAAGCCGCATGTCGACGTCTGAACCCTCCACCGCCGACATCGTTTCGGGCCTGATGAATCAATGCACCGTCGGTTCGCTGGCAACACAGATGGCGGATTCCGATGCATCGCCACGACCATATGTGTCGCTTGTCACGGTGGCTCGAGTCGGTGAAACTTCGATGGCGATGCTGCTGAGCGGTCTGGCAAAACACACTCAGAACCTGGCGAAGTGCCCCGCCGTGTCGCTCCTACTTTGCGAAGAGACTTCTCCTGATTCCGATCCAATGGCCGCTCCGCGTGCCACATTGATGGGTCAAATTGTTCGCTTGCCGCATGAAGATGATATGAATGTTCGGGACGCCTTCTTGCAGAAGCACCCGAATTCGCGAATGGTGGCGGGGTTCGGGGATTTCTTCTTTCACGTGATGCACATCGAAGAATGCCATGTGATCGCAGGGTTTGGGCGAATTGAAACCCTCTCGTCTTCTTGTCTACGGGTTTGACGGACCCACCTCGTTCCTGTTTTTGCTCATCTCAGTAATTGGTCAATTGTTCATGAATTCGTCGTCTCTTCCTTCTGATGATGCCGCGGAGAAGCAGCCTGGACCCGAGGACATGTCCAACTTTCGCGTGGCGAACCCACCTGATTCCGCCCAATTGACTCAATTTGTGACCACAATCAAGAACGCGGAACAGCAGGTCGGAGAGAATATCATTGAGGCGTTGAAGCATCCTGGAACCGTCGCGGTGCTGACCACGGCTGTTTTGGGACCCGATGGTCAACAGCGAGTGTTGTCGATGGCACTCGATGCTGACCGCATGAATCAGGTCCAAGAAATCCTGCAAACGTCGGTGGAAGAACGCGAAGACGAAGAACGTTGCTATGGTTTTCATTGCTTGGTGAAAACGAAGGCGGCAATGGAACAGCCAAGCGCCGACGAAGACGCATCGTCTCAAACGAATTGATCCACTCCGAATTCTTTTGCATTTCACTCGTCCTCTCATCCTGCGTGATTCGTTTTGTATTCTCCTACTCAACATGTGACGCCCGCCGCGGAAGCGTTGACGGTGGCCCAAAATCCCAAGTCCACGTTGCCGGATGAGTTGCAGCTCCCGTGGCGTCATCTGCAAGAGGTGTCCACTCGGCTGCGGCAAGTGATCCGCGGGAAGGACGATGTCATCGAAGCGGTCTTGATCGCCTTGCTCGCCGAAGGGTCCGTGTTGCTCGAAGACGTTCCCGGTGTTGGTAAGACAACGCTGGCGAAATCTGTTTCGCGTTTGATTGATCTGGAATATCAACGCATTCAGTGCACGCCCGATTTGTTGCCCGCAGACATTTTGGGTGGGCCGATCTACTTGCAGTCCAAAGGTGAGTTTGAGTTCCGTCCGGGACCGGTGTTCTGCAATCTGTTGGTTGCCGATGAAGTCAACCGAGCCTCACCACGAACGCAAAGCGCACTGCTGGAGGCGATGGCGGAATCGCAAGTCACGATTGACGGTGAACGTTACGATCTGAAGCATCCGTTCATGGTGATCGCGACTCAAAACCCGGCGGGATTCGAAGGCACGTTTCCGTTGCCCGAGTCACAGCTGGACCGGTTCTTGTTTCGTTTGTCGATGGATTATCCCGACACCGAAAGCGAGATCGATCTGTTGCTGGATCAGTCCGAAGCGGAACCGGTAGCCGCTTTGCAACCCGTGATGCAGGCCGAAGAATTGACTTTGTTGCAAACCTGGGTGCGTCAAATTCGAACCGATCGAAAGGTTGCCGCTTACGTGGTCGCATTGGCCACAGCCACGCGACAAGATTCTCGTTTGCGGGTTGGATGCAGTCCGCGGGGCAGCAAAATGTTGATGCGAGCATCGCAGGCTCGCGCCGTGTTGATGGGCCGAGACTTTGTTTTGCCCGATGATGTTCAACAATTGGGAACGGCGGTGTTGGCTCACCGTGTGAGCACTCGCCACGGAACCGCGACATCGAACGAGAGTCGCCAAATCGTCGCGTCCATTGTGGATCAAGTTCCGGTTCCAGTTTGAAAGACGATCAATGAAACGGGACGCCTCCGCATCGCGAAAAACGCATTGGTCACGACGTCGCTTGGTTTTAAAAGCTCTTCGATGGTGCAACCCCATCGTGTGGTGGCTGGCGTTGCGGCGAAGCATGACTGGCGGCTCGGTGACGTTGTTGTTGATGGGCATCGTGTCGCTGAACATCGTTTGGGGGTATCCCTGGATGGGCATGTTCGCCAGTTGCTTTGCAATGTTTGTGGTGGGTTGGATCGTCAACCGACTCATGTCGCCTCGTTTGAAAGTGACTTTGGATGTGCCATTGGCGGTGCGAGCCGGTGAAAGCTTTGTGGCCCGTATCTCATTGATCCACGAAGGTCGCTTGCCAGCGATGAGTCTGTGCGCGGGGCTGGATCACAGTCGCCGCAAGCATGGGCGACGAGACATCGAGATGCCGTTGGATGCGTCTGCGATGCAATGGATTCCTGACATTGCTCCGGGAGCAACATCGACGATTGAGCAATCGTTGACGTTTCTCAGGCGAGGTGTCCATGAAATGCCTCCGGTCCGAGTCGAGTCTTTGTTTCCTTTTCACTTGTTCCGATCGACCCAGTGGCTCGACAGTGGCGAGTCGATGGTCATCACGCCGCGACGACTGGATTGGGACAGCGAAATGGCTTGGCAAATGATTCACGCGAGCCTGCGTGGATTGGCCGTTGGTTTGTCGCAAGGTGACCACCAGCACTATGTCGGCAGCCGCGAATATCGCGCTGGCATGCCCGTGCGTCGGTGGGATTTCGCATCGTGGGCTCGCCTAGGCAAACCGATCTTGCGAGAGTTCAATTCCGCGGCAAAGCAGACCGTCACGGTATTCATCGACACCACGCCCGTTGAATCGGAAGTTGCGGTCACGCCGATCTCACGATGGCGTCGATACACGGATGACGAAGACGCCTCGCTGGAGCGTTTGTTGTCGATCGCTTCAGCAGGACTGGAGACTCTGGTCGGCGCGAACGTGCAAGTGCGTTTGGTTGTCCCATGGCAGGCACCCTCGGTGATTCAAAGCCAAGAGCGGAATGGAAAGTTGCGTTCGGTGTTGTGCGAGGGAGCTTCCGACCCGACGCCACTGCTGATGGCATTGGCCGAGGCGGAGCCGGTTGATGCTAGCATGGCACAAGACGTCTTGCATGCGATGCCGCAGGCGGGCGGCGCATTCCACGGGGTCGTGTTTTCGCGTCGCGAAAGAGAGGCGGCTGATCTGTCGCATTTGCCAGATTTGATGTGGTTGAACATCAACGAGGATTCGCGGGAAGGCTTTGGTGGCACGGCCGTTTCAACGATCGATAACGACCCGGCGAAGGTGCTGGCATGACATCTTTGATGCACGAAGAACCGATGGAGTGGCGTGATTGGTTGTCGGACGATCGCGTTGTGCTGGGTGCGTTGACGATTGGTTTGGCTTGGTTCTTGGGCGGCACATTTGTGACTTCGCCCGCATGTATCTTGGTCGCCACAATCAGCTTGGTTGTTGTGGTCTTTGTCCGCCTTCGTTGGCCGGAACCAATCTTATCGAACGCCAGTTGGAAAATGCGAGCGGCTCGCGGTGGCGTGTTGTTTTCAGCAATGATCGGTTCGATTCTGATCGTCTTTGCATGGCGTTTCTATCCCGCGTTGCAAGGCACGCCCAACGTGTTGTTGGTTGCGGTCGATTCGATTGGCCATGCGGCTTTCATGCTGATGTGCGTGTTGTGGATGCATTGGCCTCGTCGTGGCCACGTCATGATGTTGGTGTTAGGGATGACCGTGGTGTTGATGTCGGTCGCTGGTGGCGGACTCAGTACAACCGTCACGGCACAATCCGCGTTGGGTTTGACCGTGTGCATCGGCTTTGTGTTGGCGACTCGGGCGATGAACAGTGGTTTGTCAAAGGAACAGGCAGCCGCCGGACCACATTCGTATGAGGAAGCCCCCAAGCGAATTGGCGGGGCGCTGTATCGGTTCATGGCATTGTTCGCGATGTTAATCGCCGCGTCCGCAACCACCCATGCCACGATATGGTTCCTGCCGGATGTTCAAGCGGGCGTGATGGCCCAACTAAACGATCGTTTGGAAGCGACTTCGAGTCGAGGTTGGGGCGGAACGGATCGCTATGTCACCGGGTCACGTTTGGGCAACGTTCGCGAGTCGATTCTTAGCGACCCAGCAGCACTCGCTTTAAAAGGTTTCGCCGAGACAAAACCCGGTTACCTTCGCGGGAATGTTTACGATTCCTACAGCAACGGACGTTGGCGAACGTCTCGCAAGTGGATCTTTCAGTCACCTCCCGGCAGTGGTGTCCGGCGTGTTGCGGAAGCTCGCTTTCTGCGTCCCGATGGGGTTGCGACGATGTCGCTTCAAAACACGGATGATCATTTTCGCCAACGTTATTCCATGCGAATTGGATCGGTTGAAGACGAAGTCGATCCATCGATCGAGTTGATGAACTGGAACGGTGTTGAGTCAACAGACATTGCCGGCGGACGCTTTGTCGGGACCGTTGAGATTCACGGTGAACCGAGCAAAGGACAAAAAGTGTTCTTGCCCGCGGCGACTCGGTGGATTGAGTTGGCGGGTGAAGGCGTCGGAATCACGCCGCATGGATTGCTGGGGTACGGAGTGGATGTTCGTTGGCCTTGGGTGGCTGGAGTTCAAGAAAATCCTCCGGCCGAAGTGTTGGGTGAGGAGGATCGCGAAGCTTTGTTGCGTGTGGAATCTGAGTTTCAGTCGCAACTCAAAATGTTGACCGAAGGTTTGATGGATGGTGTGAAGACCAACGCCGAACGTGCGGATCGGGTCGCTCAGTTCTTCAAACGGAACTACGAGTACTCACTTGATCCGATCACCGTTCCACCGAAGGTCGATCCGTTGACTCACTTCATTCAAAGTCGGCATCCGGCTCACTGCGAGTTGTTTGCCAGCGCGACCGCGTTGATGTTGCGGACGGTAGGTGTTCCAACTCGTTACGTGACGGGCTACGTCATGGACGAACTGGACGATGCGGGGGAGGCGTATCTGGCTCGTAACCGAGACGCGCACGCTTGGGTAGAGTACTACGACGAGGACGCATCACGATGGTTGCCGGTCGAGTCGACGCCGGGGCGTTCTTATCTCTCCATGCAGCACCAGGAAGTGTCGCTGCCGGGTGCCGGTGGCGGCGGAAGCAATGAGCAAACCGAGGACGTTACACGAAGTTGGTTTGCTCCCATCTTGAGTTGGTGGGCGTCCATGCGAGCGACCGATACTCTGGTCACGTTGTTCCGTTGGTTGCAGGTGCCTTTGTTGATTTTCCTGGTCACGGTGTTGTGGCGACGAAACCGAACCAAGCCTGGTGACCAACGCAGTGTCCAGTTGGCTGCCGAACGTCGCCGGATGGACCGGCGCATTCGTCGGCTCGGTTGGGTGCGACGGCCGAGTGAAACCCTGCACACGTTTGCCAGCCGGTTGGAATTCGAAGCGATCGCAAGTCCAGCCGGAGAAGAGCTTTTGAAAGCCGCGAACTGGTATCGCGAACACGCGGTGGAGTGTTACCGCGGTGTTCCGATGACAACACCGCTCACTCGGCAGGACGTCTCAGTCGTTCAAACGTGAACAAGCCTGACGAATGTCCGTCGCTGAAGCCGATGTTGTACGCATAGGTTCCCACCGGACGCATCGATTCGATGGTCAGCGGACGAGCCTCCGCCGCGCTCAAGACGGGCAACCCCAGCGATTGCGGAGGTTTGTTGCCGTTTGCCGCGTCTGAATTCTTATCCGTCAACGTGACCGCTTCGTGCCCGCCAGTTTCGCCCCGTTTTTCGCGACAGGTCGCACATGGGCAAGCGTCGCGCAGTTCCCGAGCGGTCCAGGATGACGATTGGCCATCGTTCCAAAGAATGCGGATCCCGCGTTCGCCTTCACGCTCTATGGCGGTGGGAGAATATTCGACCGGATCTTGAATGTTGCGTTTGGGAGCATTCATCGGGCACTGGCCTGCTGGTGAGACATCTCTGAGTTTCGTGCTGCAAGTGCAGCTTGACCAGCATTCAATGTCTCGATGATTTTGTCCACGTCATAGGTGCATCCACCCCACGAGCCACCACCGACTTGTTGAAGTGCCGCCCACAATCTCGTGTCTTCGGGGATGTTCTCATCTCGATCCAATCCTTCCGCAATCGGGCGGGTTTGCAAAGCTTTGATGGGATCGGTGCCGTCGATCGTGGCAACCAAGTCCACTCGTCCATCCAAAGTGTTGCGATCGATGATGATCTCGACCGTGTCACCGTCACGCACTCGACCGATTGGACCGCCCGCGAGAGCTTCGGGGCCAACGTGGCCAACGCATGCACCCGTGCTGACGCCGGAGAACCTCGCGTCTGTGACGAGTGCGACATGCTTTCCGAACGACAAGTACTTCAGTGCGGATGTGATCTGGTAGGTCTCTTCCATTCCGCATCCAATCGGGCCACGGCCGATCAAGACAATCACGTCCCCGGCTTCGATTGGTTTTTCCGTTTGCCCCTTCACCGCCGCAATCGCATCGCTTTCTTTTGAGAAAACTCGGGCTCGTCCGCGTTTGCGATACACGCCATCCGCATCAATCACGGTTGGGTCAATCGAGGTGGCCTTGATGACCGAACCTTCCGGGCACAGGTTGCCTGATGGGAAGCAAACCGTGCTTGTCAGACCGCGTTCCTTGGCGATCGCAGGCGGCAAGATAACTTCATCTGGATCGACTCCGTCTGCGGCACGCAATCGTTCGCGGCAAACTTCGCGGCGTTCCGAGTTCTGCCATTTATCCAGCAATTCATTCCAAGTCATTCCGGTGACTGTTTTTTCGTCCGAGTTCCACAGGCCCGCTTCGCGAAGGTGCCAAGCGACTTCTGGGACCCCGCCGGCCAAGAACAGCCGAACGGTTGGATGGCCGACTGGTCCATTGGGCAAACAATCCACAAACCGTGGAACGGATTGATTGATACGTCGGAAGTCATCCGCGGTTGGTCGTCGTCGTCCGGCGGCTGCCGCCACCGCGGGAATGTGTAGCAATAGGTTGGTGCTTCCGCCCACCGCTGCGTGCATCAACATTGCATTTTCAAACGCTTTGTCAGTCAGCACCTCATGGAGTGATAATCCGGAGGCATGCATCGCCGCGGCCGTCGCTGCTGCGTCACGAGCTAGTCGAGTCCAGATCGGTTGTCCGCTGGGAGCCAGTGCCGCATGAGGGACGGTCATCCCGAGGGCTTCCGCGATCACTTGGCTGGTGGCTGCTGTACCGAGAAACTGGCATCCTCCACCGGGAGTGCCGCAGGCTTTGCAACCTGCAACCGATGCTTCTTCCAGAGTCATTTCGCCGCGGCTATAGCGAGCCCCGATCGTTTGAACTTTGCCCGCGTCTTCGCCGACCGTTGGCGGCAATGTCACTCCGCCGGGAACCAAAACATTCGCGAGGTGACCAGTGCCGGCGAGAGCCATCATCATGGCGGGCAGCCCTTTGTCGCACGTCGCGATGCCGATCACCCCTTTGCGACGCGGAAGCGATCGGATCAGTCGTCGCATGACAATCGCGGCGTCGTTCCGGTACGGCAACGAGTCAAACATGCCGTGGGTGCCCTGCGTGCGACCATCGCACGGGTCGCTCACAAACGCGGCGAATGGAACTCCGCCGTCGCGTTCAATTTGCTCGGCGGCGGCTTGTCCCAGCAGACCGACTTCCCAGTGCCCGGTGTGGTAACCGAGAGCTTGCGGTGTGCCATCGGGGTTGCGCACTCCGCCCTGAGTGCTGAGGATCAAGTACTGATCGCCGAGGACTCGACGAGGGTCGAATCCCATTCCGACACTTTGCGTGAGCCCAAACAGGTCACCGCTGGTCCAGGAACGAAGGATCTCGTCGGAAAGCGGAAGTTTGCCATCGGGCCCATCCGCTTTGGTTGCCAAAGTCTCGGGGGCATCCAAAGCAGCAAAGTAATCAGAAGGGTCAATCACTACGTCGGCCACTGGTGAGAATCAGGAGGTAATATGCCAGCGTCATGATCGATTGCAATGTCGCGGCAACGTAAGTCAACGCGGCAGCATTCAGAACCTTTGCGACATACTGTTCTTCCTGCGCCGTGATCAAACCATACTCGACCAAGTGCTCTCGAGCACGACTGGATGCATTGAATTCCACCGGCAAATTGACGACTTGGAAAAACACCACAGCCGAGAACAGGATGACCCCAATCCACATCAATGGTGCGAACGACATGATCGCACCAACGAAAAGCAGCGTCGCACCGATCCCACTGCCGAAATTCGCGGCCGGAACGGCAAAGTTGCGGACGACCAACGGAGCGTAGTGCTGCGCGTCCTGGAATGCGTGCCCGGCTTCGTGGCAAGCCACACCGAGTGCAGCCATCGAACGCCCTGAGTAAACGTCTTCGCTGAGTCGCAGCACTTTGGATCGCGGGTCGTAGTGGTCCGACAATTGACCAGCGATCCGTTCGATTCCAACGGATTGCAAGCCGGCACGGTCCAGCATGCGACGAGCGGCTTCGGCACCCGACATTCGTGCCGGCACCTCTGCCATCGCTGCGAACGACGATTTCACCTTCCACTGCGCATACAGGCCCAGCAAAAACGGAGGCAAAACAAAAAGGAAGTAGATACCCATCGAAGGAATGTTCCCTAAAACATCGATAGCAAACGCGATCGGTCGTCTGGGAAGCCTTTCGGAAAAGGTCGCCAAACGCCGAGAATCAGCCGTTCTGACAGCCGAAAATGTGCATTTTCAGCGGCAGATCGCCAATTGGGCAGGCACTCGCTGCGCCACAGCCTTCATTACGCAATTGCCGCACCAACGTTCGCGGCAATCCATTGTTTCAATTTGTCACGCGTACAGTTGGTAGAGCATCAGATAGACCAAAACGCCCGTGACCGAAACGTACATCCAAATGGGATAGGCAATTCGGACCAGCTTTTTGTGAGCCACAATGCGACCGTTCTTGGCCAGGTAAATCGCTCGCAACGCAAGGAACGGCACCGCGATGGCAAGCAGAATGTGTGGGATCAAGATCGACAAATACGTGTATCGAGCGGCATCGGGCGCGTCCGTCGGAAATCGACGGTTGAACTCACCCGTCGATTGATACAACGCGAATTTATGGAACAGATAGCACAGCAAGAACAAAATGCTGACGCCAAACGCACGCAGCATCATCTGTTTGTGAATCTTCGCTCGGCCATTCTTGATGTAGTACAAGCCAAGGGCGAGCAAGATCGTTGCGATCAAATTCAGAGCCGCGTTGAGGTGCGGCAAATTGGCCGCCAGAGTATCCCACATGAATCAAGACTTCTTCGAGGAGGCTTCTTCCTGGAGCATCGATTCGATGCTCTCTTTCAGTGCTTCCAGTTGACGTTTTTCAGGCCAGTTGTAGAAGCCCTCGATCTTTCCATCCGGATCGACCAAGACAAATCGCTCGGTGTGAAATTGTTTGTTGACGGGTTGCTGGAAGATCTCCGCACCGATTCGGCGGATGTAATTCAGCTCACCAGTCAAGAACAACCATTGGTCTGGATCGGCTCCAAATCGTGCGGCGTACTCGCGGAGGACCTCGGGGGTGTCGTTCTCAGGATCGACCGAGATCGCGACAAAGCGAACGCCCTGACCTTCAAACTCGTCCTGCAGTTCTTTCAGTTTTTGATTCTGAGACACACAAATGCTCGGGCAAGTGCTGAAGAAGAAACTGACCACATACGGTGCCCCCTTCAGATCAGCGGTCGAAACCATTTCGCCACTGCGTTCAAGCAACTCGAATTCGCTGAGCCATTCGGCATCTTCAGGTGGTTTGGACGGAGTGTCGTTGGCAACGTCCTCGGGGCGAAGCGTCGCGTTGTCCACCACCGCGTTGTCGTTGCCGTAAATCACTTCGTCCGGCCCCGGGCCGTCGGAGGGAGCGGTCGAGTGACGCATTTGCCGACCGATCAGTCCAAGGGCAACCCCGGCAACGAGGATCAGTGCGACGTGAGTGACTATTTTCATGGCGAATTGCCCGGACAGGAGTTGGGTTTGCTCGTGAGTGCTTTCGAACCGAGCAGTCGATGATCGACGCTCTGCATTGTAGTGCCACACCGCGGGATTCTTAACCGTCGTTTCCCATTTGCGGATGAGGAGGCGTGTACCGGTCAGTCAGATCGTACGATCCTCGGCCAGCCACAGTTCCTCGAATCAGGGGGGTGAAATAACATCAAATTGCGTTTTTACCCCATCTGGTGGGCTAGTCTTCCGAGGTTGGAAATCGCCAGCCATTTTGTCGCAGTTGAAGACAAAGCTTCCAGGGAAGCCATTTGCCTGGAATCCACCGAAGAGCGTGTGCCCCACAATTTTATGATTTCCACTTCCCGAACTTTTCCGTCTCTGCGTTTTTGTTGCTTTGCCTGCATCTCGATCTTGTGCTGCGCGAGCATCTGCATGGCGCACCTACCGAAATCTGCTGCGCCAGACATCGAAGCGTCGGAACCGCACGTTCGCAAGAACGAGCAGGGTGGTGATGGCATTGGTCAGCGAGTTGATGGGGAACGATTCGGCAGTGTCGCGAACGTGAAGAAACCTCCCGTGCTCGACACGGCATTCATCGAAAACAAATTACCGAGTGGCACTGAGTACATCAGCGATGTCGTCTTCAAAGAAGTTGACGGGCTGGAGCTGAAGCTTGACTTGTTGTTGCCGGAGAAACGAACCGACGCACACTTGCCGACCGCGGTGTGGATCCACGGCGGCGCGTGGACGCGAGGCAACAAGGCTCGCGACTTCCACCGTTTTGATCAGTTGGCGTCACGAATATTGCAGGAAGGTGTGGCATTGGTGTCGATCGAGTATCGCCTGTCCGATCAAGCCTCGTTTCCCGAGCCTGTTCTCGATTGCACCGACGCACTCGCCTTTTTAAGTCGCAATCGTGAAAAGTATGGTTTGGACACGGATCGCACGATCGTTCTCGGCAGTTCCGCCGGCGGTCACTTGGCATCTTTGATCGGAACCAATCTCACCAGTGATCACACCCGGTTCATCAGCGATCCATCTCAGCCGATGGCCAAAATTCGAGGCGTTGTTGACTTTTACGGACCAACGGACTTGGTCATGTTGCAGTCCAAACGTGGTGAAATCGACTTCCAAAACGATCCCTCACCTGAAGCTCGATTCCTAGGGCATTCACCGTTGATGCGTCCTGATCTCGCCCGAGCCGCCTCGCCGGTCACCTATGTCAGCGTGAACTCACCACCGTTCTTGATCTTTCACGGTGACCTCGATTCACGCGTGCCGATGATGCAGAGCATCTACTTGGATTCCATGTTGAGAGTCAACGGTGTCGAGAGCCGGTTGGTCGAGGTTGAAGGGGCTCGTCATGGCGACGAGAAATTTGATGAAACGATTTACAATGACATCGCCATCGAATTCATTCGATCATTGCTTCAGTGAGGACTCATTGGCTACTTTGAGTTGCCAATTCGTTTTCGACCGGTGACGGTGGATAGATCGTGTTTTGAACCGTGGCGTTGCCCGCGATTCGCAGCATCTGGATCATGTTGGTCTCGGCCGCTGCCCCTGGACATCACCAGCGAGATGCCACACTCGAGCTTGAGCCAATCCAATGCGGCCTGTTTGACCGCGAGTGTGCGAGCGTGGATCAATGCCGATTGACTGAAGGCTTGATCTTCAGCCATGGCATTTGGTGTTTGCGAAACTTGCTTGGGCATTCCGCCCACATAGCCTTCCGCGTACGACGCTCCACTGCCGCGAGAATGACCGCCGTATTGCAACTGAGCTGCGGTCGCGATGGTCAGCAACAACTCGCGATATAGCAGGATGCAATTCTTGACATCGTCGACAGGACCATAGAACCAAAACAACGTTCGGTTCTGTTTGCGGCCGTAGTACCATTGCACCATCGGAAAGATCTCCTCGCTGACATACGCTGCCAGCGACTTTTCCCACGCGCAGGCTCGGCGTCCGTTCACCGGGCAAGCCATCCTCGTATAAGAAACACTTTCGATGTTGTCGTCTTCGGTGATGTCTTCGCGTGACAAGTTGTGACGCAGCATCAGACTTTGCATCATTCGCAAAGCGTTTCGTTTTTCACCCTCGGTGCTGGCATGATTGCTGGCGGTTGTGTCCAGAGCACGCAAACGGCGAAGGATCTTTTCGAATTCGTTCTGAGTCAGCAGTTGCTCGCTGTCCTGCGGTCGTTGAGGCCCGATGGCCGGCAACGTTGAATCAGACGGAGCACCCGCGAATGTCCAGTAGTTCACGATGGCATAGTCGTCATCGTCCATTGGATTCCACGTGTCATGAATCTCGTGGTCGATGAGGCAGCAAAAGTGACCGCCACGCCGCGTGTTGTGTTTCTCAAGATGCGCAACGACGACACCGCGAGGCAAATGCTCGGCGTGGAAGCTGAGTCCGTTGCCGTGATGTCGGCGCCATTGATTGGCACGAAGGTATTCATCCCCCACCGAGCTGCAGACTCCGTTGCGAACGGTTTTGTTCGCGGATTTGCCCAGTGATTGGTAAACGTCGCGATAGCTCGTTCCCGTTGCGATCGCGATTGCCCGGGTCACACAATCTCCCGCTAGACCAACGAATCCTGCCGAGGATCGTCCGCCGTCGTTCCAGATAAATTCCATTGCGGTGTCGCGAAAATATTTAAAAAGGACGCGGGTCAATGTGAGTCAGGATCGACATCAACGTCGATGGATCAAACCATTGTATCGGCTTTGCGGCTTCCTCGCATAAGACGCCAAGCGATCACAACAACAACGATCGTGGCGATCACGGTCACGGTCCAACACGTCGTTGAAGAAGGAGCAAATCCAGCCGATGACAAATCCAACGTAGGATTCAACAGTCGACGTAGTTCCAGCATCGAATAACTCAAAGGGTTCAGTTGCATGATGCCCGCGAGTACCCAGCCGCCCCAATCGCCCATTGTTGCCGCCCCCGATTCGATGACCGGTCCAGAAAGGCTCCATGCGGGAATCGGAAAGAAGGTCCCGGCCAACAACCACATCGGCATCAGGCCCAGCATCATGATGGCGTGAAAGCCTTGTGTGCTTTCCATCGGCCACGCGACGATCATGCCAAGTGCGCACATCGCAATCGCGATGATTGCCAGCAAGAGCAACAGCCACGGAAACGTCCATGCGATCGAAGCTGCACCGACCAAGTACACCAGCAACAAAAAGATCAACGCTTGTGCCCAGGCGATGGCGGCGCCGCCCAGCACTTTGCCGACCAGAACGGGAAAACGTCCCGCGGGAGAAACCAGCACCGATTGCATGAAACCTTCTCGGCGATCTTCGATTACCGAGATCGTCGCGAAAATAGCGGTGAAGAGAACAATCAGCCCAATCGTGCCCGGCAGAAAGAATTGCGAGAAGCTTTCGCCTCCGGCTGATTCGAACGAACCACGCAGCCCAGTTCCAAACAGCAACCAAAACAAAAGCGGTTGCACGATCGCGGCGGTCACCCGGTTTCGTTGGCGAAAGAACCGCGTCCATTCGCGTCTCGCCAGCATCCACGCGGCGCCCATGCGAGCGGAGGTGGTCATGCCTGAGTCAGTCATCGCAGGAGAACTCATTGGAATTGTTTCCCCGTTCGAGCGACGAAGACATCTTCAAGATTTGGGCGTCCGATGCTTATCGACTGGACGGCATCACCCAGCGTTTCCGAAACTTTGGCAACTATCTCCGGTGCATCGCATGGCATGCGAAGAGTCTCGCCGACAATTTGAGTTTCCAAATTCAGCTCCCGCTTCAGAATTGCTTTTGCGTCAGCCAGATCGTCCGGGACGATGGTCAGTACGCCGCCACCCAGGTCGGCTCGCAATCGCGAAGGGGCGTCGTCGGCAATCTTCTTGCCTTGGTCTAGCAGGATTACGCGGTTGGCCTTGGCGGCCTCTTCCATCAAATGAGTTGTTAGTAAAACCGCCACACCGTCGTTGGCCAATTGTTGCAGTGCGTCCCACAGCGACAGGCGAGCTCCCGGGTCGAGTCCCGTGCTGGGTTCATCGAGCAGCATGACCCGTGGTCGGTGCAGCAAGCCTTTTGCCAGTTCCACACGACGTTTCAATCCGCCCGAAAGTGTTTGGCAAAGATCTCGCCGTCGATCGGTCAACGAGAATTGTTCCAGCAGAGCATCGCAGCGTTTGGACAATTCGCGTCCCGACAAACCGTACAACGCGCCTTGGCAGCGAAGGTTTTCATCGACCGTCAGTTTGATGTCCAAACTGGGTGACTGAAAAATGATTCCGATGCGGCTGCGAACGGCGTCCACGTGTTCGGCAATGTTCAGCCCATCGATGGTGACACTGCCGCGTTGAATTGGCAGCAATGTGCTGAGGACTCGAAACAGCGTCGTCTTTCCGCTGCCGTTCTTGCCGAGCACGACAACGATTTCACCCGCCCGAACCGAGAGGTCGATTCCGTCGACGGCGACGTTATCGCCATAGCGGTGATGCAAATCGCGAATGTCACAGAGGACATCGCCCAACGCTGACGCGGACTCATTCGGCGCGTCGATGGGACTGGTAGCAGTCGAAGTCGTTGTCATGAATGATTATTTACAGTGAAGCTCGAAGAGTCATCACCAAGAGAACGGCGGGCAGAACGACCAGCGACCAACGCAGCATCTTGCGAGCGGTTTTGTCGTTGGGGTTTGCACGGAAATTCAGGGAGGCTCGCAGGAGAGGCCAAGAAGCGGCCAGGATCAAAACCGTTGCCAAGACGCTGGCGGCCGATGCGACCCATTGCCCATCAGGAAACCAAGCCAGGACCACGCCACAAGTTGCGAGAGCGACGCTGCCCAGAATGCTTTGCCATGCCGCATGTCGCCCGGTGGGTTCAACGGTCGTCGTCATGCAGAAACCCGCCTCGGCGTATTGCGTTCGGTACAACCAAGCGATGGCCATGAAGTGTGGGTACTGCCAACAAGCCAGCACGCCGAACAACATCCATCCGGGCAATTCGGTCAAGGTGCCGCCGGCGGCGGTGTAACCGATGAACACCGGAAGAGCCCCGGCAATCGCGCCGACGGTCGTGTTCCAAGCGGTGCGGGTTTTCATCGGAGTGTAAACCAACACGTAAATGAGCCAGGTTGCGATGCCAACGCACGCGGGGACCAGGCCGTTGCCCAACCACAGAATGATTGATCCAGCGATTCCGCTGGAGGCGGTCAAAGCAACCGCGACGGCGTAGCTCATCCGGCCACCAGGGACGGGGCGGTTTGCGGTTCGCGGCATGTTTCGGTCGATTCGGCATTCCCAAACTTGGTTGGCCGCACCCGCACTGCCCGCGATCAAAGCGGTTCCGATCATCAACCAGAACCAATCGATCAACGTCAGTGTCGCGCTGCCAGCGATCAAAGCTGATGCCACGGTCGTGACCAGGATCATCGTGACGATGCGAGGTTTGGTCAGCTCAATCACATCCGTGAAGACACTGCGATTGACACCAGCGGCGACATCGGTTTTCGCTTCTGCGCCAGCGTTCAGGGATTCGGCGTTCGAGTTGGTTTCTTGCACGGGAATTTCATCATTCAACGTGCTGGCTCGATCGGTCGAGGGACGCGGGCGGGAAACAGTTTTCATCCGCGGCGTCGGTTCCAGCACGGCGGTCGATCCGCTCGCAGAAACGCTGCGTGGAAGCGAGCCCAAGTTTTGGAGAGACCGGTCATCAAGGGACAGACCGCTCCCGGCGACAATCTCGAGCGTTTCGCGGCAATCAGATGCCATGATCGTTCCGGATTCAGGATGAGACAGAAAAGGATAAAACGCGGCGGCGGCGTAGCAACCGGACTAAAAGGAGCGATGAAACCGCCAAAATCAGCGACCCCGTCGCGACGTGCCCCGTCACAATCCACGCGTCCAACACGTTCTTGCTGTGCAGGAGATACGAGTCAGCAACTGAAAGCGAAGCCAGCATCTGTGGGTAGCCGTAGTTAACGATCCAGGTCGCGAACCCCAAGCCGATTTGAATGGCCACAAAGCATATCAAGGCACCCGCCGGTCGCGACAGCGTCAAATCGCCGCAGCGTCGCATTCGCCAGTAAGCCACGCCGGTCGTCAGCCACAAAATAAAGGCGATCGTGATGTGCGTCTTGACGATATGAGCGAACCCAACCGGGCTGAATCCGGGCAAGGCATGACGCATCATCGCGCCCAAAACCAGCTGCATGTAGGCCAAAACCAACAGCGAAATCGGCCAAAATGCCATCGGTGTCCGCTCGGAAGTTCCCTCGGCGGATTGTCGCACCGAATCAGCCAACCATCTCCTGCCGGTGACGCAGGCGGCGATCACGCACAACACAAAAAACGCGGGGCCGACGCAACCGTGGATCATCGCCAGTGTCCGGGCACTCAGCGTCACCCGTAAACCGCCCAGAACACCCTGCCCAATCACGGCCGCCAGAACCAGCACCGACAGGCCAATTGCCCAGCGGCGTTTTTCCGTGTTGAGCGAGGCGATCACCAATCCGATCGCGATGAATCCGACCAACGCGGCCAGCAGCCGGTGACCGTGCTCGATGAACAGATCAAATGGTCCAAACAACCAAGTCGAGAGCGGATACAGAAGCAGGTTGTACCCGTATGTCCCAGGCCAATCCGGCACCGACATCCCGGCGTCGTAGGTCGTCACCAAACCGCCGACCCAAATCAATGGCCAGGTCAAACAAACCATCACGCGAGTGAGCCGGAACGGCCATTTCGGGACCGATTGAGCGGTTGGCTCGTTCGAGGCGTCTTCGCCGTGCGAATCGGCCGGTGTCTCAGGCACGTGCGGCAAAGTTCTGTTTTCGGAATCAGCAACTTCGCTCATCGCTGTCCTCGTCGGTCAAAAATCTGTTCTCCCGCGATTCCGCCGATCACGCATCCGCCCGCACCAAATCCAGCTCCGGCGACAATTCCCGACATTCCAAACAAGAACATGACGCCAATGCCCACGGCCAAACCCAAGATCGCACCGATCGTTCGATAATTGTCGCGACTCATGAGGAAACACCTGTTTCTGCGGCGGCAAGGGGATTTTTGTCATCCGCCACACGCACGGACGGTTTGGGCGTGGGCTGGACCAACGACTGAACGTAATGAACCAAGTCCCAAACGTCTCCAGGGGTCAAACCGGTTGTGCCCGCCGCCGACTCGCTCAAATCGACGCCCGGCATCGGTGTGCCCGCGATTCCGTGCTGAATTCGGCGGAAAATCGTCTCGGGTTCATCGCCGCCACGCAGCACCCCGCCGGACAATCGCCGGGGTTGGATGATTCGCGGTGGCAACGCACCCGCCTTGCGGAAGGGTTTGACCGCATCGGCATCGGTCGGCGTGATTCCAATCCGCGTCGTGAACTCTTTGGTCCAATCATCCAAATCGTTCAGCGGCATACCACCCTGCCCCTCCGGTCCATGGCAACCTGCACAATTCGCGATCTGCCCACCGAACAACTTCGCACCGCGAGCGATTGAGGCGTGCAATTCATCGGCAGCACCGGGAATCGGTTCAGTAGGGACGGGAGCAACGGTTGTCTCGATCCACTCCCCCACAACACTTTGCAAAACAGAAATTGCGATGAGTTCCCCTTCGGTTGAGACGACATCAATTTCGACCGAATCCGATTCATCCACCTGCGGTTCGTCACGACTGGACTGATTCAGGTCCGTGAAAATGATATTCCCAGCCTCATCTTTGCCCGGATCGCTCTCTTTGCTGCTCGCTAATCGCAACCGCAAGTCATCGTTTGGCGGCGTTTCCTCGTATCCAAGATCATCGATCGCGACTGCCAACAGCTGACGTTCGACTTCGCCACGAATGGAGAGGTAGATCAAATAGTCGATCAATGCTTCGCGGTCCTCGGGTGCGACGGTGGCAAACGAAGGCATGGGCGATCCGGGAATCCCGTTTTCCAGCAACCGTCTCAGGTCATCGCGAGTCGGTTTGGCATCTCGCTCGCTCGATTTCCACTTGAATACACCGGCTCGGAAATCACGTGGGTAAGGCCATTGATACATCGATGCAGGACCGGTTCCGCTGCCCGAAACTCCGTGGCAGATGACGCAGTGTTCGGTGTACAGACCGCGGTGCACGTTCTCCGCGTCACTTTCGACAGATCCCGAGGCTTGTTGCAACCGTTCCAGCGACACCAGTTCAAGTTGTTCTCCGGTGAGATGATCTGACGGCCAAGTGGGCTCTTCCGGCGTTCCGAACAATTCGGCAATCACTAATTCCACATCGGCGAGAGCCGCATCGGTGGGAACATCGCGAGAGCGTTCAAGTGCCATCGCATGAACGCGATTGGATTCAAACTCCATTGTGCTGTCGCTGCAGCCGAACCCGACGGGAAGGCAGCACGCGGCGGCCAGCAACCAAAGACGTGAGTGGGGCCCAAACAACGAAGAAATCCTTGCACTAGAAAACGAGTCGAACACCTAATCGGAGCACATTTGCCCCGAGGAGCCAACCGGAAAAAAAGACGCAGGGAAACGGGGTGCGTCAATCCGTTCATCTTCATGATTCTCCGCAGAGCGAACCTGCCACCGCATGCTCGAAGTTCTGAGCGTGTGATATGTAATGCAAATCGCAATGATCGGCTCGACCGACATGGTGCAAACAGGAGGTTGCAAACCAAAGTTTCGATCGAAACGCAGGCTGCGAAAGCTCTCGACCAGCGGAAAACGATCTCCGCCAACGAGACGACGGAACAAGCAAAGCGAATTGCAGCGAAAGGTGATTCCACGAATTGGCTGACACTCTTGCACTACCAGCAGGCCGCCCCGATTGCCATGCAGTCATTCATGTTGGCGATTGCCAGCGACCAGACTGCCCATGCCGACCGAAAAGCCGTCTAATCGAACGCCCGTCCGAACAACGATCTCATTATAAGCAATCACCGACGAATACGACGCAGTGCAAAAATGCGATGGACGCTGATGCTCGCTGAGAAGCAACGAGCGTCAGCCCAGTCGGCCGCGCCAGGTGACTTGGCGACCTCGGAGGTGATTCCAGAACGCCCACCACTGGATCAGTAGGAAGCCGAGGATGGCGATCGGATGGAGGATCGCTCCGGCAATGCTTTGACGCAAACGGAATGCGGCGATCAGTCGAGGTACGTAACTCACCAAAATCGCGATCCAGCTGACCAAGATTCCAATCACGATCGATGTTGGAACCGGCAAACCTTCCGCGATCAAGCTCGATCGTTCCGCAAATGCGATTGCCAGCGTGATCCAAGGCAACAGATTGGCTCCGCCTAAAAGAATCGTGAACGGAATCAACAACCGTGAATTCGCGATGCCCTCGTGAGCATTCTTGAGCAGTCCCTGCACGACCTCGCCAGTCGTTGTGTACATCCGGCACTTGGCCCAACGCGATCCATCCACGCAGTCCGTCAGCATTCCATTTTCGCGATACGCTTTGGGTAACTTCAGCCCATCGTGGCGGCTGGATCGAATCGCAGCGTGGGTTCCCGCCGCTTGATAGGCATCTTGTGTCGTGAAGAACAGCTGTCCACATCCGGATGCGTACGCGGGATGGTTGCTGCCTCGCATGCGAGCGAATGGCAAGTAAGAAAGCAAAATGAAATGCATCATCGGGATCAGCAATTTCTCCGCGAGCGTGCCGGTCACTTGCCGAGGGAATGCACTGAGCAAGCCGATGTGGCCGCCATCGTGTAGAACCCTTCGTCGTTGGCAAAGACCGATGATAGCGGTTGGTTCCAGTCGCACGTCGGCATCCAAAAACAACAAGTGCTCGAATTTGGCATGCTGAGCCAATCGGTAACAAGCATGTTGCTTTCCGTTCCAACCTTCCGGCAAGTCGATGCCCTCGATCAACTCGACACGCCGATCTTGTTGCATCAGTTCGCGGACGATCGCGCCTGTTTGATCAGTCGAGCCATCGTCGAGCACGATGACTTCGAGGGTGACTTGCACGGACTGCAAAATGGATTCAACGCAATCGCGGATCGAACCCTCTTCGTTTCTCGCTGGGATCAACACCGATACGCCAGGTGGACTAGCCTCGTTAGTTTGACTGGCCTCGTCAGGTTCGTTCGCCTTGCTCGCGTCCGCAGTCTCGCCATCCATGAAAAGGGATAGGTTGGAAACGAACATCCCAGCTGCCAAAGTGGCCAGTGCCAGCGAGACGAATGGTAAGACGGCGACGATGAGCCATTGAAGCCAAGCGATCATTGAAATTGATCTCCATGGCCGGCTTGGAATGATTGACCGGTCATCCAAGACTTCAAGCGTCTCGCCGTGTCATACATTCCGGAGGCCCCACGTTTGCCTCGCAATAGATTTTCAAATGGTTCGCTGGATCGATCAATGCAAAGTTTTGCCAGTCGCGACTGACTGAATCGAAGACGCTCGGTGAGTTCGTCTGTCCAATGTTGTTTGTCCCAATCGTTCGCGGTGGGGATTGAGATCACATCGCCAAAGCGAAACAGGACCAACGGCAATCGATCGTCCCAGAACACATACTCCATCGCCAAAGGCACGACCCAGCCCCGATCGAGTTTCGAGCACACATGTGATAGACCGGGCATCAATTCGGCCTCGTGATCGCGAACGTCAGCGAAGCGACCTTCCGGTGTGACCCATAGCGCGCTGTGATCTCGCCGGAACAATGCCGCCGTGGTCTTCAGGAATTGGGCTGCCCCGCGATTCGAATCTGATTGCACGCCAAAGAAACCGAGTTTTTCAAACACCTTGTATTGCTCCAAGGCTTCCGCATCGATTGGCGCGTAAAACTGTCGAGGCGCGAGCAGTCGTTCGTTGATGAAGTGTGCCAGCAGCGGATCCCACCACGAGGCATGGTTGCTGTAAACGATCAGCGGAACGCTGCCGTCATCCAGCGGTGAACGCTGCGTCTGTTCTGGCAACGGGGTTGCCATCGATTCGAATTGAGACCTCAGTCCTGTCTCACGAGCGAACGCGATCGCATGAAAGTTGCGACGGAGGTAAGAGTGTAGGAATCGATGGAATCCGTTCTGAAACCAATCCGCTGGTTTCGCAATGACATCCGACTCAGACGTCACGCGAATTTTCCGTTGGTGACGTCTTGGTCCAACGAGTCCGCAGCGATCCAGCCGCTCATTAGAACCATTGGCATGCCAGGTCCGGGGTGTGCCGCACCGCCGGCCAAGTACAGGCCATGCAGATCTTTGCGGCGGTTGCCAGGTTTAAACGCACCGGTGAATTTTCCATGGCTGGCCAAACCATAAATGGCGCCGTTGAGAACGCGGTAACGGTTGTGGATGCCCTCGGGGGTCAGCGAATCTTCTGTGACGATCGCATCACGAAGGCCCTCCATCCCGGCGGTCCGTTCCAATTTGTCCAAAATCACGTCGCGGTAACCCGGCAGCATCGCTTTCCAATCATGACCGGGACGCAGGTACGGAGTGTGAACCAAGATGTACAGCGATTCACAACCGTCCGGTGCCACATCGGGTTCGCTGATCGCGGGAGCACACACATATGCGGTTGGATCGGGTGCCGGTTGCCCTTTTTTGTAGATGTAATCGAATTCTTCTTCGGGATCTTTGGAGAACACAAAGTTGTGATGCAGCAATTGTTCGTAACGCCGGTTCAGTCCCAAATACAGGACAACGCCGCTGCAGGCGGCTTCGTAGCGATTGGACTTTTCAAACTTGGTCGACTCCGGTGTACCGCTGAGTAATTCGCGATAGGTACGAACGGCGTCGCAGTTACTCACCACGGCATCGCAGGCAATCGTTTCGCCACCCGCGGTGGTCACGCCGCTGACGGATCCACCGCCGGTTTCGATCCGAAGGATGTCGGTTCCGGTTCGAATGTCGACGCCGAGTTCACCAGCGAGTTTTGACAAGGCTTCGGGGACCGCTCGCGTGCCGCCGATCGGATACCAGATGCCTTCTTCGGTTTGCATGTGAGCGATGCTGCACAACACGGCCGGCGATGCGTAGGGCGATGACCCAACGTACTGAGTGAAGTGATCCATCATCTGTGACACGCGATGTTCCGGAACGTGTGACCGGACGATGGAAGCAACACTGCGTCCCATTTTTAGTGAAAGAACATCCTTCAGAACCGCGGCGGAGAAAGCACCACCGACTTCCATCGTGTCCGCCAAACCACCGATCGATCGCCAAAAGAAGAAACGATCGGAGACGCCGTGAAGTTGTTTGCTTCGTTCGATGAACGATTCGTAGCCTTGACCGGTCGACTCACCACCGGTGAAGTCACGCAGGTGGCGTTTCATCTGATCGACGTCGGCGACCAAATCCAGCACCGTGTTCTCGGTGGTGCCGGATTGCGGGGTGGCTTCGAAAAAGCACCGCCACTGTGGATCCAACGCGACAAGTTCCAGGTAGTCCTCCATCTTCCGGCCAGCTTCGGTGAAAACTCGCTTGAGAACGCTGGGCAGCGTTAAGATTGTCGGCCCCATATCAAACCGGTAGCCCTTGGTCTGGTGCACGGCCGCTTTGCCACCGACCCAATCATTTTTGTCGCACAGAGTGACTTTGTGACCGCGCGCGGCCAACACGCAGGCGGATGACAATCCGGCCAACCCACCGCCAACGACAACCACGTGTTGCGGATTGGAGGTTTTCTCGGCTGGGGCGAAGGGTTCATTTGCGGCGGATTGGGTGGCGATCATCTGGGGCTTTCGATCCGTGGGGAAACGTTCCGGGCAAATGTGGGCGGCTTCAATTCGAAACGCCCTACTTTTTTAATGCACGCCACCGGGAGGCGGCAGTGGTGACGCGGCGGAGAGCTGCAATTCGCCGCCCCCAGCCCTCGCTGTGGGACAATTGCAGCACGCCGGACAACAACTCGGCGTCTGCATCGTTTCGAGGTGACAAGTGCATTGCCACGCGACCGCGCCGAGTCGCGATGACTCGACACCCCGTCATCGCGAGCAACCCTTCCGGGCCTCGGGTCACTCCAAAGCCACTTTGCCCACGTCCGCCAAAGGGTAAACGCGGATCGGCCGTTGGTGCGACCATATCGTTGATCGTGACCACGCCCACATCCAGACGTTCCGCACACTCGCGTGCCTCGGACACCGGACCAAAAACGGAGGCTGCCAAACGGTAAGGGCATTCGTTGACCATCCGGATAGCTTGTTCGATTTTTTGAACCGGTATGATCGAGATGACCGGCGCGAACACATCGCTTTGCAAAATTGCGTGATCGTCCGGCACGTTTTGAAGCACCACCGGATGCATCTTGCCCGTGTTGCGAAGTCTTCCCGCGTTGTATTGACCGAGGCTATCTTCAGCACCGTTTTCAAGAGCGTTGTCGATTAGGTCGGCAACGCCGGAACGTGCTGCCGGGTGAACGGACACTTCGGTCGCATCTCGCAGGCGATTGATGAGTCGGTGTGTGATTTCCGACGTCGTTGGATGATTGAGAATGATCAATCGTCGCGGGCCGATGCAGGTCGCTCCGCTGTTGAACAGCAACCCAAACGCCAAGGAATCAATCACGCGATTCACATCTGCACCGGGCAGAGCAATCGCCGCGTCGACGCCCGACAATTCCACGATCGATGGAGTGAGTGTTTCAGCCGATTGTCTAAGGACCCGTTTTCCAGTTTGCGCTGATCCAGTCAGGACGACCAAGCCAACGCCCTTGGATTGCGCTTCGATTGCCGCCTCGGTGGAGGAGCCCAGCGAGGTGACGGCGGACTCCGGAACACCCGCCGCGACAAATGCGGCGACCAGTTCCGCGGAGACGGCTTCCGATCCGGGAGCCGGTTTGAGCCAAACGTGATTGCCGGCGGCCAGGGCCTGGGCCATTTGCACTCCCGGCAAAAGCAACGGGTAATTCCACGTTCCGAGGATCAGAACGCGCCCCAGCGGGACTCGCTGGACAACGCTGCGGACACCCCACATCCACACCGGACGACCCGTCAAACCGACCTTTCGGGGTGCGAGCGTTTTCCTGCCGTGCTTGCCGATCCACCGCAATGCGTCGCACAAGGGGATCAATTCCGACGCCACCGTTTCTGCGTCATCGGTGCGTTGTTCGCTTCGACTCAAGCGTGTCAACTGATCGACTCGTGATGCGATTTCGTCGCGTGCTCGACCCACAATTTGACATCGCTTGCGAATCGACCACGTAGCCCAGTTTGAACCGCCGTGATAACCTATCCGCTCCGCACCAGGACGGTTTGAGTTCGCGTTTTCTGACGTGGCGACCTGGGGTGCGTTGTTCAAAACAATCTTGTAAAGCGTTGGATGGAAGATGGCAGTCAACGAAACGGATCTGGAAGTATTGCCCGTCATCGCTGATCGATGGAGCCCGTATCGATTTGACGGGCGTGAAGTCGAAGATGACAAGTTGCGTCGGTGCTTGGAAGCCGCTCGTTGGGCCGCCAGCAGTTTCAATGATCAGCCTTGGTCATGGATTGTCGCACGTCGCCAAGACGGTGAAGCGTTCGAGGCAATGTTGCAGTGTCTATTAGAAGCCAACCGTGATTGGGCGTCGCGAGCCGGAGTGTTGATTTGCACCGTCATTCGCACCAATTTTTCGTACAACCAAAAACCGAACCGTGTCGCTTTGCATGACCTTGGTGCGGCGGCTGCTCAGATGTCACTGCAAGCGACCTCGATGGGTTTGCAGGTGCATCAAATGGCCGGTGTCAATTTGAGCCAAGTTCGAGGCCAATACCAGCTTCCCGAAGGTTATGAACCGGCCACCGCGATTGCCATCGGGTATGCCGACGAACGTGAACCCAACACCGACGCCGAACAAGTCTTGGAAGACCGTCAAAGCGGCGTCCGGGAAAGAACTCCATTGAAGAATCAAGTCTTCATGGATGCATTCGGGCAATCTGCACCTTGGTTGTGATTTCGTGAGTTCTCGAGGACAGCTCCTGCCTGGCGTTATCGGCCATTCGCCCGCGATGCGTGAAGTTGATCGCGTGACGCGAAAGGTCGCGGTGAGCAATGCGTCGGTGCTGATCCTTGGAGAAACCGGAACGGGCAAAGAACTGATCGCTTCAGCGGTGCACCGATTGAGTCACCGTAGTGGTGGCCCGTTCGTCAAAGTCAACTGCGGTGCCCTGAGCGAGAGTCTGCTGGAAAGCGAATTGTTCGGGCACGTGCGAGGTGCCTTCACCGGCGCCGTCGCCAACCGAGCCGGTCGTTTTGAAGCCGCCGACGGGGGCAGCATCTTTCTCGATGAGATCAACTCCACCACGTTGACGTTGCAGGTCAAGCTTCTGCGAGTACTGCAGGAAAAAGAGTTCGAACGAGTTGGAGACACGTCGAGTCATCGCACCGACGCGAGAATCATCGCGGCCAGCAACCGCGACTTGATGCGTCAGGTGCAACTGGAAGAGTTTCGGGAAGACCTTTATTGGCGTCTGAACGTGGTGCCGATCGAGCTACCTGCATTGCGGCACCGTCGCGAAGATATTCCGGCGCTCGTGGCGTTTTTCTTGGATCACTACAACGAAGTCAACGACCGATATGTATCGCACTTGGGTCCGGGCGTGATGCGTGCATTGCAGGATTACCACTGGCCGGGGAACGTTCGCGAACTTCAAAACTATGTTGAGCGAGCGGTGGTGATGAGCGACACCGACGAATTGGTGCTGGACGCATTGCCGTTGTGTGTTCGCGATCCTCACCACAGTGCACCGGTTCGCGAATTGAACAGCGCCGCAGGCGTGTTGCAGGCACCGCCGGTTTCCAACGGGATGAATGAAGTGCGTCCGAGCGACGTCGCACCCGGAGCACCCGCTGGTGCAAACGCGGCACTCGACATCAATCGAATGGATCTGAAAACACTCGCTCGAATTGTCGTTCAGCGTGGTTTGGACGAAGCCGACGACGCCGAAGATTTACACTCGGTCGTCGTCGACCAAGTTGAACGCGAATTGATTTCGCAGTTGCTGCTGCGTTGCGGTGGAGTGCAGACCAAAACCGCGTCGCGTCTCGGGATGAACCGGAACACGTTGTCCAAAAAGATGAAAGACTACGGTCTGAACCTGGACGATTGATCGCGAGCTTTCTGGGCTGGTTCACTCAGAATCGAGTGGCAGCCAATTGACTAAGTCAATCACGACGTAGCCATTTGCATCTTCGTTCGAGATAACAACCTTTGCCGGTTGCGACTTGTCGAATGCATACTTGCCCAGCGACAGTAGTTTGCTTGACTTGGAATCGGATTCGATTTGCGTTTGATCGATTCGATGCGTCGTCGTGCCCGCTCCGTGATGGACATCGACGCGAGTTTGTTTGGATCGGTTGGAGTTGGTGGGAAAACTCAGACGCACTTCGTACTGACCCGACTTCGGCAGATCCGCTTGGTAAATCGCTTGCTTGACGCGATCGGTGACTTTCCCATCGTGGTGATAGCCTGAACCGTAGAAGTTGCCCGAAGCATGGCTGTGGATCCAACCGCCGATGCGTTGGGCTTGCGTGTCATCGACGCTAACGCCTTCGACCGTTTTGAGATCCAGCGATTCAGGATGGTTGGATTTCGCAACGCCCGCTGGTGTTTCCAGGATTTGATTGTCATCAAGCAGACGCTTGCGAAGATCCGCGTAGGGCACGTCTTGAACGGCCGCATCGGATTGGTTGGCCAGCGCGGCGATCGTTGCCGCGGATTGGCCAAGGATCATGAAGACCGGTTCCATGCGGATCGAACCGAAGGCGACATGCGTGGCGGATACACAAACTGGTGAAAGCAGGTTTTCGCACTCGTCGCGTTTCGGAAGCAGTGCACCCATCGCAATTTTGTAGGGTCCGCGAGTGGAGACGCCCAGGTCGCCCTCGTTTTGCACGTAGCCTTCCGGGGTGATGTATCGCTGAGTGTTGTGCGAGTCGATCCCGTAAGAACCCATGCCAACGGAGTCGGGGGTGGGCAAATCTTTTCGCAAATGGTTTTCGGTCATCACGAATTGGCCAACCATCCGCCGGGCTTCGCGAACGTAGATTTGGTGTGGCCAGTGATCGTTGTCGGTGAACTCATCCGCCGACAATCCCCATTCATTGATTTCGTCTTGGACTTCCTTCGGCACTCTCGGGTCGGTGGCGATGAAGTACAGCAAGCCGCGTTGGTAATTCTCGTGTTGCTGGATGATTTCCTGGCGACGCTCGTAGGTGGCTTCGGGGTAATCGTAGTTACCGCCAATGTTGTCGAAGCTGACTGGTCCGTGATTGTTAGTGTCCGTTTTATGGTTCGGTAATGGATCGAATTTCTTAAACACATCTCGCCAACCAGCTTCGAAAGTGCGAGCCATGATTTCATACGTCGCGGGGTCATAGCCTTCCGGACGTTTCCACGCGACGCGGTTTTCCGCGTGATTGGTCATGCACGTGCGGAAGCAATAGGCCTGAACATGATCGTCAGCGGATCCAAACTCGCCCGGTGGATCAGCGCTGACCAACGGGATCACGCCGCTGCTCGGGTCGCCTGGGACGACATACGGATCAACTCGTTTGGGCAGCACATCAAAGTGGTGCGAGTGATGCAGGACACCGGTTTGAACTCCGGCATGAGGTTCGTTGTAGTCTTTGATCCCTTCACGGCCGTGAGCCGTTTGGACTCCCGCCGCGGCGATCAAGTCGCCTTCGTAGGTAGCATCAATGAACATCTTTCCCGGATAGGTTTTACCGTCCAGTGTTTGGATGGACTTGATGCGGCCATCCTGCTTCTTCACGCCCTTTTCCCGATCCAGCCATGCGTCGCGAACGACCGTGATATCGTGTTCGGCCAACATCTCATCGAGAATGTTTTCGGCGACATGCGGTTCGAAAACCCACATCGTTGCTTGATCATCGTCACTGGCTCGGTGACCTTGCGCCCGGTTGCCATATTTCTCTCGCGTTTGAAATTTCCATGACGAGTCGTCTTGGTAGTGTTTGTAGACGCGGTGGTAGAAGTCCTTTGCGAGGCCACCAATCACACCTTTGTTGCCGGTGTCAGTCCAACCCAGTCCGCCGCTGGTTAAACCACCCAAATGTTTGTCGGGCGAAACCATGATGACCGACTGGCCCATGCGAGCAGATTGTATCGCCGCGGTAGCGGCTGCTGCGGTTCCACCATAAACGACAACATCGTGGGACGTTTCAGCGTTTGTGGGTGACTTGGGGAAGAGCAACAACGTGGCAAGAATCATCGAGCACATCGACAAACGATGGCGCCAAGAAGCGGAACGCATGGGGGTGGGGTCCGGATGGGGAAGGGATGGCGGGGCAGGTTCAAAAAGAAAGCCCGATGAGTGAGACACTCATCGGGCTTCGCAGTTTAGTCGAACTCAACGTGCATCATGGGGTTCAGTGGAACCCAGACGACGGTCCGAGGCGATCAAAGACCAGCGTCGGTCGCTGGCAATTCGTTCGCTTTGATTTTTTCGCCGAAGGTCTTGCCGTCTTTGCTCTTCTCTTCAGCAACCTTCTTGAAGGCGGCCGAGATCTTAGCGGCAGCTTCTTCTGGATGCTCTTTGAAGTATTCCTTGGGGAAGTCCTTCTTGTCGAGCAGTTTGTGCAAGGCACGTCCGTACTCGTTACGAGCTTCTTTCTTTTCTGGTGCACCTTTAACGTGGCAGAGATTGCAACCGGCTTTGCGAGTCGCTTTCACGAAATCGGCGTCGGTTTCTTCAGTGATGTAGTCAGCTTTCCACTGTTTGCCAAATTCGCTGATGGCGAACGATGGGGTGGAAAAGCAGGCAGCGATGCCCAGAACAAGAGCCAAGCGTTTCATCAAGCAGGTTCCTCAAGTAAAGATCAGGTGGGTTTTAGGCGGGAGCCGACGAGGCCGTCGACGCACCATTAAAGTCACGGTGTGGGGGGAAAGTCAAATGTACGTTCCATCGGCATTCTAGGTAGAGTCCGTTCCTGGAATCCACCCACAACTGATCCATCTTGCCTAAAGTCTCGCGGTGACCACCGGCTAGAGGGGGTGGATTCGGGCAGTTGCTCGGTCCAACGGACGGTCCATCGTGGTTGGCGTTCGTTCATCCAAGGTGGCGGATTTTCAAGGATTTCCAGGATGTCGCTCATCGTTGTGATCCTGGTTTGACCCAATTCGTCACGAATCAGCAGCATCGGGTCGTCCAACGCGGTGTCTGTGTCGTAGGCGTTGCCTGAGCCACGAAGACGCACCCAAATTTCATCTCGGTCGACACGTGGGATTCCCGTTAATTCAATGTGAGGAATTCCCGTGTCGACGACAAACACGCATTCCTCGGCTCGTCGCTCGATTTCGACCGGGTAGGGCGCACTGACGCCCATTCGCATTTGCAATAGTCCTTTGGGCGTGATCGCGGTCAGTTGCTCCAGCGACAATCGCACGGATCCGGAAGAAGGATGAGGTGGTTGAAGCGCGCCGCCCATTTCGATCATTCGGCGTGAAACCGCCAACAGTCCGTTTTCCCAGAGCAACTGAAGCTCGGCGGCGACGTCCATCCGCAACATCGTGATTTGGCCGCGGACGATCACGTTGGACAGTTCGATGGAAACCAGCGGCAGCGCTCCGCTGGTATCTGAAATACCGCCGCTTTCAACTCGGTCATAAGGCAGTCGTTCCGGATCGGTAACGATGCTGAAGGCTTGTACATCATCCCGACGCGAAGCGTTGTCGATCGTCACCGTGCAATCACGTAGGCGGACGCGGCGGTTGTCGTTGATCGCGAATAGGGCGCCGCCGTCCGTCTCCGTTGCTGGAACGGTCCAGAAAAAATGCAGCCCTGACATTTCAATTCGGTGTGAACCAATCGTCATCATCTCGCTGCGTTGCATGTCCACGTTCTCGGTCGAACGGAACAAGATCTCAGTCCCACCAGGCAGGCTGGATGAGAGAATCAAATCACTGCGTGGGATCGTCACCGGTGCGGACACAAGCTGTGGAGTCGCAATGTCGATGCGATCAATTTCCAGTTCGTCGGCCAGTTGCAATGCATCGGACAAAGTGGTGGCAAGTTGCACGCCAGCCCGAGCGGCTTCTTCTCGAAGCTGGGGAACTCTGAGTGCTTCGGTCGAAACGATCTGAACCCGAATGGGTTCGGGCGGCGTCGTTGCCACTGGCAAATTGGTATCGGATTCTGCGGCAGATGTTGAATCGTCGGTCGATTCGCCGCCGGCGAGCGGTCTCACTGAACTTGTGGAGTTCGGGTTCAGCATGTTGGCTGCGATGGAATCTGACGTGGTCGCCGAACCAACCGATTCGCCTGTCAGCGGATTCGCGTTGACGGGCCCGATCATCGGTCCGCCATTCATCGGCGTGGCGGTGTAGATCGGGCTGCTGCCAGAGACTCCTTCGCGATTGACAACGCTGGGAACGGTGGGGGCCAGCGGCAGTGTTTGATAAGGCTCGCCCGTCATTCCAGGTGGAAGAGGCAGGCCGCTGATACGAGGTGGATCAATTGCAATGGAAGGTGACCCGTTGCCGCTCGCGGCAGTGGGTGACGCGGAATCATTGATCGTGATTCCGCCGCCGAGTGGTGTTGAGGCTGAAATGACAGAGTCAGGATCAATCGACGGCGGGATCGATGGATCCTGTTGCGTCGCGTTTCGTCCCGTCATGCCGCCTTCAGCAATTTGATCGATCGCCGTCAAAGGTTCGGTACCGCCGGGGCGTGATTGTTCCACTGTCGTTCCGGTCGCGGATGTTCCGCTGGGCAGCCGATCGTCAACCGATGTCTCCGGCAATTGGCCCGGAGGCAGCAATGCACCCTGGCCGCCCGATGTCCCGTTTTGCGGATCCATTGCGTTAGCGGTTCCGGCGGCGGGAGAGCTCGTCGATGATGGAATTGATGTTCCCTGCGAAAACGGACGCGATGTCTCCAAATCGTTTGAACCGATGACGTTTTGCAGGTTTTCAGTCGATCGCGGTGCGACGGATTCAGTTGCATCGGGCGAGACTGAGTTGTCAATCGCGAGACTGAAGTCCCGTCGCGATGGCATCGAAAGTAATTCCACCGCGAGTGCGCTGAAAAGCAGAATTCCAGCGGCGATCATCCATGGCAAATGGCGACGCAACCGCCGCATCGATTCGCGGTGATCGTGGTCTTCCACAGTCGGAACGGTGACGCCACGACTGCGTGGCAAATTCTCTCGCGAGGCCAGTTCTCGCAGATCCGCGATCAGCGTTTCGCTGCGTTGATAGCGTTCCTCGGGAAGTTTCGCGAGCATCTTGTTCAGGATCGCCGTCATCTCCGCCGGAACATCTTCGCGGTGTTCGCGGATATCCGGAATCGCGGCGTTGCCATGGCTGAGCAACTTCTGCAGCATCGTTCCGCCAGGGAACGGTGGCGATCCGGTCAGCATGTAAAACAGCGTGCATCCCAGCGAATACAAGTCGCTGCGGATGTCGGCCAATCTTGGATCGCGGGCTTGTTCGGGCGAGATGTAATCAAACGTTCCCAGCGTAACGCCGCTGGCCGTCATGTCTTCGCTGGTGTCAAAGTTGTCCGACCGAGCCAACCCCATATCGACGAGCTTGACTTCACCTTCGGTCGTCACGATGACATTGGACGGTTTGATGTCTCGGTGAACGATGCCCCGACGCGATGCGTGTCCGATTGCTTCGGCGACTTGGGTTGTAAAGAACAACGCGTCATCGAGCGACAGCGGTCCACCATTGGCCACCATGTCGCGAACATTGGCACCGTCGATGTATTCGAAAACGATGTAGTGCCACGGGCCATCGTTGCCGACGTCGAACACGCGTGCGATCAACGGGTGATCCAGCTTTGCCGCACTTTGGGCTTCGTTGCGAAAACGTCTTTGCAAGTCGGGGTCGTCGGCCGCGAACGGGATGACCTTCACCGCCACGGTCCGACCCAATTGTTCATCGCGGGCTCGGAAGACGGCACCCATCCCGCCGCCGCCGATTTGATCGAGCAGCAAAAAGTGATTCAGACGTTGGCCGCCCAGGTCTCGTGTGATCGACGCCGGGGTGTTGTGTCGATGCGATGCGTGGGAAGAGTCGCGGAGCCGAAATGGCTCGCCCGTCATGCGGTGCGATCGAGTGGCTGAAATGTTCGATCGACTCGATCCGGCCCGGATCACCGTGTCAGCACCCTCGATCACCTCATCGATAGGATAGGGCTGATTCGAACGAGATGGCTTTGACCCACCGGATGACCGCTGGCCGTCCTGAAACGATTCGTCATCCGCATCAACGATCGGTTCGACCAATGAAGGGTCGGATGATTCTCGCGGCGAGCCCTCTTGGTCTGCCGGTGCAGGTTTGGGGCGATGCACCGTGGATCCCTCCGGCAAAACCGCAGAACGGTCCGGATGCGAGGAATCGGAAGATGAGAGCGACCGGGAATCCATGCGACGCAGCGGCGGAAAAGACAGAAGAGAAGAGGCAGTCCATTCACTTCCAGGATAGTTCTTTCACCCGGTTCGGGCAAACAATCTCAACCGCTAGAGACTGGTTTCGCCGCAGAAAAAACGGAGCTTCGCTGATCCCAAGCCCACTTCTTGAGCCATTTCCGAGAGTGTCGTCAAAGCGTCTTGACCCACCGATCCGAGGTCCACGGTCCAGTCGTTGACGTACAGGTCCACGTGCTGCATCAGCACCGAATCGTCCATTTCCTGGGCGTATCGACGCATCGCGGGCAGCGCGGAGTCTGGATCCAGCCGAGCAGATTGCAGCGATCGGCGAATCACTTCGCAGGCCGCCCCCATCGTGGCGGGGGCATGGCGGTCTCGCATCACCAATCCGCCCAGTGGCAAAGGACGTTGGGTCGCGTTTTCCCAGAGATTTCCCAGGTCAGCAGCCAAGTGCAGGCCCGATTCCGCGTAAGTAAAACGTCCCTCGTGGATACAAACGCCGAAATCCGCCTCGGACCGCTGAAGCGCCGGCATGATCTCCGAAAAAACGACCTGACGCACCGAAGTGGAGTCTGGATAAAACAACCGAAACAACAAATGAGCGGTCGTGTGTTCACCGGGGCACAGCGTGATTTGATTCCTGGTTTGTGGCTTGGCGTCGTTTTCGGCAGACAGAAGCAATGGGCCAACACCGAATCCAAGTGCCGATCCCACCGGTAGAACCTGAGTCTCATCAGCCATCAGCAAAGCCGCGTGAAAACTGGTCTTTGCCAAGTCAAATTCGCCGGCCAGTAGTCTTTGGTTCAGCTCATCGATGTCCAGCAACTCGATTCGCCATGTGAACCCGCCAGTATCAAACGACGACTCACCGGGGGCCACCGCCGCATCCAACAATCGCGAAAAGGCAAAGGTGTCGTTGGGGCACGTGGAGATTCCCAGGTGCAGTTCAGGACCTTCGCCGATTCGCAGTTCGTGCGGGGCAGATTGGATGGAGTTCACTGATTCCGTGCGTCTTGGGTCCGCGCGTTATTGAGGGGCGTGCGTTGTTGAGGGCCGGGCCCTGGGACTGTGATGGGCTCAATTGTCGGACATGCCCAGCACATCGAACATGCTGTACAGGCCTGGGCCCTTTTTCTGGTGAATCAGCCATTTGGCCGCAGCCAACGCACCGGACGCATAGCAATCACGATTACTGGCGGCGACGTTGAGCTCGATTTTTTCGCCTAGCATGCCAAACACGATCGTGTGTTCGCCCGGATTGTCGCCCACGCGAATGGCGTGATAGCCAATTTCTTCGCGGGTTCGAGCACCCGTGTGACCTTCTCGACCGTGAACATGCGAGGTGGATTCACCCAACTGTCCAGCAATCAGTTCACCAAACTTCAGAGCAGTGCCGCTCGGTGCGTCTGCTTTGAATCGGTGGTGTCGCTCCAGAATCTCAACGTCCAAACCGCCGGCGACATCCTTCAATGCGGCGGTGATCTGTTCGGCGATCTTCATCGACAAATTGACCGCCAAAGACATGCTCGGTGCCCAGACGACTGGAATCGACGCAGCAGCTTCGGACAGGTTTTGCTTTTGTTCGTCGGACAAACCTGTCGTCGCAACGACCAACGGTGAGCCAACTTTGACGCAGTGTTCGACGCATCCGTCGATGGCTTCGGGAAGCGAGAAATCGATCACGGCTTGGTTGGTGGCTGCATCGTCGAGCACCGGCCAATGCGAAGAAATTTCAATGCCCGAGGGAGCTTCGCCGGCCACGGCACCTGAATCTTGGCCGAGGTGATCCGACTTGGCGTGATCGATGGCACCAACCAATTGGAAGTTAGGGTCCGCCAAACCGAGTGCCACTACGCGGCGTCCCATGCGACCGGCTGCACCATGAACTGTGAGGGAAATCGGGCCTGTTGAATCTGCCACCGAATGGAACCGTCTGTGAGAGGAAATGAACTGCGATTACGCTGCAAAAGCTTCAATCTAACGCCCCCACAATCGAACCAACAGGTCGGACGATTGGCCGCCTGCGGAGTTGTGTTGGTTGTCGTGATCTGCCTTTGATTCGAGCGGTGCGACTCTTACGCGTTGTCACGCCCTGCCTCGATTCCAGAATGAGCTCGCAGCGACGAGACGCTCGCAGAAGATTTCCACCAAAGGACGCTCGATCAGGAATGTCGATACTCGCCACTGAAGGCCAGAACCAGACTGCTGCTGACGCGGGGCACGCTGATCGGACAACGTGCGTTCTGACTCATTCCGGATTGCAGTTGGGAATGAGCGTCTTGGTTTTGATCGCAGCGGTCGCTTGGATGCAAAGGACCTTGTTGCGATCGGGGGGCGAAACCGGTGGTCGATCGCCGGAAGCGTCTGCCAAATTGAGCATCGGACTGAACTCGTCTGACGCTCGTGAATTGTCATTGTTGCCAGGAATTGGTCCTAATTTGGCCGATCGGGTTGTCCGGCATCGCGAATCTCATGGCCCTTTTGCATCGGTCGAGGATTTGTTGGCAGTTCACGGCGTCGGGCCGAAATTATTGCATTCGCTGCGACCATGGGTTCACGTCACGCGATCCGCGCCGGTGTCGGCGGAGCAATTGGAGCAATCTGATCAGCGGAGATTGAGGGTGACTTCAGCCAAGCACGGGCGAAGCGTTGATCCACCCCCGATCGCCAATCCGCCGACCGATCGGTTTGACGATTTCGGGGCTGGCAGCCATGATGAACATCTCGCGAGAGTCGCCTCCGGCCGACTTTCTGACTGACCACGTCTACACGTCGACGTCGGCAAACGATTCCCAACCACGTGATTCAACGAGCATTCCAATGGCTCTGGCCGAAGACAAAGTCCGCGAAGCCCTCAAAGAGGTCATCGATCCCGAGTTGTACGTCAACATTGTTGACCTGGGATTGGTGTATGTCGTTCAAGTCGGTGAGGAAAAAGAGGACGGCCGTCACGACGTCAATGTTGAGATGACGATGACCAGTCCCATGTGTCCAGCTGGTCCTCAGTTGGTCGCAGGAACCAAAAACGCCGCTGAGTCACTCGAAGAGGTCGACACTTGTGACGTGAAGGTCGTCATGGAGCCAGCATGGACTCCAGATTGCATGACCGATGAAGCTCGCGATCACCTCGGCATCTTTTAGCCGCGGTGACTGATTCGCTACCCACGCATAAGTACGGATTTCGCGTGGCCTATCAGGAAACCGATGGGCAACGTCGAGTCCACCATGCCAACTACCTGAATTACTTCGAGCGTGGTCGTGTCGAGATGCTGCGCGATCTCGGGCACAACTACAAAGCGATCGAAGACGATGGCCGAATGTTGGTTGTCGCCGAAATGAACGTGAAGTATTTCGCTCCCGCCGAGTTCGATGATTGGTTGGAGTTGACGACCACCGTGGTCGAAATTCGCAAAGTTCGAATGCGACATCTTTACCAGATTCATCGTGGCGACCAATTGATCGTCGAAGCGGATTCGGTAATCGCGTGCGTCGATCGAACCGGCAAACTGGCTCGTTTGCCAAATCTGGAAAGTCGCTGACGGCGATCTCCGCATGCGAGTCTTTGTTGGCGAATTTCTGTGTGGTGGTGGGATGGCGTCCACGCACGAGGATCAAATCTCTTCTTCGCTGCTCCGCGAAGGTCTCGCGATGTGGCGAGCACTGGTCACCGATTTCGCCGAATGGGCCCAAGTGGTCACGCCGATCGATCCCAGGTTGAATTTGCGAGTCGATCGAATGCCTGATTCGGTTGTTTGCATTCCGCTCCGATCCGGCGAAAACGTCCGAGAGCAATGGTTGACCATCGCCAAATCCTGTGACATCGCCCTCGTTGTTGCACCCGAAACCGATGATGAACTCGGCGGGATGATTCAAACTTTTCGTGAGGCGGGAGTCGATGTTTTGGCCACTGACCTGGCAACACTTCGCATGGCCAGTGACAAATGGTTCACCGCGAAATGGTTGATGGAACATGCCATCCCAACGCCGCAGACCTGGGCGATGGAATCGAATCTCACCGCGAGTGAAGCACGCCGATCAAACGGAATTGGTCCCATTGGTTTGGACGCGAAACGTTGGGTGCGAAAGCCACGTGACGGGTGCGGTTCCGATTCCATTGTTGTTTTCGACGATTGGAAGTCGGCTTGCTCAACGATGCCAAGCAACAATCTCGTTCAAGCATGGATCGAGGGGCGGCCCGCATCTGTGTTGGTGTTGGGCGGAGCGATAGAAGTTTCGGATCTAGTCATCTGTCCCGCGGTTTGGCAGCACTGTCGGTTGCGAGAAGATGATTCCGGCAATGCGATTCAAACCGATGTTTGCACTGTCTGCTACACCGGCGGCAGTGGACCGATTGAAACCGAACTGCAATCGCGAGTCGTCTCGCTTGCCGAGCAAGTCACGCGTGCTCTGCCGGAACCATTGCGTGGTTTCCTGGGGATCGATGTTGTCTTGGGGGACCGAATGGAAGACGACTGCGTGATTGAAATCAATCCGCGACTGACGACGTCTTACATCGGTATCCGGCAAATGATCAACGAAAATTTGACTTCGATTTGGAATCCGTCAGCAGTTCGGAATTCAGATACGAGCGGCGAGCGACGGATCACTGGCCGTCAACTTCGAGTTAGAACAAATCAAATTCGTTGGACGTCCGAAGGCGATGTTCAAATCGAGCCGCCACTGGATGGCGACTCCTGATTCATCACATGCGAGAAGCAGCGGCGAAGAAGCCGCCAGCACAACCGCCACAGATGATCGCCGTCATTGCCGCTTTCCAATTGTCGCGGAAATGCCGGATCACAAAGACGGGGACGTAGAGAATTGTCAGCGACAACAAACCCTCGTTGCGGCTGACTTTGAATGCGCGAGCAATCAGTGTCAGCACCGCACCGATGGCGACCATCGCAAACGCGGCGCCACCCAGGTTGCAGAACATCTGCAGTGGTTTGAACTGCAATTGTTCGACTCGGCGGGAAGCGTTCACGGCCAAAACCGCGATCGTGACGGCACTGCCGAGGATGAAGAGAATCAGGGCCAGCATCCACGGGGGCATGCCTGCACCTTTGTGCATTTTTTCTTGCAAGGCCACATCGCGGACCATGTCCTGTTCCGCTTTCATGAGCGCCAGGGTGCCCATGTCGATATCGACGCCAGCAACCTTGTGGCTCTCCAAACTGGTACCGGTTTCTTTGTTGTAGCCACATTTGGTGCACAAAACGGCCCCGGCTGCCATCTCGGATTTGCAGGACGGGCAAACCGCGAAAACTTGGCGGTCAAAACCTTCTTCGGCGAACAAATCGTCCAGAGAGTCTGATTGTGGTGCCGCGGGTGCTGGTCGAGCCGCAGCGGGACGAGCGGCGGCCGTTTTGGGTTTTGCTGTTTTCGCTGTGGCTGTTTTACCCCCCCCACCTGCCGCAGGCACGCGAATTCCCTTGCTGCAGCCCGGGCATTTCACCGCTTTTCCGGCAAATTCATCGCGGACGCTGAGTTGTTTGCCACAGGAGCATTGCAAGCGAATCGGCATCTAGAAATCGTTGGCAAAAGGAAAGGAGGAGGTCTCACGAAACCTGGTGGGCCGCTCCGGCGAGATGCGGGCCAATTGGTGAGGCGGTTTCGGCGTTAGTATAGATGCAAATCGCCGAAACGACGACTCACAATCGAGGCTTTGATAAGTCACCTCCGTGCTAGTAATTCTTGGTCGCTTAAGCAAACTTGTGATGGATCCTCGGCTCCGCGAATCGGTTCGCCCTCCGCCTGAACGTCTAACCTGAACACTGCATCGTGAATTCACCCGAACGTGATCTTTCCGAACGTCTCGCGAAGCTCTCTCCAGAACAGAGAGCGGCACTGCGAAAACGCTTGGCCCGTTCGTCATCTTCGACGTCTGCTCCCGCCACCCAGCGCGCCGATTCCGGCCAATCCAAAGCCGCCGTCGAGCCAATCGCGATTGTGGGTGTCTCATGCCGCTTTCCCGGTGCGCCCGATTTGGATGCGTATTGGAAGGTCATCTCCGAAGGCATCGATGCAACCGCGGAGATCCCACCGGAACGCTGGGATGTGGATTCTCTTTACGACCCGACTGGCCAGAAAGCGGGCCGCATGTCGGTCCGTCGCGCGGGTATGGTCGACAACATTGACCAGTTCGATCCGAAGTTCTTCGGCATCTCGCCTCGCGAAGCGGCGCGGATGGATCCTCAGCAACGACTGTTGTTGGAAGTCAGTTGGGAAGCGTTTGAGATCGCCGGCATCCCGGTGACCAGTTTGGCGGGAACGCCAGTTGGTGCTTACGTTGGAATTGGCGGCACCGATTATTCCAAAGTCCCTTCGACCTACGATGGTTACTACCAGTACATCGACGCGCATGTTGGGACCGGCAACGCGCTTTCGATCGCGGCCAATCGATTGTCTTACATCATGGACCTTCGCGGTCCCAGCATGGCGATTGATACCGCGTGTTCGTCTTCGACGATGGCGATTCACTTGGCCGTGCAGAGTCTACGCGCTGGCGAGTGCGATGCTGCACTGGCCGGTGGCGTCAATGCAATCTTGACCCCCGAAACAACCATCGCGTTTTCAAAAGCGCGGATGTTGTCGCCGGATGGTCAGTGCCGGCCATTCGATGCCGATGCCAACGGCTACGTCCGTGGTGAAGGTTGCGGCATGCTGTTGCTGAAACGGTTGAGTGACGCCGAACGAGACGGTGATCGCATCTGGGGAACCATCCTGGCCAGCGCGACCAATCAAGACGGCCGAACCAGTGGCATCACCGCACCCAACGGTGTGTCGCAGCAAGCGGTCATTCGAACCGCTCTTGGGGAAGCAGGCTTGCCTGCCTCACGAGTCAACTACATCGAAGCACACGGCACCGGGACGCCGCTAGGTGATCCGATCGAAGTCGATGCGTTGACGCAAGTGTTCTCCGGTAAGCCTGGCGTCGATCCGCCTTGCTATGTGACCAGCGTGAAAGCCAACGTGGGTCACATGGAAACCGTTTCGGGTGTGGCCGGCATCATCAAGTTGTTGTTGATGATGCGCCACCAAACGATTCCAGGTCAGCTTCATCTGAACAAGCTCAACCCGCGAATGTCGCTGAAGCGGTCACGCATCGTCATACCTGCTCAGTCGCCACCGTGGCCGGTCGATGATGAGCCGTTGGTGGCGGGAGTCAGCTCGTTTGGATTTGGTGGGGCCAACACTCACCTCGTGATGCAACAGTACCTGGCGAAGCAAACGGTCGAGCCTTCCGCGTCGAAGCAATCCGACACGAAGGATCGAACGCAGCACGTGTTGAGTCTGAGCGGCAAAAGCGACGCCGCCATCGCGGAGGTCGCTTCGCGATTGATACAGCATCTCGATCGCACCAACGATCATATGGCGGATGTGGCACACACGATGAACGTCGGCCGCGTTCATCACACGCACCGAACCGCTGTGGTTTTCGAAGACGCGAAGCAACTTCACCGTCAGCTGACTCAGTTAAGCGAAGGCAAAAAAGGTCCCGGCATTCGAAGCGGGCAAACGGTGACCAGTCGGGCGACTCGAACCGCGTTCTTGTTTACCGGCCAAGGTTCACAGGCTCCGGGGATGGGGCGTGGCTTGTTCGAAACGCAACCGGTGTTTCGAAAGTCGATGAAGCGTTGTGACGAACTCTTGGCAAAGGTTCTGCCGAAACGATTGCTTGATGTTTTGTACGGTGAAGGTTCCGACATTGAGCTGGTTCACCAAACGCGATACACCCAACCCGCACTTTTCGCGATTGAGTATTCGCTGGCACAGTTGTGGTTGTCGTGGGGGGTGAAGCCGAACGTCGTTCTCGGCCACAGCGTCGGCGAATTCGCGGCGGCATGTGTTGCCGGCGTCGTATCGCTGGAGGACGCGTTGAGCTTGATCGCACACCGCGGGCGATTGATGGGCGAGTTGCCGGCCGGTGGCGGAATGACAGCGATGTTTGAATCGGCGGAAGTCATCACCGATCGACTTGGCGAATTCGAATCGTCCGTCAGCGGATCATTATCAATCGCCGCCGAAAATGGGCCGCAGAACACTGTCGTCTCCGGTCCGCAATCGGATTTGGATGCGTTTGCAAAACACTGTGATGAAGCTGGCATCGCTTCGAAGGCTTTGCAGGTATCGCATGCGTTCCATTCGCAATTGATGGAACCGATGTTGGATGAGTTCCGGCAAATCGCCGCACAGTGCGAATTCAAATCACCTCGTATCCCTTTGATCAGCAACCTAACCGGTGAGCAATGGACGAAGGCTTGGGACGCAGACTATCTGTGCGACCACATCCGCAACGCGGTCCGTTTTGAACCAAGTATGCGAGCATTGGCAGAGATGGATATCGACGTCATGTTGGAAGTGGGACCATCGCCGATTTTGAGCGGTATGGGCAAGCGTTGTTTGCCGGAATCATCCGCCACCTGGGCAACCTCGCTGCGGTCAGGCAAGGACGACGAAACAACGTTGTTCGAAGCGGTGGGCGACGTGCACGCTCGCGGCGGAAAAATTGATTGGAAAGCGTTTGATCAGCCGTGGAAGCGGCAGCGTTTGGTCTTGCCCACCTACCCGTTTGATCGACAACGATACTGGTTGGATCCATCCGATGAAATCGTCGAGGATCCATCTCGCAATCGCACTGGAACGGGCGAGTTGCTGCACCCAATGTTGGGGCGATTTCAACCATCAGCACTGCGAAGTCGTTTGTACGAGAACGCATTGTCAGCCCGGTCGCCGGAGTTCTTGGCCGATCACGCGGTACAAGGTTCAGTCAATTTGCCCGGAGCCGCTTTTGTTGAGGTCGCCTTCGCAGCAGCGAGAGACCGTTTTGGTCCAGGAAAACATGCGGTAACGGATGCCAACATCGAACAAGCCATGTTCGTCAGTGAAGATCGCTGGAAAACGTTCCAGACGATCGTCGATGAGAGTCTTTCGCTGGAGGTTTATTCTCGTGATCGCGTCGATGCGAACGATTCATGGCAACGGCATATGTCCGCGTCACTGGTTCCAGCCGAGCAAGTAGGCGATTCGGTCGATGTGGAAGTCGTGCCGCCTCCACCGGGTTTGGCGACCGTCGCTCAGCGATTCGTGGGTGGCAAGGATCACGATGAGTTTTATGACCTGATGTCGCATCGTCGATTGGAGTACGGGCCCCGTTTCCGAATGTTGCATCGCATCGACTACTCGATTGACGAAGCGTTGGGACAAGTCCAATGCGATGACGCCACTTGTGCCGAATTGGATGATTACATTCTGCATCCCGTCCTGGGCGATGCGCTGATGCAAACGTTCTCGGCTTTGGTGCCGCGACCTGATCACGACACGTTCAGCGAAGCGACGTACATGCCGACGAAAGTCTCGCGGGCAGTTGTGTACCAGCGACCCGAAGGGACGCTTCGCACCTATGGTCGACGTTCATCGTCGGGCGATGTCTTGGACCCCGAGTTCGTCGAAGGCGACGTTTGGTTGGTCAACGAGCGTGATGAAGTCGTTGCAGAATGGACCGGTGTTCGCGTCACCCGGGTCGGACGCGTTGGTGGTGGAAAGTCGGAATCGCTTGACGATTCGCTCTACCAAATCGATTGGCAAGCCACCGAGTCGTTGCCCGCTGCAAGTGACTTGGAGGGAAAGCAAGTTTGGTTGTTGGGGGATCCGGGATCACGTCGGGATTCTTTGGCCAAGCAACTGATTGGTTTTGGGGCCGAAGTCGTCGAAGGAGACTTGGACGAAGATCTGAAAACCCTCGCCGAGAAATCCGAATCGACCCTACCACTTGCGGCACTCATCACGCTTTGGGACCCGAGCGGAAAGTCGAGCAATCCAGCCGATGATGCGGTGGCGGTTTGTCAGTCGGCCCTCAAACAGATCCGATCGGCAATCACACACGTTCCGGTGAGCAAACATTTTCGCGGTTGGTGGCATGTCACAACGGGGACGCAACCGGTCTCGGAATCCGAGTCGTCTATCGACTTGGTTCACGCACCTTTGTGGGGAATGATTCGCGTCGCGATGATGGAGTTGGCCGATCTCAAACCCTCTTTGTTAGAGACGGATCCGTCCGCTTCCGATCAATCCAATGGACTGGTTATTGCGGCGGAGGTGATTGCTGCGGACGACGAAGATCACGTTGCCTACCGAGATGGCACGCGTCACTTGGGACGGTTGGTGAAGCGACGTGCCCCAGCCGAGTCGGGCAACGACACGTCAGTCACGATTCCATCGCAACCACACCGGCTGCGCTTTCGGCAAACCGGCAGTTTCGATTCGTTGTACTTCGAACCGATGGAGCGCGAGACGCCTCAGGGAAGCGAGGTGGAACTGCGGGTGAATGCGGCGGGATTGAACTTCAGCGACGTTTTGAAAGTCATGGGGCTGTATCCAGGGATCACCGACAAAGTGGTGCCACTGGGAATTGAATGTTCCGGTGTCGTGACCGCGGTTGGCAAAGACGCGAAACGATTTCAAGTTGGTGATCAAGTGATGGGGGTCGCTCCGTTCAGCTTTGGTTCGCACGCGAAAACGCCCGAATACACCTTGGTCAAACGCCCGGCCGGAATGGATGACGTCGAGGCCGCGACAATTCCCATCGCTTTCCTGACCGCTTGGTATGGATTGGTGCATTTGGCTGATGTCCAGCCCGGCGAACGTGTACTGATTCATGCGGGTGCGGGTGGCGTCGGATTGGCGGCAACTCAAATTGCTCAATATCTCGGTGCCGAAATCATTGCGACTGCTGGCAGCGACGAGAAACGCGAATTTCTGCGTGAATGTGGCGTGAAGCATGTCTTCAACTCTCGGACCACCGAGTTCGCCGATGACATTCGTCGCGCATTCTCCGGTGAAGGCGTCGACGTGGTTTTGAATTCGCTTCCTGGCGAGGCCATCCCGAAAAGCCTCGGTGTGCTCAATGCGTACGGTCGCTTTCTGGAAATTGGCAAGACTGATATCTACCAAGATCGCAAGGTTGGCTTGTTGCCATTCCAAGACAACCTGTCCTACCACGCGATCGATTTGGATCGAGTGTTGCGACAGCGTCCCGCGAAGATTGAGAAGCTATGGGCGGAGCTTGCTGAGCGATTTGAGGCTGGCGACTTGCAACCAATCGCTTGCACGGAATTTGATCAAACTGAAATGGTCGAAACGTTCCGCTACATGGCGCAGCGAAAGAACATTGGCAAAGTCATCACAAGAATGTCGACGATTGCGACGACTGATGCGGTGCCGCAAGAAGAGGCATCCGAATCGACCGTGTTGATTACCGGAGGCACCGGTGCGATTGGTTTGAAACTTGCGAAGCATTTGATCAAGGACGGCGCAACCAGCATCGCCTTGCTTTCTCGTCGACAACCGGTTGGTGACGTCGCCGCGAAAATCGACGCGTTGAAACAGGACGCTGATTCGGTCCAAGTGACTGTGTTGCAAGGTGACGTGGGCGAACTTGATTCGTTGCGTTCGGCGCTCAAACAGCTTCCAGGCAGTCTGCCACCAATCCGGCACGTCTATCACGCAGCTGGCGTTCTGCAGGATGGATTGTTGATGGATATGACCGAAGAACAACTACGTGTTCCGATGGGGTCCAAGATTCAAGGTGGTTGGAACTTGCACGTTGCAACGAAGGATCTACCAATCGAAACGTTCGTGCTGTTCTCGTCAATCGCCGCTTGTTTGGGATCGCCTGGACAAGCCAACTACGCGGCGGCCAATGGCTTTTTGGATGCCTTGTCTGAATATCGCCGTGAAAAAGGTTTGCCGGCAACCAGCATCGCTTGGGGCCCCTGGGCGGAGTCGGGGATGGCGGCCACCGAAGATCGGTCGTCGCAACTTGAATCACGAGGTATGCGGTTGCTTCCCGCCATTGCTTGTCTTCAGACGATGCAGCAACTTATCGATGCCGGCGATCAATACGTCGCCGTGATGGATGTGGATTGGCCAGCGATGACCAAAAGCATGCGACGCAGTCGACCCTTCTTCGCCGAGTTTGCGGATCGCTCACAAGTCGATGGCAAGGCAAGCGTCGATCAAGTCGATCACGAATTCCGTGCCCAATTGTCGGAAGTTCCCGAAAGTGAACGCACCGAACGTTTGCGCCGGTACTTCGCTTCCGAACTGGCTCGACTGATGGGTTGGGAAGCGGAGCAGATCGACGTGAAGCAAAAACTCAGTGAATTGGGAATGGACTCGCTGATCGCGATGGAACTGAAGAATAATCTCGAGCAACGCTTGGCGATCACCATTCCGATGTCAGCACTTGTCGAGTCGCCATCGATCAACAGTTTGGTCGGCCATGTGGTTTCTCAGTTTGCCGATGAAGACGGCGAGATGAAGAAGGCGTCGGAGAAGTCAGAGGAACCTGGTGGCGACCGAACCGCGTTGATCGTGCCTTTGAAAGCTGATGGTGCTCGTTCACCTTGGTTGTGTATCCATCCACTGGGAGGATCGACCGCTTGCTATTCAGAGTTTTCACAACAGGTTGACGACGATCAACCGGTGTACGCTTTGGTCGGTGGCGGTTCCGATGGCGTCAGCGAACCACCGACATCGCTGGATGCCATGATGGAAGAGTATGTTGAACTCGTGCAAGCACAGTTTGGCGATGACGAATTGCGTTTGATTGGTTGGTCCGCGGGAGGTGTCTTTGCCCTGGAACTCGCTCGCCGTTTAGAAAACGAAGGCCGCAGCAATGTTGCGGTGACGTTGTTGGATACGCCTCTTCCATCGATCTACCGCAACGTGGATCCGAATGACGATGTGCAGTTCGTCGCCGATCTGGTTCAGTTTTCCAATGCTTTCTCCGGGACGGACATGTATTTGTCAGCGGAAGAGTTGGAAGACGCTCGTGGGACGGATCAGATTTGGCAACGTGTTCTGGAAGAAGCCCAACGCGCAGGGGTTCTCAGCCAATCTGCATCGCCCGATATGGTTCGCAAGTTGATCGATACCAGTCGGCAACACGTGCTGTTCATTAAGTCGTATGAAATCGACCCGACCAGTCCAAGTGTGCAGTTGATCTTGCCGGTGAAGACGACCGCCCTGGAAGGTTCTTCAGGGGAACGTTGGACCGATCACCTGGATTGGGCATCACATCTGGATAGCGAAGTGATTGTTGAGCAAACCGACGGAGACCACTTCACGATGCTTCTGGGTGAGCAGGCGAAAGAATTGGCCAAGCGAATGGAGCAACACGCGGCGGCGAAGTGACGAGCCGGCGAAAAATAATGTCGCTTGGTCGTTCTAGGCGAAGCCTGAATGGCTTGTCAAAGCACTCTACTTTGCCATCAGGTACCCAACCCCGCGGACCGATTTGATTCGCGTGGGTTGATTGGGGTCATCACCGAGTTTGCGTCGAACTCGCGAGACGCGCAGGTCGATCGATCGGTCTAGTCCGTCGTAGGGAAGGCCCAGTAAATCGACATAGATGTCTTTGCGAGCAACCACCGATCCCGCACGAAGTGCCAAGTATTCGATCAAGTCAAACTCCGCGGTGGTCATGTCGACCGGGTCGCCTGCAATGGTGACCTGACGTCGGGCGGGCGTCACAACCAAATCGCCAACGATGATTCGATCTTCGTCGGTCAGTTGGGCGTCAGACTTTCTGAGATGGTTTTTTAACCGAGCCAGCAACGCCCGCGGCCGAACCGGTTTGCTCATGAAGTCATCCGCACCAACTTCTAGAGCGACAACCTCATCAATCTCTTCGCCGCGTGCGGTCAGGACGATGATTGGGCCCGAGAACTGATTGCGCACCGATCGACACACATCGATCCCGTTCATGCTGGGCAGTCCAATGTCCAAAACAATCGCATCAAATCGGTCGTGAACAATTCTTTGGGCGGCGAGTTTGCCATCGTTTTCGATTTCTACATGAAATCCATTTTCATGAAGAAAGTCACTCACCATCGCTGCCAAATGGGTGTCGTCTTCGACCAATAGCAGTCGATCTTGCATTACATCTTTTCCTTCTCGGACATGAACGTTCACCGACTGAAACCCCAGTCCTGGCCAAAGGTTCCGGCGGAAAAGGCACGCGGCGATGAAACCGACGTGAAACCACTTTTCGACTCAATTTGGCGGAACCTCACACCCGTATCGGCATTGAAGCCTTGCCGTGAGTGGAGACTCACACGGTTTCACCAACAGGAGGAAAAAATGAATCGAAAATCAATCACTTGCAGCAATGGGCACCACTTGCGAGCCGCCGGGGCGCTGGCCGGCAAAACTCTGCCCTGCCCTCGATGCGGCGTAGCGGTCACCATTCCGTGGGAAGAAGCTTTCACGGTTCCTGAAGAACCCCCCGTACGCGATACGCTGTCGGATACCGGTGTGATGAGAATTTTGGGGGAACCAGCGGTGGCTCCCGCTGCCGAGACCAAAACGGACGCCCCGCAAGCAAACCCGGAATCACACCGGCCATGCCCGCGGTGCGAATATTTGGTGAGCGATCAGTCCACGGTCTGTCCGAAGTGTGCTTGCTACATGGGCATGATGCCTCAGTTTTTGCGAGCACTGCTTCCCAAGAATTTGTCCGCCTGAACGGACGAACAACTCGCCAACAATATTCCTTCAAGGAATCCTGCATGGATGCCTTGAAGGAATGCGATCAAATAAAGATCACTTCTCGACTGTCAGTTCCCGTCGATAGATGGTCGATCCGTTGGTGACATACAAATGAGAGTGCTCTGGACCAGCTAGCACGCAGCTTGTCAAAGGTTGATCCACGTTCGGTTTGGGAAGCACTCCGCACGGGCGACCTGTTGGGTCAAAGATCTGCACGCCCAGTTCGCTGGTGACATAGAAGCGACCAATCTTGTCGACCGCAGAGCCATCTCCCTTGGATGCTTGAATGTATGGGGGTGGTTCATTGAAATTGAATTCGCCCTTGGGATCGATCGGCAATCGCATCGGCATGGTCGGCATCTTTGCGTCGAGTACACCGTTCTTGTTGACACGGAATGTCCATGTCGATGGGCCACCATGGTCTGAAACCAGAAGCGTGCCACCGTCGTTGGACAGTACGATGCCGTTGGGGCGGGTG